>NZ_JAHAVQ010000002.1 GCF_029916425.1 Liquorilactobacillus sicerae | reverse complement strand
GCTGATGTCGTTGATCGTCTGCTGAACATGTCTGACGAACTGAGGAAAGCTTATAACTATTACCAACAGCTGTTACATGTCATTCATCATCAAGATACTGAATCCTTAAGTAATCTATTAAATTCAGTTGCTGGAATGCCTGAACAAATAAAGAAAGCTAATCGAACACTGTGTAAACATCAAAGTGAAATTATCAACAGTTTCAAGACCTCGTTTTCAAATGGCCCAGTAGAAGGTACCAATAATAAAATCAAAGTCATTAAAAGGACCGCATACGGATTTAGAAATTTTGAAAACTTCCGCTTACGAATCTTATTATCTTTAAAAAACAGCTACGTCAGCTTAAATTATCATTATTACATCAAAAAAGCCATCCATTCCGCAGAACAGATAGCTTAATAATCCAGCTATACCAATTTAAATTGCAATTTAGGCAATTTTATTTATCAGTACTACTTGAAAAAGAACCTTTTTTATTAAGGTTTTTGATAATTAGATTAGCTGTACGTCATTAGGTTAGTAATTTTAGAGTAAAAAGATACGCTTTTTACTTATATTCATAACAAACCTTTTAAATAATTTTGAGTGTCTGTAACAATACTAACTTTTTTAAAATTTCTAACCAGGCTAGTAATTTTACTTTTTATCTGAATTAAAGGTGACATTCTTGATGGTTCTTGTGAAGAAGCCGACTTTTGAGAATGATTGTTTTTTTTGCTAGTTAGGTGAGATGCATCTGAAACTTTTGAACGAATAGTTTTGGTCGTTTGCCAAGCTTGATGGTGACGAGATTGACGAATTACTTGAACATTTTTAGTTGAGCTGACTTGGTGATTAGAGCTGATTGATTGAAAGTTCTGATCTTTATTTGGACTAAGGGAAGAAGTCGAGCTACTACTCGTGCTGGAAGAACTGGAACTGCTAAATGAACTTGTAGCTGAATTGATTGAGCTTGTCGCAGCTGAGCTAGTTGTAGAACTTAAAGAAGGAATTGAAGCATAATTTTCAGTTAAGCCTTCAATATCGTTTTCATCAATTGTTTGATATTCGGAAGATGGCCACATGATGCTATCTTGATCTTGAGTATTATGTTCTAAACCCAGAGCATGTCCCAATTCATGAGTTGCAACGTCAACACAGCCTGTTTCACCATAGTTATTGTCTTCAAGAGTATTGCTATACAAAGTAGAAACAGCATTTTTAATTTTTTTATTAACGGAATCATAGGTTAATTCAGTTATTCCAGTGTAGTTTTCAGAAGATGACGTTTCAACATTGCAAGTAATATCTGCATCGCTGCTGGTTGTCGTAATAGTTAATTTAACAATTCCTGTATCGTTCCATGCTGCAATAGCTTGTTTCCAATACGCCTGATATGTACTGCTCATGTTTTCAAGATAGACACTGATATTACGGCTGCTGAAGGGATAACTGTAAGGAGTAATTTTTGAATTTGTCGTATTTTGGCTTGAGGTTGTTGTTTGGCTAGTTGTTGTTGGGTCTTTAAAAGTAGAGCTAGCGGCTTGTACTTGACTGGTGATAGATACTCCAAATGCAAAAACTATTGCTAAACTGACAGTAATTTTTATCAACTTATGTCGTAAATTGGTAAATAAAATATTTTTTTTCATCATTAATCCCGCCCATATTTTTAATAAAATGTAAGTGCATTAGTTTTCTTCTAATTTTTAGATTAATTTAACTTTGTGAATAAATTATGATCTTTTTTTGAATTTTATTGCAATAGTTTTTAAAATAGTAGTTGAAATATGTATTTATTAATTTATAAATTAAGCGGATTATTATTTAAAAACTGGGGAGAGAAAGCCGAAAATCTGCAAATTATTCAAGCAAACATGATTGTTTTTGTTTTATTCAGGATTATATGTCATTTCTAGCAATCGCCAATTCAGACAATTTGAATTAGCTGAGATAACAATCCAACTGATCTAAATTAATGCAATTACTTTGCAATTTACAGATGCTGAATTTTATCTACGTTAATAGTCAAAGGTGCAGTTTTTGCTTATCAGTATTGACAAGATTTGCTTTGCAGGTATCCAGAAATAATCTCAAATAAATAGAGGTTAAGAAAAGAAAATTGCTCTTTCCTTAACCTCTAGTTTGTTTAATAGGTTAATTGTTTAAATTTCATCTAACTTTTTTAAATGACGTTCGGTAATTGCTTGGACCTTTTTAATTCGACGCAGATATTTTTCCTGGGTCAGTGGTTCAGTTGTCATCCACGTTTTAACGATCTCTTCCGCAATTGCAGGACCAATAATTTTTCCACCTAAGCACAAAACATTGCTGTTATTATGTTGGCGAGCTAATTTTGCACAAAATGGATCTTGACAGACAACAGCATCGATTCCATAGATTCGGTTAGCAATCAAAGCACTACCATAGCCAACTCCATCGATAAAGATTCCGCGATCATATTGATGCTTGCTAATTGCCAGAGCTGCAGGGTAAACAAAGTCAGATAAATCAACTGAATCATCGCTAAACGGACCGGCGTCTTTAACCGTGTGTCCCATCTCTTGCAGTTTTGTAGCAATAATTTTTTTTAATTCATATCCAGCATGGTCGCCAGCTAAAATAATTTTCATTTGAACTCGCTTCTTTCATTTTATTTGAACGGTATACCGTTTTACTAATATAGTATAGCAAAAATTTCAGCTCAGAAAATTCACAACTTAAATAAAAAAATATTAAGCTGGTTGCAATTAGTTTAAACAGTCAGCGTTTCTTAGTAAAAACCTAAGCAGAATGTCAAACGTTTTTCGTTGGATTTTCAAATTTCATCTCTAAAATAAGAATTGTCGTTAAGGTACATAATCCTTAAATAGCAGCAATTCAAGTGTTTGATTTGGTCAACACTATTAGGCAGGAGGAAATATCTTATGAAATTTAATCCTAATATTATTTCAGTTAAAATTATTGGTCTTAAAAAACAACAGGTAATTTGTGAAACAGAAACTGATCAAATTATTTTGATCAAAAAACCGAAAAATGATTTTATGTTTACGGAAGTTATGCATGACTTGTTACGAACCGGTCTTTGGATCCCAGTTAACAAAAAGTTAAAACAGTTTATGAAATATGACTGGTTAGATAACTCAGAATTATTTGGAGTTTAGTCGCACTTGGCAGCTTGATTGAAAAAATAGCTCTCATAATTGATTTTAAATATCAATTTTGAGGGCTATTTTGTAATTCGCTTCAGTGTCAGAAACTGAGCAAACTATTCCCAGGTGGAAGTAATCGTAATCGGGTTTTCCAGCTACTCATTTAATTAATGATCATTGAATAAAGTTTCCAGCTTTTTGATCAGCAAATTAAAGGTTTATTGCCCGTCAAAGTCTTGTTCAATGATCCGATCGAGTTGATTACGGTTCAAAACAATTTCATCGTTATAATTTTGTAAAACATTGTCATAAAGAACCTTATTTTTTCCAGTTAATTGATGATATTTGACTTGTTTTTGTGCATTGAAATTTCCTCTAACAGCTAAGCCAATACTAATTAAGTCATTAGTATTAAGATTGGTGGCAACCAAAAATTTTGACATTGATCTGGCGAGCGCCGGAATTTTAAGGGCGTAAGCTGGTTTAGTTACCTTGTTGATAATGCCAACCAAAGCAGCCTCCTGTAGTCGCTGACGTCCAAAATCAGTTTCGGGGACTGAGTCACGTTCATGGACGATTTCGGCAACTAGTTTACCATTCAAATGATGTTTTCCTTTCGTGAAGACTTTATCATAGTCTTCTTGGTACCAAGGATGGGTGAGTGTCACATTGAATGGCAAGTTAACAGTAATTCCATCGATCGCATTGACTATTGAACGTAACCCCCAATAGTTGGTTTCTAAGTAGTAGTTGATTGGTACATCCAAGTAAGCCGAGATCGCCTCAACGGTTTTTAAAATTCCCTTTTTTGCACCATATTTTCCTTGATAAATAGTTTGTACACTTGTTAATTTAGTATGACCAATATTATCTAGATAAATTCGCGAGTCGCGCGGAATGCTGACAACTGTGTAGCGATGTTTAGTTAGATTGGCATGAACCAGCATGATTGTATCAGTATGCCCAACAGTTTGATTTTTTCGTTCATCAGATCCAATTACTAAAGCGTTGAAACTGCCTTGAGCTTCCTGATATTTAACATGTGTTTGGTAAAGTTCTTGCAAGTTTGAAAAATAACTGCTTGGGTCGAAATATTTGCGGACAAAAAAGACGACAAATGAAATAACTGTGACAAAAATCATTAAAAAGACAGGTCGTTTAAATGGATGGCGGTGTCGCCGCCGGTATTCCTTTTTTAGTTGACGTAAATCTGGTTTGGTATTTTGAGCCATTTTCTTGATCCTTCTAAATTTAATCTAATTACTTAATTCTAATATAGTCCTTATCGGTTACTTTGTGACCAATTTCAAATAAAAATAGTCCAGAAATCAATAAAAGAGGGGCAAAGGCTAGAATAATCGGCAACCAGGGGTCATGATAATTAGAGTAAGTAGTTATCGCCGGCTGAAGATCAATTAGAATATGAATGATGATTGGAATAATTAAACCATTGAAAGCTGTCCGGATGGCTGCCAAGCAAAGTCCAAAACTAACGGCATAAAAAACTTGCTGCAGGGTACTTTGGAGATTTGCCCCACCCATAAAATAATTTATTAGATGAGCCAATCCAAATAATAGTCCAGATATAATACCAGCTAAGACTAGGCGAAAGGATCCTTGCTGCAGGCAGTTTATAAAACTGGAAAAAAGGTAGCCGCGAAAAAAGGCTTCTTCAAAAAAGCCGGCCATTACGGCTGTTATTAAACCAACTAAAAATTTTTTTAGCGGTTCATTAGCAAGTTGGCTAATATTTTGAGGTACGTTGCCTGCAAGCATAATCAAAATTAGCAACAAAAAAATCAAGCTGATGGTAATTTTTTGCTGCCGATTAAAAATTAAGTGGTTTTTCAAAACTTTGGTAGACTTGATTTCCTTTAAAATTAGAAACCAAAAAATAATTGCAATTGCAACTTCACCTAAAAGAGCAATAAAACTCGGAGATGAAGGAAAAGTTAGATAAGAAAAAAATAATATCCAGATGCCCAAAATGCCCAAAATTCTTTTAAGCATTAGCAGCGCCTCCGCTAATTTAATTTTTTAACAAGTTATCAAAAATTGCTTTTTCATGACTAAGGATTGTTGTTGTTTTCCATTATAGCATGGTAAAAGTTTGACTGGTTAGCAAGTAAATAAAAAGGTCTGAGTCTTGAAGCATGCAGGTCTGATTATTGAAGCATGCTTGAAATAAAAGCTTTTTTGCGGTTGCTTTTAAAATATCAATCAGATATATTAAAAATGACATATTTCTAATTTTCAAAACAAATTATTTACAGGAGGCCACTTACTTAATGAAGAATAATACTCAAAAATCACAAGAATATGTTGACCGATTAATTGCTATGTTAGACAAACGGGAGCATAAATCGGCTAAATTAAATGATATTATTGACGTTTTGCTGCAAGTTTCCTCAAAATTACCAACAGCTAAAAATCCCGAAGCTTTAGTGATGCGCTTAATTAATTATATCCGAAGTGTTTCTTTGGAAGATCAGTTGCATTATTCTAAGGATGAGGAAAACTTGATTATTAAATTGGAGGTTATTGGACAAAAAGCTGGATTGAATGGGCAGTACATGGCTGATTTTGGCGATAAATCTCAATTCTATAGTATTTTTGAACGGTTTCCCAAGCATTGATTAGTTTTTTTAATATCCAGTAATCAAATTAGCGATCAAAAAAGATCATCAGCATTTAACTGATGATCTTTTTTACAGAAGCAGGTTTAATCAGCTGAAGTAATGCTGCCCTTTAAACGCCAAAAGTGCCGGCTAAGAAGCTTAATACGTTGGTGCAGCTTAGCAAAATTGTCAATGTGAGTTACGGTGTTGCCACTGTCTGTTTCAGTTCAAGTAATCAAACAGAAATTATGCCCAATAATTGCAAATTATGACATAGGTTAGCTCCCATTGTTTTTAATTATTTTAAAAAATTTATTGTGTTTTTTTAGCAGTAATTAAAGTTTTATTAGACAACTTGATTTTTTTAAGAAATCCATTTTATGATGAGCCTTATCAAGGCAGAAACCAAAGATATTATCAAATCACGACTGCAGGTAAAATACAGTACCAAAAGATTTGTGCTGAATGGCATCAGTTTAAAATTGACTTGGATTAGCTTTTGGAGTTTTAGTTTGACAATTAATGAACACACTCAAGGACGAAATGTAGTGCTTAATAACTTTGGCATCACTTATACTAAAAATAGAGCACGGCCAATTAGAATTATTTTGCCCGCAAAAACAAAACTTACAGCGATTAAGATCAAGATGAGGTCAATTTACAGAATTTACAAACAGCCCAGCTAACAATAACTGGTGACACAAATTTGATCCTGCAAGATGTTAAAGCTTTGCAAAATCTATTTATTGATATTTAAGATGATGCAAAGTTGAGCCAAGTGTCGGTTCCAGCGATTGACCAAAGGAGTGAAGGTGCTGATATCAATTATCACAACTGTGATTTTTCCAAAGATAAAAGCAAGATCTTGGTTGCTGGTGGAGATGTTAATATTTTTAAGTGAAGATTTAAAAATAGGCCGTTATAAACAGATAGGCAGCTAAACCAAAAGCAGCTAAAGCAATCAGTATCCGCAAGAGATGAATATTAGCATGTCTCACGATGACTGGTCCTACGTAGCCGCCAATTAGTAAACCAATTCCAAGCGGAATAACCATTGTCCAATCAATTTTAGTTTTGAAAATAAAAATGATGGCAGCAATTAGATTGCAGGCAAAGCCAAGAAGGTTCTTCACTGCATTGACGGTTGCAAAATCTTCGTTAATAATAACTAACAAGATGGCTAATGTGATAACTCCACCAGCAGCCCCAAAATAGCCTGTGTAACCACCAACTAAAAATATGCCACCAAAGCTTAGTAAATTTAACCAAAAGTCTGGAATTCTTTGAAAATTAAATTGGAAATGATTGTTTTTTCGACTTGAGGACAAGAGCAAGATACCAGCAAACAGAATAAAGAAAGGAACAACTTTTTCAAATGAAGCTGCTGGAGCAAGTAATAACAATAAACTTCCTAAAATACTGCCACCAGTTGACAACAAAGTCAAAACCATCACCTTTTTCCAATGTCCATGAAGTTCCTTTAGCGAGGAAATCAGTGAACCAATGCCGGTAAATACTAAAGCGGTTGTATTGGTTACGTTTGCTAAAACTGGTGGCAAGCCAATCAAGAGTAATGCGGGATAAGAAGCAAGTGAAGCCAGACCAGCAATTGAAGATAGTAAACCAGCAACAAAACCAGCAATGATTAAAAAAACAAAAATAAATAAAAATGACATGACCAAGCCTTCAATCCTTTGGGGTGAGGGGAAAATAAGAAACTACTTAAATAATAAGTTAATTCGCCGACTTTTAAAAGGGACAAGTATCAATGAATTGGGGAAATGTAAAATGAAAAAAAGAGTTTTATTAGGAATTGCTTGGGGCTTTATGATATTGTTTCTAGTTAGTTGTCACTCAGAAAAGACAGCTAAAAGTAACCGACAAACAATTAGAATATCTCAAACAAAAAAAGACAAAAAAGTAACAAAAAATAAAATAGCAACGGTTAAAAATAAAAAAACTCAAGCTAAGCCTTGGAAATATTATCAACAGCCAATCAAGATTCCAATTTTAATGTATCATAGTATTTCCAGCGGCAATTCATTGCGGGTGCCACCAGCCCAATTTGCAGCTGAAATTGTGGCTCTTAAACAGGCTGGCTATTATTCGCTTTCGGCGACTGAAGCCGTTAAAGCTTTTACGACAAATTCTTTGCCTCAAGCCAAGTGTGTTTGGATAACATTAGATGATGGTTATTCAGATAACTATTCGGCCGCTTTTCCAATTTTAAAAAAATATCATTATAAAGCGACGATTAATTATATTACGGGTTTTGAGCAGCGCAATGGCTACTTAACTGTTGAACAAATGAAGCAAATGCGGGCAACGGGTTTAATCAGTTTTGCCAGTCATACAGTTGATCATCTCGACCTAAATGAGTTGCCTGCCAAACAGCAATGGCAGGAACTTGATAATGCTAAGCAAACGTTAGATTCACAATTAAATCAAAATACGCAGGTAATTGCTTATCCGGCTGGAAGATATGATCAACAAACACTGCAGTTAGTTAAAAAATGCAATTATCAGTTAGGTTTGACGACTCATCCTGGTCTTGCCCAAAAAAGTCAAGGCTTTTATTCACTTGATCGGGTTCGCATCACTCCGGGACTTTCAACCGAGCAATTTCTGTTTTTAGTTAAAAATGGTTAATTAGATTTTTGTTTTTAATCAGTAGCAGTCGAAGCTTTTTTGACTGCTATTTTTTTAGGTTAGAAAATATAATTTTCCTTAAAGAAACTGGTTAGTCAAGATTGAATATGTCATAATGTGGAAAAAATCCTCTGGGGGTAAAAGTTATGAAGAAAACGGTCTGGCTTTTAGCGCTATCTGTTTTAGTGATTGTTGTGGGTGCAGTTGCAATTTGGGGTTTGCAAACACATTCAAGCAAGTCAACAACTGAAGTAACCAGTGTTAAAGATAAAAAACAATCTAAAAAGACAAGATCAGCAAAAGAACCAACGAAAAAAACTAGTTCAAGATCGTCAGTTGCAGTTAAATCAGACAGTGTCGTTTCTACCAGCAACAAGTCAACCACAGCAGCTTCAAGATCGATTACTAATTCTACTCCAGACAGTGCTAGTTCAATAACACATCAGGCCAATCAGCTAATGACATCAGCAAGTTCAAATAGTTCTTCAGTTAATAGTCGAACCGCCGTCAGCAGTTCAACTCAGCCGCAAGGTGCTTGGGTCAAAGCTTTTGAGCAAAAATTGTATGCTGGCTATCATGCAACACCAAATCGTTATCAATATATTGGAAATGGTCTTTGGGAGGTCTGGGTTAAAGAATACAACACAGGCAATTTACCATATGTTACTGTTAATCAGTATACTGGTAATTTTCATGGTTAGAAGTTATTAACGGCATTTTCCAAAAAGAAAAAGTGCGTTAACAGCGATTTTAGTAACCAATCATAAGAGATTGTTCAATCTATTTTAAATGAAGTTGAACAATTTAGTGATTAGTTGACTTAACGCAGTTATAACACTTTTTTATTTTCTCTTAAATATCTGAGATTTTAACACCATTTTAACAAGAATTTTGGTATAGTCGAAAGCAGCAAATTCAAGTTGAAGGAGCAACTAATGATGAAAGAAAATCAACCACCGCAAATACTAGTTTGCCTTTCAAATTCTGCTAGCAATCTAAGAACAATTCAATTAGCTGCTGATTTAGCAGCTGGTAGACAAATTCAGCTAACTGGAATTTATATTAGTCAAAGTTTGTCCCTGCTGAATGATCGAAATTTGATTTCAAATTTTCGCTTAGCAGAAAGTTTAGGCATTAAAGTTACGATCCTTTATGGGAGTGATCGAATCCGTTTGCTCAGTGAATATGTGAAGCAAAAGGGGATTACAACCGTAATTTATGAAACTGGATATTTGAAAAGTTGGGATAAAAATCAATTCAACTTGCTTGATCATCTGCTACCAGAAATTGAAAAAGTCAGGGTAGACAATTCAAAGATTGATGCAATTCCAAAATCTAAACGAAGATTGAAACTTTCAGCCTGGCTGACTGAAAAAATTAGACTGACTAATTTTTTTAAAATTTTACTAATTTTATTAATAACAACTTTGGGAGGATTAATTTTAAAAGACATTAATTCTGATAATACGAATATCATTTTGATTTATATTTTGGGAGTGATGTTGACCGCAATAGTAACTAAAGACAGACTTTACTCATTACTTTATTCCTTAGCAATTCCCATTATGTATGACTTTTTCTTTACTAGACCAATTGGTTCATTACAAACAAATACTAACAATCTCTTAACCTTTGGAATCTTATTTATTGTCGCTTTTTTGAGTGGTTCTTGGACTGCTAAAATTCAGAAACAAGCGAATTTAGATGCTGGTCGGGCGTTTCGAACGGATATTCTTTTAAAAACCAGTCAACGTTTACAGACTTGTCAAACAATCAGCGAAATTTTTCAAGTAACTGGGGAACAGTTAAATAAGCTTTTCGGCAACAATGTTTTTATTTGGAAAGAGAAAGATCACAAATACGAATTAGTGCAAAAATTTGGCGATAATTTTACAGCTGATTTGCTCGAATTAGCAATGCCAAATTTCGTGGCTTTGTTTAAGTGGGTAAAACAGCATCAGCAGCTAGCTGGATGGGGAAGTACTAAAAACAGCAAGTTAAATTTTATTTTGCTTCCAGTGACTATAATTCGAGGCGAAAAAACAGCTGGGGTAATTGCTATTAAAATTGATCAAAACAAGTTACCAGATCCATTAACACTGGACTTAGCAGTTTCAATTGCCCTGACTTGTGGCCAAGCAATTCGGCAAAATCTAAGTTTAAAAAAACAAGCTGAAACATTAGCTTTAGCACAGCAAGAAAAATTACGAGCTGATTTATTGCGTGGAATTTCACATGATTTACGAACACCCTTGACAGCAATTTATGGTGATTCTGATATGCTGCTCCATGAGGAATACCAATTGGGTGGAAAACAAAAGAATGAACTATACCATTCGATCAATCAAAATGCTGCTTGGTTGATTGATTTGACGGAAAATTTGTTATCAATGACGAAGGTTGATAACCAGAATTTTAAAGTAAAACGCGAGCCGGAATTAATCGCCGATATTTTTGAAGCAGCACTTAATCATTTGAGCCCCTTGGCAGAAGAACATCAACTTTTAACTGAATTACCGGAAACAGATTTAATTGCAAACACTAACGGCCAATTAATTGTTCAAGTAATTGTTAATATAATCAATAATGCACTCAAATATACGCCGTCAGGTTCAATTATCAAATTGGCTGCCACTAAAACTAAACATCAGCAAATCTTAGTCACAATTTATAATAACGGTCCACAAATTCATGATAAGGATCAAATTTTTAAACTCTTTTATCGTGGTCACAACGGCACTGTTGGTCGAAAAGGGCTGGGAATTGGTTTGGCACTTTGCCAAGCAATCATTTCTGCTTGTGGTGGTAAGATTGGTGTTGAAAATGTCAAACCGGTCGGAGTTAGATTTTGGTTTACTTTACCAAGCTGGGAGGAAAACTAGATGAAAAATTTCAGAATAATGTTAGTCGAAGATGATCATGAAGTCGGCCATTTGATCACCATGGCTTTAAAGGCCAATCATTATGTTGTTATCTGGGTCAAAGATGGCAAAGAAGCTTTGAATAGTTTTAAATTGTTTGAGCCAGAAGTTATCCTGCTTGATCTTGGTTTGCCGGATGTTGATGGAATTGAAATTATTGAACGGATCAGGCAGGTGGAATTAACGCCGATTATTGTTGTTTCTGCTAGAAATGAGGAAAATGATAAGATTTTAGCGCTTGACCAAGGAGCGGACGATTATTTAATCAAGCCTTTTTCAATTAATGAATTGCTAGCTCATATTCGGGCGGCACTGCGGAGACGAAATTATTTGGAAAATACAAATGGTAATCAGCGAATTTATCAAAATGGTGATTTAAAAATAGATTTTTTAGCACGAACGGCTTATTTAAAAGATGGACCGCTTAATTTAACGGAAACAACCTATAATTTACTGTGCTTGTTGGCTAATAATACGTCAAAGGTTTTAACTCACGGCTATCTTATGCGTTCGCTTTGGCAGGATAAGCCAGTTGGCGATACTACATCTTTGCGCGTGGCAATTGCTGCGCTTCGGAGAAAGATCGAGCCGGATGCAAACGCAATGAAATTTATTAAAACTCACATTGGCGTTGGGTATAGTTTTATTCAAAATTAAAAAGTGAAGTGAAACAAAATGAAATTTCAAAAATATCTAGCTTGGACAGTTCTAATTGGACTGATAATTTTGACCTTTTTATCGACAGAACATTTTGTTTCAGGACAATTTTGGCTAATTGGTTGTTTGCTGTTAATTTATAGTTATTTGGCACTCAGGTATTTTTAAAGAGAGAATTGGAAGTGGTCGGAATGAATAAACAGATTCGTTTTTCGTTAATTGGCTGTTTGATCACAGTCGGTGTAGTTTATGGTGATATTGGTACTTCACCGCTATATGTCATGAGCAACTTGTTAAATGAGCTTGGCAAACAGCCATTGACAACTGAATATGTTTGGGGAACTGTGTCTTTGATCTTTTGGACTTTAATGCTAATTACGACGATCAAATATGTGTTGATTGCCATGCATGCCGCTAACCAAGGTGAAGGCGGAATTTTTGCTTTATATGCACTGATTAGAAAAAATGGCAAATGGCTGTTGATTCCAACATTAATTGGCGGAGCAGCCTTATTAGCTGATGGAACGCTAACACCAGCAGTGACCGTGACGAGTGCCTTAGAGGGATTAAAGGGCATGGCATTTAATGGTCAAGTTTTAGTGACGCAGCAAAAAGAAGTTGTTGCTGGGACTTTAGTGATTCTGTTACTTTTATTTACAATCCAAAATTTTGGTACCGATGTAATTGGCAAAGCTTTCGGACCAGTAATGGTCTGCTGGTTTAGTTTTTTGGCGATCAGCGGTTTGAAAAATCTAAGCCAAAATTGGTCGATTTTACAAGCTTTATCGCCAATCTATGGAATTAAACTACTATTTTCGCCGGTAAATCCAGTTGGAATCTTTATTTTAGGTGGAGTTTTCTTGGCAACGACAGGAGCTGAGGCCCTTTATTCAGACATGGGACATGTCGGTCGTAGCAACATTTACGTCACTTGGCCGTTTATTTTTTTAGCCTTGATGCTTAATTACCTAGGACAAGGAGCCTGGCTGTTACAACAGCCTGCTGGTCAGACGATCACTAATCCGTTTTATCAAATGTTACCGTTAGAGTTTCGACCATTTGCAATTTTACTGGCTACATTAGCGGCGATTATTGCCTCACAAGCTTTGATCACTGGCTCGTTCACTTTAGTAGAAGAAGCAATGGGTCTAAAACTTTTGCCACATTTAAAAATTGAATATCCTAGCAAACAACGTGGACAGGTCTATATCAATAAAGTTAATTGGTTATTATGTACTTGCACGTTGCTAATCGTGCTTTACTTTCAAACTTCAGATCGAATGGAAGCCGCTTATGGTTTAGCAATTACGATGACAATGCTAATGACAACTTTATTGTTGAAAAACTTTTTAAAACATCGAGGACATCCACTAATTGCTAGAATTTTTGTGACAGTTTTTGGGACTATTGAAATGATTTTCTTATTAGCGAGTCTAACTAAAATTATTTATGGTGGTTATATTACTTTGTTAATCACGATTATTATTTTGGCAATCATGGCAATTTGGTATTTTGGAAACCAAATTCGTGACAATTTATTGGATGAAACAGATAAAGTCTCACTTTTGGATTACAAAAAACAACTAGCTGATTTAACAGCTGATCAAACGATTCCTTTATTTATGAGCAATGTTGTAATGATGGCTAAAGTACGGTCAAACTATCAAGTAAAAAGAGAAATGCTCTATTCGATTTTGGATAAGCAGCCTAAACGAGCCTTAGTTTATTGGTTTGTAACCGTTAATACGACTGATGAGCCTGATAATTGCTACTACACAGTGGATATGCTAGGGACAAGAAACATTGTTGATTTGCAATTATATCTGGGATTTAAAACTAGTCATCATATTAATCTTTATTTGCGGCAAGTTGTGAATGATTTAGTAAAAAGAGGGATTATCGATCAACAACCGCAAAAATATACTACTTTAGGGAAACGAAAAATTGGTGATTTTTGTTTTATTTTAATTCATGAATTATTATCTGAGGATACAACGCTTCCAGCTTGGCAACACTGGTTGATCAAAGCCAGAATCTTTTTGCAAAATCATAGTACAACACCAGCTCAATGGTTTGGTCTAGAATTTAGTGATGTTCGGATTGAAAAAGTTCCGTTATTTTTAAAGCAACGGCGCTCACCAAAAATTTATTTGAAAGAAATCAAAAATGCGGCTCAAAAGTAAGAAAATCATTGGGAATGGGGGGTCTCATTTAAGGGTTAAACAAAGCTTTTTGATTGCTTTCCAGATTAGCCAGCAGCTTAAAACGAGTGGTGATAATAAAAATACCAAGTAATACAGTAAAAAAATGGCAGCTGATGAGCCGGTCATGGTGCCATGATAGAGATAAGCGGGGATGAAGTTCGCAGTGGCAAATGATTCACCGCTTTTTTCAAAGGCTTTTTGGATATTGCTTTCATCAGCTGCAGCTTTTAACTTTGCTCGCCAATTAGCAACAATCAGATAAGCCAGCGGAAATAAGCAGAGTGCATCGAAAATGAAATATTTGTTGAACAAATTTGAAGTGACAGGTATTCCTTGACCGGATCCACGTTCATTTAAAATTAGTAGAGTAAATCCGAGATAGATACCGGAAAGCAAATATCCCCCAATTAAACGACAAATGATACTTGATAATTTCATTTTAGCTTCCTCCAGCCTTTTGATATCATTATAATATCAAAAAGATAAGAAAATAACAAGCCGTAGAAAACCATTGCTTGAATAATGTTCTTCTGCTAGTTTTAACGAGCCTTTTTTGCTAAAATAATTTATGAGGCAGAATCCAAATAAAAAGGAAAGAATAAAATGAGAGGATCACATTATCGTCGGCTCAATCAAAAGGTTAGTGTCATTGCTAGTGTAATTGGTTTTGTTCTGTTGGTCACAATTGTTGCCTGGGCAGGGATCTCACGGCATCATCAACAAGTTGAGGCTAATCGTATCAGCGCTGAAATTTATCAGATCCGAGCTCAAAAAAAGGCGCTGAAGAATTCTAAAACGGACACTCAGCGGTTGCAAAGGCTTAAAGTGTTGGAAAATGATTACCAAACATATTTGGATCAAGAGAGCCAAAATCAGCGAGTGGTCGATGAATATCAAGCAGTAATTGCATCAGGACGTCGACATTTTGTTCAGCAAATTGAGCAAACAGTCAAGCAAAATACGATCACTGATCTAAAACATGCCAGCAAACATGATCTGCGGGCAAAGGTAAAAAAATTGCAACAAGCAAAAGCTTTTCTTCAACAACATCAGCAAGTTATTTTTGCATCAACTCAGCGAGCAAATGCCTTTAAAAAACAAATTACTAATTTGACAAAAAAATATTCAAAACAACTGCAAAAGCTTGATCAAAAGGCTGATCAAGCTGCTGCAAAGTCTTCAACAGCTCAGTCAACACTCACGGATTCAGCAGCCAATACAGCAATAGCTGCAAGTTCTAGTGAAAGTCACTCATCAACGACCGCTTCGTCGGCTACTAGTGCGAAGATAAGCTCAACAACTACATATTATTATGGTGAAACGAGTGGATCGAGCTATGCTGGTACAAATTATGCCAAAGGTTCACGTTCGTATTATCATGCTCGCTCTAATAGTGGAACCGGCAATTATTCAACTGAGACTAAGGCTGGGACAGCGGTTGCAACCAATCAGTCTAACGAGGACTCTGGCAGTCAGGCGGTTGCTTCTAATAATGACCAAGCAGCAACTGAAAAAACTGATAATCAACAAGAGTCACCGGCAACGACTGATAATAATAACCAAACAGATCAAAGCAATGATAACAATTAATTAGATAAGTGGGCATTTTGAAGTGGCTGAGTTTCAAAATGCTTGTTTTTTAAGCAGTGGAGCATTGTTTTGCTTAACTAATGGGGATTTATTGTTAGCCACTGGCTTTCAGAAGATCCGAGGCTGCCTAGAAAAAAGACGTACTAATCTTGCTTTATTTCAAGAAAGCTGAAGTCATAAAAACAAAGTCGAAAGAAGTAATGAAAATGGGGAGAATTTTAGAACGCCGTGGATTGCCAGTATTTTAGCAAGTACAACAATCACGATCTTAGGGGTGATCATTAACAATAATTTACTAAGCAACCTCGGCTCGGTTTTAGTTGGCATTACCGTGCTTTGGGGTGGCGGGGCGTTAGCATTTTTTAAACATTACGAACTGTTGGCAGGGGCAAGTTATCCATTACAAGAACAAGATTTAAAAAGAGGGCTCAAGCTTTTGGCACGTGCTTTGGGAGTCTTGTTGATTTTAGTTGGCGGATATTTAATTTTTCAAGCTATTCAATATTTTAAATAATAAATATCTTGAACAAGAAAATAAGCAACTTGAGATTAAAAGCTCAACAATTGCTAGCTAAAGAGCTTAGTGACTGTCGAGCTTTTAGGTTGGTTTGATCGTTTGAGCTTCAGCATTTATCTGCTGACATAAAGGGCTTGATAAATCAAAGAAGCATAGTGATCAGTTTTTTGATTGATCTGCAACGGATAAGCAGCTAGCTGATAGTTAATGTTTCGGGCTAGATCAATTTTTTGTATTTTATTGGTTGGATTTTTTAAAATTAATAAATAGTTTCCTGGAGCAATTATTTTATTCACCCCAAAATGTTTTCCTTGTCTAATTAATGAATAATGATGGTTGTCGTTCATTAACCAACCGATAATGTTTGAAGTCTTTGGCATTTCAAGCCAAAATAAATTAACTTGGTGGGTAAATGAGATTCTTTGCTTGATGCAATCATTTGCTTTCAAATCATAAGTTGGTGAGTTGTATTGACTTGAAAGCTGACTTCTTTGCGCAGTAACAATCTGTGATGCGGTATTTGAGCTTTTAAGTTTTGACCAGTTACTGCCACTGATGCCTAAGAGAATAATGATACTAGTTAATAAGGCTTTTTTGATTTGAATTTTGCTAAATTTTGCTTTTTTGAAAGGAATAGTTCCAAGAAGTAAAAAGTTTAGCGGTAAAGTTATCTGTCCGTAGCGTGCTTCGGTTTCCCAGAGAAAAGTATTAAAAGATAATAACCCGAGTGCGACAATGACTGCAAACAAAGCTATTCTTTCGTTAGCGCTGTCCAACTGGGGCTGCCAGCTTAAAAGTCGCAAGAAAACAACTGCTGCTAGCAAGATATTGGCCAACTGATAGCTAACGGTTGCTAATTTTTGCCAATTCCAAATATTTGCATTAGCTGAACGTAAGCCGCCATTATACCAAGCAAGGAATGAACGCACGTTTAAAAGAATGCTGGCTTTGATGAACCATTGTTTAAATAAACCAACCATTTTCAGCCGATGAATTTGGGCTTTGATTTGTTTCAGATCTTTTTTTTGGCGAGCAGCTTTAGTGGGCATTTTAATTTCTTGAGCAATTAATGCTGCATCATAGGTTCCATGTGAATGTTGGTTCAAGCCCATTAAAATCCATGATTCCACTGGTAATTCGGATTTAGTTTCCGGCTGAAAAGCGACGGCTTGTTCAATAATTTTAGCAGTTGGAAATGACATACAAATCGCCAGAGTAATTATAATTAAGGGCGTTAATAAGCGACTGTTTTTCAGTAGCTTTTGCTGCTTTAAGATCAAAATATATAGTAAAGTAGCTGGCAGAATCACGATTAAGCTCGGCTTGATCAGCTGGCTAATGAGAACAGTAATAAATAAGCTTAAAGCTAGCCAAAGCTTTTGAGCAATGTGCGTTTTTTTCCAGCTTAGCAAAATTTGAAAAATGATCATTAGCCCGAGCATTGCGGGCAAATCTGAATAAAAAATCTGCAAATAGTAACTATAAGCAAAAGGAGTAAAGATCAAAAAGGTTAAACTGGCAATGATTAGCGAATTGCGAGCTGCTAACTTTTTAAGCATTAAAATTATGCTAATAATTAAGGTGTCTAAGCAAACTAAATTGAGAAACCCTAAGGAAAAATTGGTAGTCAAATGGAATTTGAAAGTCAACTTAAACCAAAGTGATAATAAAAATGTCAGGGGAATATTATTGGGATAACGCTCAAAGTAGGTACTTTGTTGCCAATTATGATCTCCGGTAGCTAAGCGTTCTGCCGCTGTTAGAACTCGATAAGGATCATGGTAAACGCTGACAGGAAATCTTATTAAAATCCAACTTTGCAAAATAACGGTCAAAAACAAACTGATAATTAACAAGCAATTTAAGTGCTTTTGACTGATTTTATCAAGTGCAGGTTGAAAAAATTTAAAAAGTGCTATCAGCCAAGTTAAACCAATTAATAATATTAAGCTTTGGCTGAGAGAGTTTTTAAAGAAACAATTGCTCAAAACGGCAATTGTTAAGTAGCCTATCAAAACTTTAGGCCAAAAATTAAGCTGGTTAAATTTAGTAATCATCAAAAGCACCTACTTCTACTTCAGATAAGCTTCAATCAAATAGCGTGGACGATGTTTAACTTCTAAAGTAATTTTTCCAAGATATTCACCAAGAATTCCCAAACTGAGCATTTGCAAGCCACCCAAAACCCAAATTGAAATCATCAGCGATGACCATCCGTGAATGGTTAGACCTAAAAGCTTAGTGATTAATGAATATAAAAACATGATAATGCCCAAGAAACTTGCCAAACCGCCGAAAAGCAAAATTATTTTGACTGGTGCAATCGAAAATGAAGTTATCCCATCCCAGGCGAAAGCCAGCATTTTTGTGAGTGGATATTTCGATTGACCGGCTAGTCGCGGTGTGCGTCGATAATCAACTTTGGAGGTTTTAAAACCCAATAATGGAATTAATCCGCGAATAAATAAATTGCGTTCTTGATAAGCTAAAAAAGCTAAAACAGCTCGCTTCGACATTAAACGAAAATCAGCATGGTTGGGAATCAACTTGACGCCGATCAAGTTGAGTAACTTGTAAAAACAATTGGCTGAGGTTCGTTTGAACCATCGATCGGTATCACGATTGTTTCGGACACCCAACACAATTTCGGCTCCTTGGGAAAATTGCTTAACCATTTCGGTGATTTTTTCAGGGTCATCTTGCAGATCGGCATCGATCGTGACAACTAGATCGGCAGTTTGAATGGCCGTCTTCATTCCAGCAACTAAGGCATTTTGATGACCAAAGTTGCGACTGAATTTAAGCCCGCAGACTGGTTGTGTTTGATGAGCTTGTTGGATGATATTCCAAGTTTGATCGCTTGATCCATCGTCAACAATTAAAATATTTGATTGGGGAGCGAGCAGATGCTTTTTAATCAGTTTTTGTTCAATTCCTACTAACCTTTGAATGGTAGTTGGTAAAACAGTTGCTTCATTCAAGGCAGGCACGACGATCGTCAGCTTTTTCATTTTAATTTTCCTCTCTTTTCACGGCGAGCTCTTTGGCTCACTTTAACTAATAATTCAAGTAAATTTAGCGCACTTTTTTCACGACAATGCAGTTAAAACCAAATTGATAATCGGATTATCAATTAAATGATTAAAGAAGTTGATCATAGCTTTTAGTAATCAAAGGGGTTACCGTTGAATTAGCAAGTCAAAACTGTTTAACCAGCTAAGTTTTTTTGATGCCATAAGCACGTTAACTTGTTGCCAGTTTAATAAAAAGCAGCCTTTATAAAAAGGTAAACTTGCTAAGAAAAAACTGAGGATTTTTCAGAAATAAAAAAGCCTTTGTCGAAAAGTTCGTTTTCAACAAAAGCTAAAATTAAAATCTATCAGAAACTTGCAATTTTTAAAAATTAGTTACGATTCTCAAAAATCAATGAAAAAATTGAACCTTGAGGAACATTATCACTAACAGTCAGTTTAAGCTGGTTCAAAGCAGCCAGTTGAGCAACAATTGCCAATCCTAAGCCAGTACCGGCAATTGACCCACGGACATTATTTGAACGATAAAATCTTTCAAAAATATGTTTTTTTTCTTCAGGACTGATGCCCATCCCTTGATCGTAAATTTGAATGGTCGTCTGTTGCGGTGACTGTTTTAAAATTAAAGTGACAACGGAATTAGCTGGTGAATACTTACTGGCATTGGTCAATAAATTAGCTACAATTTGTTCAACTGTTTGTTGGTCAGCAGTGACGCTGATTTTTTCTGGCAGCAGCAAAGCCAGCTTCTGGGGTAAAATTTTTTGAAATTTGTTTCCAATAGTTTGCAAAGAGCGACTTAAATTGTAACTTTTTAGAGGTAATCTCATTTGATCAGCTCGTGATAAAGTTAATAGTTTTTCAATGAGATCAGCCATTTGGGTTGATTCTTGATAAATATACGTTAATGAATCATTAATGATTTCTGGATGTTGTTGACCATGACGCTTAATTAACTGGGCGTGGCTTTGAATCGTGGCAATTGGTGTCCGTAATTCATGAGCAGCATTAGCAACAAAAATTTTTTCTTTATTATTCTGGTAGTAAAGATTATCCAGCAAGTGGTTAAAGCTTTGGGCTAGTTGCTTAACTTCAGTTGGAGAAGTTGGAACTGGTAGCTTTTTAGCACCTTTAAAATTTTCAGCCGAAATTTTTTGCGAAGCGTGAGTCAATTTAGTTAATGAACCGGTCAGCCGCTGCGTGATTACGTGGATATAAAGCGGCAGTGTGATCAAAGTCAAAAGCAGAATAATAAAAGTGATCAGCATGACCCGTGCTAGAATTTTAATTTGTGACTGCAATTTGATCCACAGATTATAATTGATTCCTTTGGCATGACCGGCCTTAAATAATAAGAAACCGGTATTTTCTTGATAATATAAATCATGGATCAAAGGAATTTTTTGAGGCTGATCAGCTAGGAGTTTTTGTGTGCCAGGAGAATAATAGTGCTTAGTTTTGGCTGTTGATCGCAGATTATGGATCTCTACGTAACTTGTGCTGGTATCAAGCGTACTGTTAAAACGCCATTGTTTCCAATCATGGTTGCCATCAATAACAGTTTTTTCCAGACTTTTGACAATATTGTCAGCTGTGATTCGACTGGTTTCCAAAAGCTGATGACCAATAGCAATAACTAAAATAGCACTAAAGGTCACGATGATGGTCATAATTAATAATAGAAAACTTTGAAGCATGATTGCATCACTATTTTGATTTTTTTTGAAAAGTGATTTCATTAGTTATTTTCCTCGATTTACCATGAAAAATTTTCTTTAAAAATGCGAGTGGATTCAACTTGCTGACTGAGCAAAAAAGCTTGCCAGTGTTCGATCAGCGGTGTTGGCCCACTTAATAAGAAAAGTGTATCTTCTTTCCAACTAGCTGGCAAATGTTCAACGATACAATTGTCTGAAAAACGGCCTTTTTGCCAATAACCGTGAAAATTATTCAGTCGATTCCACTGATTCAGTTGATCAAGGTAAAGAAGTTCAGAGACTTGATGGGCTGTATAAAAGAAATAAATTTGGCGTGACAAATTATGTTTGATCACTGAAAATAACGGAGTAACACCAATTCCACCGGTAATTACGACCAGCTTGGCTTGTTTTGGCTGCTCGTCAATAAAATGTTGATATCGGCCATAGCCGCCTGTTACCTTAACTTGGGTTCCAGGTTTGACCTTGGCTAAAGCAGTTGTAAAGTCACCATCAGCTCGAATCGCTAATTTTAACTTGCCAGTATCGACCGGTAAATCAACAATTGAGAAAGGATGTGGCTCATGTAATTTTTTAATTCTGGGGAACGCTAAGAAAATAAAATCTCCCGGCAGTAATTGCAACTTGGCTAATTGGCGACCGTCAAGCGTCAATTCACAAATTCGGGAGGAGATTTTTTGGTTTTTAAATACAGTTAGTTCAGCTTCATCTAAACGGTACCAATTGAATTTGAATTTCAGATAAATCAGCAGGGTTGCTAAACTGTAACTATCAAATAGAATCATAAATGGCGTGTTGCGTGTGACGAAACCAATCAATTGGACATGAATGAAAATCAAAACAATTGCTAACAAGTTTAAACGATGGATCCACAGTGAAAGCTCATGTTTGAAGATTCTCTCTAATGATTGACGGAAAGTTTTGAAGTTGGATGAATGTGCAGTCAGCCAGTTTGACAATAATAAAGATGAATAAATCAGTATGCCAGTTAAGATGATTAATGCTAGATCACCGGTTTGCTTGATTAAACCACCACCATGCGAAATAAACTTATGCAACCAAGCTAATAGTAAAGCAGCAGTGGCTAGAATGCCATGAAGTTGATAAATATTCGGTAGACCAACTAAACGATCAAGCCAATGCGGTCGAGTTCCCAAAAAAACTGCGAGTAGCATCCAAGTATAGGCAATGGTTCCACTGTAAATTGAAAGCTGCTGTTGAGAACCAAGTGAATGAGTTCCCGTCAAAAGACTAAAAATCAGTGGTAAGGGCAAGATAATAAAAAAGATTGACCAAACAATTAAACTGCTAAATTTGATTTTGTTAAACATAAAATCTGTTCCTTTCAAAATTTTTTTAAAATTTGGTAAAGTAATTCTTGATTGATTTTTGAAATTGAAGTTTCAATTGAAGGAAACTAGGCTTTTTAAAATATTACATTTTTTTGAATTTGACTGCCATTTATAAAGACTGAGGATATTCTGAGAAAATCTCAGAAAACTTTGGAAAAAAACAACTAAAATAAGTTTAGAAAGAAACTAATTTGCATCATGGAGGAGTTATTGATGAAAAAAACCGTGCTTTTGGTGGAAGATGAACAAGGTTTGTTAGATTCCTTGAAAAAAGAATTGCAGTTTGAGAATTATCAAGTATTGACTGCAATGGATGGGGTAACAGCCTTAAAAATTTTTTTTGAAAAGCAGGAAACAATCGATTTAATTATCCTTGATTGGATGCTGCCAAAATTAGATGGTTTAGGCGTCTTGCGTCGCTTAAGGCATACGTCTGACGTTCCAGTAATCATGCTAACCGCCCGTGATTATACAGGTGATAAGGTTGCTGGGCTAAGAGGTGGCGCTGATGATTATGTAACTAAGCCCTTTGATATTGAGGAATTATTAGCGCGCATGAAAGCTATTTTGCGTAGACCACGGCAATTGAGTACACATGCGCAACTTTTCAAACTTGATGACTTGACACTCGATGTCGATAAACGACGGATCATGCGTCAGGGTAAGAATATTCAGCTGACGCAACGGGAATATCAGTTGCTATTAGAAATGTTCAAGACGGTTGGCAAAGTTTTTACCCGCAATGAATTATTGGATCTGGTTTGGGGAACTGATTTTGAAGGTGATCCAAATATTGTGGATGTTTATATTCGGTATTTACGTAACAAAATTGATCATTTTCCCAATTCAAAAAAGTTGATTCAAACAGTTCGTGGGGTCGGTTATATGTTAAGTGATCAGGAATAAAAGTATTCAAAAGGGAAAATGGTTAATTATCTTGGTGATTGCAAGTTTTGCTGATTTTGAGGGGATACTGCATGAAGTTATTGATCCAGTTTCAATTTTGTGGACTTTGAAAATAATGTATGAGCCTAAAAAAGCCAATCTTGCTCCAATAACTTCTTCGCTGGGCAAGGTTGGTTTTAATCCTTCAACAGGCTAATGATGACTTATTTATCAGTAGACTTGGCAGTTGGCTGATAGATTTTTTCTTGTTCATGAGCAATTTTTAACAGCAAGTCTTTTTGTTGGGGATCGGTGATTTTTGCAGCCAGGTCCTGCAATAAGCCATAATTTACATGGGCATCCGTAATCACACCACAAGTGTCTTGAATCTTTTCGGCGGCTGCTTGAGTCTTAATAGCCGCTTGAGAGATAAAATCGGCAAAGTAAGTGGCTGAATAACGCAAAGTTTTAGCTTTTTTTCGAATTTGATGAACCTGTGGATAATCAGTCAAATCCAAATGTCGGTAAGCTTTAATAATTTTTTTCTGCCGTTTTTTCAGCTGCTGCGTGAGCAACTTTGACCAATTAAGCTCAGTTTGGAATTTTAGCTGAGCTAATTGTTGTTTAACAGTGATCAAACAATTTTTTAAAGTCGTTTGGGTAGTAGTTGTCAAAACTTGTTCCATGATTTGCTGACGTTGCTGATGAAACATTTTAAAAAGTTGATAGTAGTTTGAGCTTGTATCAGTACTGGGATATTTAAGAGCATACTGGCTGCTTTTTTCAATCAAAACATCGATTTCTCTTAGCGGACCTAAGAGTTTGGCAGCTTGGCTTAAGTTTTGATCGATGGTAGCAAAACTTGTTGCTGGTAGTTGCCGTTTTAAAAATTTAAATAAGCCCCGCAAGGTTCGAAGTGAAACACGTAAAGCATGAGTTCGTTCAGGATCATATGGGTTGTTCAAAAAGTGAGTACGTTCAATTTGAATTTGCTGAAACTGACGTTGAAAAATAGGCATGATCGATTTCATTAGATATCCCTCCTCTTTGATTTTAAACGCTTACATTCAACTATAAAATAACACAGATCTGAAAAAAATAAAGCGAAACAATTAAAACTTTAGCGATTACTATTAAACCGGCCATTTGAAAAATTATGTTATTGACTTTAGCAATGAAACTTCTAGAATCAAATTAGTTTCAAGCGTTTAGGATTAATTTGAGGTTGAAGAAAGATTAATTAGCTAAAGTCTGTAGCAATCGATTAGTTGGCAAAGAAACACCCAGCCTTTTTTAGCTGTATTTGAGTGTCAGTGGAATTAAGCTTGACAGTACTGCTGTCAGAATGGTTTGCGTAGAATAGTTATCCTCATTACACGAGGTTTTTGGCAGAATTGAAAAATCATTTGAATTTGCTGACTGGCAAGTCCAAGTGATTTTTTTAAAGTTGATCTTTAATGTTTAAAAATGGATTTTCAAATTTTAACAATGCTTTTTTACGGCTAATTCCACCGGCATAGCCAGTCAGTCGTCCGTTAGTACCAATGACACGGTGGCATGGAATAATGATTGTAATTGGATTATGCGCAATGGCATTGGCAACTGCGCGAGCATAATTACGTGGATCACTTTTTCCAGTAACAACTTTAGCGGCAACTTCTTGATAAGTTACAGTTTGCCCATAAGGAATCATGGTCAAAGCATTCAAGACTTGTCGCTGAAAAGGACTGACCGTTGGAGCCAGCTTTAAGGTCGCAATGGCTGGATCCTTACCAGCAAAATAGGTTTCCAACCAGTTTTTGGCCGTTAGAATAGCCGACGGTTCACCATTGATGGCCGATTTAAGCTGGTGGTCAGCTGTAAAGTACTTTTGGTCAGAAAACCATAAGCCTTGCAAGGCTTGGTGATCGCTTAGCAAATAGATTGTACCAAGCGGTGAAGCAAAGGTATTATAGTAATTCATCAAACTCTCCTAGAATTCTTTCAAAAATTAAAATACTTTGCCACTCTAAATGTCTATGGTCACGAATAATGAACTGTCTAAAAAACTAACACCTAGAATTTTATAAGCGTGTGAAGCAAGACAAAAGACCAAATAATAACCCGAAAATGTACCTGATAAGTTTGATCAATAAAGTTGCTAGCTGTCAACCAGGAGCTTTTTTAACTAGTTAGCGTAAATAGCGGCCGATTTCGCTTAAAATGTCAATACTAAATAGATACTTAAGTTTTTCTGTAATTCCCTCTTCTGAAAAAGTTACTTTTCCTTGGCTCAGAAACAAGAGTTAGCGATTCTCTTAGCAAAGATTTTAAGCATATAACAGCAAGATAAAAATGATGGTTTAATTATATTCTGTTCTAAACAAGATAATAATTGATAACTTTTATTATTGGGGAATTTCAATAGTTTTTTCAAGAAAAAAGGTATATTCAAAATGGATTAACGGTGATAACGTTCACTCTTAAATCCAGTTATTAATGATGTTTGGTTCAAAGCTTCTACAAGTTAGAACCTTGAAGCACTTTTTTCTAAGAAAGAGTGAGAAAATATTTACTTCACCGACAGCTAAGCAATTGGAATTAATGCAGCCACTGCCAGACAATTTTCAAGATATTACTTGATCACCAGTTTTAACAGCAAGGGAATTTTTGAGACATATTCGCCCTTTAAAGAGGGATTAGTATATATAACACCAAATCTGCAACTATAAATTTCTGCTCACCTTGCAGTAAAACATCAAACCATTGAGGAAAATGCTGCAAATTATTACTCAACTGGTATGTCATAGTTCTGGCTTAATTTAAACTTGATCATTACTCTTAGTCCGTAAAACGCAACTGCCTAATAGCACCATTAGCAAATGAGCTGCAAATAAAAGCAAAAACGTTAAGTCAAAACCGCTCAGTTCAATTAAAGCGCTGCCTAATAATGGACCTAAAGCACGTCCCAATGAACCAGCAGTGCTGCCTAAAGCCTGAATGGTTGCTCGATTTTGATCAGTCGCAAAACGATTCAGCGTTGCCGGGGTGGTTGTTAAGGTTAAAATATCTCCCAGCGACAATAAAGTAATTCCCAGAATAAATTGCGGGTAAGCAGTTGCGTGAAGCAAACTGAGGTATGAAACTGCAAAAAAGCCGCTGCCAAGTAAGATGCGCCATTTCTCATTTTTAAAAGTTGGTCGAAAGAAAATTCCCAAAAGTGGCTGGAGTAAGACAATCTCGAAAGTTGAAATAGTAAACAAGAGACTGTATTTTTGAACAGAAATTCCTTTTTGCAGCATATAAACTGAAACATTGCTATTCCATTGCTCGTAACCAATCCAAATAATGATCAGCAAACAACAAATAAACCAGAATTTGAGCGGCAATTGAGTAAACTGCCGCCAAGAAAATTGATTTTTGGTTTGATCAACTGGCCGTTTGAGCTCATGAAAGGAAAACTTGATGATTACGAAGGCTAAAAAGAATAAGACAAAAGCAACACCGAAAACCCAGCGAACATTAACAGCATATAAAACTCCTGACAGAAAAGTTGCTAAGCCCATGCCAAGATTTGCCAACCAATATTCTTGGGTAAACAAATTAGGGGTGCATTTTTGACGCAGGGCAATATAACCATTAACGGCAGAATTTAAAATACCTAAGCCCCAGCCATAACAGGTCGCAAACAAGGCGTACCAAGGCCACAGCGGGAAAAAGAACAGCAATAGCAAATTTAAGCCAACGATGGCACCGCCAAGGTAATGAGTCAGTTTGATCCGCCAATTATCAAATAACCAGCCACCTAACAGATTGCCTAAGACCATTGCCAACGAAAAGGCCAGCAATACATTGCCGGCAACAATTAGTTTTTGCTGTAACTGGTTATGCAAGTATAAAGTCGTAATCGGCATAATCAGACCGATTCCCATATTGACCAGCATTCCAACCAGCAAAACTCCTAAATTTTTCCTCATAAAACGTTTACCTACTTAATAGTTTCTAATTGGTTATCTAAGAAATCGCATCATTCAAATAATTTTTTAAGATGGAACCCTTTAATCCATAACTTAAACCAACTAATAATTTAATGCGAGCTTTTTGACCATTTAAACCATGGCAGAAGGTAACGCCCAGTTTGCCTAATTGGATGCCACCACCTTGATAAGCGTAAACTTCTTGAGCAATGCCATTAAAACACCGCGAAACTAAGATCACTGGTATTTGCCGGTCAAGTAGATTTTTAAGAGCTGGCAAAACTTGCGGCGGCAAATTACCAGCTCCTAAAGCTTCAATGACAACTCCATTAGTTTGTGGCTGATCAATCAATTGCAACAATTCAGGATCCATTCCGGCATAAGCTTTGATCAAGTAGACATGATCAACAATTTGATCAATAGGGTGGTAACTATGCGAAAGCAGTTTTTCAAAGAAGATGACTTTTTTCTTAGTTACTAAGCCAATTGGACCAAAAGAAGGAGTTTGAAAAGTGGCTACATTAGTGGTGTGAGTTTTAGTGACAAAACGGGCAGTATGAATCTCATCATTCATTACGACTAAAGCTCCTTGGCCTTTAGCCTCATCACTGGCAGCTGTTTGAATGGCAGTTTGCAGATTATGTAGCCCATCGGAACCAATTTCATTTGCTGAACGCATTGCACCCGTGACAACAACCGGCAATTCATCAGGCACAGTCAGATCTAAAAAATAAGCCGTTTCTTCAAGGGTATCAGTGCCGTGCGTAATCACAACTCCTTCAAATCCCTGCTTAACTGCTTGCAAGATTCTTTGCTGGATCTTGAGCATTTCTTTCGGTCCAATATGCGGTGAAGGCAAATTAAAGACATCTTCAGTTCGTAAATCAATTTGGCCATGAAAGAAGTCCGGTGCTTCATCCAATGGATTGTGTGGTGTTGGAGCGACACCACCATTTCTGTTTTCTGACATAGCAATCGTTCCGCCGGTATGTAAAACTAAAATCTTTTTCAACAAATTGACCTCCAACTTCAATGAAACTTTCAAATTATTTTTAAATCTAGCGTACAAATTTTTTGAAAGTTAATCAACCTCTAAATCAATAAACTTTCCAGCATCAAAATCATATAGACCCTGATCAGTTAATTTTAAAGTTGGAATGACTGGCAGGGTCAAAAATGACAAAGTAATAAAGGGGTTGAAATCAACAGTTTTTTTGCCAGTTATTTTTTGATAGCCAGTCGAAATTGCTTGCAGATCTTGGGCAGCGGCCGAATAGGGCTTGGCCGACATTAAACCGGCAATTGGCAGTGGCATAATTGCTAAAACTTGATCATGTTGAACTACAGCGATGCCACCATTGCAAGCAGTGATTGCTTGAATCGCCGTGTAAATTGCTTGATCATCAGTGCCCACTGCAACGATATTGTGCGAGTCGTGGGCCACAGTGGTTGCGATTGCCCCATTTTTTAAACCAAATCCGTGAACCAAGCCTAAGCCAAAAGTTCCTAGATTATGGTGGCGTTCAACTACGATCATTTTTGAAATGTCTTGGTCAAAATCATTACAAAACAAACCATTTTTAAGTGGGACTTGTCGTTGGAGCCGCTGAGTTTCAATATGATTTGGAATGATCCCAATCACCTGACAATTGCTGGTTGTCAGTTTTAACTGCAAGTCATTAAGCTGCAGCTGCTGATGAACAGTTGGTTGCTCAAATGGTAGTGGCTGGGTAGCTGCAGGCGTAATCCACTGGCCAGCTTTCATAACGCGCTGAGCAGCAACCTTGTTAAGATCAGCTAACACAACTAAATCAGCGGTAAAGCCGGTACCTAAAGCACCATAGTTCGTTAATTTATGGGCCTGGGCAGCATTATAGCTGGCCATAGTATAGGCAGTTTCAGCTCGAATTCCCTTTTTGATCGCCAAACGAATACAACGATTGATTCCACCTTCAGTCAGAATGTCACTGATCAGTTTGTCATCGGTGCAAAAGGCAAAACGTTGTGCATTGCCTTCATTAACAGCCTTAATCACCTGATCTAAATCGCGTTCGACGGAACCTTCTCGCAAAAATGTCCAAAAGCCAGCTGCAAGACGTTCTTGAGCTTGTTGCTTAGTCATGCATTCATGATCAGTATCAATTCCGACTCGGCGATAAATATCCAGTTGTTGAGAATTTAAACCTGATCCGTGACCGTCAGCATGGTAACCAGCTGCTTGAGCATCTTGAATTTTTTGCAACAAATCAGGATCACCATTGGCTACCGCTGGGAAGTCCATTACTTCTGCTAACCCTTTGACGGTTGGTTCAGTATATAGCGGTTTTAGGTCAGCTGCAGCTAAAGTTGCACCATTATGTTCAAACGGTGTGCAGGGGACGGAGGAGGGAAGCATATAAAAAATATCTAACGGAGTTTGAGCTGCATCTTTGATCATATATTTTATTCCAGCAACACCGCAAACGTTGGCAATTTCATGCGGATCAGCAACGATTGTTGTTGTGCCGGTCGGTAAAAGGGCTTTTCCTAGCTCGCTGGGAGCAACCATTGAACTTTCAACATGTACATGAGCATCGATCATTCCTGGAACAATAAAAGCCTGTTGAGCATCAAAAGTCTTTTCAGCAGTTAGGTCGGCTTCACCGGTTGCAACGATTTTTCCGTGATCGATCCATAATTTTTTGTTTTCAAATTGTCGACTGAAAACATTTAGAATTTGGCCATTTTTAATACACAGTTCGACATTTTGTTTAATCAATTTGCTTTCCTCCAGTTAAATTGGATCTTGAATTTTTAAGAGCCATTTTATTACAATTTAGGTTAAGAAACAAGCTAAGTTTGATTAAATTTAAGAAAAGCAGTCACAATTTTTTGATTGTGACTGCTTTTTGTTCGGTAAAAAAAGAATTTAGAGTAAATTAAGCAATTTACCTCAAGTATTGTTTGTAATTTGCTGATATAGTTGTGACAAAAGTGTGTTTTGAATCATTGCTTGTGGATTCCAATGATTACTGAGCAAAACGACAGCATTTTTGCCACTATTTGAAATAGCAATGCTGCTTTCAAAGCCAAAACCGATCCCATGCAGTCGATCATATTGTGGAGTTGGATACATTCCAGCCGTATAAGGATCATGTGGTGTTTGCAAATAAAGGTAGAGGTCATCTTTTTCAGGCAGTAATTTGCCGTTTCTTAAGGCAGCTTGCACGCGATAAACATCAAATGCTGACATATACATGTTGCTTGCACCTAATTCAGCACTGATGGAAGCTGGTTGAATTGTTTGGGCAGTTAGCAGAGAATTACTTGTGATCGTATAGCCAACTGGCAGCTGGTGGTCTTTTTTGACTGATAAGAATCCCGTTTGGTGCAAATTCAACGGTTTGATTAAATATTTATTAATTAATTGTTGATAATTAGTTTTGGTCAGCTTTTCAGCAATTCCAGCCAGCAAAACATAATTGATTTCTTGGTAATCAAACTTGCCAACCTTAGCTGGTGTATAACTTAAATGGGTCAAATCATAGCTGATTACTTGCTGGTCAGTCGCTGATTGTTTTAGTGGCTTAAGTAATTGATAACTTGAACACATATTGAGCATTTCTCGCAAAGTGACGGTTTTCCCACCTGGGATCTTAGGATAAAAGTCACCAACTTTCTGGTTTAAGGTCAATTTATGCTGTAAAACCAGCCGCATAATCAAATAACCGGTCAATGATTTTTGAACTGAATTTATTGGGTAGCCAGCAGCTATCTGATTGGGTTGATCAGCTTTAAAATCAGCTTGGCCAAAAGCTTTTAAAAAAACAATTTTTTCATTTTTAACCAGCAGACAGGTTCCACTGAAATGTCGATTAGCTAATAATTTAGCGACATTTTTATTTTGGGTAGAACCAAGTTGGTCAATGGTTCGGTTAGAGTGCTGAATGTTTCGCTTCTTTGAATGAGTTTTCCTCACAGTTATTTCTTTTGATTGGTTAATTTTTATTTCTTGATGTGTAAAGTTAGCACCGAAAATTGATAATCCAAAAGTTGTGAGGATCAATGAACTCCATAAAAGTTTCTTTTTCATCCGTCATCAATTCCCTTAAAGTTAATTGAGCTGTGCTGCAAATTGCTGCAGATTTTGCTGATTCGGCTTTAACTGTTGCCATTTGCGGCTTAAGAATTGTTTTTTTAGGTGATAGTGAACTGTTGGCTGCTTAGTTTGGATAAAGCTGTTAACACGATGGTTGAACTTGACCCAGCCGAGCCAACCGATATGGATCGTATCTTGCATAAAGTAAGGAGTTGAACCATCATGTGAATAATCAGCGATGTTATCGAAACCTTGTTGCTGCAATTGAAATTTGATCTTGGCAACTGAACGGTAATACATTGGCAAACTTAACCTAGTATAAGCAGCCCATTTGGTATTAACTGGTTGAATCATGAACAAGACTTGGGTATGCTGTTTAGCCAACTGATGTAAAACAAGTTCTAAATCAGCGTATTCGGGTGATTGCAAATAACTAAAATGTTTCTCTGCACCGGCCAATAACTTATAATGTGGCTTAACCCGTTGTGTATAAAACTTATTAAGAATCCGAAAATGATTATTAGTACTTTGTTTTTGTCCATCAAGCTGGGCCATCGTTTGCAATTTTTGATAGTTATATTTAGTTGGCAGATTATTTAGGCGTGGCTTGATCCGGCTCAAGTAATTGTCATTAGGTCGAAAACGTGAAAATAATTCATCCTCATGCCATAAAAAGTTATGTTGACTGCTGATCAGTCGCTGATCGATGGCACTTAGCTGATGGCCTTGAGCAATTTTGGTTGCTAACTGTGAGACTTCATCGTTAGGTCCTAACAGATTTATTAAGCGTTTAGCCAAATAACGATCATAAGCTGAATGCGGGTTAGCTTGTTTAAGCCAAGTCAAATCAGCTAATCCGCCATTGTAATATTTGAAGGCATCGGGACTGATTCCTTGTTTGACAAACCATTGTGGTGAAATGATAAAGACAACTTTACGATTTTTTAGTTCTGGCAAAATGGTCTCCATGGCTAAAAATTGCGGCAGTGATTGAGCACCTTTTTTGCCTAAAAGGAAAGGTCGATAATTATAATACTTAGCCGACATGACTGAAGGATGAAATTCATCCATGCGTTCTAATTCACTTGAGCCAAAAAAAGGTACATAATTGACTTTTTTATCTTGCAAGGCTTTCTGCTTGAGAAACTGATTTTTAAAAGTTGCTGTATCAAGCGAAACAGCGGCTTTTCGCATTTCTTGAGCAGAAACTTTCCGGTAATGGATCGGCAGACTAAGCAAGATAGCTATTAATAAGACTGCTAGAAGCACAGGACCAAAGATCTGCCAAAGCAAATGTTTTGTTTTCACTTTTGTAACTCCTTTATTTGGTTACAGATTTTGGTAATGGTGTTCCATTGTTGTCGGTCAAATTCTGAAACCGGCACATTAACTCCCAATTCATCTTGTAAAGTTACTAGCAGTTCAACCGTAGCCATGGAATCTAAAAAACCAGTTTTGAAAAGATCCTGATCACCCAGTGCTTTAACTTCTGCTTCATCATTAGCAGTTACATCAGCCAAAATCTTAATTACTTTTTCTTCTAAATCCATTAAAAATCCCTGCTTTCTTTTATTTATTTAAAATATGAGAACCAAACCAAAACTGATTCAAAAATCCAGAGAATAACAAGAAACTCAACATTACAAAATTAAAAGTGACAAAAATTGCGATTCCGGTGGTTAGCTTATTGTGTGGCAGCCATTTAAGATGCTGCTTTTTATACCTTAACCACCAATCATTAATGACTAATCCTAAACCATGCATTAGCCCATAAAGAATGTAATACCAGGTCAAGCCATGCCAACAGCCCATAATCAGCATATTCAGCAAATACCCAAGTGAAGATAGTAAATGACGGTTTTTGATCCACTTTTTCTTAGTTGCCATAAAGACGAAGCGCATGAAAATATAGTCACGAAACCAAAATGATAATGTTATATGCCAGCGATTCCAGAATTCTTTGATATTTTTTGAAATAAATGGCTGATTAAAGTTCATCGGCGTTTTGACGCCCATTAGATAACTGATAGCAACTGCAAATAATGAATAGCCAGCAAAGTCAAAGAATAAATCTAAACCATAGACGTACATCACACCAACCAGATACCAAGTAAAATGTGGACTATAAAAAAGTGCCTGCTTTTCAAGGATTGGTAATAAACGACTTCCTAGATAATAAGCCAAAATAAATTTGTAAAGGAAACCGAGAAACAAATAATTAACTGCTTTGGCAACCATTTGTAAATATTCTTGACGTGACGGCACTTGTTGATAGTCTTTTTCAAAACGCCGAAAACGATCGATCGGACCAGAAGTCAGAGCTGGCATAAAAGCCATGAAACGAACGAAATGATAAGCATTGATCTCCTGAATCATCCCGTCACGTGTTTCAATTACCGTTCCCGTAGCTCTAAAAGTTAAATAACTGATTCCCAGAAAACCGATGATCGAATTTTGTCCAGTCAAAGCCGGTGTGACTTTGATAATGACTAAAGGCAGCAGCGATAAAAACACTGTCAGGTAGAAAACACTGCTTTGGTTGGCTTGTTGTCGATAATTAAGATAAAACTTAACTAACAAGGTCTGCCAACATAAAAAGCCGATCAAAGCCAGCAGTTGAGGGAAATTTTGGTCATCAAACATGAAAAACAAAAAGACGAGATTGAGCAAGAATTCATATTTAACTAAGCGTTTCCCATAATAAAGGCTGATTCCTAAAGGAAGGATTGCTAACAACAAATAGATAAAATAAGTTGGTGTGCCGTAAACTTTCAAGTTCGGCAGATCAGTTAAAAGGCTTGTCAAGAGTTGACCTCCTTGATCAATCGTTTCACATCGATTTTTCCATTTGGTGACAGTGGGAAACTGCGCTGGAAAATAAATTGACTCGGCAGCATATATGGCATGATCTTGCCTGCCAAATCTTGTCGAATCTGCTTGATCAGCGACTGATGATCAGCCGTTGAATCAGTTGGAATAATTAAGCCAACTAGGTGACTTGGTCGCCGATCGGATCCGTATTTGGGGATCGCCACAGCTTGCTTGATGAGGCTGCTTTGCTCGAGTGCTGCTCGAACTTCATCAAGTTCGATTCGGAAACCATGCAATTTTATCTGAAAATCTTTGCGGCCTAAGTAATTTAAAAGACCAGCTTGATCAAAATAACCTAAATCGCCAGTATGATAAGCTGGCTGATCATTTAAAGTGAAAAAAGCTGCCTTGGTTTTTTGCGGATTATTGAGATAGCCAGCTGAAACACACGGACCGCTGATGATAATTTCTCCTGGTTGGCCAGTTGGAACTGGTAACTGGTGATCATCACAGACCAGCAATTTAACTTGTGGTTCAGCTGTACCTAATGGAAGCCGCTTAACAGTTGAAATTTTTTCTGGTTGAACTTGCCAAGCACTAACTGCAACCGTAGCTTCAGTTGGACCGTAAGTGTTAAAGATACGGCTTTGTGGGAAACGTTTAGTTAGTTTAGTAGCTAATTTGACGGTCAATTCTTCGCCACAGAGTAAGAATAATTTTAAATGTGGCATTTTTGCTTGACAAAAGTCTTGCGACAATAACAACATTTCAGCTAACGAAGGCGTTCCAACAAAAACGTCTAAGTCAAGTTGTGGCAGCCGTTGAAATAGACTGGCAAAATTTTCTACTTCTTGATGAAAAAGAGCTTTGATCGTACCGCCGCGCAAGATTGCTGGCAACCAATACATGTTTGAAACATCAAAGGAATAAGGAACTTGACCCAAAAAATTGGCTTTTTCAGGAATTGAAAACGTTGGGCTTAATAGCCATTCTAAAAATAAGTTTAGATTTGCGTGGCTAATTGGAACCCCTTTAGGTGAGCCGGTTGTACCCGAAGTAAATAAAATGTAGAAAGGTGTTTGTTCGGCAATTCGTTTCGGCTGAAAGGTACTTTCAGGTTGCTGAAAAATTTGCTGCAGCTGCTGACGATTGATCAACGGCCGATTGCCAAGATAAGTTTGAGTAAAAGGGAAGTCACTGATCAGCAGAATTGCCTGTGGATCAGCAGTTGTTAAGATTGATTTGATCCGTTCAATTCCAGATGCCGAGTCAACCGGAATATAGGGATGACCAGTCAAGACACAGCCTAAAAAAGTGACGATCATTTCAAATTGGTGGTCACCAAAAACCAAAATTGGTCGTGAATTAGGATAATTAGTTGTTAAAAAGTCAGCAAATCTAAAAACTTTTGCTTTTAGTTCATGATAGGTGTGATTTTTTTGCTGCTCAGTGTAAACAATGTTTTGATCGTTTATTTGTAATGCGTTGATTAGTTTAGTGACGAGTGTCTTTGTCATTAAAATTCCCCCAAACTGTTATTAAAATTCGTTATAGATAAATGGTTCCTGTCCAACACCAAAGTATCCGTAAAGATAAAGTAAAAACAGCAAAATAGCAAAATAAAATACTGTTTTAAGCAGAAAATCAAAAATCGGGTGATGCAGTATTTTTTTCATAATCATGACTCCCTTGTTACAAGTTTGTTTCAGTATAAAATTTAAAAAACGTTTTTAAAACACTAGTGAAAGTAATTTAACTAAAGGTTAGCTATCTTTACCAAATTTGAAGAAATTGTGAATTTTTTTAAGAGAAACTGTGAGTATAATTAAAAACTAATTTGACTGATGAATTTACACTTTAAATGCAAACCAAAGATAAAAAAAAAGACCAGATTGAAAAATCAATCTGGTCAGCGGTAAAGTGCGGCGACCTTCCGAACGCGTTACTGCGCCGATCGCTTTCCTTTACCATGGTTTGGCACCAGTGGTAGTATCTCATTAATTATTACGTTGGTCAAATAAAAAAGTTACTGCCTAACAAATGGATAATGGTAAAATAACGATAGTAATTATATAAAGGGGTTTACAGAATGCAATTTAATGCAGGAATAAGTTTTGTTATGTTAGCCTGGTTGATTTTTTTATTGGTTTTCGGCGGCTTGGTTTTCAGTCTAAAGCGTAATAAATTCCGTTTACTCAATGGAATTTTGGGAAATTTAAGTTTATTTTTATTGGGGACAGCACTTGCTTTGACGATTACTTATAGCCAGGTTCCGTGGTTAGAACATGCGATGTTAGTTGCTTTGGTAGTTATTGCGATTCCGATTGTAGTTTTGTATTTATCATTAGGAATCTTATTATTGTGGAATGCAATTATTGTTTGGCGCAAGGAAAGCCATACCTTAAGCAATATGCTGACATTGATCTTAGGCTTAGCAATTCTTTTGAGTCCAGTTTTTTCACGTACTTTGCGGGCAATTTTTCCTTCGCGGATCTCATGGGCAATTATGGGTTTGATGGCAGTGTTTGTCGGCTATTTTTCTTTTTGGTTGGTTAACTTTATCACCTCATTTTTAATTACTCGGCTGTTTCATCCAAAATGGAATCAGCAATATATTATTGTTTTAGGCTCAGGCTTAATTAATGGCGAACGTGTTTCACCACTGTTAGCTTCGCGAATTATGAAAGCAAAGGAATTTGGTGATCAGCAATTTGAAAAAACTGGTTCCCGCCCAGTGATTATTTTTTCTGGTGGTCAAGGAGCAGATGAAAAACTGCCTGAAGGTCAAGCAATGAAAGTATATGCGCTAGAAAATGGGATGACAGCATATACCTTGGTTGCGGAGACCAAGTCGCGTAACACTTATGAAAATATGCTGTTTTCTAAAAAAATCCTTGAAGCAAGGAAGATTCCGTTGGCGGCCGGCATTTTTTCAACTAGCGACTATCATACTTTTCGTGCGGCCGGTTATGCCCGTTATGTTGGCTTGAAGATTGACGGAATTGGCGCCAGAACTAGCAAGTTTTTTATTCCCAATGCTTTTTTGCGCGAATATATTGCAATTTTGATGAATCATAAAGTTTTTCACTTGATTGCGTTAGGGTTACTGATTCTATTGAATGTTGGATTGTTTATTGTGCAGTTCGCTAGCTAAGTTAAGCTGTAATCGAACAGCAAATGAGAGGTGAAGGACTTTGAAGAAAATCTTCATTGTTGAAGAGACGACCAAGCACTTGTTCAAGCCTTGATTAGGGGTTTGAACAAGTGGAATTATCAAGTCGCAACGGTTGATAACTGGGAGATAGTTGTCAAAGAAATTACTGCCCAACAGCCTGATTTAGTAACTATGGATATTACTTTACCTTTATATGACGGGTTTTATTGGACAGCTAAGTTGCGTGAATTTTCTCAAGTCCCGTTAATTTTCTTATCAGCTGCTGAAATGGACCCAAATGCTATTCGGGCGATTGCTCTTGGAGCGGATGATTATTTGACAAAACCTTTTTCAGTAAATGTCTTACTTTCAAAGATTCAAGCAGTCTTGCGACGAACACAACTTAATTCGGTGGCTACCAGCAATTTGCAGTTTGAAAATTGTCAGCTGAATTTGTTAACTAATGTTTTGATGACTTCGTGAACTCAAATCAAGTTAACTCCAACTGAGAGTGTGATTTTAAAATTATTGTTTTTAAATCATGGCAAAATCATTACTAAAACACAAATCATGAATGAGTTATGGCAGGGGGGAGCCTTTGTTGATGAAAATGTGTTAAACGTCAATCTCAGTCGATTACGGAAAAAGTTAACGCTGACTAACTTACAACAGCGAATCGTTACTGAGCGGAAACGAGGTTATCGGCTAATTGAAAAAAATGAAACGAATTAGATTGCGTAAACTAAAATCTTTGCTGGATCAATTGCCACTAATCTTGGCTTATTTATTATTGATTGGTTTAGTACAGCTTTTAGTTTGGCTAAAGGATGATCAGAATCGCTTAGCACTTGATTTACTGCGCTTTTTTTACGCACCATTTTTTCTTTGGATACTTTGGCGACTCTGGCGTAAAATTTCGGCACAGCAGCAGTTACTGGCAGCTAATCAGCAGAATCAATTGCCTAATCACTTGCCACCTGAGACACTGAGCCAGACATATTATCAAGTATTAGCAGACCATCAAGAACGTTTTCAGACTAAATTGCAGCAATTACGGCTGACTGATCAGCAACGCAAAACCTATTTTAATTTATGGAGTCATGAAATGAAATTGCCGGTTAACCAACAGCTGCTGACGGATCGCAAATGGTTGGCCTTTTGCTTACAGCGGATTGTTTTCAATGTCGTTTGTGGTGAGTTTGTTATATACAATTTTAAGTTTTGTCATTTCATTACAATATAATCGCTTCCCTTTGCCGCTTGCTGTTGTCTTCAAGTGGTCATTACCCCATATTTCAGCTGGTACGATGTCCGCTAGCATTATCAGGCTCTTCCTTTCTATGCCCTCTTGTATTGGAATCTTGTGTATTGCCGGCTTCTTATCATAACTATGTAGCGGTCAAACTATTTGAAAGTGAGAAGGAATAAACATGGGGACATTAATTGTCAATGAATTTCGCAAATTGAAAAGATCTGATGTCTTACTCGTTTTTTTATCTCCCTCATCTTTACCGATCTTCTTTCAATCTTTCAACTATAAATAGTAGTAATGAATACTCAATTTATAATTACAGTGATTTTATAAATATCGTGATTTGGGATAGTTTTAGTTTAGTTTTACCAGCAATGATTGTTATCTTCAGTAACTATTTAATTAATGTTGAGCATATATCTGGAGCACTAAAGGATAACATCACTTGCGCCGTTGCCGTTAATAAATTATACGCTAGCAAATTATTGGTCTTATGCATAATCAACCTGGTGTTTGCGGCTATCGAGGATAACTTGATAAATAGCTCATCATGCAAAATCCTATTTGACAAAAAAGAGTTAGATAATTATACTATGCTTAAATAAATAATAAATTGCTGAGATTTCAGAGAAAGTTATTGCTGATAATGATTTGTTCAAGTAATTTAATGAGGATATCTTACGGGGTAAACGAGTTAAGTAAGTTAATAAATGAGCAAATTAGCGCGGTGATTTTTGAGATAAGGCAATTTACAATTCTTTATTTATTAAATTACTATAGGGGGAATTTTTATGGCAAAGGCAGTTGCAGCAAACATGGATTGGAATCATCTGGGTTTTCAATATTGGGATCTTCCGTATCGTTATCAAGCTGTTTATCAAGATGGTGAATGGCATGAAGATGGTCTAATTGAAGAATCAAGTATGACATTTTCCGAGGCTGCTGAGGATCTTCATTATGGACAAGAAGTATTTGAAGGCTTAAAAGCATATCGTTGTAAAGATGGTAGTGTTAACATTTTTCGTCCAGATATGAATGCTCAAAGAATGGAGAATTCTGCTAAACGTCTTTCAATGGTACCATTTCCAAAAGATAAATTTGTTGAGGCAGTCAAAGCAGTTGTTAAAGCAAACCAAGATTTTGTGCCTCCATATGAAACTGGTGCTTCACTTTATCTTCGGCCATTTATGGTCGGAACTGAGCCAATGGTTGGTGTTAAACCATCAAAGACTTATGTTTTCCGCATTTTTGCTACTCCAGTTGGTGCTTATATCAAAGGCTTGACACCAATGCCATATATGGTCAGTGATTATGATCGAGCTGCATATGCAGGTACTGGTCAGGCAAAGACCGCTGGAAACTATGCAGGTAGTCTTTATCCAGCTATGAAAGCTAAAGATGCTGGCTTTGCTGATTGCTTATACCTTGATCCACGTGAACATAAATATATTGATGAATTTGGTGGAGCTAACTTCTATGGAATTACTAAAGATGGTCAATTTGTCACTCCAAAGTCGGATTCAATTTTGCCATCAGTTACTAAGAAATCAATTTTGAGAATTGCTGAACGGCAAGGCTTGAATCCGGTTGAAACCCAAATTAAGATGGCAGACTTTGATCAATTTGCTGAAGCTGGTGCGATGGGAACAGCTGCCGTAATTTCCCCAGTTGGTTCATTAACTTATAAAGATAAGAAATTTGTTCCATTTAGCGAAACTGAAGCTGGACCATATACTAAGAAACTTTACGAAGAATTGCTTGGTATTCAGTACAGTGAACGTGAAGACTTTGATAATTGGGTACAAAAGGTTGATCTTAACTAGAATAATTTAAACATTTAGAAGTCAAAACATTTATTTGTTTTGGCTTTTTTTATTGGTTAAATTGTAGTCTCTAATTAAGATTCATAATTTTTTTACCATTTTTTATTGACATTCAAAAGCTAGCAAAGTAAAATTGATAATAAGATTAAATATAAGAGAACGCGATGAGAAAGAAGAGTAGCTTTTACCATTCGGTAGCGAGCCTTGTTCGGTGAAAGAAGGTAGTCTAAGTTAAGAGTGAAAATCACTTTTGAGCGCTGTGTTGAATTTCTTGGTAGGCACGCTGGGTACGCCCATTACAGCGTTAGCGTCTAAAATGTTTTTTTGTACGTGAAAGGCAATTATAGCGATGTAATTGCAAACCAAGGTGGTACAGTGCAGTAAAGCACCCTTGCTTGAGTGGAAACTCAACAAGGGCGCTTTTTTTATATTTTTTTTATATTTTCCCGGGTAATATAAAAAAATGTTGTATTTAATCTAAAGATTGATTGAAAATCGGGGGAATTACTGATGAAGGAATTTAGAGAAAGAAAACTAACTAAGAAAGATTACTTTGTAGTTAGTTCATTGTTATTTGGTTTGTTTTTTGGAGCAGGGAATTTAATTTTTCCATTGCATCTTGGACAGTTGGCAGGCAGTCATTGGTTACTGGCTGCGTTAGGCTTTTTGGTCACTGCTGTTTTATTGCCATTGTTTTCAGTTTTAGCGATTTCAGTAACCCGTTCGGAAGGGGTTTATGATATAGGTAAACCTCTGGGGGCAGTATTTGCATTGATTTTTATGGTCTTGATTCATGCGACAATTGGGCCATTATTTGGAACTCCGCGGACAGCAACGGTTTCGTTTACGGTTGGGATTGAACCATTTTTGCCGAAGCAGTTTGACCAGATTGGATTATTTGTATTTTCGTTAATTTTCTTTGGCTTGGCTTTTGCTTTATCATATAGAGAAAATAATATTGTTAGAAATGTTGGCAAGGTTTTAAATCCGTTATTTTTGCTTTTATTATTTGTCGTTTTTCTAGTCGCATTTTCTAATCCAATGGGAAGTACAACGACGGCAACGGTTACTAAAGCATATTTAAGTGATCCATTTACCAATGGATTTTTGCAAGGATATAACACGATGGATGCTTTAGCTGGACTAGCTTTTGGGGTAACAGTTGTCACGGCTGTTAGACAACTAGGAAAGAAAAAACCGAGTTCAGTTGCATTGACAACTGCTCGTGCTGGTCTATTTACAATGATAGCAATCGGTTTGATCTATCTTTTACTAATTTTGGTAGGAGCAATGTCACTTGGAAAACTTAAAGTTTCTGCAGATGGTGGGGTAGCTTTTACACAAATTGTTAACTACTATGCAGGACGTGTTGGTCAAGCCTTCTTGGCAACTTTATTGACGTTGACTTGTTTGACAACTGCAGTCGGTTTGGTTGCAGCTTTTGCACAAGACTTTCATAAGCATTTCCCGAAAGTCAGTTATCATGTTTGGTTGGCATTTAGCTGCTTGGCGTCATTCTTGACTGCTAATTTGGGGTTAGATCAAATTATTACTTGGTCGGTTCCACTCTTGATGTTTTTATATCCGTTGGCAATGGCATTGATTGTGCTCTCGATCACTTCACCTTGGTTCAAACGTGATTCGCGAGTTTACTTGACGACGGTTGTTTTAACAGTTGTGCCAGCTTTCTTTGATATGGTAGTGTCATTTCCAGCAGTTGTTAGTCAAAGTTCTTTTGGCTTAGCTATTGCTAGTTTTCAACAAAAATTCCTGCCCTTAGCTAATGTTGATTTAGATTGGCTATTGCCAGCAATCGTTGGCTTTGCTTTAGGTTTGGTTTGGCACTTTGCTCAAGGACGAGTTGCAGTTGGTGCAGTTGGAAAATCACAGGCAAAATAGAATAATTTAGATTTTATAACAGTTTGAATTTAATTTTTAGAAACTTTAATCTTGGCAAACAGGCCAGGATTTTTTTATGCCAAAATTAAATATTTGAATTAAGCAAAAAGCTGATTGACGAAAGGAGAACAACGATAGTATGATTGCAGGTAAAAAGAAGGTTAAATTTGATTAAATAGCTTTTAGGAGGCAGTTTGATGACAGCAAATGAATTTCGAATTGAAGCTGATACATTAGGTGAAGTACAAATTCCGACTCAAGCATTATGGGGACCACAAACTGAGCGAAGTCGCCAAAACTTTCCAACCGGCAAAACAATGCCGTTAGCCTTGATCAAGGTATTACTGCAGATTAAAAAAGCAGCTGCTCAAGTCAATTGTCAACTTAAGAATTTGGAACAGGCTAAAGGTAAATTGATCATTCAAGCGGTTGATCAGCTATTAAATTTACCTGCTGAAAAGTTGCAGCAGGATTTTCCTTTACATGTTTATCAGACTGGTTCAGGAACTCAGACAAATATGAATGTCAATGAAGTTATTGCTCATCAAGCCGCCCTGCTTGACCCAAAGATTGTTATTTTACCCAATGATGATGTCAATTGTGGTCAAAGCTCGAATGACGTTTTTCCAACGGCAATGAATATTACGGCAGTTTTAGCGACCCAAAAGTTAGTGACCGAACTAAAACATTTAATTGATGAACTGAAAATCAAACAAGCTAAGTATTGGCAAGTTGTCAAAATTGGCCGCACGCATTTGCAAGATGCTACGCCATTGACTTTTGGTCAAGAAGTCAGCGGTTGGGTCAGTATGTTGGAACATGATTTAAATTATTTGCACCAGTTGGCTCCAACTTTACTGGAATTAGCAATTGGTGGGACGGCAGTTGGAACTGGCTTGAACGCAGTGCCTGGTTTTGCTGCCGGGGTCGCTAAAAAATTAAGTCAGATTTATCAATTAAACTTTACGGCTGAGACTAATAAATTTTACGGTTTAGCAGCTCATTCTGGTTTAAATATCGTTCATGGCAGTTTCAAGACGCTAGCAGCTGATTTAATGAAAATTGCGAATGATGTGCGTTTCTTAGCCAGTGGCCCACGTGCTGGCTATGATGAATTAAATATTCCGGCAAACGAACCCGGTTCATCGATCATGCCTGGCAAGGTCAATCCAACGCAGGCCGAAGCCTTGACAATGGCGGCAGTTCGTGTAATCGGCAATGATGTCGTGGTGGATTTGGCTGCTTCACAGGGGAATTTTGAAATGAATGTTTATAAACCGGTTTTAATTGATGCTTTTTTAGAGTCAGCCGAATTATTAACCGGAACGATCAAAGGCTTTGCTGATAAAATGATCCATGGTTTGACAGTTAATGCTCAGCGGATGGAAGAATTGGTTGATAATTCATTGATGACGGTTACTGCCTTATCCCCGCACATTGGTTACCATGACAGCGCCCAAATTGCCCAGTTGGCTGATCAAAAGCAGTTAACCTTGCGACAGGCAGCCTTAAAGTCGGGCAAAGTTACCGCTGAGCAATTTGATCGATGGGTCGATCCGTTAAAAATGACCAATATTCAGGAAAAGGGGAATTTATAATGGGTACAAAATATGTTTTTCAACCAATGGATTTGGCTGAGTTAAAAGCTAGTTATGATTTGATCGTCGTTGGTTCGGGAGGAATGGGACTTACAGCTGCATTGCAGGCCAGTGAACTTGGCTTACAGGTAGCAGTTTTTGAAAAAATGGCAAAATTAGGTGGCAATACCAACCGAGCATCATCAGGGATGAATGCGGCTGAGACCAATGTCCAGTTGGAACATGGGATCATTGATAGCTATCAGGAATTTTACCAAGATACTTTTTTAGGTGGAGGTCAAAGAAATGATCCGCAGCTACTGGATTATTTCACTTCACATGCAGCCTTAGCGATTGATTGGCTAGCTGACCATGGAATTATTTTAGATGACGTGACGATCACTGGTGGTATGAAGATCAAACGAACTCATCGCCCAAGCAGTACAGCACCAATTGGCGGATTTTTGGTTACTAACCTCTTGAAGCAAATTGAAAAACGGCAAGTTCCAGTTTTTACAGGCGTTCAAGTGGAACACTTATTGCAAGATCAATCAACTCAGATTTGTGGGGTGAAACTTAAGCTGCCTGATGGAACAAGTCAAAAACTGGCTGCTCGAACAGTTATTCTGGCAACTGGCGGTTTTGGAGCCAATCGGGAATTGATCAAGCAAGTCCGCCCAGATCTGGCAGACTATCAAACAACTAATCAAGCGGGAGCGACTGGAGATGGCTTAAAATTAGCTAAGGAAGTTGGAGCAGCTTTCGTTGATTTAGATCAGATTCAAGTTCATCCAACTGTCCAGCAGGATACTGATCATGCCTATTTGATTGGTGAAGCTGTTCGCGGTGAAGGGGCAATTTTAGTTGACCAGCAAGGCCAGCGTTTTGTCAATGAGTTAGATACCCGTAAAAACGTGACAGCGGCAATTGACCAGTTGCCTGAAAAAGCTGCTTATCTGATATTTGATGGTGGAATCCGGCAGCACGCTAAAGCAATTGACTTTTATGACTATATTGGTTTGGTGATCCATGGTCAAGATTTGAACGATTTAGCTGATAAAATTAAAGTTCCGGCGGTCAATTTGACTACTACGCTGGCGGCTTGGAATCAAGCTGTTATTCAGCAAGCAGATCCCAAATTTTCCCGTTCGACTGGAATGGATCGTGGAATTACTCAGGCACCGTATTTTGCGATTCACATTGCGCCAGCTGTTCACTATACAATGGGAGGAGTTAAAATCAATTATCAAACTCAAGTGCTCAATCAACAGGGCCAGCCGATCAAAGGGTTATTTGCCGGTGGTGAAGTTGCTGGCGGTCTGCATGGAAATAATCGGATTGGTGGTAATTCAATTGCTGAAACGGTCGTTTTTGGTCGTCAAGCTGGACAACAAGCATTTAAGTATTTGCAAAACTAAAACTAGCAAGGACTTTTAGATATTTTTAAAGCGGCTCTAAAAGTTTAGCAAACAAGCAATGATTCCTTGCTTGTTTTTTTTAAGCTTTTTAATCCTGAATTTAATTAAAAATAATAAGATTAAAAAATGTTTAGCAGAAAAACAAGGAGAAAAATCGCCGAAAGCTATTTTAGGGTTGACCGATCTGTTAGTTATCGTTAGTTATCATTTGAAGCTGAGTTGCCTAATTAGATTTTCTTCTTTTTGGTCAGAAACCCATTTTGATTTTGGGTGTTTTGGGGATTTTAAAATTAAACCGACCAGATGTAAGACTGGTGAAAATTTTCTTTAAAAGCGGGACATGAATTTTTATCTGCAAGCGAGCATGTTATCATAAAAGTATAAATCATTAGAAAGAAGATCAAACTTTGTCATTAACTGAATCAACCTTTATTTTACCTAAAGAGGCTCAGCTGACTACCAAGCAGCAACAAACTAGGCAGCAGATTTTGAAGTTTGCCAGTCAACAGCTGCATGCCAAAACCACGGCTGTTTTTGTTTTAAGTGGTGATGCTGGTTCTGGGAAAAGCGTTGTTTTGAGTGCGGTGTTCAATGAACTGCAGAAAAAATCGCAAAGCCGAGGCTCGGTTTTTTATCAGACCGATAATCATTTACTGGTCAATCATAATGAAATGTTGAAAATCTATTGGGAAATAGCCGGTCAGACCAACTATCTGAAAAAGAAAAGTTTTGAGAAGCCGACCCCTTTTATTAACCGAATGAATAAGCGACACCAGCTGGCGGATATTGTCTTTGTGGATGAAGCTCAGTTGCTATTGAGTCAAGCTGATCCCTTCAATCATTTTAAGGCAGCTAATCAGTTAGATGAAATCATGAAACTAACGCATGTTTTGGTGATAGTCGCTGATTTCAATCAGGTCGTCAAGCTTAAAAGCTATTGGTCCAAGTCATTATTACAGCAGCATTTAGCGGGCCATCCAGTGGCAACTGCTGACTTAGATCAGCAATTAAGAATCCAAGACGAAAAGCTGGCTGATTGGATCAATTCCCTGATCGTCGGCAAATTAGAACCATTACCAGCAGCCACTGATTATGAACTAAGAATTTTTGCTGATGGTCAGCCGCTGTTTGACTGGGTCAAAGCGCATGATCAAATTAGCGGTTTGTCAAGAATATTGGCAACGACAGATTTTCCATTTCGAGTCTTTAGTCGCGAACCATGGTATGTAACAGCTGGATCACTCAAACTGCCGTGGGATCGCTTCAATTATCAAGATCGGCCTTGGGCTAGCCAGCCGGAAACAATCAATGAAGTTGGTTCGATTTATACAATTCAGGGTTTTGACTTGAATTACGCTGGGGTGGTCTTAGGACCAAGTGTCACTTATGAGTCCAAAACAGATCAAGTGGTTTTTCATCCCGAAAAATTTGAAGATCAAACAGCATTACAAAAGCGGCATCAGGCCGATCTGCCAAATGAAAGAGCGGCGCAAATTAAACTATTGAAAAATGTTGTCAATATTTTATTGAAACGCGGTCGTTATGGTTTAGGAATTTACGCGGTTGATCCAGCATTACGGCAAAAACTATTATTATTAGCTCAAAAATCAGCAGGGAGAGAATAAGCGATGGATAAAACTTTTTCACAGGGCTTTATTGCGATCAAAGATGCCACTCAAAATAATTTGCAGCATGTGGATTTAAAAATTCCAAAGTACCGGACTACTGTTTTTACCGGCTTATCTGGAGCAGGTAAATCTTCGCTAGTTTTTGATACCTTAGCAGCAACTTCGCGGCGGGAATTGAATGAGACTTTTCCAAGTTTTACCCAGCAATACTTACCAAAATTTGGCCAGCCGCATGTTGAAAAAATCGAACATTTACCAGTTGCCATTGTTGTTGAGCAAAAGCCGATCGGTAAAAACGCCCGTTCAACTTTAGCAACTTATACTGGAATTTATTCGCTGTTAAGATTGTTGTTTTCACGCATCGGTCAGCCATGGATCGGTTACTCTGACAGTTTTTCCTTTAATTTACCGCAAGGAATGTGTCCTAAATGTCAAGGACTGGGGTATGTTGATCAATTAGCTGAGGACCGGCTTATTGATCGAAAAAAATCATTAAACGAAGGAGCAATCACCTTTGTCAGTTTTGGACCTGGAACGTGGCGCTGGAAACGCTATGCTAAAACGGGTTTGTTTGATCCAGATAAAAAAATTCAGGATTATTCAGCACACGAGTACGAATTATTAATGCATGCGCCGCAGCAAAAATTAAGAAATCCGCCGCAATGGTGGGGAAAAACTCAGCTTTATGAAGGATTAGTTCCGCGAATTATGCGCTCAATCGTCCATAGCGCTGAGGGCAAACATCATCAAGCCGCAATTCAGGCTGTTGTTCAAAGAAAGGTTTGTCCACTATGTCATGGTACGAAACTTCAAGCTAAAGTTTTAACTAATGAGATCAATGGCATGAATATTGCACAAGTCAGCGGCTTAGATTTAATTAAAATTACTAAGTTTTTGCGAGGTATTACGGATCCTCTAGCCACCTCAGTGATTCGCGAATTATTGACTAAGATTCAAGCATTGATTGATATTGGTTTAGGTTATTTATCACTTGATCGCAGTACTGATACTTTATCTGGCGGAGAGACTCAGCGAATAAAAATTGCAAAGTATTTAACAAGTTCGTTGTCGGATTTGGTCTATATTTTAGATGAACCTAGTGTGGGGCTGCATCCTCATGATATTCAATTGATCAAAAAAGCCTTGATTCGGTTAAAAAATCAAGGCAATACGATTATTTTAGTTGATCACAATCCAGCTATCATTTCAATGGCCGATTGGATCGTTGAAATCGGTCCACAAGCTGGAAACTCAGGTGGTCGGGTCACTTTTACCGGCACTTATCACCAGTTGCTGCAATCTGCGACGATCACCGGACAAATGTTGCGCCAACCGTTGCAGTTTAAACCGGTTCGGCAACCAACGAGCTGGCTGTCAGTTGAAAAAGCTCAGCAGCATAATTTGAAGAATGTTAGTGTTAAGCTTCCGATCGGCGTTTTAACCGTTATTTCTGGTCCAGCCGGTTCTGGTAAAAGTACTTTGGTTACGGCAATTAAGCAGCGATTAACAACGGATTATGTTGACTTGACCCAAGAAACAGCCAGTGTCAATATTCGTTCAACGCCAGCTACTTACCTGCAGATTTTGGATCCAATCCGCAAATTATTTGCCAAAGCCAACCAGGTTTCCACTCAGCTTTTCAGCTATAACGGTCGCGGTGCTTGTCCACGCTGCAAAGGTAAGGGAGTTACGATCACCAATATGGCTTTTATGGATCCGGTGGTACAACCTTGTGAACTTTGTCACGGTAAACGTTACTGTCAAAAAACTTTAACTTATCGTTACCATGGAAAAGACATTGATCAAGTCTTATCATTGCCAGTTAAGGCTGCTTTAAATTTTTTTTCTGATCAGCCAAAGATCAGTCAAAAATTACAGTTTCTAGCGCAAGTCGGATTAGGCTACTTAACCTTGAGTCAGTCGATGACAACTTTGTCGGGTGGAGAGTTACAGCGAATCCGTTTAGCTTTAGAGTTAAACCATCAAGGGGAATTCTACTTTCTTGACGAGCCAACAACGGGATTGCATTTGGCCGACACAGATCAATTGTTGAAGCTGTTCAATCAACTTGTCGATCAAGGAAACACTTTGATTTTGATCGAACATAATTTGCGAGTGATTGCCCAAGCAGATTATTTGATCGATTTAGGTCCAGCTGCTGGCCAATACGGTGGGCAAATCTGTTTTGCCGGAATTCCGCAAGCTTCCTTGAAACAACCGCAATCACGGACCGGTATGGCCTTAAAGCAAGTCTTAGCTGATTAAAGCTGGAGTTTATTTGAATTCACCACTAGAAATTTGATTTAAAAGATTATAGGAAGGGATAAAGAATAATTGTCCACTAATAATTGTTGAGAAACTCAACAAAAAATCTTTAGTAGTTAGCATTTGTTCTAACATCATTTTGGTAACCTTCCAGTGGCGAGCGTAACCGATGAAATAGGTACCAGTTTTTCCAGCTGCTGGGTCAGAAAAAGGTACGTTCATGCGGACAATTTTTTGTTCCTGCCCATTGATTTCAATTTTAGAGCTGATATTATGAGCGTTGTGATATTTATCTTCTTCATCAAGTTCATAATCGCTAAACTTTTTTCGACCGATCCCTTTTTCTTGCTGTTCGGTTTTTAAATGATCCCAGAATTCCATATTATGTAGCCATTTTTGGGCAAAAGCATAGGAACCATTCACAAAAGTTGGATCCTCATCGCCAATTAAAGCGTATTCGGCAGCATCTTTAGCTTCGGGAGCTTCAGTACCATCGATGAAACCAATGATTGCTCGGCCTTCAAAATAGCGAAAGCCCTTAGTTTCATCGACGACAGTGGTAATTTCCTTGAGAAAATGACGAAATTGACTTTGAGCTTCGTAGACGATGGCTTCGTTGTCGGCTCGAATATGGAAAAACAAATCACCATCAGTAGCAGGCATCGTAAAGCGATCACTGGTAAGCGTCTGATAAGTTTCAAGTTCTTTTGGTCGAGCAGCATTTGGGAAGAGATAAGTCCATGCTTGAAAGCTGAAGCCAAAAGTAACCTTTAAACTGGATTGCTGGTTCAAATCAGCTGATCTGATCCGCAATGAACGAATGATGGCTTGGTAGCGATCAGCGAACTCACGAATTATTTGGCGTTCTTTTGCTGGATCTTGTCGTTTGAGCTGCAAAACTGTAAACTGAACTTGTTGACCGACGTCTTTCCAAACATCTTGAGCTTGATTAATTTTAATTGCCATTAAAAGTCCTCCTGGTTTTAGATAGAATCTTTATCAGCTTTTAATTCTTTTAAATAACTTCAACTAAAATTTAACACAGCTCGTAATCGTGATTCAAGTCACAAGCTGTTTAATTTTGAAAACTGAGAAAAATTAGGGAGGAAAAAATGACTAAACAAATTACTGGGAAAAATTTTCGCTTTACTTTATTGACGGATTGTTTGTTAAGAATCGAATATCAAGCCGAGGGTCAGTTCACGGATGACATGACGCAGACGGTGATCAACCGTGATTTTGCCCAGCCTGAATGGCAGGTAACGACTAATCAAGCCGGCTTTGCCTTGCAAATTGAAACGGCGGCTTTTCACCTTTATTATCGAGGTGGAGAGTTCAACGGGGTCAATTTATTTATTGATACAAAATATAATTATCAGACACATTTTAGTCGCTGGCATTTTGGCGATTCTGATCCAGAAAATCTTGGTGCTACTGTCCGGACCCTTGACAATGCTGATGGAGCAGTGCCAGTTGGTCAAGGAATTTTATCCAAAAATGGCTTGGCGGTTTTGGATGATGCAGCTAGTTTATTGCAGCATAATGGTCAGCTAATTGCCAGAAAAGCTTGGGAAACCGACCAATACTTATTTATTTATGGTCATGATTATTTGGCAGCATTGAATGACTACTTTCAGCTGACGGGCTTTCCGCCATTAATTCCACGCTATGCGTTGGGTAATTGGTGGAGTCGTTATTACTCGTATACACAAGTTGAATATTTAAAGCTAATGGATAAATTTCGGGCCAAACAGATTCCACTGGCAGTGGCGGTCTTAGATATGAATTGGCATACGACTAGGATCCCGGCCAAATATGGCAGTGGCTGGACGGGTTTTACCTGGAACAAGCAGCTTTTTCGTGATCCTGAAAAAATGTTGTCACAATTGCATGCGCAAGGCAAACATGTGACTTTGAATTTGCATCCGGCTGCTGGTATTCGGCCTTCAGAAGCCCAATATCCGCAATTTGCTAGAGAAAATGGCGTTGATCCTCAAAGCCAGCAAACAATCTGTTTTAATTTAACTGATCCGAGGTTTGTGCATGCTTATTTTGAAACCATTTTGCATCCGTTAGAGCAGCAGGGAGTGGATTTTTGGTGGATCGATTGGCAGCAAGGAACTGCTTTAGCCAAAGATCAGCCTGATCCGCTGTGGCTTTTGAATGATCTGCATTATCGCGATCAGGTACGACAAAAGAAGTCTGATGCGCTGATTTTGTCGCGCTATGCTGGTCCAGGCAGCCATCGTTATCCAATTGGTTTTTCGGGCGATACGGTGGCAAGCTGGCAGTCTTTGGCCTTTCAACCATTTTTTACTGCAACTGCCAGCAACATCGGCTATACTTGGTGGAGTCATGATATTGGCGGTCACATGCACGGTCAATATGATCCAGAATTATCACTAAGATGGCTTCAGCTGGGGGTCTTTAGTCCAATTTTGCGTTTGCATAGTACTGACAATCCATTCATGAGTAAAGAACCGTGGAATTATGAGCTAACAATTCAACAAGCAATGATCAAGTTCTTGCAGCTGCGTGCTAAACTGCTGCCATACTTAGAAGCAGCCAATATTGCCACCCATCAAAAGGGGATCCCTTTAGTTCAACCGCTTTATTATCGAGAGCCGGAACAGGAACTCGCTTATCATTTCAAAAATGAATATTTTTTTGGCTCAGAAATGTTGATTATGCCAATCACTCAGCCAAGCAGTCCAATAACGGGGCTAGGGATGGTGAAAGCTTACTTGCCGTCAGGAGTTTGGACAGATTGGCTAACTGGGCAAAGTTATCAGGGACCAGGGATCGTCACCTTGAACCGCCGGCTGGATGAATATCCGATTCTGATTAAGAGCGGCGGAATTATTGTCACACAGCCTGATTTTCTAAAAGCAGCTGACCAGTTACCAGAAAACTTGGTGGTTGAATTATTCCCCGGGGAAATTAACCATTATATTTTAGGAGAACATCAACAGCAGAAAATTGCGCAAACAATTTTTGATTGGGATCAGCTAAGTGGTAAATTGACGATTCAGATCAAAGATCCACAGCAAATTATTCCGTTGCAGCGCTGCTTGGAAATTAAATTAGTTAACTTAAAAGCAGCTCAAACGACGTACATTTTAAAAAACGTTCAGCCTGGTAAAACTTATCGCCTGTACTTTGGTCCTTGCCAGCCGCAAGTGTTTAATTGGCAACAAAGGATGTTTGAAATCATTCAGCAGTCCAAGATCAGTTTTGATTTAAAGGCAGTTTTATGGAAAATGATCCCAACCTTGCCAACTAAAAATTTATCAGCGACCTTGATAAGTTTAGCACCAGCTGATTTGCTGGCAGCTTTAAGCGAGGTTTTGTTAGCAAAATAAATAAAAACGAGTAACTAAAGTATGGCTGGCCAAATCAACTTCGGCGGGTCCGCTTTAAAGTTACTCGTTTTTGTTAGCAGCTGCATTTAGCAAACGACTGATTGCTAAAAATTAAATAAATTGTAAAATTCCCATCAAGACTGGAACGACGATAATAAAGGCAACGGTGCTGATTGTCACAATATTGGTGGCATAGTTGACATCGCCATGAGCTTCATTCGCTAAGATTGGCAAGACTGCCAGCATGGGTGTCGCTGATTGGACAACTAAAGTTTGACTCATTAAAGTTGGCAGTTCAATGCCACTGGCTGCTCCAATTTTAATGAGAATGATCAAAACAACCGGTGACAAGACAAATCTCCCCAACAGGGCAAGGGTTGAATCGCGATCCAGTTTCATATTGTTCAAACCAGCATCAGCTAAGACGATCCCAATATAAATTAAAGACAAAGGTGTAACTAACGCGCCAACGTAACTGAGAGTTTCGCCAGCAAAGTTGGGTACCGGTAATTTCAAAAGCATCCAGACAATTGCCAGCAGGAAACCGACTAGTGGCATTGGTAAGAGCTTTTTCCAATTTATCGGCTGATTTTTAGGTGCTTGCAAATTGGTTGGATCATCATTTGAAATTAAAAAGACGCCAAAAGCCCAGGTTGAAACAGTGTTTACAATGTAATAAATCAGAAAATACGTCGTAGCCCGATCGCCAAATAGTGCTTGGTTTAATGGCATTCCGATAAAAATCGTATTAGCATTGACTACCCCATTCATAAAGATCCCTCGGCGACCAGGACGAATCTTTAAAATCTTGACTGTTAGCCAGGCGATTAGATAGCCGATCACGACTCCTAAAATTGGGAAAATAATGCCGGTTGATAAACCTAATAATTTTTCCCGCGTTAAGTTATTCATTACGGCCATAAAAATCGATGCTGGTAAAGCAATTTTAGTGATCAATGACGAAATATTTTTGCCGAAACTATCAGAAAACCATTTCTTCTTGCGTAAAATATATCCGAGTGCCATGATCAAAACAATCACGGTCACACTTGAAACTGAAGTTAAAAAAACGTGCATTTCAATTCTCCTTATAGACTTTAGCCTTAATTAATATTTTGGTTCCCATTTTGCTTGGGCAACTGCAGCTTTAGCGTCGGTCAGTTTTTCCTTGCTCAAGTCCTGATCGATAACACTTTGAGCTACAACCTCTGCAATCGTTTGTGAGAACTCTTGCAATTTGGCAACTGGGGGCAAAACCGCAGCTCCGGGCTGATTTGGATCGACGATTCCGCCTAAAGCATGGCTGGCAGCTGACAAGGTTTCACCATTAATGACTTTGGCCGCCGCAGCAATTGCCCCGAAACCGACTCCAGGATAAACGAGAGCGTTGTTGGCTTGACCGATTTGGTAAGTGACGCCTTGATAGTTAACGTCATCAGCTGGGATCCCAGTGGCAACTAAAGCTCGGCCGTTGGTCCACTTGATCAAGTCAGCAGCCTTGGCTTCGGCGAGCCGCGTCGGATTTGAAAGCGGGAAGATAACCGGTCGTTTGGTGTGAGCAGCCATCTCCTTAACGATTGCTTCGGTAAAGGTTCCAGGCTGGGTCGAGGTACCAATCATGACAGTTGGGTGGATGGCTTTAACGACGGCAGCTAAGTTAGTTAGTTCAATGGAATTGGCAAATTCATCTCGTGAACGAACAAAGAGTTTTTGACCAGGTGTCAAATCCGGTGTGTCTTCAAATAAGAGCCCTTGTTTATCAACCAGATAAAAATGCTTGCGGGCATCAGCGGCGCTTAAACCTTGCCGCATTAATTCATCCATTAATTGTTGCGCGATCCCAACGCCTGCGGTCCCAGCACCAAAGGTCAAGAATTTTTGCTCGGTGATCTTTTCTTTTGAAATATTCAAGGCACCTAAGACACCAGCTAAAACAACGATTCCAGTACCTTGAATATCATCGTTAAAAGTTAAGATCTGATCTTGATATTTTTCTAAAATTTTGGCAGCATTGGAGCGACCAAAGTCTTCAAAGTGCAATAAGCTTTCTGGAAAGAGTTTTTGGACGGCAGCGATGAATTTGTCGATCAATTGATCATAACGTTTGCCGTAAATCCGTTGATGGCGATTCCCTAAGTAAAGCGGATCATTTAGTAATTTTTGATTATTGGTCCCAGCATCAATGGACACTGGCAAAACTTGTGCCGGATCGATTCCTGCCGCTGCGGTGTAAACCATTAATTTGCCAACTGCAATGTCAACGCCATTAACACCCCAGTCACCCATGCCAAGGATTCCTTCAGCATCGGTCACAACGACTAAACGGATATCTCGCCCACTGGCAGCATTCCTCAAAGCATTTTCAACTTGCTCAGGATCATCAATTGAGATAAAAGCAGCTTCTTGCGGCTGCAAAAATAATTCATTATATTGTTCAATTGATTCAGCCACTACCGGGTCATAGACGATTGGCATAAATTCAACAATGTGCTGGCCCATCAGATAATAAAATAAAGTTCGATTAGTATTAAACAGATTCATTAAAAAAATCCGCTTTTCTAGTAATTTATCTTTACTTTGAAATTGAGCATAGGCTTGGACTGCCTGTTCGGCAAGTGTTTGGATCCGACTTGGCAGAGCACCGATTAAATGCAACTGTTTTCTTTCTTCATAGGTAAAAGCGGTTCCTTTATTCAAAAAAGGGTTCTTCAAAATTTCTTGTGCTGATTTCATAATTTGCCAACCTCCTGAGTATTTGCAATTAAGCTATGTTAGGTATACCATTGGTTAAAATTTATAGTCAAAAGCTAGTAACATCATAAATTTTATTTATATGAGTGGAAGCGGACTAATCAGGGGGGCATTTGGTGAACATCAGAGATTTAAAATATTTTCATCAGCTAGTTAAAAACAAAAATTTCTCGCAAACAGCTGATTATTTTGGTGTCAGTCAACCAGCAATTACATTAGCTATTAAAAGGGTTGAAACCCAATTTGGCAGCAAACTGTTTGTTCGTGATCGCTCTCACCATGAATTACAGGTCACGTCTGGCGGTTATCAATTAGACCAACATATCGAACAGATTTTAACTGAATTGATGCTGGCTCAAAAAGAACTTAAACGGACGGATAGTGAAAAAATTTTGTTTGGTCTGCCACCAATTATTGGAACTTATTACTTTCCAGCACTAACGCCGCAACTGTTACAGCAAGGATTAATGGACTCTTTAGAAACTTTTGAAGCTGGCTCGCAGGATATGCTGCAGCTGCTGCAAAAAGGTGAATTGGATTTAGCCTTGATCGGTTCTTTGGCACCAATTGCTAATCATCAAATTAAGGCGACCCTTTTTAAATCAGCGGCTTTTAAGATCGTTGTCAGTTCAAAAAATCCTTTAGCAAATCAAAAACAAATTCTTTTCAAACAATTAAAAGATCAGCCTTTTATTACTCTAAATGAAGGCTTTGTTCACGCCAATGCTTTTAAGTTAATGTGTGAACAGAACGATTTTAAGCCAAAGATTGTTTATCAAACCAATGATGTTCATATTTTAAAAGCATTAGTTAAAGAAAATGTTGGCATTGCCTTTTTGACGGATTTGGCCGTTCCGACGACTGATGGTCTGACAAAACTTGACTTGCTTGATGATCAGCAACCACGTTTCTTGATTTCAGTAGCTTATCGAGCAAATTATTTCTTAAAGCCGAAACAAAAAAAGTTAGTAGAAACATTGTTGAGAAATTCACCACCAAGTTAATTTTGTTTAAAATTCTAGATCAAAACGTTGGTTATGGTAGTTCACAAAAAACTTGAATAATTATTGCTTTACAAACTAGGTTGATCAAGTTAAAGGACAGTGAAAGATTAATCGTAATTTAAGAGTTTGCTACTGCGGATTAATTTCAAAAGTCTGATAGCTAATTCATTCATATAGGAATTTGGTTTTTCTTGAGCCATAATTTTCTGTAGCTTTTTTGCGCTCTTTTCCAGCAACGGGAAAGATAAGATTGTCATCTTACTAATCCAAGCTTAGTCATAATGGATTAAGAAAATTTAATTAAACAGCCATTCTGTCGGCTGCTATTTTTTTGTTTCAAACTGAATGGATCGAGTGAATTTTAGTTCTAAAAAACAGCGTAGAGGGATTGCCTTTTAAAACGTTGGTGTGTAGGATAAGAATGTTTGGAGAAATGTATTTGGAGGAAAGAGATTGAAGACGCTTAATTTTCAAAGCTTTGTCCTGGTGTTAACTTCGTTTATCCTAGGATTTAGCGAATTTATCATTGTTGGAATTTTAAATAATATAGCAGCAGATTTTCATGTATCGGTTGCAACAGTTGGTTTGCTAGTTACGATATTTGCCATTATTTATGCCATCGCGACGCCACTGGTTAGTATGTCGGTTGGACATAATCGTTTATATTGGAGTTATTTTGTGTTAATGCTGATTTTTACTTGCAGTAATTTATTGACAGCACTAGCAACTAATTACTACCTCTTGATTGCTGGCCGAATCTTGACAGCGATTGTATCAGGCACTTTGGTTTCTGTTTCAATTACGTTTGTTTCATTTTTGGCTCCGGTGACTAAGCGGGCTGGGATCGTAGCTTGGATCTTTTCTGGATTTAGTATTGCTTCGGTTTTTGGTGTACCGTTGGGGACTTGGTTAAGCAACTATACCAGCTGGCGCTATGTCTTTATAATTATTAGCATTTTAGCGGTAGTTACTCTATTACTGGCGATGTTTTGTTTACCTTATGATTTGCGACAGCAGCATGTTAATAGCTTTTTTAAGCAGTTGACCATTTTTCTCGATCATCAGATTCAACTTGGTATTTTATTACCTTTGTTGAATTTGGCTGGAATTTACGTCTTTTATACTTATTTGCGGCCGATTTTTTCACAAGGGATGGGTTTTAGCAATAATGCGATGACCGTCTTGCTGTTTGTCTATGGTTTTATGTCATTGATCGGCAATTTATATAGTGGCCGGATTGCGGCAGAGCATGGTTTAAAAACTATGCCAATCGTGTTTTTAGCACAATTTATTCTGTTGGGAAGCTTGTCATTTGTTATTTCAAATCGCATCTTTGGCTTATTTACGGTAATGTTATTAGGAGTTTCAATGTACCTGCTTAATTCCCCCAGTGCGATGTTTTATTTACAAGTTGCAGAGGAAAAGTATCCTCAGTCGTTGGTGCTAGCTTCTTCGTTTAACTCGATTTTTGCTAATTTTGGAATTGCACTTGGATCGGGAATTGGCAGTTTATTGTACGCTAAGGTTGGGCTAACTGGCATCGGCCCAGGTGGTGCGGTTTTTGCTTTATTGGCAATGCTGGTTAATTTATGGTTGATTCAATTGCAAAAGCGGCAAAAACTTCAAAAGAAAACGGCTGGTTGATTAAGCCAACAATTGTGATCAAATTTGCGATATTTACAATATATGTTATGCTGTTATAAGTTTATTTGGCAAAGGGAAGAGCGGGAAAAGATTGTAGCAAAATCATTGACTATCACTGGTGAAACTGTGTGTTGAGCATCAGAAGCTGCAACTCAGTATATTTTTAGTTTAAGTCTAATTATGATCTACTTGTTAACCAGTATCCGAATGTTGTTTAAAAATAATTTGAATTTAATTAAAATCGTGGCAGTTACTTTGGTTTTAGCAGCTTCGATCCTGCAAGCATTGATAAAATGTCTATCGACTCAAGTTTCACTAACTTGTTTATTTTGTTTTGTTAAGGAGAATTGATACTTTTGCGGCAAACAAGAATCTTAAAAATCTTATTTTTAGCAAGCTGTTTATTGATTGTCGGAATGCTGACTGGGTGCAATTTGGCAAGCCAGCAAAAAACTAAGCAAAATAAAACTCAGCGGTCAATTAAGGTGGTTACATCGTTGAGCTTTTATGGCGAAGCGGCACAAGCTGTTTTAGGCAACTATGGCCAAGTGACAGCAATTGTGAATAATGCCAGTATTGATCCGCATGATTTTCAACCGACTACTGACACTGCTAAAAAGGTTGCCCAAGCAGATGTGATTATTTTCAATGGCTTAAATTATGATACTTGGATGAGCAAATTGGCTGCTAATAATCAGCAGGCTAAGCTGATCGATGTGGCCAAAGTTGTTAAGCTGACCGGTAAGGCTAATCCGCATCTTTGGTACCGAACGCAAACGATGCCAGCTTTGGTAAAGTCACTTGTCAAAGTTTATAGTCAGTTGCAACCAAAACATCAAAAATACTTTAAACGCAAGGCAACTGCCTATTTGCAAAAGTTGGCCATTATTCAAAAAAAGATTACGCAGCTTAAAACCAACCGGCGAAAGCAATCAGTTATGGTCAGTGAACCGGTTTTTAATTATACGTTAAATGAGTTAGGCTATCAGGTTGCTGATGCCGGCTTTGCTAAGGCAGTTGAAAATGGAACAGATCCAACGCCGGCGCAAATCAAAAAAATTCAGCTTGCTTTAAAAAATCACCAGCTGGCTTTTTTGGTACAAAATACCCAAGCATCAGATCAAACTGTCTTGAATTTGGTCAAAGAGGCTCGAAAAAATCGGGTACCGATTTTAAAGGTCACCGAAACTATGCCGAACAAATTAAGCTATCGTCAGTGGATGTTAAGTCAGCTTAAGCAGCTAGAAAAAATTCAACAGCGGGAGAATAAATAGCAATAAAAAAAGTCTTGTCTAAAATCTGGCAGGACTTTTTTTATTGCTATTTAATGGTATTCTTGGCTGGACGTGCGATCCAAAATAAGAAAATCAGGGCAATTATGAATAAAATTGCCTTTTGCCAACAATAAAAGGTTGCTGTTAAAGCAAAATTTTGTTGTTGCAAGGTTAAAATGACAATTCAATTGACAGCCATAGAAATCCTGCTCAGAAATGATCGCTCGGACACAGCCTTCAAGGGTACCTTTTAATAATTGAGTTTGTTTCATTTACGGTCATCTCATTCCACTAGGTTGGATTGCAATCTAGATGATGTACTTATCCAGCTAAGTTGTAAAGCATAATAGTTGGATTTGATTTTGAATTGTAAAGCTGACAATACATTTGCTTTACATAAAGAATACGCAAACAAAATTAATTTCTTACAACGGCTGCATATACTGGGTAGTGTGTTAGGGAAGAGGAGAGTGATTGAATGTCAATTGAATTGCAAAAAATTACAAAAAGCTATGATACTAACTTAGTTTTAGAAGATATCTCAGTTCGAATCGAAACGGGTGAGTTCTTTGCGATTGTCGGGCCATCAGGCTGCGGAAAAAGCACTTTGTTACGAATGATCGCTGGTTTGATCCCAATTTCAGCTGGGGTTTTGAAAATTGATGAAGAAATTGTTAATCAATTACCACCGCAAGATCGTAAATTGACTATGGTTTTTCAAAATTATGCATTATTTCCATTTTTAAATGTTGCGGAAAATGTGGCTTTTGGTTTAAAGGCCCGCCGACTAGCTAAAAATGAAGTCGCTCAACGGGTCAAACAAGCTTTAGAACTAGTCAATCTCAGCGATTTTGCCAAACGAAAACCGCGCGAGCTTTCTGGTGGTCAGCGGCAAAGGGTCGCTTTAGCCAGAGCAATTGCCAGTGATGCAAAAGTTTGTCTGATGGATGAACCACTATCTAACTTAGATGCACAGCTGCGTGGCAAAATGCGCTCAGAAATTCGTGAATTGCAGCAACAATTAGGTTTGACGTTGATTTATGTCACTCATGATCAAGTTGAAGCAATGACGATGGCGGATCGAATCATGGTTTTGCATGATCAACATGTTCAGCAGATTGGCAGTCCAGTTCAAATTTATCAACATCCACAAAATACTTTTGTTGCCGATTTTTTTGGTACTCCACGGATCAATTTTTTAACCGTTCAGCATGCGGTTTCAAATCAGTTAGCAGTTGATCTATTTTTGAAGTTTGAATTACAAACTAAACTTCCAGCTGGAACTTATCAAATTGGTGTACGTCCTGGAGACTTGGTAGTTGATTTTAATCAACCACAAACCAATGCCACTGTTCGAAATCTTGAATATTTAGGAACCCAGTCAGTAATTCACGCTCAATTGGATCATGGTGAAGAAGTTAGAATTACTGTCGCTGGTCAGTTAACAGTTGGAGTTAACCAACGTATGCTGGTGACTGCCAAACCGAATTTTATTGTTTTTGATCAACATCAGCAGGCAGTTTTATTTGCTCAAGGAGGTAAACAAGATGGAACAAATCAAATCCAACAACTCCAACAAGCTTAAACGAATTTCACCAGCAAGTAAACTTTTGACCAAAAGCTATAATATCAATGCTCGTGACAAGTACTATGCACTTTGGTTTTTGGGACCATCGTTGTTAGTATTAGCAATTTTTGTCTTTTATCCAATGCTCAGAACTTTATATTTGAGCTTCTTCTTAACAAATAATTTAGGTCAGCCAACAGTTTTCGTTGGTTGGCAAAATTATTTAAGCTTATTGACTTCTAGTTCTTACTTAGCTAGTTTGCAAGCAACCTTGATTTATGTTTTCGCAGTTTCATTATTGACCCTGGGTTTTGGTTTGCTTTTGGCTCAGGCAGCTTCTTTTAAAGTAAAAGGCAGGACTTTTTTCCGAACTGTTTTTTCTGGAACGATGGGAGTTTCAGTTTCGGTGGCCGCGATTTTCTGGTTATTTATGTTTAATCCCTCAATTGGGCTTTTGGATCAGCTGGCGACGCTTTTGCATTTGCCAGTAATCAACTGGTTGACACAACCTGGTTGGGCAATGACAGCAGTGGTGATTTCAACTGTTTGGATGAACCTGGGTTTTACGTTCCTAATCTTCTTTGGTGCTTTGCAATCAGTCCCGCTAACTTTTTATGAGGCAGCTCAAATTGAAGGCCTTAGCAAAACTCGTCAATTCTTTAAAGTTACTTTGCCGCTAATTTCGCCAACTATTTTCTTTGTGTCGATCATTACCTTAATTGAAGCATTTAAAAGCTTTGGCTTGATTGATCTGATGACGGCCGGTGGTCCGAATAACGCCACTAATCTGTTGGTATATCGAATTTATCAAGATGCTTTTTTAAGCGGAAACTATGGCTTGGCCAGCACTGAATCAGTAATTCTGGCAGTAATTATTGCCTTCTTTACCTTTTTGCAATTTAAGATCCTAGAAAAGCGGGTGACTTACAAATGATGGAAAATCAAGTTGTCAAGCAAAAGCATTTCTGGCAATATCTAATTTTGATCTTATTAACAATTTTTATTCTGGTACCTTTTGTCCTTGGGTTTTGGACCAGTTTTTTACCCACAAATGAAATTTCTAAAGGTGCTTTATGGAGCAGTCATTTATCATTTGATAATTATGTGGCAGCAATTACACAAACACCGATCTTGAGGTATTTATTTAATAGTTTAGTGATTTCAGTTTTAACAACGCTAGCTCAGTTGCTTTTTTGTTCGTTGGGGGCTTATGCATTTGTTTTCTTAAAATTTAAAGGTCGGGATTTCCTGTTTTATGTTGTTTTAGCTACGATGATGCTGCCATTTGAAGCGGAAGTGATTCCCAATTTTGCTACCGTCCGTAGTTTGAACTTATTAAATCATTATGCTGTCATGGTTGTTCCCTTTTTAACCTCGGCGTTTGGAATTTTTATGTTGCGGCAAGCGTTCTTGCAGATCCCTGAAGAATTGAAAGAGGCAGCTGATGTTGAAGGACTCTCACACTGGCAATTTTATGGCCACGTAGTCTTGCCTTATGCCAAAATCAGTTTATTGACTTTGGCGGCATATAGCTTTTTAGCGAGCTGGAATCAATATTTGTGGCCGATGCTGACGACTTTTAGCGATGACTTTCGGCCAGTCCAAGACGGATTGCGTCAATTACAATCACAGGAATCGTTCAATAATTGGGGAATGATTCAAGCTAGTGCGGCGATCGTGGTTATTCCAACGCTGATCGTTTTATTTTTTGGTCAGCATTATTTTAAATCTGGTTTGAACGAAGGAGCCGTTAAATGATGAAAAAAAAATCATTGATTCAACAAGAAATATTGAAAATAATGGCTGCTTTGTTGGCAATTTTGGGCCTAAATCTAATATTTTCCAACTCAGCTTTAGCTCAATCCAATCGAACCAAAATTGTTTTTTGGAACGAGATGACTGGTCCGGCTCAAACCCAGTTGAATGAGTTTGTTAAGGAATTTAATCAGTCACAAAATAAGTATCAAGTAGTTTCACAATTTGAGGGAAATTATAATGAAGCGGTTCAAAAAATTTTAAATACCCATGGAACTGATGCTTCACCGGCAGTTTTTCAATCAATGGATATTTCGACTAGTCAGATTTATCATAGCGGCTACACCACACCGGTCCAAAAATTTATTGATCAGGACAACTATGATATCAGTAAAATTTCTTCCGTCGCACGAGCTTTTTATTCCCAAAATGGTAAATTATTATCAATGCCATTTAATACGTCACAACCAGTTTTGTATTATAATGCGACTTTACTGAAAAAATATCATATTACTCCACCACCGACTAATCCGAGCTATAGCGACATTACTCGAGTAGCAACCCAGCTATATCAGCGTTCACATAAAAAAGTTAAAGGAATCAGTGTTGAAATATATGGTTGGCTATTTGAACAATTTTTAGCTAATGCTGGTGAATCAATGGCTAATAATGATGATGGTCATTCAGGTACACCAACAAAAGTCAATTTTGATTCAAAAGGTGCAGTAACAACAATGGAATGGATTCAGAAACTGATTAAAAGTGGAACATTTATGAATTTTGGCTCTGGATCAAGCGCTTCGACTAATGAAATGGCTGCATTTCTTTCTGGAAAGATTGGGATGTTTTTGCAGTCGTCAGCAGATATCAGTCAATTAACTGCTGGAACGAAGGACAAATTAGGAATCACCTATTATCCTCATCCAGATGGGCAAAAATCTAATGGCGTTGCAATCGGCGGCGCTTCACTTTGGATTTCTAATGATAAGTCAGCAACAGTTCAGCGTGGATCGTGGGAATTCATCAAATTCTTAATGGAAGCTAAAAACCAGGCTAAATGGCAAGTGGCTACCGGATATTTAGCTTTGAATCAGGATTCACAAAAGGAAGAGGTTTTGCAAAAACTGTATGCCAAAACGCCAGCCGCTAAAGTACCAGGCGAACAGTTAAGAAAGACAAAAGCAAATAAGACGAATTCAGGTGTCTTTTTACAAGGCTTAATTCAAGAAAGGACTTTAGTTCAAACAGCAATGGATCAAATCTACAATGGCTCGAATATTAAAAAGTCACTCCAGGAAGCTGAAAATTCAATGAATAGTTATATCAAATCAAACAATTTAGCAAATGGAGTTAAATAATATTTTTTACTGATGATCAGCAAAAAATATTGCTAGTTAATAGATAAAGCGATCTCGAAAAGACGGACATTTGGGCCGATCAAGTAGGATCGCTTTTTCGTTATGAAAAATTAAAGCAATGTCGGTGATAATCAAGTATAATAAAAAAGAGTAAAAAAATTAAAAAGGGGAAGGATTCAATAAGATGAAAAGAGATGACTATCCACTGCTTGCGCAAAGCTTACCGTCTAAAATCAAGATAGTTTGGCTCGCAGATGAAATACTATTGTTTATTGTTTCAACAGCTGTGATTTTGTTAGCCTGGACGTTAATTGCTCATTTTTTTCATCCCAAATGGCTAAATCTAACGGCGACAATTTTATTAGGATTAGTGGTAATTGTTTTAGTTTCAGGAGTCTGGCTGATTCCTTATCATTTTAAATTTAATCGTTACGAGATCAACAAAACAGAAATTGCCATTCAAAAAGGCTGGCTTTTTCGGGAAACAATTTTTGTCCCGATTGTGCGCATTCAGCACGTTGAAATCGAACAAGGACCACTTTTGCGCTGGCAAAAATTAGCTGTTTTGAAGATCCACACGGCTGCGACGACCCATGAATTGGCTGGCTTGTGCTTAACGGAGGCGAATGGTTTACGCCAAAAGATTATCGATTTATTGCGGGTGGTGAATGAAGATGTCTAGCTATCATCGCTTACATCCCTTGATGATTGTACAGCAATCGGTCATAATTGCGCAAAAGCTGGGGACAATTTATTTTTTTGTGTTGATACTCCTTTTAAGACATAAATATTTTTACGCGATCTTACTGCTTTGCGGTGTGACGCTTTGGTGCTTGGGTAAGGCGCTTTACCAATGGTTGTTTTTTAAATATCGCTTTGAGGAAGATCAATTGGTAATCAAACAGGGACTTTTCATCAAAAAACAGTTGATCGTGCCTTATAATCGGATCCAGTCGATTCAGTGCCAAGCCTGGTTTTGGTTTAAGCCATTCGGTATTATCAGCTTAATTGTTGAAACTGCCGGCACCACAGCTAAAAATGTTAAATTATTAGCAGTTAAAAGAACAGTTTATGATCAACTAGCAAGGTTGCGGCAAGGGAAAAACAGCCAAGTTCACTCAACTGACCAACAGTCATTCCGTCCGCAATTTGAAGTTGCAACGCGCGACATTTGGCGCTTTTCTTTGACTGACCAAAGTGCTTTTGTGATGCTGATAGCTTTGATAGCTTTTTTTGATTCGTTAAAGGGTTGGCTGCCCAAAAATTTGCTGACCAGTCGATTAGAAACTTTAATTTTAAGCGGATTTGTCAGCCTGTTGTTTGGTGGGCTGTGTTTAGTAGGAGTGGTTATTTTAGCAGCCTTATTTAAGAATTATATTTGCTATTATCATTTTAAAGTCTGGCGTCAAAATGATGATCTTCTAGTGGAACGGGGACTATTTACCCGCAATACGTTAACGATTCCCCTTCGGCGAATTCAAGCCATTCAAATTAAACAAAATTTCTTTCGGGCTTGGCTAAAATTGGCTAGTGTTGAGCTGATTTTAGCAGCTGGTGAAAGCAATGCTAACGATGATACCGTCAATGATGATACTTTTTATTTGTTGCCAATTACTGATCAGCCGCAAATTTTAGCAATTTTACAGAAATTATTACCGGAATGGCATCTGACAGAACCTAAATTAGCAAAATTAAACCAAGGACCATGCTGGTTATTTTTGCGATTTCCGCTGCTGTTTAGTGCAGTTTTGCTAGTTGCTGGTTTTTGGATGAATTTATATTTAGGCCTAGCGACAGTTGCTCTGAGTCTGCTGTTGCTGTGGCGTGCTTGGTGGAGCAGCAATCATCAAGCAGCTGGGATGATTGGCGAACAGTTGCTGTATTTAAAAAAAGTTAACGGATTTAGTTTGAAAACACTGATCACTCCTCAAAATAAAGTTCAGTGTCAGCGAGTTAGAACAACTTGGTGGTTGATGACGCAACAATTGGGACATGTTGGCTGGCAGATCAAAAAGGGAATGGGGATGGATGAGATTCAGTTGAAGTATTTGAGCTTAGAAAATTGCCGTTCTTTAAGAAACTATTTACAGTAATCAGTTCTAAACCTAATATTTGAGACAGATTATTAGCAATGATAAAATCAACGCGTAGCTATCAATAAGTAAAATTGCTGTAATTATGACTGATTTTGTCAAGAAATTTTTATTAGCAGACAAACCAACCTTTGCGATTTGACATGGACCACAACTCTTTAACCAACCTGGTTTGGTTAAAGGTAGAACGCCTGACAGCTTTTAAGTCTGTAAAGCCAGATCTGTATTACGCAGGGGTAAAAGTTAAAGATCAGCCGGTTGAGATTGGTGACCAATTGATTACGAGTCGAACGCCAGCTGATTTGTCGAAATTTAACCAAGCAATTCTGGCCGCTTTATAATTCAGTGCGATTGTCATAGCTTAGTAATTTAAAGTGAAAAAAGTCAGGCTGAGAAAATTAACCTTCTCGGCCTGACTTTTTTTATTAAAAGCAAAAATAATCTATTCGGTTACTGCTTTTTGAGCTAAGGCAAAATCTCCAAGAGTTGCTGAACCATTATTGGCAACAATTGGCATGACAATATATTGTTTTAAATCACCAACTGAAACATAGTCATTTAATAACTGTTTGAATTGCTGACGAACTTTCTTTAGAAATGCTTCACTGGAAACACCGCCGCCAATTACGATTTTTTCAGGACGAAAAGCTAAAGTGGTTTGAATGGCAGCTTGAGCAACATAATAGGCAATAATGTCCCAAACATGGTTGCTCAAAGGAACATCTTGGCCAGCGATCCCTAAACGTGCCTTAAAGGTTGGGCCTGATGCCAAGCCTTCTAAACAATCGCCATGAAAAGGACAGGTTCCGGCGAAGTCTAAGTCATCTGGATGGCGTTTGAGATAGACATGGCCTAATTCGGGATGGCCGATACTGCCAATAAATTTGCCATCATTGACGATCCCAGCTCCAATTCCGGTCCCAATCGTATAATAAACCAGTGAGTTTAATGGCTGTTGCTGTTTTTGATAAGCAAACCATTCACCATAAGCTGAGCCGTTAACATCGGTTGTCCAATAAATTGGCAGATCAAGTGATTTTTTAATATAACCAACAAAATCGGTATTTGACCAGCCCGGTTTAGGCGTGTTGGTTACGTAACCGTAATTGACTGAGCTTTTGCGAATTTCAATTGGACCAAATGAAGCAATCCCAATAGCTTTCAGCTCAGAAAATTGTTGAAAAAAATTGATTGCTTGGTCTAAGGTTGCTTGCGGTTGGGTCGTTGGAAAAGTTGTTGATTCCTTAATTTGATAATTTTCATCACCAACGGCACAGACAAATTTGGTACCGCCAGCTTCAATACTGCCGAAAAGCATAAAAAAACCTCCTTGATTATTCTGCTAAGCTAAATGTTGATTGACTGCGCAGTAATTTAATTGGCAAGATATATTGCATTTGTTCCAATGGCTGCTCAGGGTGTTCGATTCGTTTGAGCAGCAGATTGACCAATAAAGCTGCAACATCATGGATTGGTTGAACGATTGTCGAAAGTTCGGGATGATATTCCTGCATAAAGGCTGTTCCATCAAATCCGATAACCTTTAATTCAGCCGGAACCTTAATTTTTAATTGGCGGGCGGCTTGTAAAACTAAAATGGCGGTCAGATCATCGGTACAAACAATTCCATCAGCATGATGTTGAATTAATAGTTTTTTGATCGACAATGATTTCAAATTGGGTGATTCATTGAAGTCAACGCTATGAATGTGGGCAGTCAATTTCAGTTCATTAATAGCTTTTTGATAACCTTGTAGTCGTAAATCAGTCGGGTTGCCGATTTGATGCGGATTGCCCAGAAAATAAATGTGACGTGAGCCGGCTTGATATAACTCCTGAGTCGCCAAAAAGGTTCCTTTAAGGTTGTCGCTGCTGACGATGGGAATTTTGTCTGACAAGCTTCGGTCAAAGGAAATGATTGGCAGACCAACTTTATTGTATTCTTCAATTCCAAGATTATGAGCGCCGGCGATGATTCCATCAACTTGGTTGGCAATCAGCATCCGCAGATAATCGCGTTCCTTTTCCTTATTATCTGCACTATTGCAAAGAATAATTTTAAAACCGCGATTAAATAATTTATTTTCAATTTGTTCAACTAATTCAGCAAAAAAAGGGTTAGTGATTGAAGGAAAAATAACGCCAATCAATTGAGTCTTTTTGCCATGCAAAGAACGAGCCAGTGAATTTGGTTGATAATTCAACTCTTTCATTGCTTGAAAGACTTTTTCTTTTGTTGCTTTGCTCAAATAGCCGTAATTATTGATCACTCGTGAAACAGTTGTTGCTGAAACACCTGCTTTAGCGGCGACATCGGTTAACTTTGGCCGCATGGTAAAGTCCCCTTTAAAAACAAGATTTGGCTAAATTCCACCATGAACCATTATAATTGATTTGCTGCTTTCCAGCTAGTGAAATTTTATTTGCCGAAGCACTGGGAAAGACCCGCAAACTAAAAACTGCTTCACCCTGATTAACAAAAACTTCACAAACTGAATGATCAACGAAAATATCAAGGTGCAGCGGCTGATTGGCATTCAGAGCGACTTGACGAGTTTGACCATAATCCTTGGCAAATGGTTGACCAGTTTGTGAACGATCAATCAGTATTTTAGCAACTTTGCCAGTCGCAAATTTGATTTTTAAGCCTTCAGCCTTTTCTGAATCACGGAAAAGCCACAAAGTTCCCTGCTGGTCAGCCGGGATTTCTAGCTTGAGTTCATATTGATTGGTCGTTTTAGCTGCTAAAGTTTTTTCAACTTGACCAGATGCTTGCCCCGTCAGTTGATGTTCTTGCTGGCGTAATTTTTTAAGATTGGCAACGGGTTGCTGATATAGTCGATGATTTTTGATCGTGAGTCGTTTGACCAAGCTAAGGCAGTGAGCCCAATTTTCAGCATCAGTCGGGTATTCAATCTCAGGTAGACCTAACCAACTGATCAAATAAGCTTGACCGTCAGGAGCATTAAAAGCTTGGCTAGCGTAAATATCAAAGCCATAATCAAGCAAAGCCAAGTTGCTTTGACTAGTAAAGCTGGCTGAATCTAGATCAACCTGACTGCCAATTAAATAAGTATTCGGATAAATATTCTGATAAGGTAAAATCTCGTGTTCCAAACCTTGTGGACAAAAAATCAGCACTGGTTGTTGATCAACGGTTACCAAATTAGGGCATTCAATCATATAACCTAAATCGTCAGCAGAAAAATTCAAATATCCAAGATTTTTCCAAGCAGTTAAATTGTCAGAGGTAAAAACATTGATTCTACCAGCTAAGCTTTTTTTATCTTGGGCTCCAATTAAGACATAATATTTACCATCTTTTTCGATCAGTTGTGGATCACGAAAATGATCAGTTGTCTGTTCCGGTTGGCTAATCAAAGGCAATGATAATTTGGTGACTTTGTTATTTTGATCTAGCCAGGCACCATTTTGATAGGGATGTCGTTGCCAGTTTTGATCGCGGACATTGCCGGTATACATTAAAAATAGCTGGTCACCAATTTGATGAGCTGAGCCAGAATAAACACCTTGAGCGTCATATTTTGAATCAGGCAGCAAAGCAGGACCAAGCTTTTTCCAGTTGACTAGATCGGCAGAAATCAAATGAACCCAAGATTTAAGCCCATGGACTGGCCCAAAAGGAAACGCTTGGTAGAAGACATGCCATTTGCCGTTAAAGTAGCTAAATCCATTCGGATCATTTAAAAGACCAGAATTGGGAGCTATATGAAATTGCGGGTAGTAAGTAGAAGCAGTTGCTTGCTTTTCAATTTTTTCTAAGTATTCAGTTGGCCAAGCTTGATAAGGCTTATAGCGCAGTTGTCGTGTCCATTGCATAATTAAGCTCCTTTGAAAACGTTATCTTACTCACTTATTTTAAATTAAAAGCTGATTTATGTCAATCGTACACCAATTAAAAAAACAGTTTTATAAGGAAAAAGAACTTTTAAATATTTTTTTGTGGTAAACGATTGACATATGCTGAAAATCAGGTATGATTGAAATGTAAAATAAAACGTTTTCAAAAAGGAGTTGTTTAATATGGATCACAAAAAAGTGGCAACTGATGTTATTAAAGCGCTTCATCAAGATAACATTATTGCAGCTGCTCATTGTGCTACTCGTCTTCGGTTGGTGTTGAAAGATGATTCGAAGATCGACCAAAAAGCTTTGGATGAAAATCCAGGCGTTAAAGGGACCTTCAAAACTAATGGCCAATATCAAATTATTATTGGACCAGGTGATGTCAACAATGTTTACGATGAAATGATCAAGCAGACTGGCTTAAGTGAAGCTTCAACAGATGATCTTAAGAAGGTAGCTGACAAGAGCAAGAAATTCAATCCAATCATGGCATTTATTAAGCTATTATCAGATATTTTTGTTCCAATTATTCCAGCTTTGGTTGCTGGTGGCTTATTGATGGCGTTGAACAACTTTTTAACATCTGAAGGCTTGTTTGGGCCTAAGGCATTAGTGACAACTTATCCGGCAATTAAGGGTATTTCAGATATGATTCAAGTTATGTCTTCGGCACCATTTATCTTCATGCCGATTTTAGTTGGTATGTCAGCAGCAAGTCGTTTTGGAGCAAACCGTTTCTTAGGTGCTGCTGTTGGGATGATTATGACAACCCCAGATTTAATTGATGGTAAATATTGGAATATCTTAGGGATGCATGTTTCACAAGCTAATTACCAATATCAAGTTATTCCTGTTTTGGCAGCAGTATATATCTTATCAGTTTTAGAGAAATGGCTGCATAAAAAATTACCAGCCGCTGTTGATTTTACTTTCACACCATTAATTTCATTAATGGTAACTGGTTTCTTGACTTTCATTATTGTGGGACCGGTTATGCGTGGTTTATCAGATGCAATTACTTCGGGAATTGTTTGGTTATATGATACCTTAGGATTTGTTGGAACAGGTATTTTTGGCTTGGTATATTCACCGATTGTTTTGACCGGGTTGCATCAAGCTTTCCCAGCCATCGAAACGCAACTGATTGCCGCGTTTACGCAGAATCATACCGGATATGGTGATTTTATTTTCGTGGTAGCTTCAATGGCTAACATTGCTCAAGGTGCTGCTTGCTTTGCAATCTTTACCTTGACCAAAAGCAAGAAAATGAAAGGCTTGGCTTCTTCAGCAACTGTCTCAGCTTGTTTAGGAATTACTGAACCGGCTTTATTCGGGGTTAACTTGAAGTATCGCTTCCCATTCTTCTGTGCATTAGTTGGTTCTGGAATTGCATCTGCATTAGCCGGATTAACTCATGTAATTGCTGTTTCATTAGGATCGGCTGCGTTTCTAGGATTCTTATCAATTAACGCAAAATCGATTCCAATGTATATCTTATGTGAATTAATTAGTTTCGCTGTTGCCTTCACTTTGACTTTCCTTTATGGCAAGAAAAATAAACAGTTAGTCGATCCAGTTGCTATTACGAGCGCAACTGAGCAGACACAAGTTGAGAAAAAAGCTGCTGATTTGATCAATCAAGAAGCAGGTTTGAAAGATGAAATTGTTTTTGCTCCAGTTGCTGGTAAAGCAGAATCTTTGAGTGAAGTTAACGATAAAGTATTCTCAACCAAAATGATGGGTGATGGAGCAGCAATCGTTCCTAGTCAAGGTGAAATCTTTGCTCCAGTTAACGGGGAGATCACCGTTGCGTATGAAACCAAGCATGCTTACGGAATTAAATCAGACAGTGGTGCAGAAGTTTTGATGCACATCGGGATCGATACAGTTGAACTGAAAGGTAAATATTTTGAATCTGAAGTTACGCAAGGACAGCATGTTAAAAAAGGACAAAAATTAGGCAGTTTTGAGATAGAAAAGATTAAGCAAGCTGGTTATGATCCAACAGTTATGGTAGTAATTACTAATACGGCCAACTATGCTGGGGTTGATCGCATCGAAACTGAACAAGTTAAAGCTGGCGATCGCTTAGTTTCAGTAACCGCTAGATAAAATGATTTCTAAAAAAGAACCACGACTAACAATTTAGTCGTGGTTCTTTTTTTAGGCAAATCAACTGATTTTTAGATATTTTGCAACACAGGTAATCATCTCTTGATTTTGCTGGTTCAGTAACGGTGGTAAAGCTGAAAAATCAAAATATTTAAGACTTAAAGTTTCATCGGTCGGCGAAGTAATCAAGTGACCGCCAACTGGCTTAACAAGGTATAATCGACTAATTACTTGGGCTTGGTCACCGTTGGGATAAGTCGTGAATCCTTGGTCAAAAGTTTTAAGCATGGCTAATGGTTCAACTTGCAAGCCGCTATCTTCAATTAATTCTCGCTGCAAGGTTTCTAAAAAGGTTTCGCCGTATTCCATATAGCCGCCGGGTAAACTCCAATTTTTCGTATCAGTCCGCTCTTGTAATAAGATTTGTTGATTCTTGACGACCGCCCCAGCGACAGCATTTAAAATGATGGGCAGATGACCGACTTTACTGCGGATAGTTTGAATATAATCACTCATAAAAGGTTCACCTTTCTTTCAAAAATTAAAGAATTCTTTATTCAGTTTAGCATAAAAAATAAGTAGTGAGGCAAGGAAAAAGATGGATCAGCAAATCAAGCAAAAAATTTCGAGATCGCATAAGCAGAGTTCACGTAAAGAGTCCCAAAACAGTTATTGATTCAAAATTTTAATAGTCAAACTTAAAAATGATCAAAAAAATCAGCCTAATAATTAAACCAAAATTGATATTACTCAGAAATTTACTGTATTCTAAGAAATAAATCATATTGATTTTTGATTTTTAAAAAGGGGATGGAAGTTATTGAAAGCGAGAAAAAGAAGAAAGTATTGATAGCATTAATTGTGATCGTTATACTTGTAGCAGGTGTTATTTTTTGGAGAAAAAATAATAAAAAAGCAACTTCAGCTTAAATGATCAATCTTTCAGCATCATCGGAGATCTCATCACTTGATATTTCAAAAATTGATGATCGAAATTTGTTTAATCAGATAGACAATGTAGATAAATGTTTGTGCAGATATGATGAAAATGCTGTGTCATATAAGCTTTAGCTGCTCAGCAAGCTGGGAGCTAGAAATTCCATTTACGCGGGCAATGCGGATCGGTGGTGGAATTGACGGTAGCGAACTCCTATATTATCAAAGGATTCCAACAATTTGTGTTGGAATCGCGGTACGTTATGAGTTGCTTGGCTACCAAAATTTAAGATGGTTAAACTGCTCAAACAGATCATTTTAAAACTTGATGTAGCAACAATTGCAGGATTTTAGGGGGATAATGATGCAAAAACCAATTATTGGAATTACAGCGGGAAATTTAAAATTTCATGATACCAAACGAACATTTGTCAATCAAAATGATATTCAGGCGATTATTAATGCCGGGGGAATTCCCGTACTTTTACCACCACAAGTTAAAGACGAACTTGATCGGTATATAAAAATTTGTGATGGTTTTTATTTTCCGGGTGGTCCAGATGTTTCGCCGTTCTACTTTAAGGAAGAGCCCACCGTGGGATTGAGCTTTGTTGAAAGAGCGCGCGACAGACTAGAAATCGAACTGATTAAAAAAGCAGTGGCTGCAGGAAAAACCTTATTGGGTGTTTGTCGCGGGATGCAAGTGATTAATATTGCTTTGGGCGGTGATGTTTATCAAGATCTCACCAAGCAGTTTGTCGAACCGCAAAAGCTTTTTCAGCATGCACAAAAGGGTGATATTAACGAAGCTTCTCATCATATCAAGATTACAGCAGGGACTCATTTGGCGAAGATATTTGCTGAGCAGACGTTGGCGGTTAATAGCCATCATCATCAAGCAGTTAGGCGAGTTGCTGCCGGTTTACGCGTCGCAGCACGGGCGGCCGATGGTGTGATCGAGGCAGTTGAATCTGAAAATTCGCCACAGATTTTAGCTGTTCAGTGGCATCCAGAGTTTTTAGTAGAAACGATTCCAACTATGCAGTCAATTTTTGATGATTTTATTCTGCGGATTCCGGTTAAATCGAATTGACAAATCAGTTAATTAGGATTTAAATAAAAGGCAAGTTAATATTTCTTTGAGAAGAGTAAGCAGCCTTAGTTTTTAAAGAGAGCGTCAGCTGGTGAAAGGACGCAAGCGCGAGGTTGTCGAAGATGAACTCAGTTGATTTTTGATTGGTGCAAGCTGGTCAGACGGTAGGAACCGTTATCTTGCCGGGCACTTGAGGCCGTTGAGACTTATTATTGAAGTAATAAGCAAATTGCGAGTGGTACAGCGAGATAGTTCGCCCCGCACTGTGGATTAGTCAATCCATGGTGCGGGGCTTTTTTTATTTTCAAGAAAGAAGGAAGATCATGATGCGAGTAAGTGTAAATGCAGAAAAAAAGTTTTTGCAGCAGGTTTTTAAACAAAATGGTTTTACAGAAGAGAATGGGGCTTTATTGGCCGATATTTTAGTTGATGCAGATTTACGAGGAATTTCCTCACATGGGATTCAACGCTTAGCTTGGTATGAACGAATGATTGCTGATGGTACGATTAAACCGGCAAATCAAGTGAAAGTTTTAAAAGAAAGTCTGACAAGTCTCTTAATCGATGCTAATGGGAATATGGGTCAGATTGCATCAGCTTTTGCAATGAAAAGCTTAATCAAAAAAGCTAAAGCAAATCAAGTTGCAATGGCAGTTATCCGCAACTCTAACCATTTTGGAACAGCAGGTTATTATTCTCGCTTAGCAGCCAAAGCCGGCTTAATCGGCATTTCAACAACTAATACGCGTCCGCTGGTGGTGCCGACTAATGCGATTGAAGCATTCTTAGGCTCAAATGCATTTGCGTTTACTTTTCCAGCTGAACCGCATCCGTTTGTTTTTGATGGTGCAACTTCAAGTGTTTCTAGTGGGAAAATCGCTGTTTTGGCTAAAAACCAGCAGCCGATTCCTGGTGAGTGGGCAGTTGATCGTGACCGACAGGTGATCCATGATTCAGCGCAAGCATTTAAGATTTTATCAGAAGCAGCCTTTACGGAGCATCAATCGGGTGGTGGTGTTTTAACCTTAGGTGGCAATCAAGAAACTAATTCTAACTATAAGGGCTTCGGTAATTCATTAGTAATTGAGTTATTGACCGGAATTTTGGCGCAAGGGTCAATTTCAGCTGATACCAGCAAAGGCAAACATGATTTTAGTCAATTCTTCATGGTGATCGATCCAGCCTTTTTTGGAGATTTAGAAGTTCTAAAAGCTAAAGCAAGCAGCATGTTTAACAGAATCAGAAAACTAGATCATATTCCTGGGACCAGAATCATGATTCCTGGTGATCGTGAGTACCGCAACTATGACCAGAATTTAAAACAAGGGGTTGTGATCGATCCTAAAACGCAGGAAGAAATAGCGGAAATAGCTAAGAAATTTCAGATTAACCTGCCAGATGCTTTATAATCATCAAGCAAACCATCGTTTTAGTTTAAAAGCTTGGCAGCTCAAATAAATTCGCGTTTAAGAGGAGCTTAATTTTAACGTCCGATGTTGTTAATTTGACGATCAAAGTTCATTAATTAACTTGAAAGAATCTTCTTTAAAATCGGCAATAAAAAAATTGGCTATGATTTTACGCGACCGACAACTGGTCGACTGATATCAAAAATTTTAATTAGTCGCTTAGCTTTTCAGTATGGTCCTTCAAGGATTGCTTGTAAGATGATTTGATCTTCTGAAACTTGTTTATCTTGACTTTGTTCTCAAAGTAATTTAACGGTTGCTTTCTGCAAGTCGACGGGAATCGAATTTGTAAGTTATCGATGGTTGCAATCTTCTCCTTGCTAATCTTATCAGATCTTAATTTACGCCGCAATTTACGCTTGTCTGATTTGATAGTCAGGCAGATTTATTTTACAGCTGGAAATTGAATTTTGAGCCAGTAAGTGGTCTAATATAAAACTAAGTAGATTAATAAAATTTCTGAAACTTGCGAATTTTAATTGATTTTTAAGATTCCTTACCTTTATGATAGTAATAAAGAAAAAAGCGAGGTTTGAAAAATGAGTGAAAAATTAAAAGTCGGTGTGCTTGGTGCAACTGGAATGGTTGGCCAGCGTTATGTAACTTTATTAGCTGGTCATCCTTGGTTTGAGGTGGTGGTCGTTGCTGCCAGTCCGCGAAGTGCTGGGAAAACTTACCAACAAGCAGTTGCTGGCCGTTGGAAAATGGCTGATCCAATTCCAACAGCTGTTAAAAATTTGACAGTTTTAGACGTTAATCAGATCGACAAAATTGCGAGCCAAGTCGACTTTGTCTTTTCTGCTGTTAGCATGTCGAAAGCTGCTATCAAAAAGATAGAAGAAGACTATGCTAAAACCGAAACGCCAGTTGTTTCTAATAACAGTGCTCATCGTTGGACACCTGATGTACCAATGATCGTACCGGAGATCAATCCTGATCATAGTGAAGTTATTAAATTTCAGCGGCAACGCTTAGGAACGAAGCGCGGCTTTATTGCCGTCAAGCCCAATTGTTCGATTCAAAGTTATGCGCCGGCTTTATCAGCTTGGATGAAATTTGAGCCAACACAAGTGGTCGCAACAACTTATCAAGCAATTTCTGGTGCGGGTAAAAATTTTGATGATGCGCCGGAAATCTTAAATAATGTTATTCCGTACATCGCTGGTGAAGAGGAAAAATCTGAAAAAGAGCCATTGAAAATCTGGGGAAAAGTCGATGAACAAAAAGGTGAAATTATCTCTGCAGCTACACCAGTAATTACCAGTCAGTGTTTACGAGTCCCAGTTTTGTATGGTCATACAGCGGCAGCTTTTGTCAATTTCAAACAACAGCCAACTAAAGAAGAATTGATCAATGCTTTGGAAAGTTATGCTGGCGTACCGCAAGAACTTGGTCTGCCAAGTGCGCCAAAACATTTTATTCAGTATCTGACTGAAGATGATCGGCCACAAGTTCGATTAGATGTCAATTTTGAAAATGGGATGGGGATTTCAATCGGACGTTTACGACCTGATAAGATTTTTGATTGGAAATTTGTTGGCCTGTCACATAATACGGCTCGTGGAGCAGCTGGCGGAGCAATTTTATGTGCAGAATTATTAAAAGCACAAGGCTATATTACAGCTAAATAATTTTAGTTGTGTAAAAAAGTAGGTTTCTAAATTGGATTTTCATCTAATTTAGAAACCTATTTTACTAATTTGGTCGAGCAGCTTGCAATTCTTACGGCAGATCATTTCCAGCTGCAAAATAAATTTGATACCACTCTTGCCGTGAAAGAATAATTTCTGCACCAGCGGCACTGTCAATAATATGTTGAGGATTCATAGTACCTAAAATAACTTGAATGTTAGCTGGATGCCGTAAAATCCAAGCGGCGGCAATTGCATTTTTAGATACTTGATATTTTTGCCCAAGATAAGCTAAGACTTGATTTAAACGTTCAAATTTAGGATTATCAATAAAAGTTCCGGCAATCACTCCATATTGAAACGGTGACCAAGCTTGGATCGTCAGGTGGTTTAATCTAGCATAGTCAAGGATGCCGCCGTCATGATCGAGGCTGCGGGTATCCTCCATGTTAACGTGCATGCCAGCATCAATCATTCCAGTATGCATAATGCTAAACTGCAACTGATCGATCAGCAATTTTTGACTCAAATCAGCTTGGAGCAATGCAATTTGTTGTGGATTGAAGTTTGAAACCCCAAAATAACGAACTTTACCAGTTCGTTGTAGTTCGTCAAAAGCAGCTGCAACTTCACTCGGCTCCATTAACGGATCAGGTCGATGCAACAAAAATGAGTCTAAATAATCAATCCCAAAGCGTTGCAAGATGCCATCAACAGTTTCGATCAAATGTTGTTTAGAAAAATCATACCAACTCTTTGAAAAATCGCTTGCCGGAATTATTCCACCCTTGGATTGAATGAACAGTTGCTCGCGCTGAATGTTAGCCAGTTGCATGGCTTGGCGAAAGACCTTTTCCGATTTTCCACCACCATAAACATCGGCTGAGTCAATGTAAGAAATTCCTGCTTTGACAGCTGTTTTTAAGGTTTGCGCGGCAGCTTGTGGTGTGAGCGCATTCATTCGCATGATGCCTAATGCCATAGCTGGAACTTGCAAGGCCGTTTGACCTAATCTAATTGTTTTCATCTGCTGCTCCTATTCTTTAGTGATCAATAAATTTATAATTTCTGGATATGACTGCTTAATTTTCAAGCTGCTAAATTTAAAAAAATCTCAGTTCGATTTACCCAAAACTGAACAATTCATTTTACAATAGATTTTTAGAATTGAAAAATATTTAGCCATGAACTAAACGTCAGTTATCATCTAATGCCGGAAAATAATTTTAGAAAGTTTGATTAAAATTAAAGTAGCTTGATAAATATCCCTTTGGCTGCATCTGAAGGTCCTTTTTACCAAAGATTCCGTCATTCATTTTGAACGACATACTAGGAAATGTGACGGATTTATCTTTAGTTTGACAAAAAAATAGCTTACCAGATTTACCTTGATAAGCTATTTTTAATCTTTGGAAATCAAAGCGAGACCAAAGTTAATTTTGGGCTCTTTGCTTATAAGTTCCATCGGTTGTGTTGATCGTCAGGACTTCACCTTTTTCAATAAAGTTTGGGACAGTAACAACTACCCCAGTTTCCATTGTTGCCGGTTTGCCACCACTAGCTGCCGTTGCACCTTTAATATTTGGCTCAGTTTCAGCAACTTTTAAGTCAACCGTTGTCGGCAGATCTAGTCCAATTAGTTCACCTTTGCAGAAGTTAAGTTGAACTTCCAAATTAGGAACTAGATAATCAAATTCAGTTTTAATTGTTTTAACTTGAACTTCATATTGTTCATAAGTGTCCAGGTCCATAAAATAAGCGACATCATCTTGACGATACAAATATTGAGCAGTCTTTTTATCAATGATCGCCAATTCAACTTTTTCAGTTGGCCGCATCGTCGTTTGAACAATCGCACCAGAACGAACATCATTGAGTTTCATTTGCATAACGGTGTTGCCCTTGCCAGGTTTGTGGTGATTTGTTTCCAATACTTTAATCAATTTTCCATCTTTTTCAAAAATCATGCCTGCTTTTAAATTAATTGCTTCAGTCAAATTTATCTCTCCTTTGTATAAACAAAAAGTTTTCAAGAAATCAAATTTTCAAACAGGCGGCGGAAGCGGGAAAGCAAAACCAATATGTAGCATGGATTTTCACCAGTCCTTTGCTTTTAAATAGTCTACAATTACTATTATACAACTTTTTTGCAATTAAATTTTGGAGAGGTAGATTTTATGATGCGTGTTAAAGTAGAATTAAGATGATACTTAAAATGAAGTCAGAAAATTACACGTAAAGAAGGGTACAAAATTAGCAAGTTAGAATTATTTTTTGGACAGCAGTCAACGGAAGTTATTGCGCAACAACTTTTGGGAAAGAAAATGGTTTATCACAGTCAGCAAGGCCAAATGACGACCCTGATCGTTGAAACTGAGGCTTATTTGGGGCAAAAGGATTCAACTGCTCATGCTTTTCAGGGACATCGGAGTGTAGCTAATGAAGCTTTATATGGTCCACCGGGAACGATTTATATTTTTTCATTACGAGGGCGAATGATGCTTAATTTTATTACTCAGCAACGAGAGGTACCTCAAGGGATCTTAATTCGCGGGATCGAGCCAATTGCTGGCAGAGAAATAATGGAACAGAATCGCTCAAAACAGGGCTTTGAATTAACTAATGGACCAGGCAAACTAACTGAAGCTTTAGGAATTACAGATCGTACCTTGAATTTAACACTTTTAAATCAAGGAAGCTTAAAGCTTGATTTAAGCAAAGGTTATCAACCAAAAAAAAATTATTAGTGCTCCGCGAATTGGAGTCAGTCAGCGCGGATCATGGACTGATAAGCCATTGCGCTTCTTGGTAGCTGGAAATCCGTATGTTTCACAAATACCAAAGCAGCAAATGGATCTGATAAATCATGGTTGGCAGAATTTTTAGACAGTTTTTAAGTTTTCTAAAGCGTATAATATAGGTGAATCTAATTTTAAATCAAAGGGAGAATTTTTTTGCTTACTTTAAAATCACAACGAGAAATTGAAGGTATGGCTCATTCAGGTGCAATTTTGGCAGCAGCACATAAGATGTTGAAGCCTAAATTGTATGTTGGCATGGATACTTGGGAAATTGAACAATTAATCGATAATTTCATTCAAGCACACGATGCAACTGCTTCGGAAAAGGGAGTTGATGGTTACAAATATGCAACTTGCATCAGTATTAATGAAGAAGTTGCCCACGCAACGCCACGGAAGGGCTTGAAATTAAAGAATCATGATGTAGTTAAAGTTGATTTTTGCGTCAATTGGCATGGCTATCAAAGTGATTCAGCTTGGACTTATGTGATCGGCGAATCGACACCGGAGATTGATCATTTAATGGAAGTTGCCCATACGGCACTTTATTTAGGCATTAAGCAAGCTCAGCCAGGCAATCGGATGGGAGATATTGGTTTTGCTATTCAAGATTATGTTGAAAATCAAAATCATATGGGGGACGTTCGGGAGCTGATAGGGCATGGAATTGGGCCATCAGTTCATGAGGATCCGGAGGTTTATCATTATGGTGTCAAACATCATGGCTTACGGTTACGGCCCGGAATGGTGATCACCATCGAGCCAATGGTCAATGCCGGCGGTGACTGGGGTCTAGAAACAAAAGTCGTTCCAGCAACTGGCTGGGAATATTATGTTTCTGCGGATCACAGTTTGTCTGCTCAATATGAGCATACCTTGGCAATTACGAAAAATGGTCCCAGAATTTTGACTTCACAAGATCCAATTGGTGATAAAAAATTTTTGTTAGGTTAATTTATTAAGAGTAGCAGATAGATTCTAAAAATCTATTTGTTGTTTTTGTATGTATAATTTAGAAAGAAATATTTGATTTTGATTAAAAATATAATTTCTAGTTGTCAATTTGGATTATTCAGTTATGGAGCACATGAACTACTATGCTAATATATATCAGTTTCCTTGAGAATACTATGTGATCATATTTTCTTTGCATTTTTTTCAATATAATTTTAGGGGCTTAGATAGAGTATTTTATTAACTGTGAAGGAATATTATCAGGAAAAAAGGTTATTATAATTTTATCAAGTTGCATAAGGTCGAGGATCTGTCATATATTATATAGACAATTTAAACAGTTTAGTTTGTAAATAAGAAAATTGATATAAGTTTTACAGACAAATTTTATCGATAAAAGTAGCAATTAGAAAGTTTCATCCTTAATAAGTCTAAGCCTATGTTATTGTTTAAATATAAATTAATAAATTATTTTTCTCCAAAAAATCTTCAGAAAAGTCTTTAAAATAGGTAAGATCCAAAAAACTAGAAATGTGATAGTATAATAATATAATTTTTAAAAGGAAAATTTAATAATTTATTTGAGTAAAAAATAAGAGGTAAAAATGTATTCAAAAAAGAGAATTATTCGTAGATTATGTTTGTTATTTTTTTTCTTAGCTCTATCAGGGCTTTATGTGTCTCTGCCCTGGCATTCTGGGCTAATTTATGTTGCGGATGATCGTTCATATCATCTCGAAAGAATGGAAGAAGCTTTTTTAAATTTTTCAAATGGAAATTTTTTCTCAATGATTTCAACTTATAGTTTTGCAAGAATAGGCCAGGCAATTGGTGTATATTATCCTTGGGGAAATTTGTTGCCTTATGTAATAATACGTTTTTTTATTAAAAATCCAATTAGTTCATATTATATTTATATAATGTTAGAACAATTTTTAGGCTTACTTTTGGCATATTATTTTGGTATGAAGATAATGAAAAGTAGACTAAGAGCAACTGTTTTTGCAATAGTATTACGTTTTTCATCTTACATGATGTTTAATGATTATGGACGTGCAGATATAGGAGAAGCATGGGCATTTGTTTTTGTTCCGTTGACGTTAGTAGGTTTATATATAATACTTCAAAAAAAATATATACAGGGAATTATTGTATTATCAATGGGTCTATCTGCAGAATTGTATTGTCATATTCTTACCACTCTTTTCACAGTAGTTGTGCTAATAGCAATTTATGTGGCTTCATTAAAAGAACAAAATAATAAACTAAAAGTTCTTTTTTCATTAGCTTTAAGTGGGCTTTTATTTGTATTGATTACTTTACCTTTTACAGTTCCGCTGTTAACTTTTTCTGGAAACACAAAAGTCATAGCACCAACATCGGTATTTTTTGTAACAAAGTCTTTAGACTTTGGAAATTTACTCTCACTCTCCTTGAATAATACAGTAGGTCAGGGATTGCCCAATATAGGATTAATTTTAATTGTTGTAGCATTAACAGGGTTTCTGGGCTTAAAGAATAGCTCTTATTGGGAAACTTTTTCTTATATTTTTGGTGTAATTCTATTGGCATTTAGTACTACCCTAGTACCTTGGTACATTTTTAGGAATACCCCAATAGCACATATACAGTTTACATGGCGTTTATTACCCTTTGCTTCTCTTTTTTTAGCATTTTATGCAGCAAGTAAGATTGGAAAAGTGGTTAACAAAAATACAGCTTTAGCATTAGTCTTGATGACGGTTTTTATATCATTAGGGTCAATTGAAAACTATATGTTAAGTCAAAACAAACATGTTGTTGCAAGTACAAGAGAAGGGTACATTAATCCATATGAATATAAACTTGACTTGAGGTCATATAAAAAATCATTAACAATTAATCAAATTAGATCTCAAAGTACGGAATATGAGGACTATCTGCCCATAAGTTTTAAAAATAATAAAAATGAAATTATTAAACATACAATTACTATAAATAAGAAGAATTTTTTGTTACATTCTGATCAGTTAAAATCTGGATATCAGTCTGTTACATACAAAGTTACACATTTTTTGCCTAATAAAAAAAACATTATAGTTTTACCATTCATAATATATAATCGGAAAAATTATAAAGCATATATTAACAATAGAAGTACAAAACTTTATATTAGCAAAAAAAATTTAGCTGAAATAAGAATGAATTATCAAAAAAGAGTTAAATTAACTATTAGATACAGGACTCCAATACTATATTTATTTTTGAGGTGGATATCCTTAATAACAATATTGTTTTCATTTTTAATGTATATAAGGGAGAAAAATTTGAATGTTAAAAAAGTATAAACTAAAAACAAAAATTTGGGATTTGTTAGTGTGTTTTATTGCAAGTATTGTGGTTTTGTTTCCATATTTTCATTCTGGGGTGCTTCATTCCGGAGTAGATATGTCATTCCATTTAAGTAGAGTATATGATTTGGAACAAAATCTCAAGCATGGATATATATTTTCATATTTATCTACTTATTCTTTTAATCAGCTTGGAATGCCAATTAATATGGTATATGGTTTTTTACCACTTTATCCGTTAGCAGTTGGAACTTTATTATTAAAGAATCCGGTAACAGGAATTTATTTGGGAATTTGGTGTATAGTATTTGCTTCAATGTTAATTTCTTACTGGATTGGCAAAAAGTTTTGGGTGAATAATAGACAAAAGTCGTTAATTTTTAGCTTTATATATGTATTATCTGCTTATAATTTTAGTTGGTTGTTTAAAACATTTGATTTGGGTCAAGCAAGTGGATATGTTTTTCTGCCAATGGTTGTTTATGGTACTTATAGTATTTTTTATCGTGAAAAAAAAGAATGGTATTTGTTGGCATTAGGTATGACTGCAGTAATATACTGTCATATTTTGAGTGTAATGATGTATTCTGTTGTAGTATTTTTGCTTTTAATTATTGCTGCTTTCACAGCTAAACGTTTTTTTGAGAACCTTCGTTATGTTATTTTGGCGGTAATTTTTACACTGTTTACTACATCCTTTTTTTGGGTAAATTTGATAACTGTGTATTCAAAAACAGATATATTAACAACTAAATTAGGTGGTTTTTCTTCTGCAGGTACAAATTTAGGAGATGCATTTTTAAATGCACTAAATAATAATGGTTCAATTGGACCGATGATTTTTATCATTACAATAATTGGTTTTATATTATGGAAAAAACAAAATGTTGAAATGCGCATAATTGGCATAATTGGGACAACTTTTTTCGTAGCAACAACAACTATTTTTGATTTTGCATGGAACTTCCTTACTAAAACTCCTGTAGTTATGTTACAGTGGCCTGGAAGATTACTTTGTATCTCGAACTTTTTCCTTTCAATTTTTGTAACTGAGACATTTTTTAGAATTATAAAAAACTTAGAGGAAAGCAGCATAAGATATTACGTATTATTGATCAGTGTAAGTCTTTTATCAATTAGTGGAACATATACTTTTTTGAACACAAGTTTAAATCAAGATGTTATAAATTACGCTCCCAGTTTATCGAAACAATTGCCATTTTCAAATTATCAAGTAAATTCAAAACGGGGCTATTTGTTTCTAGTTAAGGGGTTTAACACAGGTGTTGGAAGTATTGACTATTGGCCAAGAAAGGCTGTGAAGTATGCTAATGACTTGAGAAATCATGAAGCAATTTTAAATAATAGAGTGATAAAGATAAATCCCTTAAGTGTGCATGATGGAGTTATATATAAAATAAACATTAAAAAAGTTGCAAAAAAAATTGATTTGCCTTTCTTAAATTATAATTTAAACTATACGATAACAGTAAATGGGAAAAAGGTTTCTTCGTTTGAAACAAAACGAGGATCAATTGGATTGATAATTCATAGGGGGGAAAATACAGTTAAAATCGTTTATAAGCCAACAATTTTAACTAGGTTAGTTATGATGATTAATTGGATATCTATTTTTATGTTACTTTTAGTGGCGTGGTTAGCTAGATTTAAAAAGAATAGTGAAGATTAGCATGAAAGAGTTTAATATTTAATATATCATTAGTTTATGGATTTTTGTATTGGGGAATCTTAGAGTTGTATTTAATGATACTAACAAATAGCTTTAATGTAATATTTAAGAAAAGCAATTTTGATTCTGAATAATTGAATAATAAAAACATATAGAGGAGGAAATTGTATTGAATCTAATCTCAATTATTGTGCCTTGTTACGATGAAGAGCAAACGATTCCAATTTTTTATAAAACAGTAAGCGAGATTCAACCTTTATTGCGCGGCTATCAAATTGAATATATCTTTGTTGATGATGGATCGCATGATAAAACATTAGCAGAATTGCAGCAGCTGCATGAGCAAGATTCTGAAAATGTGCATTATATTTCATTTTCACGAAATTTTGGCAAAGAAGCGGCTTTATATGCTGGTCTGCAGCATGCAAACGGTGATTTAATCGCGGTAATGGATGCAGACTTACAGGATCCTCCAGAGCAGTTGCCAGAAATGTTGACCAGTATATTGAATGAAGGCTATGACGTAGTTGGGACAAGGAGAGTCAATCGAAAGGGTGAGCCATTTCTTAGATCTTTTTTTTCTATTTTATTTTACAAACTGATGAATAAAGTCTCTGATGCTCAAATGGTTCAAGGTGTTAGAGATTTTCGCTTGATGAAACGTCAAGTCGTGGATTCTATATTAGAAATGAGAGAATACAATCGTTTTTCTAAGGGTATCTTTACTTGGGTTGGATTCAAAACAAAGTATCTAGAATATCAAAATCGGGATCGGGTTGCCGGCGAGACTTCATGGTCGTTTTGGAAATTATTTAGGTACTCGATCGAAGGACTGGTCAATTTTTCGGATGTGCCCTTGCTGATTGCATCTTTTATCGGGATTTTCAGCTTTTTCGTAGCAATTTTATTTATGCTTTTCATTATTTTTAGGAAACTAGTTTATGGTGGAAGTGTCAACGGTTGGGCATCATTGGTAACAATTATTTTGGGAGTTGGTGGCCTGCAGTTATTCTGCCTAGGAATTGTCGGAAAGTATATTGGAAATATTTACTTAGAAACAAAAAAAAGGCCTATATATATTGTCAAAGAACATAAGTAAGTTTTAAGAGTATTTATTAGAAATTTTGTTTTTAAGATCTTTTTCTATATAACTTATGGTTTTTTGATTTCTACACTGTAATTTTATACTATTCATTCTGATATAAACGCGGTTTTAATGTTTTAAAAAAGCGCTTTGAAGTTACTAAAACTTTAAATACCCTACAATTGCTAGACTTTTTATCTAACAGTTGTAGGGTATTCGACTAGTTTAAAGCTATTTATTCTCCTGGAAATTTCAATCCCCAGGCAGTTCTGACACTAGAGAGAATTTGGGCAATATCATGTGATAAAGCTAGTTGACCATCATCATGACCCTGAGTTAGGTAACGCTGGAAATCCTCAACCTCATATTCTAGAGCGCGCTGTTCATCCCCGACAGTAATGGCTTGCTGTTGCTGTTGGTGAGCATCGGCTGTGTAGGTTACCTGAGCAGTAGTTGCACGAGGAAAGTTATTGATTTCTAAGAAACCTTTCGTACCGGAAACGACTCCTCTTTTTGGCTGTTTAGCCCGAAAAGAAAGACTGATCACAGCTAATTGCCCAGCAGAGTTTTTCAAGATGATGCCCGATTGCTCATCAACTCCACTATCGGCAAAATCAACCGTTGTCAAAAGATTGTTTGGTTGTTGGCTTAAAAACAGCCGGGCAAAAGCAGCTGCATAACCGCCAATGTCAAGTAATGCTCCGCCGGCTAGTTGTGGATCAAAAAAACGATTGTGAGGGTCGTAAGCTTTTAAACTGCCAAAGTTTACCTGGATCATTTTAATTTTGCCTAAATTACCAGCCTTGATCAAAGTTTGAACTTGCTGATACAAAGGCATGTGAAACAAAGTAAATCCTTCAGTTAATAGCAAATGTTTTTGGCGTGCCAATTCTTCGACCTCGTTGAATTGCTGGTCATTGATCGTAATGGCTTTTTCGCAAAAGACATGCTTGCCTGCTGCTAAAGCCGCTTTGATAAATTGATAATGCGTAATGTGTGGTGTAGCAATATAAACCACGTCAGTTTGCGGATCGTTGATCATGTCGAGTGGATCGGCAAAAACTTTTTTAATTCCTTTAGCTTGAGCAAACTGTTTAAGCTTAGTTTGGTTACGAGCACTGACAGCGTAGATTTCGCCATTGACGGCTTGCAAGGCATCTGCCATTTCGCCGGCAATCCAACCACTGCCGATAATTGACCAATTATATTTTTTCATTATTATTGTTCCTTCCTAAGATACGGATTTTTTCGTTGTTATCAAATAGAATCGCATCGGTGACGATCTTTTCAAAATAAGAAGTACCAACGACGCCATTTAACCTGGATAATTGGTGCTCAATTTGCGAGATTTGTCGCCAATCATTGGCCGAGTAACAGTCGATCAGCAAATTTCCTAACGGTGTCCGGGCGTAACCAGCTACAACTTGAGCAAGACGAATTTTAGCATTTAACCCCAATTGCTGAGCAGTCGACTGAATGATTTTAGCGTTGAGTGCTACAACTTCCAAGGTCAAAGGAATCTGCGGATCAAGGGAAGTTTTTAAACGCTGCAGCGGAGCTAAAATAAGATAACGATCGGCCCGGGCAGCAAAAGACTTTTCTAAGGTATGAATTCCACCATTACTTTTTAAAGCATTCAGTTGCGAATCAAGGCTGTCACAACCATCAAACGCTAGATCGATTTTTTCAAATGGTTGGGCAGTGATTGATAGGCCTAATTGATAGGCTAGTTGGCGGGTTGCTTCGGCTGGGCTACAAAGATCAACCGTTAAATTGCTTGCAGCAATTGCGGCCGTTAGTTGAGCAACATTACTGCCACCGCCTAGGCTGATTTTCATCCCAGGTTGAATCATAGCTAGCGCCCTAGCAATTGTTTTTCTGATGATAATCACTCCTTGATGAAACAAAATTTCTTAAATTATAAAGTATTGAAACTAAATTTCATAAACATGATATACTGAAATCAAAGAACTGTCAATGGAAGTGAAAGCAATTTGAAAAATCAGATTATTGATCAAATTAATGAGCATTTAAGCTCAATGACGCCGGTGGAACAAAAAATAGCCACTGTTATTTTACACCAGCCAACGCAAGTTACTGAATGGACGATTGCCAACTTAGCTGCACAAGCCAAGGTCAGCCAAGCATCGATCAGCCGTTTTTGTCACAATTTAAAATTAGCTGGTTTTCATGAATTAAAGATCGAATTAGCTAAAACAGTCGGGGGAAATTCTAGGTTAAGAAAAACTGAAGCGACTTCGGTGGAAAATTTTTTAGCTCAGATCAGTCAAGGTAAAACCGCTGAGATTCAGCAAACTTTGGCCAATTTTGCCAACGAAAAAATTAATGATGTTTTAGAACGTTTATTGACTTGCCGAATCCTCCAAGTCGCTGGTCAGGGCAATACTTTTCCAGTTGCAGCGGATGCGGCTTACCGTTTTAATCAATTAGGGATTATGGCAATTACAGCATCAACTAGTGAAATGGCCTTAGCCCAAACGCTTAATTTGACCAATCAGGATGTTTTACTAGTGATTTCTAATTCCGGTGAATCCAAGCAGATTTTAAAGCAGGAGAAAGTTGCCAAGCAGGGCGGACTAACGATTATTGCTATTACAAACCGCAATGATTCGCCAATCAGTTTAGCAGCTGATTTTCAGTTGAAAACTGCTGTTAGACCACCATTTCTGCAATCGACGTATTATTATTCGCGCTTGGCTGCCATGACTGTCATTGAAGCGCTCTTTTTACTGATTATTGCTAAACAGCCAACCAGATCAGCAAAAATTAAACAGCATGAAGAATTGATTGCCGACACAAAAATTTGAGGAGTGAATTGAAAATGTTGCGGGTAGCTTTAGCAGTTATTACTGAAAAAGGCTGCATTTTGGCGGCCAAAAGAAATCGTAACCGGATCTTTGGCGATAACTGGGAATTTCCTGGCGGTAAAATTGAAATTGAGGAATCTCCTCAACAAGCTGTGATCCGTGAGTTGCATGAAGAATTTGATGATCAGATTAAAGTCAAAAAGCTAGTGCTGCCGCCGTTTACTTACACATATGAATATGACACAATTGAATTTAATGTCTTTTATGCTAAGCTAATGACGCATCATTATGCTTTAACGGCAGCGAGCAGCTATCGATGGTTTAAACCAAATGAATTAAAGGATTTAAATTGGCCGCCAGCGAATCAGTTAATTATTAAAAAAATAGTTAAATAGTTGCAATGTTATAACTTTTGCTTCCCCAATGTAAAGAAATGTACCAATTAAAGATGCTTGGCACCAATGCCTTTACTAACTAGTTTAAAAAACAAACTACAATTCATAAATTCTTAGAAAATAAATAAGAAAAGGCTTTAAACAATGATTTTTAAACTTGAACAGTGAGTTTTGACTTCAATATTTAAGAAAAAGTTAATTTTCAATTGAATTTCTGAGCCTGAACCTTCAAACCAATTTGACTATTTACCCACCTAATGGTATATTTTATAACATCAATTTAGGGGGAATGTTTATGAGCGCAGCAAATTCGACATTTTTAATTATTTCTAGTGTTCTTGTGCTTTTTATGACGCCTGGGCTAGCCTTTTTCTATGGTGGCTTAGTTTCAAAAAAGAACGTTGTTAACACAATGCTTTCAGTTTTTTACATTTGCGGACTTGGTATTTTATTGTATGCCGCAGTTGGCTATGAGCTATCATTCAATGGGGATGTTGGTGGATTTATTGGTACTGTCCACCACTTCTTCTTAAGCGGTCTGGATTTGACCTCAATTGTCAATAAAGATCTGGGAATCAGCACTGGTGCTTATCTGATTTTTGAAATGATGTTTGCAATTATTACGCCGGCGTTGTTTGTTGGGGCGGTTGTTGGTCGAATGAGATTTAAGTTTTTAACGGCCTTCATTATTCTTTGGTCAATTTTGATTTATTACCCATTAGTACATATTGTTTGGAGCGGTTCGGGTTTCCTGGCAAAAATGGGTGTGCTTGATTTTGCTGGCGGGACAGTTGTTCACATTAATGCTGGTGTTTCAGCATTAGTTTTATCAATTTTCTTAGGCAAACGGTTAGGTTTTGGCAAGAAAACTCAAATTTATAATTTACCATGGGTTTTGTTAGGGACTGTTATTTTGTGGATCGGCTGGTATGGTTTTAATGCCGGGTCAGCGATTGGGATGAATGATATCGCGGTGCAAGCATTTTTGACAACTACGATCGCAACTGGTGCTGCCATGATTACTTGGATGATGATCGATACTTTCGTACTTGGCAAACCAACTTTGCAAGGAGCATGTACCGGAACCGTTTGTGGTTTAGTTGGAATCACTCCGGCTTGTGGTTTTGTAACTGCTGGCGGAGCATTCTGGGTAGGTTTGTGTTGTGCAGTTGTTAGCTATTGGTTTATTACGAAGATCAAACCAATCATTAAATATGATGATCCATTGGATGCTTTTGGCTGTCATGGGATCTCCGGGATTGTTGGATCAATTTTAACTGGTGTTTTTGCCAGCAAAGTTGCTAACAGCGGAATTGCTAGAAATGGCTTGTTTTATGGTGGTGGAGTCAAACAATTGGAATTGCAGTTAATTGGAACATTATTCACCATCGTTTACGTCGCCATCGTTGCTAGTGTCATTATTTTGGTTCTGAAGCCATTTATTAAGATGAGGGTCGACAAAGATTCTGAGATTGCTGGCTTGGATCAAGCTGAGCACGGTGAATATGCTGACTTTACAGTTGCTGATGGACCGGATTCTTCAGATGTTGCTAAATATAGCGGTGAGTTCCAAGGACAGTTGGCTCATTTAAATCATCCCCGAGAATGATAATATTTTAAAATAATTCAAATTTAATCTCAAAAAAGTTAGAACAAGTTTTCTTGTTCTAACTTTTTTTTAGACTTTTGTGATAAAACATTCAAGGACTATAATGATTATTTGTAATGCTCTTAATTTAAGCAAAATAAAAATGATAAGTTTATCACAAACTATAGAAATTTTGTCACGAATCCTTTATAGTAGTAACTGGTAGTAGCTACTAACTGTTTTAGGGTGATTAACATGGATGAAAAAATAAAAGTGTTAATGAATTTTGGTTTAACGGAAAATGAAGCTCGAGTCTACATTACAATGTTGCAAATACCGCCTGCTACTGGCTATCAGATTAGTAAGAAGTCAGGTATTTCGCGGTCCAAAATTTATAGTATTTTGTCAGCGTTAGTTGAGAAAGATTTTGTTTTAACGTCAAAAGATGAATCGGTAATTTATACCACGGTTCCAGTAGTGGAAGTAAGCAAACGACTGGAAAGGGAAAGTCAGACAAATATTAGTAAGTTTAGACAGACATTAAGCAGTTTAGAGGTTGCTAATGCAGACGGGACAGTCTGGTCCTTGCCAAATTATCAGCAAGTTTTTAGTAAAGCAGTTTGTCAAATTGAGCAGGCAAAAAAAAGTTTATACGTTCAGGTTTATTCTGAAGACCTTTCTTCCGAGTTAATTACGGCGTTAGGAGCAGCTGATCGTCGACTGCATGAATTCGTGGTAATCTTATTTAGCCAGCATCATCGGTATGATTTGCCTTTTCGGCGGTTTTACAAACACTATTTTGAAGCCGATAAACTTCAAGATTATGGCGGACGCTGGTTAAATATAGTCAGTGATAATCAAATAGCAACTTTTGGTCGGTTGCTTGCAGATTCAGCTAACACTGGTGTAATAACTACTAAAAATCCTTCGATGGTTTTTTTAGCACAAGAATATGTTTTGCATGATGCCTATTGTTTAAGAACTTTACAGCAGTTGCATGAATCTGCAACGCAAGAGTTTGGGAAGGATCTTGAAGGTGTCCGTGATATTTATTTTAAGAAATGACAGGAGAGTTTAAAAATGCGAATAATTTTAATCAGTGCAATTATCTTGATCAATTTAATATTTATCTTAGTATTGCTGCGAGATTTATTCAAACATCGCGATGAAATTATGAAAGAATCGGCAAATAATTTTTGGACACCACTTGCCCAAATTGCAATCTATTTTTTATCGACCTTTGGTATTTCAGATTTCGCTATTTCAACAGCTTTGTATCCAAAAATGAAATGGGTTTCACTAAAAAAATTACCGGGTACTTTGAATACTCAGTGTGTAATCCCGGTATTTGTAATGTCATTAGCATACATCACTAATATCTCAGTTGGTATCAAAACTTTGCTTGTTTGTATAATTTGTCAGGTAATAGGAGCATATATCGGGCCGCATTTTGTAGTCAAATTATCAGAAAAGGTTATTCGCAATTTTGTAATTGTTGGTTTATTAATAGCGACAGCTTTGATTTTAGCTGGAAAATTTGGGCTGATTCCTTCTAATGGAACGGCAACTGAGCTTTACGGTTGGAAACTGGCTTTGACAGGTTTGTTGATGTTTGTCTTTGGTGCACTTAATAATATCGGTATCGGATCATATGCTTTAACGATGGCAACTGTTTATGCCATGGGTATGAATCCAGTGGCGGCATTTCCAATTATGATGGGTGGATGTACTTTTTCAGTTTCCGTCGGCAGTATGCAATTTATAAAACTAGATGATTATTCTAGGAAAATTACGCTTTTTTCAGTTTTTGGAATTATTGGTGTTTTATTAGCAGTTTTTGTAGTAAAAAGTCTGAATACTGGAGTTATTCAATGGATCGTAGTAGTAGTTTTATTGTACTCAGCAATTTCACTCTACCAGGATAATCGTCAGACAAGAAATTCAGCAGTTAACAAATAAGGAGGAAAATCAAATGCGCTATTTAACAGCAGCAGATATTAAAAAAGTGTTCTCAATGCGCCAAGCAATTGAAGCTGATCGGGAAGCACTCAGTTTGTATTCGGCTGGTCGGGCAGATATTCCGTTGCGTACCAATATTGATGTGCCAGAGCATAATGGTCAAAGCCTTTACATGCCAGGATATGTCAGCAGTTCTCAACCAGCATTAGGAATCAAAATCGTGTCAGTTTATCCGGACAATCCGCAAAAGGATTTGCCAAGTGTACCTGCAACAATGATTACCCTGGATGCAACGACTGGCGTGGTAAATGCTGTTTTAGATGGGACTTATTTAACTCAGCTAAGAACAGGGGCAATTCAGGGCTTGGCGACTGAATTATTATCGCGTTCAAATTCCAGTCAAGCTTTGTTAATTGGAACAGGCGGCCAGGCAATGTCACAATTATTAGCAATGTTGACCGTCCGCCCATTGAAAAAAATTTACATTTATGATCTTGACCAAAAACGAGCAACCGACTTTGCCCAACAAGCAGCCAAAAAATTTTCCCGTCAATTTGCGGCTGAGTTTTTGCCAATTGCCGATCCAGATCAAGTAGTAGCCCAAGTTGATATTATTACTACAGTTACGACTTCTCATCGGGCAACCTTTGATGGACAATTAGTCAAGTCAGGGACGCATATTAACGGCATTGGAGCATATACCCCAGATATGTGTGAAATGCCGACAGAGGTGCTGCAAAAAGCTGATTGCATCATTTTTGATACAATGGATGGTGTCTTAGCAGAAGCGGGCGATATTATTCAGCCAGTGGAAAAGAGGCAGCTTTCTAAAAATAACTTTACTGGTGAACTGGGACAGCTGATAAACAAGAAAATTTTAGGACGCACTAGTCAAAATCAGATTACCGTTTTCAAAACGGTTGGCACAGCTGCTGTCGATGTTGTCGCGGCTGATCGAATTGTTAAAGCAGCACAACAGGCAAAAGTCGGAACAATATTGAACTAAGTTAATCCAATCAAATAGGCCCCCAAATTGATACCAAAAGTCAATTTGGAGGCCTTTAGGTTATTTCTTATGTTTAAAGTAGCGGCGCATCTCATCTAGAATCAGTAAAACAATAATTAAAAAAGAAATTAGATAGCCAGTGACACCGATGTTATAGATAGCTGGATGACCAGCACTACCTTGAACCAATAAGGAAGAACTGAGAATAATTGCTGCTAAGACGATTGTGACCATTAAGCGATTGACGATCTGTTCAAAACGATTTAGTAGGCTGTCCTGGCCCTTATAACGAATATTCATCCGGCCTTGGCCTTGGAGCAAAAGATCTAAAACTTTTTCAGCTTTGATTGGTAGTTGCGGCAAGGACTTCGTAGCATTAAACAAATTTAAAATGGTATCTTCAACATCATTTCTAAAATTGAATTTTTGCCGTAAATATTTACGTCCAAATGGTCGCGCAATGTCCATCATTGACAATTTTGGGTCCAGCTGGGCAACCAGGCCTTCCAGCAAGCCGAAAGCTTTTACTAATAAAGTTACTTCCGGCTTAGCTTGGAGATTGTTTTGTCGACAAAGACTGATGATTTCATAAATGAAAGTTGGAAAATCAATTTCTCCAAGGCCACTATGAAGGTAAGGGGCTAAGAAAACTGCCAGTTGATCGTAAAAATCCTCCTGATCGACTTCGCCGGTCCGATTGCAAATAGCTAACAATGCTTGACCAATCGATCGCGGTTCTTTGGTGTTTAAAGCTATGACGACATTGGCGATTCCATCAGCTAAATTGGGAGTTAGTTTGCCCATCATGCCAAAGTCCAAATAAATTAACCGATAATCAGGCAGATTAGTTTTAGGCTTGAAGCGGGCACGCAGTTGTCGTTCAAGATCGGGCTGAATGTGCGGTTCAAATTTGGGAATTTTCCAAAATAAAATATTACCTGGATGCGGATCAGCATGAAAAAAGTTATCAACGAAAACTTGTTTAATGAAATTTTCGACTAACGCTCGGGCTAAAAAGGTTCGGGTCTGCTGCTGCTTTTTAGCTTCTACTGGATTCTGGCTGAGCTTTTGGTCAGCGATCTCTTCAATACTAATGCCAGGCATCTCATCATTAACTAAAATTTTTTGTGTCGAATATTCTTCATACACGCGCGGTACTAAAAAAATTCCGTGGTGATTATTAAGTTGGTAAAAACGAGTTCCATTGTGAACTTCATTTTCAGTATTGATTTCGCTCAATAAGGAATGACGGACTTCTTCAAAAACTTCCACTGGATCAACAACACTGATATCAGGCACGAATTTGACAATCTTTAACGCCTGGCTAAAAAGAGCCAAATCAGTGGCAACTAATTTTTCAACGTCGGGATGCTGAATTTTGACAACTACGCGAGTTCCGTTCTTCAAGGTTGCCCGGTGTGTCTGACCAATCGATGCTGAAGCAAATGGTTCTTTTTCAAAATCACTGAAGACTTGATCAACCTGTTTGCCAGTTTGTTCGGAAAAAATTTTTTCAACGGTGGCAAAAGAATCTGCCGTTACATCGTCTTGCAGTTTGCGGAATTCTTTGATAAAGGTTGGTGAAATCAAATCAGGCCGGGTTGATAACAGTTGTCCGGCCTTAATGAAGGTTGGGCCTAACTCTTCAAGTGCTTGCCGGATCTCCGCTGGATGCTGTTGCTTTACGAAGTTGCGAATAAAGTCGTGTTTACGCATTATTCGCACGATTTCCAAAAGGCGCATTCGCTGATTTTTATGAGTGATCTCAGTTATTTCGTTTTCGGCTTCTTCTGTCACAAATATCCCAACCTTTATTTAAGTTCATTTGTAATCATTTTAACATGATTACACGCTAAAAAAATGCTAAGATAATTTTAACCAAGTTTTTTTAGGAGCAAAGCAAATGATCAGACCTATTAATCAGCAAATAAATTTTTTAGCTCATAAGTCACGGCCAGCAACAGTTAACGATCAACCTATTCTGCTTGACTTGCGGGATACGCTGGTCGCTCACCAGGCTGATTGTCTGGGGATGGCGGCCAATATGATTGGCGAAAACAAACAGATTATCGCCTTTTTCGTTGGTCCGTTGCCAGTTTTAATGGTCAATCCGCAAATTAAACAGCGAAAAGGGCTTTATCAAACGGTAGAAGGATGTTTATCGCTTAAAGGCCAGCGGCAAACGAAACGCTTTCAAACGATTACTGTCAGCTATCTTGATCAGAATTTTCGTTTGCAGCAGCAAACATTCAGTGGTTTGATTGCCCAGACGATTCAACATGAGATCGATCACTGTAATGGCCGCTTGATCTAAAAAAACAGTCACGAGATTTTCGTGACTGTTTTTTTAATGTTTTCCCAATTGATCTAAAAGCTCAAAATCTGCCGTTGAAAGTTTGATCTTAGTTGCAGCAATATTTTGTAAAGCATGGTCGCTTGATTTGGTTCCTGGAATCGGCAAAATCACATCACTGCGTTGCAAAAGCCAAGCCAGTGCAATTTGAGCCGGAGTAGCTTGATATTTGGCCGCAATCTTAGTCAATTGGCTGTCATGAGTCAATTTGCCCGTTGCCAGTGGGAACCAAGGAATGAAGGCTAGATGATGTTTTTCAGCATATTGAAGAACATCTTCGTCACGTCGGTCGATCAGATTATAGCGATTTTGAACGGAAACGATCGGGACGATTTTTTGGGCTGCAGCCAATTGTTCAACAGTGACCTGGCTCAAACCAATGTGCTTGATTTTGCCTTCCTGTTGCATTTGCGCTAAAACTCCTAATTGTTCGGCTAGCGGGATGGTCGGATCAATTCGGTGAAGCTGCAAGAGATCAAGTTGATCGAGACCCAAAGAAAAGAGATTCATTTCAACTTGTTGGCGCAAATATTCTGGTCGGCCGTTCGGCGTCCATTGTCCGGGCCCTTGTCGCGTAAAACCGACCTTCGTAGCAACGACTACCTGACTGTCAGGACGGTTTTGCAGAGCTTGCCGCAGATACAAATTGGCATACAGTGGCCCATAAGCATCTGCGGTGTCAATAAAATTAACACCGTGATCAATGACCGTTTCAATGACTTTAACGGCGTTTTGCTCATCAGCTGCTGGACCCCAAACTCCTGGACCAGGTAACTGCATGGTTCCATAACCGAGACGCTTGATTGTTAATTCACTATCTAACTGATAAGTTAGTTTCACTTTCATCACCTCATTTGCAGTATAAGTGATTTCTAAAATTAATACCTGCTTTTTGCTTATCAAAATTTCAGCGGAACTAGTCGAGCTTTTTACCAAAGATTTTGATTTGAATTTGCTGACCAGTTGGTGTGCCAGCTAAGCCGCCCAGGCCAGTTTCGCGAACTTCGCGCGGCAATTTACGGCCAATATCAGCCATTGCTCCAATGACTTCATCGGCGGGAATCTTGCTCGTGCAGCCGGCTAAGGCCAAATCAGCGGCAACGATCGCATTGACTGCTCCAATGGCATTCCGTTTGACACAAGGGATCTCAACTAGACCAGCGATTGGATCGCAAACGAGCCCTAAAAGATTGCTCATGGCAATTGCGACAGCCTGACTGCTTTGTTCAGCTGTTCCACCTGCTGCTTCAACTGCCGCAGCGGCTGCCATGGCTGAGGCACTGCCAACTTCTGCTTGACAACCACCAGTCGCACCGGCAATCATGGCATTGTTGGCAATGATCAGCCCGATTGCTCCACTAGTCAGTAAAAATTTTAAACACTGCTGTTGATTCAGCTGCAGCCGGTCTTTTAAATAAAAAAGCACGCCTGGAACAGTTCCCGAAGAGCCAGCTGTTGGAGTCGCACAAATTTTACCCATGGCTGCATTGACTTCATTAGTGGCAACCGCATTTTCAACAGCCTGCAATAAAGCTCCTCCGGCCAAGGTTGGTTGGGAGGCACGATATTTTTTGATTTTTAGTGCTTCGCCACCTGTCAAGCCAGTTGGTGAATAGACACCATCACCAATTGTAGCGCGTTTGATTGCTGCTTGCATCACAGTGTAACGTTTGCTCAACTGCCGCCAAATTTCAGTTTCATTGGCTTGGGTCTGTTCCTGCTCAGCTGTTAACACAATTTGCCAAATTGGTTTTTGCTGCTGTTGACAGCTAGTAACTAAATCTTTAATTGTTTTGTACATTGAAAATTACCTCGGTTATCCTTGCAAAATAGTTATTTGCGGTAAAATTTTTTGTAAATGCTGCCTTTCTGCCACCGTTGGATTGCGGCTCAAAAACAAAACCGCCACTGCTGCCGTCTGTTGATGAAAAATTTTGATTTGGCGGATCAAACCAATTTTTTCCCAAATCTGTTGTTGAACTTTCAGATACTGTGGATCAAGCGGGCAGAGTGCAAATGGTAAAAAACCGTTAACTTTGATCTGACAATTATGATAAAGCAGTTGCCTAATTTCAATCTTGCCACCACCAACTGAACAGCCGCCAACGATCAATTTTTGTTGGGACCCAGTCATTTCAATGAAAGCCGTATTCGGGTGACCAATAGGACTGGGTTGACTTTCTTCAATAAAGTTGATTTGAATTCCGCGTTCTTGAGCCAGCTTAACCGAAGAAACGATTTTGAAATCTGAATAACCCAGGCCAAGGATTCCAGCTACGATTGCAAAATCAGTCCCATGTCCACGATGGGTTGCGGCAAAGGATTCATAATAATGAATCATGACCTTTTCGGGTTGACCGTTAAATAGTTGATACGCAACGTGACCGATTGCTAAGGCGCCGGCAGTATGCGAACTTGATGGTCCAATCATGATCGGACCGATGATATCAAAGATGCTCTGATATTGCTCCACTTGTTTTGCCTTCCTTTACTACTAATACTTTGTCATTTTAACATCAAATCAGAACTAATAAAATGAAATCAGTAAAATTATAAGTTTCCATTTTTTTGAATTGGTACAGATTAGTAAAAGCAAATAATTTGCGACTGAAAAACTTGATTTCAAAATATAATTCATGAGTAAACGAGAAATAATTAAAAATTGGTCTAGTAGTAAACACTGATAATAGCAGTTAAGCCAAATTTTTTGAAAATTTTAAACTTTAAGTTGAAAGATTTGTTTGCGGCAACAATTTGATAAAAAACGAAGCCTTAAATTGTGATACAATTCAGATAATAAGAATTAGAAAGGAATGATCTAACGTGGATTTTAAACAAAAGGATCCTGATTTATGGAATGCCATTAAGCAGGAAGAAGAACGCCAACAAAGGAATCTGGAGTTGATTGCTTCTGAAAATGTTGTTTCTAAAGCGGTTTTAGCAGCTCAAGGCAGTGTGCTGACCAACAAATACGCTGAAGGATATCCTGGCAAACGTTATTATGGTGGTTGTGAATACATAGATGTTGTTGAAAGCTTAGCCATCGAACGGGCTAAAAAATTGTTTGGTGCAAAATTTGCCAATGTTCAGCCACACTCAGGTTCGCAGGCCAATGCCGCTGCTTATTTAGCTTTGATTAAACCAGGAGATACTGTTTTGGGGATGGATCTAACAGCTGGCGGTCATTTGACTCATGGATCGCCAGTTAATTTCAGTGGTAAGACTTATAATTTTGTTGCTTATGGAGTTGATCCTGAAACAGAATGCCTGGACTATGCGGCGATTGCTGAATTAGCTAAAAAGCATCAGCCAAAATTGATTGTGGCTGGTGCCAGTGCTTATTCACGGGTGATCGATTTTAAGAAATTCCGTGAGATTGCTGATTCAGTCGGGGCTAAGTTGATGGTTGATATGGCTCACATCGCGGGGCTAGTTGCTGCTGGTTTGCATCCAAGCCCAGTTCCATATGCGGATATCACCACAACGACGACGCATAAGACGCTGCGTGGTCCGCGCGGGGGGATGATTTTAACTAACGATGAAAAATTAGCCAAGAAAATCAACAGTGCAATTTTTCCGGGCACTCAAGGTGGTCCGTTGGAACATATCATCGCAGGCAAAGCAGTGGCGTTATTTGAAGCTTTGCAGCCAGACTTTAAAGATTACGCGCAACAGATCATTAAAAATGCACAGTCAATGGCGGCGGTTTTTGATCAAAATGACAAAGCTCGGATCATTACCGGTGGAACTGATAACCACTTAATGCTGGTTAATGTTCGTGGTTTTGATTTGAATGGCAAGCAGGCCCAGAACTTACTTGATTCCGTCAATATTACTGTCAATAAAAACACGATTCCATTTGAAACGCTTAGTCCATTTAAAACCAGTGGTATCCGCTTGGGAACACCAGCGATCACCAGTCGCGGTTTCAAAGAAAATGAAGCTAAACGCGTTGCCGAGCTGATCATTATGGTTTTGGAAAATGCCAATGATGCAGCCATTTTAGCTGAAGTGCGTCAAGAGGTTAAAAAATTGACAGATGCACACCCACTTTACGCTCCAGGTGCTGAAAGATAGCAGCTTAAGTTTAGATAATACACAAAAAAAGATTGTTAATTTACTCAATCAATTTGATAATTAAAAGACAAGGAAAGAATTTATTTGTTCCTCGTCTTTTTTTCGTTACTTTTGCGAGTTTAAAACGTCTAATAATTATAGAAGGAAGGGGAGAAGATGACGTTGAGTGCGTACGATCGGTTGTTGATCAAACTTTGTCATGAGCTGCTGAAATATTTACAAACACTGGGGGCTAGTCAGCAAGAAGCCGAAGACATTTCGCAGGATATTTTCATATTGGCTTGGCAGCTGGAGTTAAAACTTGCACCACCTCAGTTGCGAGTTTATCTACGTAAAGCTGCCAAGTCGCGGCTAATCGATCATTGGCGTCATCAGCAGCGCAAACAACAAATGCTGACGAGATATGGGCCGCAAGCTGTCGGTCAAATCATTATTGACCACACTGAGCCAGCAGTTTTACAAGAGCAGCAGCTGCAAGCCATTTTGCAAGAATTAAATATAGCTGAACTAAGTTTGCTGCTGCAGCGTTATCAACAAGGCAACAGTCTGAATGAGATTGCTCAGGCCAATCAGACCAGTGTGGCAGCTGTCAAGATGCGCTTATATCGCTTAAAACGAAAAATTAGACGTTTGATCGGGGGAAAAAATAATGGATAAAGCAACGAAAAAAATGGAAAAAACGATCAGAAAAATGAAATTAAAACGGCTGTTGTTGACGATTGGCTTGATTATTCTTTTGGTGCCGGTGATCTTGGCAATTATTTATAAAGCGACCCAGAATTTGGCAGGGAATCAAAGCTGGCAACTGATGAATGATTTTGAAGTCAAAGAGGAACTGCTGTCACCGAATATTTCTAGCGATGACAATTATCTGAGTACAACTTCATTTTGGGGCGGGACGGTCACTAGTCATCGCTACAAGGAAATTGATGGGTATCGGATTCCGTGGTCGACGTTAACTGGCAATTACAGTTGGAGCGGCTATCAGGAGGATGTCATGAATCAAGCCGGTGTTGATTATGATGAAAAAACAGCTCAAGCTTATGATCGGCAAACACAGCAAAAGATCCCACTGTTTTACAGTCTTAAGCATCATTATCGAGCAGCAGCCAATCTCAATCAGCTAAAGCAAATTTCCCAAGTCAAGAACTCCGTGGCGGAAGTTGCCCTGACTTTTAGCAAACCGTTGACTTATCATCAGCTTCAACGGTTGTTGCCGAACGATCTTGAAGCTGACTGGTACTGGTTGGGACCCAGCAATCGGGGCAATGCCGCAGAATTTGCTAATAACTATCTTGGTTTGCAAGCAACTGACGGTCGGCTCAGTGAAACAAGCTTTCAGGCATTGAAACATGCAATCAAACATAACAGCTCGGCTTTGAATTTCACTGCGAACCAATTTCAGGTTTTAAAATATGCTAAATGGTACAGCCGACATTATCCCAGCTTAAAGTCAGCTAAGTTTGCCGGGATAATTGTCAGTGGCCAAACGCAAAAGTTAGCTGCTTTAAAAAAGGCCACCTGGATCAAGTATAGTTCGATCGGAGCAGTCGTGAAGATCAAGCCGTATCAAAAGCCAAATAAGTAAAAAAGGAAATAATTATTTTTTGAAAGTTAGGTATATGTAATCGCAATCAATTAGACTTTAAGTGGTGTAAAATGATAGATAGAAAAATAGAGAAGACTGACCTAATAATGGTGCAAGTAAAGCAGCAATGATCACAGGTGGAGCGCAAGGGATCGGTGCTGAGATCGCACGTCATTTAGCAAAGGATGGTTTTGATGTTGCCTTGGCTGATTTGCCGCAGCAAGAAATCAAAACGCAAGCGGTTATTCAAGAAATCGAAACTGCCGATCAGATGGGGATCTTTGTCAAACTGGGTGTCACAAATCAGGCTAAGTTTAAAGCAGCAGTTGATGAAGTTGCTCAAAAGCTGGGTGGATTCGATATATTAGTCAATAACGCCGGGATTGCAAAAGTCGATCAGATCTTAGACATCAAGCCAAAGGATCTTGAACTCAGCTATCAGGTCAATGTTTTTGGGGTTTTGTATGGAATTCAAGCAGCTGGTAAAAAATTTAAAGAATTAAATGTGCCTGGCAAGATCATTAATGCTTCGTCGATTGCCGGTATGCGGGCCTTTCCAGCTTGGGCGACTTATTCATCAACCAAAGCAGCAGTCATCAGCTTAAACCAGGCGGCGGCTAAAGGGTTGGCACCTGATTGCATCAAATTCAATGCTTTGCCCCCGGAGTTGTGGGTAAAACTGGAATGTGGGATGAGATTGATCGTAAGATGTCAGATATCAACGGCAAACCGCTAGGGCAAAACCGGAAAGATTTCATCAACACGATTCCTTTGGGCAGAACGGTTGAACCAAATAATATTGCTAATATGGTAGCTTTTTTAGCTAGTTCAAAGGCTGATTTTATTATGGATCAAGTCTTTGCAGTCGATGGCGGCGGAATTATTTAATGATTTACAAGGAAAAAATCCTCGCAGATTTTATTTTGCGGGGATTTTTTAGGCTACTGGTTCTTTTTTTGTTCAGTCAAACGGCGTTGAGCATACTCTTTGGCTTTGACATAGAGTTTTAATTGTAACTGGAAATAAAAAATCAATTCTTTATCAGAAAGCATTTCTTTACTGATAGCTTTACTTTGCAAATAAAGAAAAGAATAAAATAATTCAAAAGTTGAATAATCGGCGGCTTCGAGGATGACGACGTGTTGATCATGTTTTAAATCAGTGATACAAATTGGCTTATGCTGGCGAATGACTTCATTGAGATAGTGATCGCTTCTTTTTAGAAAATTGAACTCACTAACTTGATTAATTGGTTCCATAATAAAACATCTCTCCTTTTTGGCGGGTATATTTATTAATACGCAAAAGTGGGTGGGAAAGAACTTGATGAAGTATTTAAGTTTCAAAATTTATAAGATAAAATGTTATTATACAAGAAACAGCTCATTTAAAGATTAGGAAGTGTAATTGGTGCAGGAATTAGATTTTGAAAAAGAAGTCGTCGAAACTTTAACGACTGGGAAAAATCAGTGGGTGGAACGAAAAGATTTATATATGGCAACACCGGATAAACTTTGGGCTAATTTACGCGACAAAATTAATAATAATAATTACGCAAAATTGCATGGGAAACCACTGACTGATAATGAATTTAACCAAATAAAACGGGCAATTGAAGTACCTAATCCATACCAGGCAGCTAAGTTGTTGGCAGCTGAAAATGGTATTGGTAAAGTTGAAATTCAACGCGATGATGCTAAAGAAGGAAAAGTTGTCCTGTGTTTATTTTGGAAGGCTGACGTTGCTGGCGGAAAATCAAGTTATGAAGTTGTTCGTCAAGCAGTTCGGCCGGCACTCAGGCCAGGAGATACTAAACGTCGGTTTGATGTGACACTGCTGATCAATGGTTTGCCATTGATTCAACTTGAATTTAAGAAATCGACAGTTGAACTAACAAAAGCTTTCAATCAGATTCAAAAGTATGCACTTGAAGGAAAGTACACTGGCATCTATTCGTTGATTCAGATGTTTGTTATCATGAGTCCAGACAGTTCAGCTTATTTTGCCAACGCTGAACCAAATAAATTCAATAAATCGTTTATTTTTAAGTGGCGCACGTCTGATAATCATCCAGTTGAAAATGGAATTGATTTTACCAAACAAGTTTTGAATATTCCAATGGCTCATAAGTTGGTCGGCGAGTATACGGTAATTGATGAGGAAAGGAAAAGTTTGATCCTTTTGCGTCCTTATCAAATCTATGCTATTGAAGCGGTAATGCGCCGTATTCATGAACATAAAGATGGTTTTGTTTGGCATACAACTGGTTCAGGCAAAACTTTGACTTCATATAAAACTGCTAAACTGGAAGCTCAAGATCCTGGGGTTGATCGAGTGATTTTCTTAGTCGATCGCAAAGATTTGGATGAACAAACAACTAGCAACTTTTCAGCTTATGCTGCTAATGATGACATTTCAATCAAGGAGGCCGAAAATACAGGTGATTTGATGCGCAAATTGTGTGAGAAAGATGGCAAGGTTTTGGTAACCTCAATTCAGAAATTGCATCGGGCAGTAAAAAAGCAGCAGGAATTTGAAAAAGAGGGCAAGAATACGCGTTTTGGCAAAGTTTTACAAAAACGAGTTATTTTCTTTGTTGATGAAGCCCATCGATCACAATTTGGCAAAATGCAAAAAGAAATCCGTGAAGTTTTCGTCAACAGCAATTGGTATGGTTATACCGGAACGCCAATTTTTAACGAGAATAAAAAGCAGATCAAAGGTGAATTGGCAGTTACAACTGAAGAATTATTTGGCAAAGTTTGCCATACTTACAATATTCGCAATGCTCTTGAAGACCAGGCTGTTTTGCCCTTTAATGTTGAACATGTCAATACAATTGATAAGGATACTTTAGTCAAACGAGCTATTCAAAGCGAAAAAGACAAATTAATTAAGAAGAGAGCCAAGCAAGGACGAGATGTATCATCATTTGACACTTCTAATCTTCAAGATGAAGTTAGAAAATTATCTGATTTAGAATTGGAGAAAAATTACATCAAGAATGAAGATTATGAAAAAGGCGATGCGCATTTAAATCAAGTTGTTGAATATATTTTAAAAAACGGCCCGCGAAAAACTAGTCTAGGAAATGGTAATTTTAATGCTATTTTGACTACCAGTTCGATTGCTATGGCACAAAGGTATTATGCAGCTTTTAAAAAGAAGAAAAAGGGTTTTCAGAACAAAATTGATCCTAATTGGCCACGGATAGCGATCACTTATTCATTGGCAGAAAATGATGAAAATAGTGGTCATGAACATCAAAAAATGAGTGAAATCCTCAAAGATTACAATCAGCAGTATCAGACTAATTTTGGAATGGACGATTTGAGTGCCTATAACGAAGATGTCGCTAAAAGAGCTGCTCGCAGAGAATCGTATTATGCTCATTTAAAACCAAGTCAGGAGATCAATTTAGTAATCGTGGTTAAAAGATTACTAACTGGATTCGATGCTCCAAGATTAAATACGCTATTTGTTGATCGGATGCTTGAATACCAAGAACTGATTCAGGCGTATTCGCGGACAAACCGTTTACAGAATCGTGATTTGAAACGTGAAGGTCAGATCGTTACTTTCCGCCGACCGGCTGTAATGGAAGAAAATGAAAAAGAGGCTTATCGTTTATACAGTGGTGAGGGATCTTTCAGCATTGTTATGCGGCCAAAATATAATGAAGCCGTTGAGCAGTTTCAAGCGGCAGTTGGGGATTTGAAGCGAATTGCCCCAAGTCCAAATGCTGCCGATGATTTGAAAAGCAATGCCGATAAAGTTCAGTTCGTCAAAGCTTTTCGGAGAGTCGCTAACCAATTAAATTCTTTAGTAATGTACAAGGACTTTACTTGGGAAAATGGTGAAAAGAGTTTTGGAATCACTGATGAAGAAATTGAACATTATACTGGAAAATTTGAACGGATCAAACATGAAATTGAAGTTGGTATTAAAGATGGCGATGAATTAGCTGGCCTTGACTTTTCTTTATCGATCAGTTCAATCATTAAAGTAGACTATGATTATCTGACAAATTTGATTCAAGATATGTTAGATCAGCAAAAGCAGTATTCAACGATTGCTGAAAAGCAAGAACATCTGTCTGAATATGTTCAAGAACAAGCAGAAATCAGCAAAAAGGTTAACGAATTAAAAGAAATTCACCCTGATGATGCTCAGCTGATTAATGAAGCATTCCCCTATATTCGAGAAAAGCTTGATGAATATCGGCAAAAAGAAAAGATTGGAAAACCAGTTAAAGAACTTGACGCAGCTGAATTAATCGCGGAATTTGCTGAAAATAGGTTAGATCAAAAAACTAAAGAATTTGCTGAACTTTGGGGGCTAAATCAAAAAGCTTTGCTGCGAGTTGCACGGGAACACAAGATTGGGACTAATATTTGGCGGCATGAACAAGAACTTACCGAAAGTGCTGATGTAACTCAGGCAAGAAAGGCGCAAGCTGCTTCAAAAGCAGGTCTGCAGTTTCGAGGGCCATTACCGGTTTATCGCGTCAAAGCGCAAAAAACATGGCGTAGCTTTATTGAAAATAATTTACGTATTTATTTGAAGAAATAAATTAAAGACCGATTTTTTAAGAAAATCGGTCTTTAAAAAAAGATAACAACTAAAATGTTTTATATTTTAGTTGTATTTCAAGTAATGTAAAATCTTATTAGTTAAACATTAAAAAGTGGGAGAATTAAAATGCCAGAAAAAAGTAGTCAAGCTAAAAGTTTAGAGAGTGCACTTTGGAATGCAGCTGATGTTTTACGGGGGAAAATGGATGCATCAGAGTATAAGAATTATTTATTAGGGCTGATTTTTTATCGTTTCTTATCTGAAAAGACTTTAGATGCCTTTGAAGAATGGTCAGGGGAAAGTGAAAATATTGCCGCGGCATACAAAAAGTATATGCAGCCAGGATTTAAAATTGAAGGTATCGAGATGAAAGAGCCAGCAACTAATTACTTGAAAAATGCTTTAGGCTATTTTATTAAGCCTGAAGCTTTGTATGGTTCGTTAATTGAGAAAATTCGAAAACATACTTTTGCACTTGATGATTTATCACAAGCATTGCATGACTTAGAACGTTCGACACAAAATTTGCGTTCAGCGCAGGACTTTTCCGGATTATTTGATGATGTTGATTTAAGCAGCAATAAATTAGGCAGTTCTTTGCAACAGCGAAATCAAGCAATCAGTGATACAATGTTGGCCTTAAATGAAGTCGACTTGACAGAACATAATGGTGATGTTTTAGGGGATGCTTATGAATATCTGATTGCACAGTTTGCCAGTGATGCGGGGAAGAAGGCAGGTGAGTTTTATACGCCGCATGAAGTTTCAGATATCATTGCCCAAATTGTCACTTACCAGCGGGATAAAGGTGACAATCAAATTCGGACGATTTACGATCCGGCAGTTGGTTCAGGATCGTTGCTGTTAACAGTGGGTCAGCATGTCGATAATCCAAAATTAATCAGCTATCATGGCCAAGAATTAAATACCACTACATATAATTTGGCTCGCATGAACTTAATGCTGCATGGTGTTTCGTATGACGACATGCATCTGCATAATGGAGATACTTTGAGTAAAGATTGGCCGACCGATGAACCGTATTTGTTTGATGCTGTGGTCATGAATCCTCCTTATTCCGCTCATTGGGATAACAGTGAAAAGCGGCTGAGTGATCCACGCTTCCGAGATTATGGAGTATTGCCGCCTAAATCAAAAGCTGATTTTGCCTTTTTACTGCATGGCTTTTATCATCTGCAAGAAAATGGCACGATGGGGATTGTTTTACCGCATGGCGTTTTATTCAGAGGTGCAAAAGAGGGCAAGATTCGACAGAAGTTAATTGAAGATAATCATATTGATGCCATTATTGGCTTGCCGGCTAATATTTTTCATTCAACCAGCATTCCAACTTTGATTATGATTTTAAAGAAACATAAGCATAATGATAATGTACTGTTTATCGATGCCTCACGTGATTTTGAAAAAAACAAGAATCAAAATATTATTCGGCCACAAGACATAGCAAGAATTGTTAAGACCTACAAAGAACGAAAAGATGTTGATAAATACGCTCATGTGGCAACTTTAGCTGAAATTAAAGAAAATGATTATAATCTCAATATTCCGCGATATGTTGATAATTTTGAACCAGAACCGGATATTGATTTAGTTAAAGTTGCAACTGATTTACAAGAGGTAGACAAAAAAATAGCTGAAAACAAAAAACAATTGTTAGATATGATGGATGAGCTGACAGGAACAGATGAAAAATCAGCTAAACAACTAGACCAATTTAAGAAACTAATGCGGGAGCTGATTTAATGAACACAAAAAAAAATGCTAAAAAAGTACCTGCAATCAGGTTTGCAGGATTTAATGATGATTGGGAACAGCGTGAGTTATCTAGTTTGTCAGAACGAGTTACTAGGAAAAACAAGAATAATGAATCTACTCGTCCACTAACAATATCTGCACAAGATGGTTTGGTGGATCAAAATAATTTTTTCAATAAACAAATTGCAAGCCGTGATGTTACTGGATATTTTTTGGTCAAGAATGGTGAATTTGCTTATAACAAAAGCTATTCGAATGGATATCCATGGGGGGCAATTAAGCGATTAGACAAGTATGAAATGGGGGTGTTATCAACTCTTTATATTGTTTTTAGACCAAGTACTATTAATTCACAGTTTTTAGTTTCTTATTATGACACAACTAAATGGTATAAGGAAGTTTCCAAGAATGCTGCGGAAGGTGCACGTAATCACGGACTATTAAACATTTCGCCTGTTGATTTTTTTAATACTTTGTTAACAATTCCTATATCAATTGGTGAGCAACAAAAAATCGGCACCTTCTTCAAGCAACTCGACCACCTCATCGCTCTTCATCAGCGTAAACTAGCTGTATTGAAGAAGCTGAAAAGAGGTTATTTGCAAAAAATGTTTCCAAAGCAAGGTAAGAGTATACCTGTTTTAAGATTTGCTGGATTTGATCAAAATTGGGAACAGCGTAAGCTTGGGCAGATTGCCGAAATTGTTGGCGGTGGGACCCCAAGTACTACCAAACCAGAATATTGGGACGGACATATCGACTGGTATGCACCCGCAGAGATTGGGACACAAAGATATGTTCGGAGTAGTCAAAAGAAGATTACTGACGCAGGCCTTAAGAGTAGTTCCGCACGCATGCTTCCAGTAGGCACTGTCCTTTTTACCTCAAGAGCCGGCATTGGGAAAACTGCTATTCTTGCAACGGAAGCAAGTACAAATCAAGGTTTTCAGTCAATCGTGCCCATCAAGAATGAACTAGATTCCTACTTTATCTTTTCTCGAACCGAGGAACTAAAAAGATACGGAGAGGTCAACGGAGCCGGATCTACGTTTGTTGAAGTCTCTGGGAAAACTATGGCCAAGATGCCAATAAATATTCCATCAATGGAGGAGCAGCGAGAGATTGGTCGGTTTTTCCAACGACTCGATGATACTATCGCTCTTCATCAGCGTAAACTATCTGTATTGAAGAAGCTGAAAAGAGGTTATTTGCAAAAGATATTTTGTTAAGTGGTTAAAGTAGAGCTTTAAGGCGTTAAAATTGAATGGAAATTATAATTTTATTGACGGATTTTTTCTCTTTAACAAATAAAGCTTTACTTAAAAAGATCTGAATGTGAACCAGTATCGATAAAACGAATAAACTTGCCATCATATTTATAAATTAAAAGCCAATCTGGTTTGATATGTAACTCACGTTCTGGTTTACGATTAACCAGAGCGTGATCATTATAATGTGGTTCTAGCGGCTCATCTTGTAATAGCTGACGATAAACAGTTTCAAAATCTTTTTTTTCATAGCGGCCACCCTTTAAAATTGTTTTATAATGTTTTTTAAATTGCCGTTCAAAAGCTGGATTATAAACGTAATCAGTCATTCAACCAGTCCAAGCCTTTCTCAGAATCATTAAATTCAACGTAATCTTGACTTTTTATGGCTTTTTCTAAACGTGGAGTAGGTTGAGATACTTCAAATGGAATTCCACCCGCTTCAATAGACTTCTTAGCAAAAATTCGAAAAGCCTCAGCTGGGGTTAATCCCACGCGTTTAAGGACGATTTCAAAGTCTTTTTTTTCTTTATCATCCATTCTAAAATGCACTTGACTAGTCATAAATAGCACCTCCAGTTTTATGGTACCACATGGTACCATAAAACTACAAACATTTCTTTTAAAAAAACAATTTTCGTCACCAAGATATCAATGGTAATTTTAGAAGTTATTAATTATTTGTATATATGCCAAGGACAGTCTAAAAATATCATAAAGGAATGCGAACTTGTGGGAGTACCATTTTCATATCAAACAGTTTTTAAATATGGGGAAACAGCATTAAAAAAATCGTCTTCAAAAAATGAGAAATCATGAATAAATTTATAGACAGTTTTAACCTCCAGTGTTATAAATGAAAAGGGATACTCTAATGGGGATGAGATTATGTCTAAAAAGAAAATATTCAGTAAAGTAACAAAAACTGTTTTAGATGCAGTTGCACCAGATTTTGTTGACTCAGCTACAAAAATTGTAGGAGATCAGCTAGAAAAGCGTAAGGACTATGTACACATTCCAGATGTCACTTTAATATCTGTCGAGGAAGCTGAAAAGATTTTAAGCCAGTATGGATTTAATTTTAGCAAGGTTTTGGTTACTCCAGATATTAAATATGCAAACAAAAGATCATTTACTGTTATAGACTTGTCACCTAAAGTTGGCTGGGCCGTCGATCCTAAAACCTATGTGAAAATTTTCTATGCTAATGATGAAATAATTGAAAAAAGCAAGTCTTTAAAATTAAAAGCCGATCAGGAAAAGAAATTCGCCAAACAAAAGCATCAAGAAACTCTAAATAAATTAACTAATGAAACTATTGAACAAACAACTAAGTTAGCTAAGAAATTCAACTTTCATAAAAGTAAGAACAATGGACCAGCTAAATAGTTTGTTTAAATATTAAGCATCTTCCCAAATAATTGACTTATCAGCTTAAATGCTGAAAAAATTATTGGAAGGTGTTTTTCTTATGGCTTCAAAAAAATCAACACAGCTTTTTTATCGTTATTATGCAGAATGGATCGGCTTATATAAAGTCAATGCTGTCCGAGAAGTGACTTTGGATAAATATTATTTAACACTTCACTGGGTTAGGGTGCTGGCACCAACTTTGAAGTTAAACCAGTTGGATCGAAGGGCTTATCAGAAGTTGATCAATGATTTTGCAGTTGAGCATGAACGGCAAACCACTATGGATTTTCATCATCAAATTAAATGTGCTATTTTGGATGCTTTAGACGAAGGCTTAATCAAACAAAATCCAACTCGCAAAGTTACAATTAAAGGCAGAAATCCACGCCCTAAGAAAATAAAATATTTGAGCCAGTCACAACTCCAATCATTGATCAAGCAGCTTGAACTGGGAACAGTACTTAATTGGGACTGGTTTATTTTACTTGTTGCCAAAACAGGATTGCGCTTTGCCGAAGCATTAGGAGCCACACCGCAAGATTTTGACTTTGAAAAACGTCTGCTAACAATCAACAAAACATGGAACTATCGTAGGGTTGATGGTGGATTTCAACCAACCAAAAATACTTCTTCTGTCAGGAAAGTTGAACTTGACTGGCAAACAGCAATGCAATTTTCACAATTAATTAAAAATTGTCCACCAGATAAGCCGATTTTTGTTAATGGACGCGTTTTTAATTCAACCATTAATCATCGATTGGCTGTTTTATGCAAAAAAGCTAAAGTTCCTGTAATTTCGATTCATGGTTTACGACATACACATGCATCGTTATTACTATTTGCTGGAGTGTCAATTGCTTCTGTTGCTCGCAGATTAGGACATTCAAGCATCACTACAACACAAAAAACTTATTTGCATATTATTAATGAACTTGAATCTCAAGATAGTGACAAAATTATGCATGAAATGTCTGTTTTAATGTAAAAGAAAGACACTCAGATGAAAAATCATTTGAGTGCCTTTTAAGTTTAGATAAACATTTTTTGGAGAAAACTTTTTTTCTGTTTTTGTAATGAGATTAGTTTACGCTGATGAAGGGTGATGAGGTGGTCGAGGTTTTCAAAGAACTCACCCACTTTTGCTTGTTCTTTAGGACTAGGAACACGAATATCTGTATTTAAAATATTTTTATTATAAAGTCTTTTAATTGTACTTCTTTCAAGACCATGCCACTTTACCATTGAATAAAATTGTTTCAAAAACTTATTATCAAGTCTTTCATCATGTTTCAACCAGACGATATTACTATCTTGAAAATACTCGTCTGCACCATCATATACAACGGTTCTCCCAATACTTCCAGATGCCGAAACTAGTATGTCACCAATTTCTGGATATGGGTATTTCGCTTTGTATTCTTCAAATAGTTCACGAGAAATATACGCGTCAGGTTTGCTACCAAAAGTACCAATTTTATAAAATGGAACATCACCATTATCTGATGTTTCATCTTTAAAAATACGCTTATTCATAGCGACTGATCCCAAATCCCCTAACTTACGCTGTTCCCAATTTTGATCAAATCCAGCAAATCTTAAAACAGGTATACTCTTACCTTGCTTTGGAAACATTTTTTGCAAATAACCTCTTTTCAGCTTCTTCAATACAGCTAGTTTACGCTGATGAAGAGCGATGAGGTGGTCGAGTTGCTTGAAGAAGGTGCCGATTTTTTGTTGCTCACCAATTGATATAGGAATTGTTAACAAAGTATTAAAAAAATCAACAGGCGAAATGTTTAATAGTCCGTGATTACGTGCACCTTCCGCAGCATTCTTGGAAACTTCCTTATACCATTTAGTTGTGTCATAATAAGAAACTAAAAACTGTGAATTAATAGTACTTGGTCTAAAAACAATATAAAGAGTTGATAACACCCCCATTTCATACTTGTCTAATCGCTTAATTGCCCCCCATGGATATCCATTCGAATAGCTTTTGTTATAAGCAAATTCACCATTCTTGACCAAAAAATATCCAGTAACATCACGGCTTGCAATTTGTTTATTGAAAAAATTATTTTGATCCACCAAACCATCTTGTGCAGATATTGTTAGTGGACGAGTAGATTCATTATTCTTGTTTTTCCTAGTAACTCGTTCTGACAAACTAGATAACTCACGCTGTTCCCAATCATCATTATCACTTCTCAACCCCGGTAATAAACTATCATTAATTTCCCCAATATGTATTTAAGCTCGCACCTGAACTAAAGCGTAAATCCATTTACCTTAATTAAACCCAAAAAAGAGCAGCTTTCGCCACTCCCTAAGAACTATTTTTCTGTAATGTCTAAGATCTTTACAGTTCTACAATGTAAGATACAATTAAAAATGAAATTCAAAGGGATTTAGCAATGAAAATTTAATCAAATGCAACTGAATCATCTAAGAAAAAGTGTGACGGACCAACAAAGTGCGAATATAGGAGAAAAGTGTATTCTCTCGGCAATCAAACCAAAGTCAAGTTATTCAAAAAATTGTCGAAAGAAACAGCTAAGTTTGCAAATTAATAGCCACTTTAGAATTCTTAGTGGTAACATTTTTTGTAATCGCTTGCAAAAACTGACCGAATCCATTATAATACAAAGTGTAAGGGGTTATAGCAAACGCTGTGATCAAAAACTATTTCTTTAATGGAAAAGAGGTTAGAGTTTGAAGATCCCTTATCTATATAATAGTCTGATGAGATGGATAAATTAAACAGAAATTGAGCTAGCAGATGACTAGCCGATTTAAAACGAAAGCAATTTAGAGCTAAAAGTCCATTCTATCAGGCTATTTTTTTGGCTTTTTTTGAATTTTCAGTTAAAAATTTGGAATCCACATATGTGCTTTATGACAGTAAATAGCTTATTCTTAAATAAAGGGGGGAAAGTTTGATGCATATCCCAATCAAACGTTCTAGGACAAACCGAGTCTTTGCCGGAGTATTAGGTGGTATTGCTGAAAAGTATGGCTGGGATCCAACTGTCCTGCGAGTCATTTGGGTGATTTTGACTTTGACACCATTTCCTGGTCTGATTATTTATTTGGTGTTGTGGTTATTGATGGAAAATGATTAATATTCTTGCGCAATAAAAAAAACGGCTCTTAGGTTGCTTTGCGGCAACTTAAGAGCTTTTTTTATCGAATTTGTCCACGATATTCAGTTGGCGAAACTCCTACGAGATCCTTAAAAACATAGTTGAAGTAGCTTTGACTGCTAAAATGCAGCGAATTGGCAATTTCACTAGGGCTTAAAACATTAGTCGCCAGCATGTGTTTAGCAGCTTCAATTTTTTGTAAGTTAATGTATGATTTAATGCTCATATTATATTCACGTTTGAATTTGTGACTGATCGTACTAGGAGAGTATCCTAGATAAGCTGAGATGTTCTGCAACGTAACTTTTCGATAAACACAATTTTTTATATAAAGTGCACATTGTTCTGCTAGTGATAAATTAGTCATATTTTTAACTTTTTGTAAAGCGATAAAGCATTCAGTTGCCAGCTCCTGCATTGTCTGGATAAATGGCTTGAGCGAAGTTCGAAATTCAATTCGTCCTAGTAGATCATCTTGGAGCTTTAAGACTAAATCAACAGCTAATTTGTTATTTTCCATTCCTTCATGGAATAGGATCGATATGAAATGAATCAAAGAATCCTTCATTCCCCGTTCATAGCCTTTTTCTTCAAAAATGCTACCTAAATAGCCCGTATATGTTGGTAAATGCAAAGCATGAGTGAACTCTTCTTCATCTAAGCGTGCCACAGCTGAAAAAACATTTTGTTCATTACTATAAAGCTTTTCCAGTTTATCTTTGCCAACAAACTCGATTTTAGCCTGCGAGTTATTTGCTTGGAATTCATATTTCCATTTTGGAGCGGGAAGATCACAGAGTAATTGATATAACAGTGAACAAGATTCGCTGATTTTGACGCCAAATTCGAGTAATCCATGAAAATCGAGCGGAATATTGGTGGTATTCAAATGCGGTACAACTAGAATTAAAAATTCATCGATTCTGAATTCAATCACATGAAAGTTATCATTAGTTGAAACCAAGAGAATGTTTTCCTTTAAATTTAGCTTGACTGATTTTTCAACGATTCGTTGTAGATTAAACGATTCTTCCTTGATGGTACTTTGAATTATTCTTTGTTGATAGATAAAAATGTCACTCGAAATTATTTGGGATAATAAAGTAATATTCTGATTTAGTTTTATCATCTGCTTTTCCTCTCAAAAAATTTTTGCAAGATATCTTGATGAATTGCAAGAATTCTTAATGTTCAGTATTAAGGAATACTTTATAATTACTATATATTTTATTATCATGCAAGGCTCATTTTAGAACAATTTAAGTTCATATGCAAATCAGAAATACGGTTCTGTAAGGATTTTATAGCAAATTAATTTTTAAGTTCACTAATTATGTACAACTAAGTTTCCATGGAATATTAAATATTTTTACATTTTCAGGGAGGAAAAATGAAACAAATAAGACGTGAATTTTTGCTCGGGTTGATATGTTTATTTTCAGGCTTGTTTATTTTTAATAATAAGACAATTAATGCTAACAGCACAACTTTTTCCAGTGGCGGAACAGCTGTCCAAGATTTTCCCGGGGTTCAGGATAATCCCTTGGATATTGCCTCAGTTTTTCATATTTTTGCTGAGGAAGCAGAATTAAATGCTCATACCGATGGCAACTTAGCAGTTCAAAACTTAGATGGTCAAGCAAATTTTGGAACTAATATTCATGAAGGACTTGTTAAACAAGACGTTAGCTACATTCAGCAAGTAACATCAATCGCTGCTAGTTCTTTTGTGGCTGATCAAGGCGATCAAACTAATAAAGTGATTTTTGGCAAAGACGTTGAGCTTGGAACAACCGATAATGGCAATGCTGTCAGTGTTAATGGTCAAAAAATGGACCACTTGAAAGTCAATGAAGTTTATCAAGACAGTCAGACTGAACAATATATTGATTTTGACCAGGAGTTTGCTAAGTTAAACGAAAATTCTGATAAGTTAGCGGCAGAAACTCCAGCTAAAACTTACCAGAATGCTGATTTTCCAGATCAAAATCAACGAGTGATCAATGTTGCCAGTTTGACACCTAATCAGAACAATCAAATTGTGATCAATCTCGCTAGTGATGTATTAGCAAGTAATACTCCGTTAACGATTACAGGTATTTCTAAAGCTAAAGATGCACCAATGATCGTTTTCAATGTTGAAAATGATGGACAACTATATGTGGTTAATTCAAAGATTATTTTAACTTATGCTGATGATTCAACAAGAAGTAATCATGAGACAGAGGATTTTAGTGATGCCCATCTTTTGTGGAATTTCACTAACACCCAAAAGGACCAGGAAATTGATTTTAATGCTCCATTCCAAGGTAGTGTTTTGGCTCCAAATGCTAATTTGACGATTAATCAAAATCTTGATGGTAACATCGTTGGTCGAAAAGTTGTTGTTAATGCTGAGACACATCGCTGGGATTTGCAATCGAACAGTACTACAACTAGTGATAGCAGTACAACCGGGACAACAACGACTGGGTCAAGCAGTGATAGCAGTACAACCGGGACAACAACGACTGGGTCAAGCAGTGATAGTAGTACAACCGGGACAACAACTGGATCAAGCAGTGATAGCAGTACAACCGGGACAACAACTGGATCAAGCAGTGACAGCAGTACGACTGGGACAACAACGACTGGATTAAGCAATGATAGCAACACAACCGGGACGACAACGACTGGGTCAAGCAGTGATAGCAGTACAACCGGGACAACAACAACTGGATCAAGCAGTGATAGCAGTACAACCGGGACAACAACTGGATCAAGCAGTGACAGCAGTACGACTGGGACAACAACGACTGGATTAAGCAGTGATAGCAACACAACCGGGACGACGACAACTGGCACAAGCACAAGCAACACAACCGGGACAACAACGACTGGATCAAGCAGTAATAGCAGCACGACAACGACCGGTTCAAGTTTCAGCTCAACTCAGAAAACTGATACCACGCAAAACGGCCAAACTACTTCTACGAATGCTAGTTCTAGCCAAACAAGCTCGAACTCAGCATTTGGTTTAGGCAATGGAATTGACGACAATAACAATTCTGGTTCTTTACCGCAGACAGATCAGACAGCTAATCACTGGGCAATCATTGTAGGAGTTATGGCAATTATTGCTGCAATCGCTGGCTTGGTAATACTGCAAAAGAGTGAAAAGCAAAATTAATCAATTGATGGTTTTATCAAAAAGAACAGAGAGCGAATGATTATCAATTTATAATTGTTGGCTCTTTTTGCAGTTAAAACTGAAAGGAATTCAATATGCATTTCAAGAAATCTTTAACAGTTTGCGATTATTTAGCAGCATTTTTGCTGTCATTTGTGCTGATTGCGCTGGCTTATTATTTAAACGGAATTTATTGGGATAGCCAGCGTAGCATTTTAGCGAGTGATGCTTTTACGCAGACACTAAACTTTTATGATAGTTTTCATGATGTTTTGCATGGAAAATCAAGCTTTTTTTACAATTGGAATGCAGCATTTGGCGTCAATTATTTAGGCATTTACAGTTATTATTTGGGCGGTCCAGTCACCTTGCTGGTTTACTTCTTTAAAAAAAATCAAATGGAAAATGCAGTCTATTTGCTGACTTTGCTTAAATTTGGCTTAGCGGGTCTGAGTTCCTACTGGTTTGCTAAGCGGACTTTTGCTTTAGCGAGTTGGCAACGACACCTGCTGGCACTTTGCTACAGTTTAATGGCTTTTGGCGTAGCGTATGCCGAACAAACAATGTGGCTGGATATTCTCTACCTTTTGCCGCTAGTGATTGCTGGGGTTAACCATTTCAGCTCGACTGGCAAAAAGGGCGGCTTGTTTTGGATGTATAGCCTTTTGTTTATCATGAACTTTTATTTAGCTTATATGGTCGGAATTTTCTCTTTTCTCTATTATCTAGCCATCAACTGGGCAACTAAACGTCTTTCATTGTGGCAATTTGTGGGGTATTGCTGGACGACAGTTTGTTCATTATTGGCAGCTAGCTGGTTAGTCTTACCGGTTATCTTATTTATGCAACGCACCCATGAGCCCTTATCACGGGTGACTGGCCTCTTTACTAATAATTCAGGAATCTGGGATCTGGTCATCAAAAACATGGTCGGCGTTTACGATACGACCAAATATGGAACAGTTCCATTCGTTTATGTCGGTTTATTGCCGCTGTTGCTGGCGATCTATTTCTTTTTTCAGCCGGAAAATGTCCGGCGTTTGAAGTTGGGCTATGGGGGGCTGTTGTTGGCACTGCTTTTGGGATTTTACCTGCAGGTAGTTGATTTGACCTGGCAAGGCTGGCATGCGCCATCGATGTTTTTGTATCGTTACAGTTTTTTGTGGTCATTTATGATTTTCCTTTTGGCCGGTAAAGCTTGGGAGAAATTGACCAAGCCGCATTTGTTGATCAAAGTTGCTTTGATCTATCTTCTGATTACAGTGGTTGCTTTTTTAGGTAGTTTTGGACATTATCATTATGCCGGAGTATTTAATTTTAGTTTGACTTTAGTCTTGCTGCTGCTTTATTGTCTGTTGCTAAGTCAGCCAATTCGGCAGCACCGGATTATGCAAATTATTTTATTTTCAGTCTTAGTTAGCTTTGAAGTTACTTTTAATGCTTTTTGCTTACTTCGCGATACTAATTTGGAATGGCACTACCCTGCAAGTCGGCTAGCTACACAAAACTCTGCGGAGATTGAAGCGGATTTGAAAATCGATCGGCAATCGGATACCGTTTTACGAGCGGCGAATTTAGATGAGATCTCACGCAATGACAGCTTGCAGTACAATTACAGTGCCGCTGATTTCTTTTCTTCAATGCGCAATCGGCCGTTTCAGGCCCGGATCAATCAGTTGGGCTTCAAATCCGGCGGCAACAATTTAAACTTTGCTTATGCTAACAATACTTTGGTTATGGATGGCTTAATGGGAATCAAATTAAATCTGGCTAAGGGGCGATTGAATAAGTATGGTTTTAAATTGCAGTCAGCACAAGGCAACACCTTCCATCTTTATCACAATCAATTGGCACCAGGCTTGGCTATTCAGACAAATCAGGATCTTTCACAGTTGCATTTTGACAACCAGATTTTAGCAAATCAAACAGCACTGTTAAATGCAGTCAGTGATTCAAGTCACACTCAGCAATACTTTAGTCAAAAGACTCCGCAGTTGACCTTAGTTAATAATACGCAAGCGACAAAAGATCGACAGCATTTTTATTTGAATGCCAGTCAAGATAACTCTTTGCAAACATTGACTTGGAAAGTTAATGTGCCGGCGAATTCGCAAGCCTACTTTGATTTGTCATTGCTGAGTAATCAAGGAGCAAATGGCTGTCAAGTTGTGCTCAATCTCCCACAGCAGGATTTGACGACCAATGCTGATTTGAATTTAGTCGGTCAATTTTTTGACTTAGGTTATTATCGTCAAGCACAAACAATTACCTTTACAACTAAAATATATGGCAGTCATCAAATGACGTTTGCCAAGCCACAGGTGATCTTTTTAAAAACGCATCAATATCAAGCGGCGGCTAAAAAAATGCTGAAGCAAACGGTGCCCCTAAGGATTTCACAAAATCAAGCCCAGGGGGTCGTTAAGCGGCGGCAAGCTGGCTGGCTTTACACTTCAATTCCGGCTGATCCCGGTTGGCAGGTCAAAATCAATGGCCAACGGATCAAAACTAGATCAGTCGCGGGAATCTTTTTGACATTGCCGCTGAAAGCAGGTACTAACCATATCAAATTGACCTTTATTCCACCAGGATTTGAGTTGGGCGTTGTTTTAACGATTTTGGGACTGCTGCTCTTTGCAGTTGGCTGGTTGAAAACAAAATGGCAACAAAAAAGAGGTTGAGAAATTTTTCAACCTCTTGACATTTTTTGCTGTTCCTTTCGGTCGTAGCGAATGAAAACCAACAGCAAAGCTAGAATCAAGATGATCGAGATGATCACTAAGCTTTGTTTGTAATTGCCGCTGAGCAACGAATTGCCGCAAAATGAATAAATTACCGCCGAGGGGAGACTGCCAATCAAAGCACAGGTGAAAATGACTGGCAGTTTCGTTTTCAGTTTGACAGCAGCCAGATTGGTCAGAACTGTCGGGATGAATGGGACGGCATAGCCAATCGTTAAGCCAATTTTCTTGTGTTTCATTTGCAACAGATCATTTAAAACCCGATTGCGTTTAATGGTCCGCTTTTCCTTGAAATCATAAGTCAGTTGAATAACTGACACGGATAAGACGCTACCAGCCACCAATCCGATCAGATTTAAGCAAGAACCTAGCCAGGGACCAAAGTAAATTCCGGCGGTTATGGCAACAATTGAGTTTGGAAATCCCGGGATTGCTGAGACAATTGCCAGAATGATAATAAAGGCGATAAAACTTAGTGGGCCAATTGTTCGGAATTGACTGATCAAAAATTGTCGATCGGTAGTTGAATCAAAGATTTTGGGTAAATTAAGATTGACATTTTGGGAAAAAATTGCTAAAAAAGTAATCAAAAAGATAATTCCGCTGATTAATATTAACAAGCCTTTAAGAAATTTAAATCGCATAAATTTTTCCTCTTTTAGTGGACAATTTTCATATGTTTATTATACACTGTTTAGGGTTTCTAACTAATTTTGAGTAGCATTCCTTAAAGCTTGATTAAAAAGCTGCTGGTAAAACTTGACACAAAAACTTTTTTAAGATATAAGGGAAAAAAGATCTTCTGATAAAAATAAATCCTTTAAGTTTTTATTGAGGAATGAAAAAGGAGTAATTTGAATGAACTTCAAAAGAATGATTTTTGCGATGTCGCTTGGGTTAATAATGGGCGGTGCAGTTTCAATTAAAGAAATGTATGTTTCGGCTGATAACAATACAAATGCGAATGTCAATGTCAATATTAATAATAATAGCAGCAATTCTTCAGCAGCTAACTCGAGCAGCGACAGTGTTGGTTCATCAAGTTCAAGTGAAGTAACTTTGAGTCAACCGATTTTGACCCTCGGAACATCGTTGACCAGTTCTGAAAGAAGTGAGGTTGCTCAGACCTTAGAGAATGCTGCTAATGTTGATAGCAGCAATGTTCAAGCAATTACCATTGATGGAGCTGATTTAGTTCAATATCTAAATCCAAGCGGGGACAGCTTCACTGATAATTCAGGTGTTTGGTCGTCAGCTTTAATTCAAAAAACTGATAATGGTGGGATAAATGTTCAAATCGTTGACTATAATGGCTCGAATAATATCACTACCATTACACAAAATCAGTATCGAAATGCGGCTTTAACTGCCGGAATCACAAATGCTAATATTTATGTTACCAGTCCACGCTCAATTGATGGATCTGGAGCCTTGGCGGGGGTTTATGCCGCATACAGTGCTGCGGGAAATTCTCTGAGTCAAAAAAACATCAATAATGCACAAAATGAACAAAACTTGCTAAGTAGTATTACGCAAGCTAATAAGGGGAAAGATGGTTATACTGATAGTCAGTTGAACAATGCTGTTGCTGGAGCTAAGCAGGAAATAGCGGATACAAAGAACCCAGCTAGTTTAAGTCGGCAGGAGATTGCTGATATTGTTGATAAGGAACTTAAGAAAAATGAGCTGAACAATGTCCTCACGCAAAACCAAAAAAATAAAATTATTAGTTTACTGCAAAAAATTGCTGCTTCTGGAGTTATGAATCGTCAATCATTTAAAGATCAAGCAGGTAAACTATCACAGAATATTCAAGCCAATGCTAAAAATATTTTTAATAAATTGAAAAATGATAAAGGCTTATGGGCTAAGGTTAAACAATTTTTTAGCAATATCGTAACTGATTTGCGAAATTTATTTTAAGGCTTCAGTGGCTGTTGCTAAATTAACTTTGGAAACTGCTGGGACTTTGTTTGAAGCGAATACTGATTTAATAATAAAGTGAATGCTAAGGCTCTTGAAGTCAGCTAGTTAATGCTGGTTCAGGGGCTTTTTTAGTTTAAAAAAAGTAAATTTTTAGGTGGATCACCATTGATTGTAAGCGATTGCAATTACAGACAAATTAATATATAATACGGAGTGTAAGGGGTTATAGCAAACGCTGTGATCATAAAAAGGACTATCTCTTGGTAGTAGAAAAGAGGTTAGAGTTTGGGAATCCCTTATTATAATAGCAGTCCGGTAAGATGAAGCGGATAAAAAACGAGAATGGGGCTAACAAAGTTTCAGTGCTTAGCCGTTCTAAATGAAGGTATTTGAAACTTGAAAATTCATCTTATGCGGGCTGCTTTTGTGGACTTTTTTAGTAAAAGTCAAGCCTAAGATCACCAATAATTTCTTAATCTGGATGAAAAACATGAGAACTGTGGCTTGATATAAAATCATTTTCAAAAGCCACAGCTTCGAAAATGACTAAATACTTTACGCGTTAAGCTGATCATTCAATCGGCATAATTATCTTTTAAAGACTGAGTTGCTTCCCAGTCTTTTTTTATACTGAATATTTTCCAAAGTCGGCAACACTGCGGCAGATACTTTAGTATAATAGACATATAGAAGAGTTGGTAATTAGTTTTGCTGAAAGTGGGGGTACTGCAACGAATCGTGCCCGCCAGTCTTAATTAACAACATTCGAAATATTTTGGAACATAGGGTTTGTTCAAAAAAACTGGACGACATGGCTACTGGTGACACCTGACATTAATTCGAGCCAGTCGGTCACTTTGGCTTTAAATTCAAAGAGTAATCGAAACGAAGGATAAGGGAGGAACACCAATTGACTTATCAAAGTGTTTTTTTTGATTTAGATGGAACGTTGACTGATCCCCAAGCTGGAATCACCAAATCAATTGCCTATGCACTGCAAGCTTTTGGGATTGAAGTGCGGGATTTAAATAGTTTGACTAAATTTATTGGCCCGGCACTCAAGGATTCATTAATGAAGTTTTACAATTTCAGCGAAGCAGATGCCATCAAAGGTATTAAAAAATATCGGGAATATTATAGTCGTCAAGGAATGTATGATATTCAGCTGATTCCAGGAATTACGGATTTGCTGAAAAAATTAAAGCACCAGCATCAGCAGCTTTTTATTGCTACAGCGAAGCCAACATTCTTTGCCATTAAAATCTTAGATCATTTTGATTTAAGCCAATATTTTGATGGCATCTTTGGCAGTAATTTAGATGGTACGCGTGCGCAGAAGTCGGAAGTGATCACCTACGGACTGCAACAAACTAAACTGATTCCAAGCCAGCAAATAGCAATGGTTGGGGATCGTTCATATGATATTCAAGGCGCAAAAGAGAATCATTTAACGGCAATCGGTGTTTTATACGGTTATGGAAGTCAGCAAGAACTGACGGCTGCTGGGGTGGATCATTTGGTCAGCAATGTTCATCAATTAAGCCAAGTTTTGACGGCTTGATTTTAGTTTAAATGGAAGTGTAAAAGCATGTTATTTGAGCAAATCAGAAAAAATAAACGAAACACAGTGATTATCATGGGAATTTTTGGCGGATTGATCATGCTGGTTGGTTACTTTTTTGCCAAAAGTTTTAGTGGAGGGAATCCACGTGAACTGTGGAAGATTCTGTTAGATTGGTTGCTATTCGTTTTATTGTATATTGGGTTTAAATATTTGACTTCGATGTGGACTGTTTTAAAAATGACTAAAGCTCAATCGGTGACTGAAGAGCAGTACCCACAGCTTTACCATATTGTTCAAGATATGGCACTTGTTGCACATATCCCAATGCCAAAAGTTTACGTCATTGATGATCCATGCCCCAATGCATTTGCTACCGGCACCAGTTATCAGAAGGCGGCCGTGGCAGTGACGACTGGGCTGTTGCAATTAATGAATCGCGAGGAGCTTGAAGGCGTAATTGGTCATGAAGTTTCACATATTAGAAATTATGACATTCGGGTCTCAACGATTGCCGTGGCATTAACGGCTTTGGTCATGTTGATTGGGACGCTGCTCGTTGGAATTGGTAAATGGACCTTTTGGGGGAGTGCGTTTTTAAGTGATGATCGAACTGATCGAAAAGAGGGCGGTGGTAGTCTTTATATTGGCATTTTTGGCATTTTTATTTGGATCCTCGGTTTTTTGTTCTTGATAATTGGGGTCCCAGTTGCTGAACTGTTGCAATTTGCAGTCTCACGTCAGCGCGAGTCTTTAGCTGACGTTTCCAGTGTAGAACTGACGCGTAATCCAGCAGGCTTGATTAGTGCTTTTCGCAAGCTGCAAAAAGTTGATCTTCAACCTAAAGTCAATAACTCAACGGTGACGGGTTTATATTTTTACTTGCCAAAAGTTAAAGGTTTGGCGCACTTATTTGATACTCATCCCCCATTGGAAGAACGGATTAAACGCTTGGAAGAAATTGAATTTGGCAAGCAGCTTAAAAGGCACTAATAGTTGATGTTCTCTAAAAGTAAGGGCTTGCAAAAATACCTTGTTTCTGATTCAAATAGGATTATAATTTAGAAAAAGACCAGTTTGAGTATAAATTTAGAATGATGTAAGGAGATGATAAAATGAATCTATTGATCGGATTGATTTTCATTTTAGCTGGAGCGGCAGCAATTTTTGTGGGAGTTAAATATGGCAAGCGTCAACCTGTTAAAAGTGCGGTTCCAATTTATTTTCCTTTTTTGTTTGGCGGTCTGTATCCTGAGATTATTCGCTTTGTTATAATTTTACTAGGAATTGTTTTGTTAGTTGCAGGTATTTCTTTTATCTTTAAATGAGAATGCTGCAGGTTTAGAAAATGTCTCAGTCCCAGTTTTTCCTTGCGTTTTGCGAACCATTATTGTTCGAAATGCTTTGCCAGGTTTGATGTGAATTTTTCCCACAGCATTTGTAGCAGCCACATGTTGGAACGGCCTATTGATAACTTTTTTAAAATAAATCGATCTGTCGAGGAGATTTAGGATTCAGTCCAGCAAATGTGACACCAAGCATTTTTTGAAAAGTTAGGGCATTATCGGCGGCATCTCCGCCAGAATTATTATTGAAGATCACGCAAATTTCGGCTGCCTGATTTTGATAGCTCAGGATCTTTTGTTTAAAATCAGTTAATTCTACTTGACTATAGCGGTAAAGGGTTCGCTGTTGACGCCAGTTTTGTCCTTTAATTTGCCAACCAAGTTGATTTCGGCCATGCAATCGCCAAAACATCAGTTCTTTGGTAGTGACGGCTGGATAAAGCGGGACAGAGGCCAGCAAGCCAGTTGGCTCATCAATAACTGCCAATGTATAATTATTTTGGTGGCAAAAGTTGACTAAAGCAGCAGCATTTTTTCCTTGATACCAGCTTTGATGCCGTAATTCCAAAGTCAGTGGCCAATCTGCTAGCTGCCTACGAAAGAATTTTAAATAGGCCACGTTTCGGCTGGTTGCCTGAAAGGCTGGTGGAAATTGACACAGAATCGTCTTTAACTGACCAGCTTTTTTTAAAGGACTTAAAGCTTGCGCAAAAGCTTGAAAACGTGCGATTAGTTGTTGACCAGTCAGCTGTTCTTGTTCCTGACCAGTTAATGCTTGGTTAGCCTTGATAACAAATTGAAAAGTCGCCGGAACTTGTTTTTGCCAGTTGAGTAGCGTTGTTACCGCTGGAATGCCATAAAAGAAAGTGTCGACTTCAACTGTTGGAAAATAAGCAGCATATTCAGCCAAAGTTGTCGGCCGTGGCTGATTAATTAGTGTTTGATGTTCACTCCAAGTAGTCAAGCCAAGTGTGATCATAGTTTTTCGCTCCTTCTTTGCTGATTGTAACATAATTTAGTTTTCGGTTTTAATTCAAAATATGATAAATTTAATGACGTTTGGGCGGAAATCCCGTGGCTTTAGTTATGGGATGAATAGCCCCCTCTAATAGCCAACCAGAGCTATTTTTTATAGCTAGTATTATATTTTTGGTCATTGATATACTTTTCAATTATCTTAATTCGAGGTGAGCAGCTTGCAAGCTTGGATCACGCTGCAGCATAGTATCATAACAATTTTAGCACTCTAGTGAATGCATAAAAATTTAAGGGACGATGATCCCGTCACTGGAGTGTTAATTTTGAAATTTAAATATCGAAGAAACATTAGGTGCAGTTATAGTTACAGCCTGCTGGCCTTTTTGGGAATTACCAGTTTGTGGGTGATTTATTTGCAGCAGCAAGGCTTGAGCCTAGTTGAAATTGGCTGGTGTGAGAGTATTTTTCACCTAACGAGTTTCTTGTTTGAAGTTCCCAGCGGTTTATTGGCAGATCGTTTTTCTTATCGAGCTAATCTTTTTGCCAGCCGTTTAATGGCGATTTTGTCAGCAGCTTTGCTGTTGCTCAGCCATGACTTTTGGCTGGATGTGATCAGTTTTGTGATCAGTGCCCTTTCTTACAATCTCCAATCGGGGACGCTGGAAGCTTTATTATATGATTCATTGAAACTTGATCAGCAGAGTAAACGTTATCCGCGGGTCATTAGTTGGACGAATGTGATCATTGAATTTGCCGATGCTAGTGGAATAGTTTTGGCTGGTTTATTTGTGCACTGGCATTTTGGCTTGGTGTATGTCATTGAAATTTTGGTCAGCTCGTTAGCTTTAGTTTCCGTTGGTCTCCTAAAAGAACCCAGTCAACGGACGACCGAAGATCGAGCAGCTCAGTCTGTTGATCTAGGACTCTGGCAGCTGCTGCAGCTTTCATGGCAGACCTTGCGTGATTTGCCGCTTTTGCGCAATTTGATGATCTTCCAAGCTTTATTTGATAGCTTTTGCACGACCTATTATTTCTATTTTCAGTCGTTGATGGATAGTCAGCATTTTGCTGGTTGGCTGATTTCAACTTTGCTGGCTATTTCAGCGATGATCAATATGGCAGTAATGAAAGCTGCACCTTGGCTACAGCAAAAGGTTTCTAAGCGCCAGCTGGTTTTATGGCTCAGCCTAGCTTTAACTGGTTTATTATTGTTGAACTGGCTGGGCAAAATGACCATCTACCTGCTGGTATTTTTGTTAGCAAATGGTTTGACTTCATTGAATGAACCAATTTTCAGCAGTTACTATAATGATTTGATCGATTCGACCCAGCGAGCAACTCTCTTGAGCGTGGCCAATCTGCTGTTCTCATTAGTAATGATCATTTTATTTCCGTTGACTGGCTGGCTGCTTGAAAAATTAAGTTTTGCGGTGACTTTTGGCCTTTATGGTAGCTGTTTGCTACTCATTTTGTTAGCAATTTTTAAATCTGCGGTGGCTTCAAAAAGGTAAACAAACTAGGCAAATTTTTTTAAATTGACCACAATTTAATTTATAATTAACTTACTATTAATAAATTAAACAGAAAGCAGGTAATTTTAAAAATGGCCAAACAAGCAGAACATTTCAATTATTTGTTGATTGGCGGCGGTATGGCAACCGATCAAGCGGCTGCTGGGATTCGTTCGGTTGATCAAAGCGGGACGATTGCGATCTTGTCGGCCGATGTTGATGAGCCTTATGCGCGTCCGGCTTTAAGTAAAAAGCTGTGGGTCGATGAAACTTTTCAGGAAAGTGACACAGATTTTAAGACTGCTGAAAAACAAAATGTTGAGATCCATTTGCAAACAGTTGTCACTAAAATTGATCCTGCAGCTCATCAAGTAGAAACCGCAAAAGGAACGACTTATGCGTATGATAAGCTACTCTTAGCGACTGGGGTTAGACCTAAAGCTTTGCCGAATCTGCCGGCTAGCGATTTGATCGTCGCCCTACGTTCAAAGGCAGATTATCGTAAAATTCGCGCCTTTAGCGGACAGCAAAAACAAGTTATAGTAGTTGGCAACGGTTATATCGGTAGTGAAATTGCGGCCGGGTTGATTCAAGCGCAGACGAAAGTTTCCTACGTGATTGCTAGTCAGCATTTGCTAGATCAAAAATTACCGACCAAACTGAGCCGAGAATTGGAAGAAAGATACATTCAGGCTGGTGTTGAATTTTATCGGCAAAAAAGGGCAGTTGGCGCTCAAATCAAGGCACAACAAGTTGAACTGACTCTAGATGATGGGACGGTTTTGAGCGCGGCTGGTTTGGTGCTCGGTTTAGGCAGTCAACCGGATTATCAATTAGCCCAAACAGCTGGGGTAATAATCGACGAAGCAGGAGTTGTCGTTGATCAGCATTTGCAAACTTCAGTTAAGGATATTTTCGCTGCTGGTGATTTGATCTCTTATCCAGATCCAATTTTGGGACAGACCAAATCAGAGCACGTGATGCACGCCACTAAGTCTGGTTTTGCTGCTGGGCAAAATATGGCGGGACAAGTAACAGCTTACAATTACACGCCGTATTTTTACAGCTGGGTTTTTGATGTTACTTGGGAAGCACTTGGGACAATCAAGACGGATTTGAAGATGTATCAAGAAAAGATTGGTACCAGGGGCAGTATAACGTATTATTTTGATCAAGCCGACACTTTACAAGGAATTTTGAAGTGGAATGTGAAAATCAATTTGAATCATTTGCGCAATTTGCTTAGTCGACATCCGCAATTGGCAGAGCTTAAAAAGGTTTTGCCATTAACGCAGGTTGATTGATTAGAGATAGAAAATTGTTAGTAATAGTTCGAGGGACAGTTGACATTTTACCTTTAAGGATTTAAGATAATCCTATTATTTTGCGTTGAAGAAATGAGTAAATTGATTCGGCTGCCCAGAGAATTGCTGTCTGCTGAGAAGCAATCAGTTTGAATCAGTTGAAGATGGTTTTGGAGCAAGAAGTTGTTGAAGTAATTTCAACAATTTTGGGAGTGCCCATTATAGCATGAGGTATCTGAACGGGTACCTACTGAGGAAATTTGATGTGAGTCAGATTTCAAATTTTAGGTGGTAAAGCGAACTTTCGCCCTTATTTTGCAATTTTGCAGGATGAGGGCGGTTATTTTTTAAGGAGGAATTTTAATGACTGCACAAAATGAAGTAAAAGTTGGACCATTTCGTTACGATATAGTTGGCAGCTTTTTACGGACGCCAGCTTTAAAAACAGCGCTAGCTCAACAACGTGCTCAAAAAATTAGTGACGCAGAATTTTTAGCTCTTCGCCAAGCAGAAATTAAAGACTTGGTGGCTAAAGAAGTTAAACATGGTTTGCAGGATGTAACGGATGGTGAATTCAGCCGCAGCTGGTGGCACCTAGATTTTCTCTGGGGTCTAAATGGGGTGGCTCATTATGATTATCAGCAAAGCTATAAATTTAAAGGTGCCAAGACGCGCACAGATAACGCCAAACTTTGCGGCAAAGTCGCCTATAACCCAACGCATCCCTTCTTTGCAGCTTTTGAATATTTAAAATCGGTTACTCCAGCTGGGATCGTTCCCAAGCAGACGATCCCATCGCCAACGATGCTCTTCCGGGACAATCGCTCTGATAATTGGCCAAAATTCTATGACCAGCGTGAAGATTATTTACATGATTTGGCAACCGCCTATCATCAAACCATTCAGCATTTCTATGATTTAGGGGCGCGCTATGTTCAAATCGATGATACAACTTGGGCTTTTTTGATCAGCAAATTAAATGAAACGCAAAATCAACCTGTCGAACACGTCAAATATGAGACGTTAGCTAAAGAGGCGGTTTCTGTCATCAATGAATTGCTGACCGGCTTGCCAAGCGATCTAACAGTTACGACACATATTTGCCGGGGCAATTTTCGTTCAACTTTCTTATTTGCGGGCGGCTACGGAGCAGTTGCCAAATATTTGGCTCAATTGAACTATGATGGTTTCTTTTTGGAATATGATAATGAACGCTCTGGTGATTTTGCGCCTTTAAAGACAATTTTCAACCATCGTTTAGAAAAACGGATTGTCTTGGGTTTGGTAACTTCCAAAGATGGTCAGTTGGAAGATAAAAATGAGATCATTGCGCGGATCAAAGAAGCTGGTGAATATGTGCCTTTAGAAAATTTAGCCGTTTCAACGCAATGTGGTTTTGCTTCGACTGAAGAGGGCAATGTTTTGACCGAGGAACAGCAATGGGCCAAAATTGAGCTCGTCAAAGAAGTTGCCAAGGAAGTTTGGGGACAACAAAATTAGGCTTTATCTAGTAAAAGCTGTGGTTTCGAAAGTTTTTCGGCCACAGTTTTTGCTTTTGTAAATATTTTTTGACATATCTTAATTTATTTTTAAAGATATCATAATCCTTAACAGAAAGCAGGTGATTTTGATGAAAATTGATCCCGAAAAATTTGCCCTCGCAATTATCAACTCTTCCTCAGCTGATCTTTCACTCGATGCCAAGTTGTATTTATATCAGTATGCTTACGAAAAAGCTGCCAAGTTGCAACTCAGTGATAGTGATAGTCAAGGCGCGACTAAATAATTCATTTTTTAAGATATTTTTTGCTGTAAGTTATTAAAGGCTTTGATCATTTACCTCATGAAATGTTTTTTGTTTTAAGAAATTTTTGTGAACTGCAGATGAACATTTATGATTTTCGGCTTAGACAGTTAATTTTTATGTTATGATTAAGCCATTGTTAAAAATTATAAAGCGAGGTCATATTTTGAAAGCAAAAAAGCAAAAACCAATTCAGCAATATTTAACTGCTCTTTGGCAAAAGTATCGTCAAAATGGGATTATTCCGGGAGTCGTTTTAACAGTTGCCACTATCGTCATCGCCTTGGTCAGCTTGTTGATCGTTGAACTGTTAAAAGTCGGAGCCACGTCATTATCCTATTTGACAATGATTTTGATGTACGGTTCATCTTCGGCGATGATTTTAATCGGTTTGCTTGAAATTGTTGCAGCAATCCTATTGAGTTTCGGGTTGGCAATTTTAGTTTATTATCTAAATGTCTCGTTGCAATACCAAATGCAAGCTACTTTGATTCAAAGTGATAAAAAAATCAGTTTGCGTAGTATTTGGCAAGAGTTTCGGCAATTAAATAAAAACCAGCAGTTACGTCTCTATCTATATGCAAACTTATTTATTTTGTTATGGCAATTGCCGATTTTAGTTATCAATTACTTTTTTGGCAGTCATCAAATCGTAGCAGATATTTTGCTGGTAGTTGCAGCTGTTATTTTGATTTGGAAACAATTAGAATATTCGCAGGCAGCTTTTCTTTATCGTGAACGCCAGCCAAAATTTTTAGGACAATCACAGCGTTTGGCTTTGACAGCAAGTCGGCGCTTTTTAGAAGGCTCACGCCAAAAGTTGTTGAAAGTCGTGATTTTGTTGGCAATTCCAGTGATAATTTGGTCAGGTATTTGGGGAGTAACCTGGTATTATGGCTTTTATTTCTGGGAACCAATCATGATCTATGGTGCGCCAATCATTGAAGTGCTAGGAATTTGTTTTTACTTACCAATCGTAATGCTGGTCTTAGCAGATTTTTACGAGCGACACCGGACTCCAGAAACGGTTGCGGCTGCTTTCCACGCACTGTTCAAGCCAGTTGCTAAATTAACTGGTGTGGATCATCCAGTTCGTTCAGCTAAATAAACTGAAAATGATTCAAATATATTATTGACAACGGAGTAAGCTAAACTGCTCAGTTGTTTTTTTTTTTATAAATTTTTTTGATGGCTAGATTACCATTCTTTTTAATTAGGTGATGAGAAACCTTCTATAGCTCAGCTTAAAATTAGCTTCTAGCAAAAATTTTATATTTATGCTATAATGTTTATAGGAATTTTGTTATGCTAGCAGCACATAAATCTTTGAGGAGGCGCAAGAATGGATCAAGTAGGTCCAATTTTGGAGTTTAAAAATGTTTCAAAAATTTATCACGGCAATCAAGCTGCGATTCAAGATATCAACTTGACGATTGATCAGGGAGATTTTATTTGTTTGATTGGAACATCAGGATCAGGGAAAACGACCACGATGCGGATGATTAACCGGATGCTGGCACCAACATCCGGTGAAATTTTTTTTAAGGGCCAAAATTTAAAAAAATATGATCCAGTTAAGTTGCGGCGAAAAATCGGCTATGTGATTCAAAATATTGGTTTGATCCCGCATATGAGCATTTATGAGAATATTACTTTGGTGCCTAAGCTTTTGAAATGGTCAGAAGAAAAAAAACGCAAGCAAGCTCAAAAGTTGATCAAGCTAGTTGAATTGCCACCTGAGTTTTTGGATCGTTATCCGGGAGAACTGTCAGGCGGGCAGCAGCAGCGAATCGGTGTCATTCGTGCTTTAGCAGCTGAGCAAGATTTGATTTTGATGGATGAACCGTTTGGAGCACTTGATCCGATTACTCGTGAAAGTCTGCAGGATTTAGTCAAACAATTACAAGAAAAATTAGGCAAAACCGTCGTCTTTGTAACACATGACATGGATGAGGCTTTGAAACTAGCAACTAAAATTGTGGTAATGGATCAAGGTAAAATCATTCAAACGGCTCCGCCAACCGAACTCTTACGTCATCCAGCCAATCAGTTTGTGAAAAAAATCATTGGGGAAGAACGTTTGCTACAAGCCAAAGCAGACATTACTACTGCTCAGCAGATCATGTTGCAGAATCCAGTGGCAATTACACTTGATCAGTCATTAAAACGGGCAGTGGAGCTAATGCGCCAACGTCGGGTTGATACCTTATTAGTCACTGACGAACAAGGGCATTTGCAAGGCTATCTTGATTTGGCCGATCTGGATAGCAAATATAATCGTACTAAAAGCTTAGCAGATTTATTATCAACAGATCTATTTACCATTTACACCGATACTTTGATTCGCAATAGTGTTGATCGGATTTTAAAAGAAGATGTTAAATACGTCCCAGTAATCAATCATCAAGGAAAGCTGCAAGGAATCGTCACGCGCTCATCGCTTGTCGATTTAGTTTATGACATTATTTGGGGCAATAAGGAGGAGCAGGTTTCTAGCAATAAGGACGGTGAACAGTAATGATAACGTTTTTGCAGCAATATGGCAGTCAGTTACTGTTAAAAACTTGGGAACAGCTATACATTTCAGCAATTTCTCTGGTCTTGGGCATGCTGGTGGCAGTGCCGCTAGGGATCATTTTGACGCGTTTTTTAAAAACTGCTAAAGTGGTCATCGGTTTGGCTAGTATGTTGCAGACAATTCCTTCGCTTGCTTTATTAGCTTTGATGATTCCAATCTTCGGAATTGGTAAATTACCGGCGATCGTTGCCTTATTTATTTACTCTCTGCTGCCAATTTTGCGTAATACGTATTTAGGGATGGAAAGTGTTGACCCGCAGCTAAAAGACAGCGTCAAAGGAATGGGCATGACGAGTTTACAGTCAATTATTCAAGTAGAAATTCCAATTGCTATGCCGGTAATTATGGCTGGTATTCGCTTATCAGCCGTTTACGTGATTTCCTGGGCGACTTTAGCTTCGTTTATTGGTGGTGGCGGGTTAGGCGATTTTATTTTTAATGGTCTGAATCTTTTCCAGCCGGATCTTATTATTGGTGGCACGATACCAGTTACAATCATGGCAGTTGTTGTCGACTACTTGCTGGGATTATTGGAAAAGCGCCTGACTCCAGAGAAGAAAAGTTCTGGGGGGGCGCAAAAATGAAATTAAAAATCAAACAGTTTAGCTGCTGGCTACTGGCCTTAAGTGGCTTACTGATTCTTAGCAGCTGTGGCCTGCCGGGAGTTAGTGGGTCAACTAATCAAGGGACAATTCGAATTGCTTCGCAAAGTTCGACTGAGTCGCAGATCGTTGCAAATATTATTGCCGAACTGATTCATCATGAACTGGGCTATCAAACAACGCTTGTCAATAATTTAGGCTCTTCAACGGTTGCTCACCAAGCACTTTTGCGCGGTGATGCTGATATTTCAGCTACCCGGTATACTGGAACCGATCTGACTGGCACATTGCAAATGGATAATGTTAAAAACTCCAAAAAAGCAACGCGGATCGTTACGCGTGAATTTCAAAAAAGGTATCACCAAACTTGGTTTCCATCATATGGTTTTGCAGACACTTATGCTTTTATGACGACTCAGAAATTTGCCCGTCGAAATCAACTAAAAAAAGTTTCGGATTTAAAAAAAGTTGCCGGTCAACTAAATGCTGGGGTTGATTCTTCCTGGATGAACCGAAAAGGCGATGGTTATCGAGATTTTGAAAAATACTATGGTTTTGCATTTAAGCGTGTTTCACCGATGCAGATCGGATTGGTTTATGATGCGGTTGAAGCCGGGAAAATGCAAGTTGTTTTAGGTTACTCGACAGATGGGCGTATCAAAAGTTATGACCTGAAGCTTTTAAAAGATGATCGGCACTTCTTTCCTCCGTATAATTGCTCAATGGTGGTCAATGATTCATTGTTGAAAAAATATCCAAAACTTGGACCGTTGCTGCATCGTTTGGATGGTAAGATCAATTTGAAAACGATGCAAGCTTTGAATTATCAAGCTGATAATGATTTACTTGAACCGTCAGTTGTTGCACATAATTTTTTGGTAAAGCATCATTATTTTCGAGGAGATGATCAATAATGGCCAAAATGAATTTATGGGACCAGTTTTGGTATTATCTGAGCCAAAACGGTAATTATGTTTTAGCTCAGTTTTCGCGGCATTTCCTGATTTCAATTTATGGAGTCTTATTTGCAGCGATTATCGGGATTCCAATTGGAATTTTAATTGCCCGCCATCGCCGTTTGAGCGGGATAGTGATCAGTCTTGCCAATGTGATTCAAACGATTCCGTCTTTGGCGTTATTATCGATGATTATGCTGGTCTTGGGCTTGGGCGTTAATACGGTGATTGCTACGGTCTTTTTGTATTCACTTTTGCCGATCATTAAAAACACTTATGCTGGAATGCAAGGAATTGATCCGACGATCTTAGACACCGGCAAAGGAATGGGAATGACGCGTTTTCAGATTCTTTATCTAATCGAACTGCCTTTGTCGTTATCGGTAATTATGGGTGGCATTCGTAATGCTTTGGTGATTGCCATTGGCATTACAGCGATTGGTTCATTTGTTGGAGCCGGCGGTTTAGGTGATATTATTATTCGCGGGACAAATGCTACGAATGGTGGCGCGATTATTTTAGCCGGAGCACTGCCAACAGCTTTGATGGCGATCATTTCTGATTTTGTGTTAGGCTTACTGCAAAAGGTCATTACTCCAAAGCAAAAGCTTAATTAAATAAATCATTTCATTTAATTTTTGTTTTATCCAAAGTCATTTATATAATGACAACAAAATGTGCTAAAATTAAAGCATTTCAATAACTTTTAGAGGAATTTGAATAAGGGAATTTGTTTTTCCAAAAGCTATCTTTTAAAATAAAATGGAATTTTAAATCATTGGTGCTTTGCTGGTCTTGAAGTTGTTGATTTTTGCAGGATATTTTCCGTACAACTTCGATCAGTTTGTTTTGGGGTTGGATTTTGCCAGTTTTATTGGGAATGGTCATTTTAACGGTGAACGAAACTGCCAAATTTCTCAAGAAGATTTTAAATAGAAAACTTTTAAAAATTAGTTAGATAATGGGATGATATGTTGATTATTTACTTGATTCGTCATGGCGAACCGGATTATACTGCCGTCAAAACAGCGGGTTATTTAGGCTTTGGTCGTGAATTAGCAGGTTTAAGCAAGCGCGGTATAAGACAAGCCCAACAAGCAGCCAAAAATCCAATTTTTGATCAAATTGAGTTGCTGATTTCATCGCCATATCCGCGCGCTTTACAGACGGCTTTGGAACTTTCACGCCATCAAGCTTTTCCGGTAAAAGTTGAATTAGGTTTGCATGAATGGTTGCCCGCCAAAAACAAAGCAGTCACAGATGATCAGGCGGTGGCAGCTTATCAAGCGTATCGGCATGCACCAAACTTTTGTCAGACGGCGCTGGATTATGAAACTGCTGGTGAGTTGAAAAAACGCGCTGTCAAGGTTTTTCAAAGATACGCAGCCGATTATGCGACAATTGCTTGTGTGACTCATGGAGAATTGATTCGTCAGTTCACTGGTAATGAGCGAACTGAATTTTGCCAAATCCAAAAACTTGACACATACAAGCTAATTTGAGCCTTGACAAATTTATGAAATCAGATATAATACAAAATATAAACTTTTGATCGAATAAAACATTTTGAAGAGTAGAGTACAAGATGAATTTTCTAAGAGAGCTTCAGGTCGGTGTGATGAAGTGGAATGAAATTTTGGAAGATGGACTCGGAATGGTGGCGGTGATTGCTTAGCTGTTGACGTGGTTGCGAACGTTATAAACGCAAGATTATACTTAGATGGTGTAATCTACTGAGGCAGTTAAGTTAACTGCAAACCAAGGTGGTACCACGACAAAGTTCGTCCTTAATTTTTGAGGACGAACTTTTTTTTCGGTCAAAAATTCAAAAAATGGGGGAATTAATAATGATCAAACGAATGTGTTGCTGCAACTAGCAGATCAGTTATTTAGTTAAAAGCATAAAAAAATAGGAGTGGAAAAAATGAAAAAAAAGAAAAGTTTATTTATTTGGTTAGTCGTTGCAGTTGTGATAATTGTTGCTGCTTACTTCAGCTTTGGTGGCGGTCAGAAAAAAACTGCCTCAAAAACGGTAACAATCGGGATCATGTCTGGGGTTAAACAAGAAGATGCAATTTGGAAGACAGTTGCTCAAACAGCTAAGAAAAAATATAATATTAAATTGAAATTTAAGAAATTTACTGATTATTCTCAGCCTAACAAAGCCTTAGCTGAAGGAGATGTTGATTTAAATGCCTTTCAGCATCAAGCCTTTTTAGATGCCTGGAATAAAGCTAACAAAACCAATATTGTCTCAATTGGTAAAACTTTTATTACGCCGATCAGATTATATTCGAAAAAGTATAAACAAGTCAAAGACATTCCTGATGGAGCAACCATTGCCGTTCCAAATGATGCAACCAATGAATCACGAGCATTATTTTTATTAAAGAATGCCGGTTTAATCACTTTGAAATCTGATACTGATTTAGCTACGGTAAAATCAATTGCTAAAAACCCTAAAAATTTGAAGATTAAAGAACTTGATGCCAGCCAGACCGCTCGTTCGTTGTCAGATGTTGATGCAGCGGTCATCAATACCAACTATGCGCAAGCGGCTGACTTGAATTACAAATCAGCTATTTATGTTGAACCGGTCAATAAAGATTCTGAACAATGGATCAATTTGATTGCTGCTAATAAGAAGGACAAAAATAAAAAGGAATATCAAGAGGTCGTTAAAGCTTACCAAACAGCTAAAACCAAGCAGATGATGAAAAAAGAATACGGAACTGCTGAAATTCCAGCTTGGAATATCAAGTTAAAATAATTGAAACATGAGTGAAAGAAGATGCGAGGTGTTATTATGGCCGAGGAAATTATTAAGTTAGATGATGTTAGTGTGACGTTTCAGCAAAAGGATAAACGGGTTGCAGCTGTTAAACAGGTGACGCTGCATGTTGAACAGGGAGATATTTATGGAATCGTTGGTTATTCTGGAGCTGGCAAGTCGACGCTAGTGCGGGTAATCAATCTGCTGCAGATTCCAACTGCCGGTCGCGTGGAAGTCAATGGCGAGCTTTTGTACCAAGGTGATGGTCAGCAAAAAAAAGTTATTGATGCCAAAAAGCTAAGATTTGAACGGCGCAAAATTGGAATGATCTTTCAGCATTTTAATCTGCTCAATGAACAAACGATCATCGACAACGTTGCCTTTGCCTTAAAGCATAGCGGCTTGAAAGAAAAACAAATTGAAGAAAAGTCGCGTAAATTACTGAAATTAGTTGGCCTTGACAGCCGTGCGGATTCTTATCCCGCACAGCTGTCTGGTGGTCAGCAGCAAAGGGTGGCAATTGCCAGAGCTTTAGCTAATGACCCTGAAATCTTGATTTCTGATGAAGGAACCTCGGCCTTGGATCCTAAGAATACGATCCAAATCCTAGACCTTTTAAAAGATTTGAATCAAAAATTGGGCTTGACGGTCGTATTGATCACTCATGAAATGGATGCTGTCAAACGAATTGCTAATAAAGTAGCCGTAATGGACAATGGACGCATAATTGAACGGGGAAAATTATTGGATATTTTCACACATGCTAAACAGCAACTGACCCGTGAATTTATTGGTGGCGGTTCACTAAAGGCTATTTCGATCTTGAAAAAATATCAATTAGGCAAACTAGGTGCTGACGAAAGGATCATTCAGTTGACCTATGTGGGTAATTCGGTTAGTGAACCGATTTTGGTCAAATTGTATCGTGACTTTAACGTTGAGGCCAATATTATTTACAGTAATATTGAAATTTTACATGGCACGCCAGTCGGAACTTTGTTTGTGATCATTAAAGGTACAGCAGCAGGTCGCATTAAAGCCTTAGATTATTTGCAAAAGCAAGAGGTCATCATTACTGAAATTGCTGAAGACGAATTACAGGAAGGAGAAACTGAAAATGGCTGATTTATTTGCAAAATATTTTCCAAATGTTGTTTATCAGGGATGGACCGGCGATGGTGGTTGGCTGCCGGCAATTGGCGAAACACTGTATATGACATTTTGGTCCGCAATCTTTGGTGGGATTCTTGGCTTGGTTTTTGGGATCGGATTAGTTTTGACTGATGAAGATGGTATTGCTCCCAATCATACCTTATTCAGCATTTTCGATAAAGTCGTTTCGCTCTTCCGGGCAATTCCATTTATCATTTTATTAGCTTTCATTGCGCCGTTTACAAAATTGCTGGTGGGAACACAAATTGGGACCACAGCAGCTTTGGTACCTTTATCACTAGGGGTGTTTCCCTTTTATGCACGGCAGGTTCAAGTGGCTTTAAAAAGTGTTGATCATGGAATTATTGAAGCGGCTCAATCGGTTGGAGCGACTTTCTCTGATTTGATTTTTGACGTTTATCTGCGTGAATCACGTTCCGAGCTGATCCGCGTGACAACCGTTACTTTGATCAGTTTGATTGGCTTAACGGCAATGGCCGGGGCAATTGGTGCGGGTGGTTTAGGAAACATGGCAATTGCTTATGGTTATAATCGATTTGCCAATGATACAACCTTTATGGCTACTTTATTAGTCTTAGTTTTGGTAATGATCGTTCAGCTGGTTGGTGATATTTTAGCCAAAGTCTTTAATCACAAAACAGCTGGTTAACCAATTAAAAGGGATGAGCAGATGCGGCAACAGGAAAAAATCAAAGTTTTGGAAGATTTGATAGCGATTGAATCAGTTAATGATCATGAGCTTAAAGTTGCAGAATATTTAGCCAAATTTTTGGAAAGATTTGGCATCAAAGCTAAAATTGATCGTTTTGACGGTCAACGTGCCAACCTAATTGCTGAAATCGGTGAAAAGCAGACGGATCAAGTTTTTTGCTTAACGGGTCATCAAGATACCGTAGCAGTTGGAGATCAGGTTAAATGGAAAACCGATCCATTCAAAGCAACGATTATCGGTGAGCGGATTTATGGTCGTGGATCAGCGGACATGAAAAGTGGGCTGGCTGCTGAAATAATTGCATTGGCCGAGTTGGCAGAATCTGGTTGGAATCCACCAGGGACCCTGCGCTTGTTAGCAACTGCTGGCGAAGAATTTGGTACGCCTGGGGCTTATCGCTTGGCCAAACAAGGCTTGGTCGATGATGTTAATGCAATGGTCGTCGGTGAACCAACTAGCGGGCAAGTTGTTTATGCACATGCTGGGACAATCAATTATCAAATTCAAAGTTTTGGCAAATCGGTTCACAGTTCACGACCGGAAGCAGGGATTAATGCAATCAGTGGTTTAAATGCTTATCTGACAGTTGAGAAGCATTTATTCGATCAGGCACCGCGTGATCCAGACTTAGGTGCGTTCAAGCACAGCATTACAATGATTTCTGGTGGCAGCCAAATCAATATCATTCCCGATCAAGCAGTCTTGTTTGGTAACCTGCGACCAACGCCAGCTTTTCCTAATCAAAAAGTTATCCAGTTGATCAAGGACCAAGTTTCAGCCATCAATGGGCAAAGCCGCTTTCAATTGCAGTTTAAATTACTGCATAATTTTTATCCAGTTAAGACGGCTGCCGATGATTTGTTTGTCCAAACAGCAGCGGCAATTTCAGCTGAACATTTTGCTGATCAAGTGATTGGATTGACAACGATTAATGGGGCAACTGATGCTAGTGTCTTTGTTGAACGCAATCCTCGGATCAAAGCCATTGTTTTAGGGCCAGATGCTTGGAAAAGTGCTCATCAAAATAATGAATTTACAACTCTGCCAAGTTTTTTGGCAATGATTAAGATCTATCGTGATTTAGTTAAAGCCTATTTTTCAGTTTAAGTTAATTAGCAACTAATGTCAGTTTCAACTTGCGTTTTTTTCCATTACCCTCTTCCAACTTAGTGGTATGATAAATATATGTTAAAAGTTTATAAACTAAAAAATGTTGGAATTTAGAGGAGGAAACAAAATGACGTTGGCTGATAGTTATCGTTATGATAAATTTGATACTTGTAATTTGAAGAAGGCTTTGACCGCAGCAACTAAAAAGGTTGAAAAAGATCAGATCAAAGCCCAAATTGCTGAAAATATCGGCAAATTAACCGAGTTACAGGGAATGTTGTCAGCTCAGAATCGCTATGGTGTTCTAATCGTTTTTCAAGCGATGGATGCGGCTGGCAAGGACAGTATGATTCGACATGTAATGAGCGGGGTCAATCCAGCGGGCTGCCAAGTGACAAGTTTTAAACAGCCAACAAATTTAGAGTTGGATCACGATTATTTATGGCGGATCCATCAACATGTTCCCGCGAGAGGAACGATTGGAATTTTTAACCGATCATATTATGAAGACGTTCTAATTAGTCGCGTGCATCCAAAAATAGTTTTAAATGCTCACTTGGGCTCAATCAACAAACCGGAAAAGATCGATCAACATTTCTTTGTTCAGCGTTATGAAGATATTTGTTATTTTGAAAAATATTTATCACGCAATGGCTTTTTAATCTTGAAATTTTTCTTGCATATCTCTAAAGAAGAACAGCGAAAACGTTTTTTACGGCGAATAGAGTTGCCTAGTCACAATTGGAAGTTCTCTGAAGCTGATATCAAGGAACGCAAGTATTGGAAAGATTATCAAAAAGCTTATCAGGATGCAATCAATAAAACCGCTACTGAAAAAAATCCTTGGTATGTGATTCCATCAGATGATAAATGGTATTCAAGAATGTGCGTGTCAAATATAATTGTTGAACGAATGAAGGAGTTGCCATTAAGTTATCCAAAGATGTTGCCAGAACAGCAGGAAAAATTACGAGAAGCTTTAAATATTTTAAATAGTGAAAATTAGTTTAAACGGTAAGATGAGTAAATTGACAAATTGATTTTTAGAGAGTTGTTGAGTCGCTGGAAGGCAATAATCATGAGCAATTGAAGATGGTCTTACTAAGTAATTCGATTGATAAGTTGCAGTGTGTAATCAAGCAGTCGCGGGTACTCCCGATAACGAGTCAAGGTATGATCAAAGTACCTATTGAGGAATAGTTTGCAAAAACTATTCAAATTAAGGTGGTAACGCGAAAAGCATTTTCGTCCTTAGCTAGTTTCTTTAGTGATGGACGAAAATGCTTTTTTGATAGCTTCAAGTAAAGGAGAGGGCTTAATTATGACAGGTTTTAATACACAATTAGTTCACGGTCAGACAATTAATGATAATCAAACTGGTGCGGTAAATATTCCCATTTATAATTCTTCAACTTACCAATATCGTTCGTTACATACACCAGCTAGATGGGATTATGCTCGCTCAGGCAATCCGACTCGTGAATTTTTAGAAAAACAGATTGCTCAGTTAGAAGAGGGTGCTTGTGGATTTGCTTTTTCATCTGGCATGGCAGCAATTCATGCAGTTTTAGCAATTTTTAAACCAGGAGATCATCTGATTGTTGGCGATCAGATTTATGGCGGAACTTATCGATTATTGAATCAGTATTTTAAAGAGCGGGAAATTACTTTTACTTCTGTCGATCCCCGTGACTTAAAAGCGGTCAAAGCAGCAATCCAACCCAATACTAAAGCGATTTATTTTGAACCGGTCTCCAATCCACTTTTGCGAGTAGCGAGTGTTAAAAAAATTTCGCAACTAGCTCGTCAAGCTGGTTTGCTCACGATCGTTGATAATACTTTTTTGACCCCGTATTTGCAAAAACCATTGCTGCTTGGTGCGGATATTGTGGTGCATTCAGCAACTAAGTATTTAAGCGGCCATTCAGATGTAATTGCTGGTTTAGTAGTTACCAAAACTGCTAAACTAGGTCAAAAAATTTATTTTATTCAAAATGCTCTGGGCGGAGTTTTATCGCCGCAAGATGCCAGTTTAGTGCGGCGCGGAATTCAAACCTTAGCATTGCGACTGGATCGGCAAATGGAAAATGTTGTGGCTTTGATCAAGTTTTTACAACCATTACCAGAAATTGCCTGTCTTCACTATCCAGGACTGCCAGGTAATGAGGATCATCAAGTTGCCGTTGCTGAGTGTCATGGTTTTGGTGGAGTATTTTCCTTTGAACTAGCACCAAATGTGGATGCGGCTAAATTTGTCAATCATTTCCAGTTATTCAAGCTGGCGGTTAGTTTAGGAGCAGTGGAAAGTTTAGCTGAGTTGCCTTATGAAATGAGTCATGCTGAATTACCACCCGAAGAGCGATTGGCGGCCGGAATAACTCCGCAACTGATTCGTTTGGCAGTTGGAATTGAGGATGCAGCCGATTTAAAAGCCGATTTAAAACAAGCATTAACCGCTGCGGTTAGTGATCAAGCTTAAGAATTTTTTTACAAATTAAGGAGAGTGGAAATTTTGTCTGATTGTAAATTTAATACTAAAAGAGTTCATGCTGGCTATCGTCCCGAAGAACACCATTATGCTTCTTCAGTTCCAATTTATCAAACAGCTGCTTTTGGTTTAACAAATACTGAAGTTGCTGAGCAAATCGTAACTGGTCAAGTCACTGGTCGTTTTGATTATTCACGTGACGGCAATCCAACAGTTGAGGTATTAGAGCAACGGATTGCAGCTTTAGAAGGGGGAGTTGGAGCCGTTGCTGTTGCTTCGGGAATGTCGGCAATTTCTTTTACAATTTTAAATGTTGCGGAATGCGGTGGCCGAATCATTGCTCCGGTCAATATTTATGGCTCAACACTTGATGAATTTCGTAACTTTTTTCCAAATTATGGCATAAATTTTGACTTAGTAGATAATATCAATGATCTTGAACATGTCAAAAGCTTGATTCAGCCGGACACTAAGGCAATCTATGTTGAAAGTGTTGCTAATCCAAGTACTGAGATTGCTGATCTTGAAGCTTTAGCAAACATTGCTCATCAAGCTGGAATTCCACTGATTGTTGACAATACTTTCCCAACTCCTTATTTGTTGCGGCCGTTTGAATTTGGTGCTGACATTGTTATTTACTCATCAACTAAGGGCATCAATGGTCATGGCAATACGCTTTCGGGATTAGTTGTTGATCATGGACAATTTGATTGGACCACTGGCAAATTTCCACAGTTTACCAGTGAAGAATTCATTTTAGGTGATGAGGAACGTCAAATTCACGAAAGTTTCGCTAGTAAATTTGGCCATCAAGCTTTTATTAAACGGATTCGAATGAAATATGTTCGTTTGCTAGGATCAGTTTTAAGTCCAATTGATGCCTATTTTGTCTTGCTTGGTCTTGAAACGATTTCCGAACGCTTGGATAAAGAGGTAGCCAGTGCGGCAAAAATTGCCGAGTTCTTAAACCATAACCAATATGTCAACCAAGTTTTTTATAGTGGTCTGAATAAAACTGATCCGTTAGTAAAAAAGTATTTTTCAAAGGGAGTTGGCTCAATCCTTTCATTTGAATTAGCTGGGGATGAAACTAGGGTTGCTAAGTTAATCAAAAATATTAAGATCTTCAGTTATCTGCCAAATATTGGCGATGCAAAGTCATTAATCGTTAATCCAGCTCGAACGACCCATCGCGAAGTTCCAGCTGAGTTTCGGCGACGGAATGGCTTGAATCCGCAAGTTATTCGCTTATCAATTGGTTTGGAAGACGTAACGGATTTAATTGCTGATCTTGACCAGGCTTTAACGAAGGCCTTTGAAAATTAATCTGAAAAAAGCCTCGCTGAAAAATTTGTCTATTCTACAATTAGCTGATCCAGATGCTCGCAAAAAAAGTGTACCAAAAGTTGCTAGCTCAAAGTTTTCACAAAGGATCAGTTAACGTTTGCAAATTTTGATGGCAAGTTTTAAAACTAATTTAGTTTATAATTTTAAGACGCAACAATTGTTTTTGAGTTGACAGTTTTATAATCAAGGTTTAATCTAAACTTAACTTAATATTCGTCCAGACAAACCGTTGAAGTGGAGATCAAGATAATTATGCTTATTCAGAGAGCCGGCGATGCTGAGAATCCGGCTGAACACAGATTATTAAATGGACCACGGAGGGTGCGGCCAACGCAGATTAAGAATCTGTTAGTACTCCGCAACGTGAGATATACGTCAGTTATCAGGGATGTGTTAGCATCCTGGAAAAGAGTGTGGTTTGGTGAGTAGACTTCAATTATTTGAAGCAGGCTTGTTTAAGCTACAAACTAAGGTGGTACCGCGGAAAGTTCGTCCTTAACATTTGGTTGTTATGGGCGGATTTTTTTATGGAGGCAAAAAATGTACCCTAAATTGACAGATTTAAAAAAATATCAAAATCAGTATTCTTATGTCCCAGTAGCAATCAGTTTTACAGTTGATGATTTTTCAGCAATCAAGCTGATTGCGCATTTAGCTCAGCAAAAAGAAATGGCCTATTTTTCAGGCGGTAATCACGCCCTTGGAAAATTCAGCTATTTTGTACGACCCACTTTTAGCTTGAAATTACTTGATGGCGAAATGACTGTTAGCTCTCAGCAGCAACAGCGACAATTTCAAGTTGCTGATCCGCAAGGTTACTTGACCGAATTGCTAGCCAAGTATCGTCAACCATTATTTTCAAAATTGCCGCCGTTTGCTGGTGGATTGATTGGTTATTTTGCGTATGAATATAGCCAATATTACCAAAAGCATCTTAAATTTCATCAGCAGGACTTAGCTAAATTGCCAGATCTCAATTTATTTGGCTGTTTGAATGTGCTGGCATTTGATCACACTAAACGGCAACTGATGATTATTCAGAATATTGCAACTGCTGACCTAGAAAATAATTATCAAACAGCTGAGTTGAATTTAAAGAAGCAAGGCCAACAGCTCAAAGCAAGTTTGCGTCAACCGCTTGACTTGCCTTCATTTGAGTTAACTGATGATTTTAAAATGCGTTTTTCTCCAGTTAGCTATGCCGCTAAGGTCAAAGCTGCTCAAAAACAAATTGTCAAAGGTGAAATTTTTCAACTGATCATGTCTAATCCGCAGACGGGAAAAATGCGCGGCAGTTTGTTGCCGATTTTGCAGCAGCTTTTAGTAGCTGAGCCAGCTGCTTATCATTTTTATTTTAAACAAGCTGATTTTTGTGCTGTCGCGGCTTCGCCAGAGACATTAGTTACCAAAGATCGGCAAGAACTGGCTGGATATCCATTGGCGGGAACCAGAAAATTAACAGGTGATCGGCTCAAGGATCAACGGCGAATCAAGGAATTGACGACAAGTCAAAAAGAATTGGCGGAACACAATATGTTAGTTGATTTAGGTCGTAATGATTTGGGACAGGTTAGCCGTTTTGGAACAGTTAAGGTCGTGCAACATGCTTATTTAGAGAAATTCGAAACGGTCGTCCACCTTGCTTCAACAATTAAAAGTCAGGTTGATCCAACGAAAAGCTTATTAGATATTCTTGCGGCCGTTTTTCCAGCTGGAACTTTGTCGGGAGCACCTAAGCTGCGGGCAATTCAAATCATTGATGAGTTGGAACAGCAAAAGCGGGGACTATATGGCGGAACATTTGGTTATTTGAGCTTTTCCGGCCAGATGGATTTGGCAATTGGAATTCGTCTGCTTTATCAAATTGGCCAGCAGCTCTGCCTGCAAACGGGCGCTGGAATCGTTGCTGATAGCTGTGCAGATCATGAGTATCAAGAGTGTTGCAACAAAGCTCGTTCGATGAAATTGGCAGTTCAGGCAGTTTTACAAAAGGAGGCTGCAAATGGAACTTTTAATTGATAATTACGATAGCTTTACTTATAATCTTTATCAACAAATCGGTGAATTCTCTAATCATATCTGCGTTAAAAAAAATGATGAATTAACTTGTCAGCAGATTGCAGTTTTGCAGCCAAAGCATATTTTTATTTCTCCCGGCCCAGGAACTCCTGCTGAAGCTGGCAAGTGTCTTGATATCGTTAAGAACTTTGCTGGTAAAATTCCAATTTTGGGAGTCTGTATGGGTTTGGAGGTTATTGCAGCGGCCTTTAAAACTAAAATCATTCCGGCCAAACATTTAATGCATGGCAAAACCGATTTGATTACGGTCTGTCAAACAGATCGATTGTTAGTGGGTGTCAAATCGCAATTTATTGCTGCTCGCTATCATTCATTAGTGGCTGATCCCATTACCTTGCCAGCTAATTTTAAAATTACCGCATTGTCAAGTGATCGAGAGATTATGTCGTTTTCTGATGAACGACATAAATTATATGCATTGCAGTATCATCCAGAATCGGTGATGACTGATCAAAAAGCAGGTAATCAACTTATTGAAAACTTTTTAAAAATAAATTAATTTAGGGTTGACAGTTTTATAATCAAGGTTTAATCTAAACTTAACTTAATATTCGTCCAGACAAACCGTTGAAGTGGAGATCAAGATAATTATGCTTATTCAGAGAGCCGGCGATGCTGAGAATCCGGCTGAACACAGATTATTAAATGGACCACGGAGGGTGCGGCCAACGCAGATTAAGAATCTGTTAGTACTCCGCAACGTGAGATATACGTCAGTTATCAGGGATGTGTTAGCATCCTGAAAAAGAGTGTGGTTTGGTGAGTAGGCTTCAGTTTTTGAAGTAGGCTTGTTTAAGCTACAAACTAAGGTGGTACCGCGGGAAATCCGTCCTTAACATTTGGTTGTTATGGGCGGATTTTTTTATGGAGGCAAAAATGGAAAAATTTCGATGGCAATTCTTAAAAAAAATTCTTCAACAATCGAGATCACGTGGTAATCAAATTAAGGAGGAACAATATGATGATCAAAGAAGCAATTCAACAAGCTGTTACAGGAAAAAATTTAAGTTATGAAACCGCTGCTGGAGCAATCAATGAAATTATGTCCGGCAAAGCGTCGAATATTCAAATCGCTGCATTTTTGACCGCTCTAACAGCTAAGGGCGAAACAATTGATGAAATTGCTGGTGCCGCAGCAGCCATGAGGCAACATGCTTTGCCTTTTGCCACTAAGCATCAAGATACCTTAGAAATTGTCGGAACTGGCGGTGATCAGGCACATACTTTCAATATTTCAACAACGAGTGCTTTTATTATTGCAGCCGCCGGTGTTCCAGTTACTAAGCATGGTAATCGGGCAGCATCATCGCTAAGCGGAGCAGCTGATGTTTTAGAGGCATTGGGAGCTAATATCGACACCTCTCCGGAAAATTCGGCACGCACACTGGATGAAATTGGAATCTGTTTTCTGTTTGCGCAAGAATATCATCAGGCAATGCGCTACGTTGCACCAGCTCGTAAGGAACTGGCTTTTAGAACGATTTTCAATATTTTAGGACCGTTGGCAAATCCGGCGGCAGCCAAAATGCAATTGCTTGGAGTTTATGATGATCAACTGTTGGAGACTTTGCCGGCCGTGTTGCAAAAGCTCGGGGTGACGGCGGGAATGGTTTTTCACGGAACTGATGGTTTGGATGAAATCACTTTAACTGGTCCAACCAATGTAGTTGAAATCAGAGGCAACCAGCAACAAAAATATCAAATAACCCCAGAAGAATTCGGTTTGCACCGTTGCCAGCCGGCTGATTTAATTGGCGGTACACCGCAAGAAAATGCCCAAATTACACGTGAGATCTTAAGCGGCAAACTTGGGCCAAAACGTGATGTTGTTTTATTGAATTCAGCTGCTGCGATCCATGTTGCTCAACCTGAGCTGGCTTTAATACCAGCATTTGAAAAAGCACAGGCTGTTTTAAATAATGGGCAAGCACTTGCTAAATTAGATGAGTTTGTCAAATTAACGAATAGTGATGTGGGTGTTGTATGATTTTAGATGAATTAGCGGCGGCAACTGCTCAAAGACTTCATGAACGTCAAAAAATGGTTCCACTGCAAAAATTGCAGCAAATTTGTGACCAACTGTCGCCAACTAGCGGCCAGCAACAATTTGAAGCAGATTTACGCCAACCAGAGCTAAGCATCATTGCGGAAATTAAACAAGCTTCGCCCTCGAAAGGCTTGATCGTTAAACAGCTGCCTTATTTGCAGATCGCGCAAGCTTATGAGCAGGCAAAGGTCAGTGCAATTTCAATTTTAACTGAGGAAGACCATTTCAAAGGAAACTTGCAATATTTAACAGCGGTTGCAGCTCACAGCCAGGTTCCACTGTTGCGAAAAGATTTCACGATCGATCCATATATGATCTATGAAGCTAAAGCAGCTGGCGCAGCAATTATCTTGCTGATTACAGTGCTTTTAACAGATCAGCAGTTAGCAGAGTATTTGGCCTTGGCAGAGCAGCTGCAGCTAGCAGCGATCGTTGAGGTTCATAATCGAACTGAATTAACACGTGCTTTAGCAACTCCAGCCAAAATTATTGGCATCAACAATCGTGACTTGACTAATTTTAAAGTTGATTTAAAAACAACGATCACGTTAAGTTCGCTGATTCCCAAGGACCGTTTAGTAATTTCTGAAAGTGGGATTCATTCAGCTGCTGATGTTGCTAGACTAAAAGCTCAGACACAAATCAATGGAATCTTGGTTGGCGAATACTTGATGCGTGCACCGGATAAAGCAACTGTGATTAAGGAGTTGAGAACTGCCAGCGATGACTAAAATAAAAATTTGCGGGATTAAAGACATTGCAACGACTGTCGTTTTAAATGCCTTACAGCCGGAATATGTTGGCTTGGTGTTAGCAAAGAGTTCACGTCAAGTTGATTTTTTACAAGCTGTTCGTTTAAGACATTCCTTGAATACAAGGATTCAAACAGTTGCTGTTTTAACGACTTTCGAACCAGCGCTGATTCGCAGTTTAGCTGAGTCACAAGTTATTCAGGCTGTTCAATTGCATTTAGCCCTGACAGCTGATCAGCTGACTTGGCTGCATCGGTTGGGATTAAAAGTTTTTCAAGTTATTCAGCCGCAATGGTCGCGGCATTCTGCGGCTGAATACTGGCTGTTTGATGCACCGCAGCCAGGGTCAGGCCGCTTAGCCGATTGGCAGAAAATCAATAATCAAGGCCATCCCTTTATTTTGGCCGGTGGGTTGAACCCTAAAAACGTTGCGACTGCAATAACTATGGTTAACCCTGACATGGTTGATGTTAGTTCTGGGGTTGAAACTAATGGAGAAAAAGATGTAAAAAAAATAAGTGAATTTATAAGGAGAGTCAGAAATGCCAACAAAACAAACTAGAATAACTCAGCAGGCTGGTCGTTATGGTGAATTCGGTGGGCAATACATTCCAGAGACTTTAATGCATGAAGTTGAACGTTTAACAGCTGCATATGAGCATTATAAAAATGATCCCGAGTTTCAAACTGAATTGCGGACGTTACTGCAGAAATATGCCAATCGACCGTCATTGCTCTACCATGCCAAAAAAATGACTGCTGATTTAAAAGGTGCTCAGGTTTATCTAAAACGTGAAGATTTAAACCAGACTGGTTCACATAAAATCAATAATGTCTTAGGCCAGATACTTTTGGCTAAAAAAATGGGTAAAACACGTGTAATCGCTGAGACGGGTGCTGGTCAGCATGGAGTTGCCACTGCGACTGTGGCGGCTTTAATGGGGATGGAATGTGAAATCTTTATGGGCGAGCTCGATACTAAGCGTCAAGCTTTAAATGTTTATCGAATGGAATTGCTGGGTGCGAAAGTCAATTCAATCAAAACTGGGACAGGTACCCTCAAAGATGCAGTCAATGCGGCAATGCGCGAATGGAGTCGGCGAACTGAAGATACACATTATGTGATTGGCTCAGTCATGGGACCACATCCTTTTCCAGAGATGGTAGCCGATTTTCAGTCAGTGATCAGCCAAGAAATCAAGCAACAGCTCTTAGCTGAAACCGGGAAACTTCCGGATGCAGTTGTTGCCTGTGTTGGCGGTGGCAGCAATGCGATTGGTGCTTTTTACCATTTCATTGATGAACCAACTGTCAAACTGATCGGATGTGAAGCGGCTGGCAAAGGTGTCAATACCAATCAGCATGCCGCAACGATTGAACGCGGTAGTATTGGAATTTTTCATGGAATGAAATCAATTTTTCTGCAAAATGATGATGGTCAGATCACACCGGTTTATTCAATCTCTGCTGGGCTCGATTATCCTGGAATTGGTCCTCAGCATGCAGCTTTAGCTGAAGCTAAGCGAGCAGAATATGTTGGTATTACTGATGATGAAGCAGTGGCAGCTTTTGAGTATTTAGCACGGACAGAAGGGATCGTAGCAGCCATTGAAAGTTGTCATGCCGTAGCTTATGTTAGAAAATTGGCTCCCAAGATGAACCCGGATCAAATCATCGTTTGCAATTTATCTGGCCGTGGTGATAAAGATGTAGCGGCAATCGCACGTTATAGGGGGAAAGAAATCTATGACTAAAAGTAAACCGGCAACAAGTTTGACCAATGCTTTTAAAAAAACGCCAAAAGCTTTCATCGCCTTTTTAACAGCTGGCGATCCAACCTTTGAAAAATCAGTTGAGCAAATCCTGACCTTAGCAGAAGCAGGAACAGATATTATCGAAATTGGCATTCCATTTAGTGACCCAGTAGCTGATGGCCCGGTGATTCAGGCTGCCGATTTGCGGGCATTTGCTGCTGAAATAACTACTGACAAGGTTTTCGAATTGGTAGCAGCTATGCGGCAAAAAAGTCAAGTTCCATTAGCATTCTTGGTTTATCTAAATAATGTATTTAAATACGGCTATGAAAAATTCTTTAAACGTTGTGCTGAATTACAGGTTGGCGGTTTGATCATCCCTGACTTGCCTTTTGAAGAGCGGGCTGAGGTTTTGCCCTTTGCCAGAAAATATGGTGTTGCATTAATTCCTTTGGTGGCACCGACTTCCGGCCAACGGATCTCTTCAGTTGTCAAAGATGCAACTGGCTTTATCTATACAGTATCTTCAATGGGTGTAACCGGGATGCGTGATCAGATCAACACTGATTTGGCAGAAATGGTTGCTGAGATTCGCCAAGCAACTGATGTTCCAGTGGCCGTTGGTTTTGGCATCCACACTCCCCAACAAGCTGCCCAGGTAGCCAAAGTAGCTGATGGCGTGATCGTGGGGTCAGCAATCGTTAAAATTATTGCTCAAAATAAGCAGCAAACCCTAACTGAACTAAAGGAATATGCAACTGCTATGAAAAAGGCTCTTAGCTAGGGACTAAACGAATAAAAATTTGAATCTGGTCAAAAGGTTGACCAGATCTTTTTTTGCTATAAGCCAAGCCTTGTCAGTGGCATCTGCCAGCCTGTTTCCTATATAATAAACATATATAAGGAAACTATGGCAGAATTAGCCCCAAATAGGTGGTGAATTAGTTGAAAAAAGTCAACAAATTTGGCTTTTGGTCAAAGTTATCGTTACTATTGACTCTTAGCCAGTTTATCTTTGCTCTTTATCGTGAGTGGCAAAAGAAACGGCAGACCAAAGAATAACTGAACGGAAGGAATGTTGCAAGTGGATGCGATTAAACAAATTTTAAAAATTTTGCTGGCTGGCTGTTTGATTGTTGGTGGAGTTTTAATCGGCACAACAATTTTTGCTTCAAAACAAATTGATAATTGGGGCGATAAGCTGCAATCCATTCTGCATCATTAAAATTAGGTAGGCTTGATCTAAAGCTTCTGAAACTGGGACAATTCAAAAATTTGTTTCAGTTTTTTTATTGTGGAGCAATAATTTTGTTGACCATTAATTCAGTAAGTTTTATAATATAAATGAGCATATGAGCAAATACTCATTTATAGTTAAACAACTGACTTGATGGGAGGTAATTAACAATGACTGCAACGACCAAGCAAAACCAATTTAAATTTAAAAAATTATGCTGTGTTAATTGTGCTAAAGCAATTGAGGCCGAACTTAACCAGTTAAACGGACTTGATTTGGTGAAAATTGATTATGCTAATAAATTATTGATGATTAAAAGTTCAAGCAATTCAAAAAGGGTGGCTATTCGAGTCAACAAAATTGTGCGAAAGTACAATTCAAAGCTTGCTTTGACGACGTGGCACCAGAGCTTTCTTATTGAAAAGTTTTCCAAAATTGCCTTAGCTTTGGGAACAATTATTTTTTTAATTGGTATTGGTTGGAACTTTTCACCGGACATTAAATTGGTGGTATTTTTAACTGCTTATTTGCTGACTGGCTGGCAAATCTTCTTAACGACTGGGAAAAATATTTTGCGAGGGAAGTTTTTTGACGAAAATTTTTTAATGACGTTGGCGACAATTGGAGCATGGATGTTGGGGGAATATTCAGAAGCAGTAGCAGTTATCGTCTTTTATCAGTTAGGTGAATTTTTACAGACAATAGCAGTTAAAAAATCACAAGCTTCAATATCAGCGTTAATGGCAATTCGGCCGGATTATGCTAACTTGAAAAGCTCAACAAGTATCAAACAGGTCAAACCTGAAGAAATTCAAATTGGTGATTTGATTATCGTAAAACCGGGAGAAAGAGTTCCACTGGATGGAAAAGTTGTTGCTGGGGAGTCTTCATTAGATATGGCTGCCTTGACAGGGGAGTCTTTGCCACAAAGGGTCAGCAAGGGTGATCAGGTTTTGTCAGGTTCGATCAATAAAAATGGCTTGTTGACAGTTAAAGTTACTAAGAAATTTGCTGATGGAACCGTAACCAAAATTTTAGATTTAGTTCAAAATGCCAGTAGCCAAAAAGCTCCAACTGAAAAATTTATTACGAAGTTTGCCAAGATTTATACGCCAATCGTTGTTTTAGCAGCTGCAGCTTTAGCATTTATTCCGCCATTGATTTGGCCGGATGCATCATGGGCAGAATGGATCAACCGTGGCTTGATTTTTTTGGTAATTGCTTGCCCATGTGCATTAGTTGTTTCGATCCCGCTAACCTTTTTTGGTGGAATCGGCGCCGCTTCACAAATTGGTGTTCTTATTAAGGGCAGCAATTATCTGGAAGCACTGAATGATTTGCAAATGATAGTTTTCGATAAAACTGGGACATTGACAAAAGGAAATTTCAAAGTGACGGAATTAAAACCTAGTAATAATTTTACTGCTCAAGAATTGCTGAAGTTTGCGGCAGCGGCGGAAAGCTTTTCAACTCATCCAATCGCTCTTTCACTGCAAACAGTTGTTGGACAAAAAAATTTTTCAGTCAAATTGTTCGACTATCAGGAAATTTCTGGTCAAGGGATCAAAGCTCAAGTCAATGGTCACCAGGTTTTGGTTGGCAATGAAAAATTGCTTGTTAATCAAAACATTGAATTTTCTAAGCAAACTAAAGTCGGTACAGTAGTTTACGTAGCAATTGATCAAAAGTTTGCTGGCTATATTTTAATTACCGACGAAATTAGGCCAGACAGTCAGCAAACAATCAAACTACTTAAGAAACTTAAACTGAAGACGGCTTTGCTGACCGGTGATAGGCGCCAGATTGCTGAAAAAGTTGGCAATCTTTTAGGAGTTGAGCAGATCTTTGCTGAATTATTACCACAGCAAAAGGTTGCTCAACTGCAAAAGCTTATTCAGCAGATACCACCTAAAAAGAAACTTGCTTTTGTTGGTGATGGAATCAATGATGCACCAGTTTTGGCTCAGGCTGATCTTGGAATTGCCATGGGTGCGGGAGGGTCAGATGCTGCAATTGAAGCAGCTGATATCGTGATTATGTCTGATGAACCAGCAAAATTGATCTCAGCAATTAAAATTGCTAAGAAAACCCATCAAATTGCTAAGCAGAATATTATGCTAGCTTTAGGAATTAAGATAATCTTTTTGCTACTCGGAGCGCTAGGTTTGGCAACCATGTGGCAAGCGGTTTTTGCTGATGTGGGTGTTACTTTATTGGCAATTGCAAATGCTGCCAGAATGATCATGGCAAAATATTCGATTTTCAAGTTTTCTACTAAAAATAGTTAAAAAAGAGAGCTGATCTTAATACTGAGCAGAATTCGCAAAGTTAGATTTTTGTCTAACTCTTTGGATTTACATCAGAGATCAACTCTCTTTAGTTATTAAAGAATTTTATTATTTAGCAATGTAAGCATTTTTGAAATTGAATTGGACACCAGCGGTATTGTAAATAACGCCTTTGACATCGCTGCGCAGTAATTGTGCTTGTGATAATTGATACAGTGGAGCGACACCTTGATCTTTGCTTAAAATCTTCGAAGCTTGAACCAAGTCGTTCCAACGTTTACCTTGATTATTGACGTCGGTTGTTTTCGAAGCAGTAACTAATTGGTCATAAGTTGAATTATCCCATTTACCATCATTATAAGAATTGTTTTTTGTAAATAAGTCTAAAAAACTGATTGGATCTGAGAAATCAGCTGCCCAGCCAGATAAAACGACATCAAATTGGCCATTGCTTGCTCGGGTGATTCGGGTTTTCTTTGGCAGATTTTCAACATTGACTTTTAAACCAGGCAAATGTGTCTCAAGCTGACTTTGCAAATAAGTAGTAACAGCTTTGCTAACATCATCGTCATCACCCATCAAGGTAAAGCTGGCTTTCTTGAGGCCTAGTTCTTTGAGACCAGCTTTCCAGAGCTGCTTAGCTTTTTGCTGATTATAACTGACACCAGCAGTGGTTGCAGCTGCAGTAGCAAAATCCTTGCCATGATACTTAGCCAGGCCAGTTGAAACAATGCTTTTAGAAGCAACTGAACCATTGCCTAAAACTTTAGTAACTAGTTGTTGGCGATTGACAGCATAAGAAATAGCTTGGCGAATCTTTTTGTTTTTAAATAATTTTTGTGTTTGATTGAATTCAAGATAATTGGTTCGTGATTGTTTCAAGGAAACATAATCTTTGTTATTTTTCAGTTGTTTGGCTTGTTCCGCGTCTAGATAAACTTCATCTAACTTTTTATTTTGATAAAGATTGTAAGCTGTTGAATTGCTCTTAGTAACTTGGAAAGTTATTTTACTTAATTTGACAGCTTTATGATCCCAGTAATTATTATTTTTAACTAATTTCCAGCTCAAGTTCGAACCATTCCAACCGACAACTTTGTAGGGCCCGTTATAAACCATATACTTAGCGGCTGTGCCATATTTTGAACCAAACTGCTTAACAGCTTTTTGATCTTGTGGGAAGAAAACAGTGAAGCCCATCAGCAGTTTAAAATAAGGAATTTTTTTATCCAAAGTAACTGTTAATTTATATTTACCAATTGCTTTGATTCCCAGGGTTGAAACTGGCTTTTTGCCAGCGGTAATGGCAGTTGCATTTTTGATTCCATCGAATAAATAGGCATATTCAGAAGCAGTTTTAGGATTAACCGTTCGCTGCCAAGAATAAACAAAATCCTTAGCCGTTGCCGGATCGCCATTAGACCATTTGCTGTTTTTGCGTAGCGTAAAAGTGTATTTTAATCCATGGTCACTGACTTGAGTTTTAGTTGCTAAACCCGGCTGAACTTTGCTGTCCTTGCCAAGCCGATATAAACCTTCAGTACTGTTACTAATGGAATCTGAACTGACGGTATCGACAACTTTTGAAACATCCAGCGTTTGTAATTCAGTCGGCTCTGACCAATGTAAGACTTGCTTGGTCGAGTTAGCTTTTTTACTGCCACAAGCTGATAAAAAGGCAAGACTAACTAATGCTGCGGCTGATAGAGCTGCAACCTGTTTGAACTTCATAAAAATTCCCCCTATGATTTTACTTTGACCCCCAAATTAATGCTGGTCATTAAGAACCTTTAAGTTGAATTTTAATTTTCAAACTTAAAAGCTCTTTTATTTAATCAATTAATATTATGATTAAATAATTACTAATATTATAACGCTTTAATTATAAAAATCAACTTGGATTTTAATTTTGCAGTAAGAATATTCAAATAAAAAACTTGAAGGCCTTGCAAAATGTTGCTGGCCATTTTGTAGTACAATCAAATTAAGATGCTAAACAATGGAAAGGAGAGCAGAATGAAAATTATTCACTGTGCGGATCTGCATTTGGATTCGCGCTTAACAACGCATTTAACCTCACAACTTGCTCGACAGCGTAAAGCTGAATTATTGGGGAATTTTAAACGTTTGGTTGATTATGCTCAAAATGAACAAGTTGTAGCTTTAATTATTGCGGGGGATTTATTTGATACGCCGATCATTTCCGCCACTGCTCGAAATCTTGTGCTTGACGAAATTCAAAGTCATCCGCAAATTAAATTTTATTATTTGCCTGGAAATCATGAAACTGATAGTTTTTTGGAAGCAGTCGATCATTTGCCAGTTAATTTGTTGACTTTTGGAACTAAATGGCAAAGCTATGAATTAGCAAATTTGAACAACTGGCGCATAGTGGTGTCGGGTTTGAACATAAATGATCCCCAGTTTCAACCGCCGTTAACAGCCCCCAAGCTTGAGGCCGCTGATTTTAATTTGGTTGTTTTACATGGTCAGATTTCTCAATATCAAAATAACGATTTGGCTGATAATATTGCTTTGAACCAATTAGCAAATCAGGCGATTGATTATCTGGCTTTAGGTCATCTGCATCAGTATCAAAGCGGCTCACTGCCACCCAGAGGTAAATATTGTTATGCTGGCTGTCTTGAAGGTCGGGGTTTTGATGAACTAGGTGAACATGGTTTTGTGGAGTTAACGCTCACTGAGCAAACGCATCAATGGCAGTCGGAGTTTATTCCTTTTGCTCAGCGGCGTCTATTTGAAATTCGAGTTGATATTACTGGTTGTCAAACGACCATGGCGGTTGAAAAACAGGTCCGTCAACAATTGCAGTTAAGTTCTTGTTCCGCACGTGACTTATTAAAAATCGTTTTAACTGGTAGTGTTAGTGAAACAAGTGAACGCAGTTTGCTTCAGTTGCAGCAAGATCTGCAAATGGATTATTATTTTGTCAAAGTTGTTGATCAAAGTAAAATTACCATCGACTATCATCAATATTTGAGTGATATTTCCTTGAAGGGTGAATTTGTCCGTTTATTGCAGCAAGATCAGACCTTAGATGAGCAGCAGAGGACGCAAATAATACACTGCGGTTTGCGGGCTTTAAACGGAGAGGAGTTAGAAGAATGCGATTGATCAGTTGTCAGATTGAAAACTTTGGCCGTTTGCACGATTTTCAAACAGCTTTTCAACCAGGATTAAATATTTTCTTTGAGGAAAATGGCTGGGGCAAGTCAACTTTGACGGCTTTTTTGACGGTGATGTTTTATGGTTTTATCAATGAGCATAAAAGAAAAAAAATTGAAAATGAACGAAAGCGTTTTGCTCCATGGCAAAAGGGAGTTTATGGTGGACAATTAGTTTTTGAGCAGCAAGGGAAAAAATATCGGCTGGAAAAAACCTTTGGCAGCAAACCAAGCCAAGATACCGTGGTTTTGATTGATGCCCTGACCAATTTGCCTTCAGCTGATTTTCCTAATCAGTTGGGAGAGAAACTATTTGGAATCGACCGGGAGTCTTTTACCCGCACTTTGTACATTGCCCAACAGAACTGTCAAACTGATGTTACTCCCGGAATTAGTGCTAAGATTGGCAATTTGGCTGATGAGCAAGCAGATATCAACAGTTATCAGCTTGTCAAGGATAATTTAAAACAGGTTTTGAATCATTTAACTCCCAAACGCAAGACTGGAAAGATCAATCAGTTGACGATCCAGACGGCTAAGATCAAGTCGCACTTAGCAAACAAGTCGACTTTGCTGCAGCAAGCTACGGTTATTCGTAATGAATTACAAAAAGAAAAGTACGTTAAACAGCAATTGCAAACTAAACAAACTGTCATTCAACAGGAGATTCGCCGGGCAAGTCAACTCAAAGATCAACAGCTGATCCAAAATAAATATCAAGCTCTTAAAGATCAGTTAACAAATACTAAGCAGCAGCTGACCAAAATCAAGCAGCAATTTCCAGCAGGGGTGCCGAAGCTAACTGACGTTCAACAACTCCAGACTAGACATGATCAGCTTAAGAGTTTACAGCAACTGGTTAGCCAACTGCAATTTTCAGACCAAGAGCAGACTGATTATCATACTTGGCACGAATTATTTTCCGTTCACGAGCTGACAGCCAGACAACTAGCTAATCAACAGCAGCAGTATCAAACTTGGCAAAATCAGCAGCAAAAAATTGATCAGCAACAGCTTTCCCAGCAAGAACAGCAGCAACTGCAAACTGATCGGCGATATTTTACCCAGCATCAATTATCGACTGATCAGTTGCAGCAAGTTGAGGAAAACTGGCAGCAGTATCAAACTAGTTTGAATCAAATTCAAAAGGTCCAAGCAAAATTGGCTGCTCAGCCGCAACGACCTGTTCAGCCTACACCAACCAAGTGGGGATTGTGGGCCACACTAGGGAGTATTTTGCTAGCACTTATCAGCTTTATCAATCATCAAGGAATGTTGGGGATGGTTTTCTTATTGCTAGCAGCGCTGGGGGGATTCTGGTTTAACCGGCAGATCAAAAGGCTTTCAAATCAGTCTAACAAAGCGAAAACGGGTGCTTTATCAACTCAACTTGTTCAATTCCAGAAACTAAATCAGCAAGCTGCCGCCAATTTGCAAAGTAATTTGCTGCGCTTGCAATTTGATTGGCCGCTGGCTGAGGTCGCAACGCAACTGCCGTTAGTTAAAATCAGATATCAACAATATCAAAAACTTTTACAACGACAGCAAACTTTGCAGCACGATCCCGCAATTTTTCAAAACCAGCAACTGCTACAAGAAATCAAAGACTTTTTAGGGCTTTATCAACTGCGTCCTGCTGCGCCAGCTGAAATTCCGACTTGTCTGCAAGCGCTGAACTTCAATTGGCAGCAAGCGCGTAAATTAAATCAGCAAGTGCTTAAATTAAAAGCAGCTCAGCAGCAACTGCAAACTCTCCAAGCTCAGCAGCAAGCCTTCTTAACTCAATATGCTTTGCCGCTAGAAATTGACTTGCAAGGCTTGCGGGATAATGTTCTTAAGATTCAAGAACTTGAACGAACATTGCAGCGGCAAATGGTCCAACTTAAAGATTTTCAGCAAAAAAATAGTTTACCGCAACCACTTTTGACAAACACCAATCAAACTAGGTCTTTAGCAGCGTTAAATGAATTATTTGAGGTTAACCAACAACAGCTCGATGATGCAAATGAGCATTTCAAAACTTTGTTGGATCGGCAAACAAAATTGCAGCAGCAATTACAAGACCTTGAAAAGCTTGAGGATCAGTTACAGCAATTACAGGCTCAGCTGCAAACATTAACCAGGCGTTATCAAATTGTGAAGGCTACTGATAAATACTTGACTAAAGCTAAAGATAATTTCTCAGCGCGTTATATGCAGCCGTTGAAACAAGCCTTTGATCACTATCATACTTTATTAGCAACCGATGATCAGCATGAATATCAAATGGATTCAAAATTAAAAATGACAGCCAAAGAAGCGGGAACTAGGCATGAGATTGAGTTCTTAAGTGAAGGCTACCAAGACCTGATTGGAATTTGTCGGCGGATGGCATTAATTGATGCCATGTATCCAAATGAACAGCCACTAATTATTTTTGATGATCCATTTGTCAATCTGGATCAAGCAAAATTGCAAGGTGGTCTGAAGTTATTGCAAGAGCTCGGTCGTCATCATCAGTTGATTTATCTGACTTGTCATCCAAGTCGAATCCCAAATCAAAAACAGCAGAACTGATTGTCAGTTCTGCTGTTTTGGTTAATTAAATCTAGGCGTTAAATTTTGCTAATAATTGACTGAAGGCAGGTTGTTGATCCTCAGCTACATCATATTGCTGACGATATTGATCGACCATTTGATCACCAAAGACTGCCCGCTCAACTGGAACAAAGCTGGTATCAATTGGATCAACATTCTTGATTTTGGCATCAAGGACGATTGGCAGCCGATTGCCGGCAGCTTGCAACTGATTGATTTTTTGCATAGCTGCTTTTAATTCAGCTAAGTTGGTTGCCCGCAAGCCGATCGCACCAAGACCTTCAGCAGCTTTAGCCCAATCAGCACCTTGCAAATCAATTCCATAAGGAGCTTGGTTAGCTAATAATTTTTCATGCTGGATAAAACCCAAAACCTGATTTTCCAAGACCACGTTGATGACTGGTAACTGATACTTGACCTCAGTCAACAAGTCGGGCATAACCATTGCAAAACCGCCATCACCGGAGATAGTCCAATTCTGTTTGTCAGGAAAACTTAATTTACCAGCCAAACCAGCAGGCAATCCGAAGCCCATCGTTCCGTACCAAGCTGACATGCTGAAACGCTGTTGTTGATTTAATGGCAGCTGGCGAATCGCCCATTCGGTATTGTTCCCGACATCTAAACCAAAGACGGCATCAGCGGCAGCATTTTCTTTAATTGCTTCCATCACACTTTCTGCGCGCAAACCAGCGTGATCATCTTGAGCGAGAGAGTGCAGCCACTTGTCCCAGTTGCGTTTATCAGCTTGGGCTGCTTTTAGAAATGGTGTTGGAGCAACGCTATAATCTAATTGGAGCAACGCCTGCAAGAAAAGCTTAGCGTCTGACAAAACGGTCAAATCAGCATCACGCTGTTTGCCAAGATCAGCTAAGTTGTTATTGACTTGGACAAATTTAATATCTGCTGGCAAATAACGAGCAAATGGGAAGTTGGTACCAACGAAGAGAACTAAATCAGCAGCTTGTGAAACTTCAAAAGCCGGTTTAGTTCCCAGCCGACCACGGGAACCCATGAAGTTTGGGTGATCAGTTGGCATCACGCCAGTAGCCGGAGCAGTTGATAACACAGGCAAACTGAATTTTTCAGCAACAGCTACGACTTCTTGACGCGCATTGAAGGCACCTTTACCAACCCAAAGGATCGGATGCTTGGCAGATTTCAAAGCTTGTTCAACCGCTTGAAGATCCTCAGCTTTCGGAGCAATTGCTTGTTTGATAGCTTTAATGGGAGCTGTCTTAAAACCGCTAAATTCGATTTCTTGACCTGAAAGGTCGTCTGGGATGATCACAACTGAAACTGAATGAGTTGCGTAAGCTGAACGGATAGCTTCATCGATAACATAAGGAATCTGTTCAGCATTGGTAACTTGCTTGTGAAATTCTGCTACATCGGCGAAGATTGGATCTTGATTCATTTCCTGGAAAAAGTTGGTGTTCATTATCGCAGTTGCTGATTGACCAACGATTGCTAAAACTGGAACATGATCCATCTTGGCGTCATAAAGACCATTTAGAAGATGAACAGCTCCAGGACCAGCTGAACCGAAACTAACACCAATCGTTCCAGTTAGTTTAGCATCGGCAGCTGCAGCCAATGCTCCGATTTCTTCATGACGAACTTGAATGTATTTGAGATGTTCTCTTTCTTGATAAAATCCATCAACCGTATTATTGATTGAATCAGCGGTAATTCCATAAAGATGATCGATGTTCCAATCTACTAAAACTTTGGCTAATGCTTGTCCTGCTTTTATTTTTGACATATTAAATCCTCCATTTCAAGTTTCATGTTACTTTTTTTATTACATTGGTTACTCTAACACGACTTTTTTGAAAATGCAATAGTTTTTGTGATTTTTTTTGTAACAAATGGAAAATAAAAAAGCCGATCAAAAAATTGACCGGTAAAAGACGATTAAGTGCTTATTTTTCTGCTTGTTTCTTTGTTTTGCTAACAGGTGCAGTTTTTTTCAGATGCTGAGTCGTCAAAGAGTAAAATTCTGCATCGATTTGTGTCAGCTTTAAATCGATCTTATTCAAAACTACTAACCGATAAAAAGCCAAAGCAAAAACAAAACCAAAGAGCAGCACTAAAAGCAGATCCAACAACAGATGAAACTTACTGATAAAAGGGTAGAAAACGATCAAGACAACGGCAATTAAAAATAGAAACCAAAATCTTGATAGCGACTTTTTAAGAGTTTCTTTTTGCTGAATAAGCGCGTGATAATAATTTTGCAGATATTTCGTTCTTGAATCAGAGTTGTTCATGCTTTGTCACCCTTTGTACGTTATTAAAAATAATGATACCACATTATCGTTAAGAAAAAATGGATGGAATAATGGCTTAAATAAAAAATTACTTTTTAGCTGCTAGTTGTTTGACGATTTGATCATTTTGGTTAATGATCACCCAGTTTTGTTCAATAATTGCCTTTAAATAATTAGCAGTGGCTTTTTCAGCTACCAAATCACTTGAAATAATTTTTTTGCTATTTTTGAGTAACTGTTGATCGTTAAGTTCACTTAGAATATTTTTGACTTGAAACAGCTCGTTATCATTAAAGTTAGCTAAGCCGCGATCTTCTAAGATGCCGTCAAGTTGATTTTTCTTAAATATCATTTGCCAGGTCCTTTCGTAAAATTCATTTTGACGATATTTTAACACTTTGAGAAAAATCAATAGATTAGTTAATAAAATTTTAAAAATGTCGAAACAATTTTATATAGTACTCAGCCGCCTTTTTGCTTGTGCGCTTGATAATTTCTGTATGTTAGTAAACTTATTCTTCGGAGAGAATGTCGCTCATCTGAAACTGAATAACGGTTGCATGATTTGATTAGCATTAAATTAAATAAATTTGAATACATTGTAAAATTTTGAAAAAAATTGCTAATTAAGAGTTAAATAGTTTGAAAATATCGGGTACTTATATTAGAATTCTAAATTGAAGCAATAATTAAAACAGACAGGTGAGCTTTGCGTTGTGCAAGGCTTATTTTTATTATTATAATAAGTGTGGTATAATATCTTTATATTAAACGTTATTTAATTTGCAGATCGGGTTAAATTTGCTGATCTTTTACAAAGTAGGCGCAGTCAAGGAACTGTAATGGCATTATAGAGGTAGGGATAATGCTGGTAAGAGTTAGAATTTGATTTGTTTTTTTGTGATAGAATGTCGGAACAATTTAGTATAACTGTTTTAATTAGAAAGCACTGTTCAGGCAGTGCTTTTGTCAACTTAGTGGGGAACTTATGAGCAAAATAATTCGAGAAATAAAATTAATAGTTGCTGATCAACCAGATTTTGGAGCTTATATTGGATCGGAAGAATTAGCGCTTGATGGTAGTAACACTGTTAGCGGTCAAGGTCATGTGATTGTTGTTTCTTATGACCCAAAGTTTAGTTTAGCAATGGTCCAACATCAGAATGGTCAACCATTTAGCGGAAAAATGTCAAAGCTGGATATTAATTACTCATACTTAATAACGGATGTAAAATTTGCTGATATCCAGGATGATCTGCAAGCCGCCAATGATGCACACCAAAAGACACCCGAAGAATAAAGATAAGCAACAATCTGTGTTGGAACTTTGGTGACTTTTAAACAGTTAATAAAAATTATCCCAAGTCCAAGGATAGTGACAAACTCTGTCTGGTAATCAATAAACAATATAAAAACTTCCTTTCGAATGTTTTTGGTCGAGTGCCGAAATGTCGAAAGGAAGTTTTTTGTAAAACTAACTTGATTCGTAAACTACAGCTAACGTAAATTTAACTTACTTTATTCATGTCATTTAGCCAAAACAATATCAAGCCGATAAGTTTTCAAGAATGCTGGGAATTCATGGGCTTAGCAGAAACTATGAATAATTTTGGTAAATGTTTAGTGTACAATTTTTCCGTTGGGAAAGTGTGAAATTGGTCCCAAAATTGAAAAATCATTTCCAAAACGTTTGAGTGACTGGTAATTTTCAACAAGATCTTTGAACAAGATGTACCTAATATGATCATGTAAGTCGTGATTATGCATATAGTGAGGTCGGTTAAACTGCGCAAGTACTTCCTTTTCCCGATTATCAGGTGAAACAATATAGAGCATCATGTCATTATGATTAACTTGATATAGGTCATCCATGCGATTCATTCCAGACATAATCGATGTTGATTTTTCAACTTCAAAAGCTGCTATTGGTATATTTGATTTTGAAAACCATATCACGTCAATTAACGAGATAGTTTCAAATAAATGTGACGGCAGTTTTTGCATTGATATGGGTAATGTCGCCAGGGAATAATCTCCTAAACGTTTATCTTGATATTTTCTTCCGTGGTCATTAGCAGCAATCCATGATTGATAGCCAATTGCATTTCCAATGTCAGCCAAGAGATATTGAATTTTGTAATGTAATTCTTTATTATCATTTATTTGATTTTTTTTCCTCAATGCTTTTTGAGTTCTACTTTCAGTTACTTTAATATAATCACTCGAGTTTTCGGGAATAATATAATTCAATTTCCCAATATCAAATAAAAAGGATGAAATAGCACCTAAATCTTTTGAAAAAAGTTCACCGCTTTGATTTAATTCTATGATGCCATCACGTAATTTAAAATAGTCAGACCATTTACCTAAACGAATTTTTGAATCGGTTAAATAGTTGTACCCTTTTACGATAGCTGTATTAAAAGGGCAGAAGATTGTTGGTTCCAAAAAATATAAAATATTAGCAACAGCTGGACCTAATCCCTTAATTTTTAATTCCGCTAATTGATTAACTGCTAAAAGCATTTTTACTTCTTGCTTTGTTTTGATAACAGTTTCAAGCAAATCAGCGAAAGCCAGTTGGTTTTTCCTATTTTCATAGATGTCCGGTATTCTCAGCTTGGGCTTCCACATAAAAGCATGTTTAGCACCCTTGAATATTTCCTGTTGGGATGAAATTGTATTCATCACCTCTTCAAGTGCTGAGCCATGAAGGTCACGTGGGAAGGTACCATCTTTGATAGTTATAATAATTTTCTTGGTTCCTTTACGAACCTGATTGAAGGCCTTCAAACGGTCTTCGCTATGAATAAACCAAGACTGGTATAGTAATTCTTCTTTTCTGGAATATTGGTTAAAAAGATCAGTTAGATAAATGTTATTCAATATTTACTCTCCAAATCAGACATGATTAAAGTATTTTTAATTTGCAACTGCTAAAGGTCCGTGTCAATTGTCATTTTAACCAATTATATATCCATTCAACATTTTTACAATCTTAAAATGCCGGCTACAAAAAAGCTGTTGCTCAATTAAGCAACAGCCACTTACTGCCAGAAGATATTTTGTGGTTTTCTTTTATTATTAATTCCTGAAAGCAATTATTAAAACAGCTTCAACACCACTATTTTAGACACCATTGTCGCCAGTTAAAATTCATTTTATGGATCATGCCGGACTTGAACCGGCGACCTCCTACATGCGAAGCAGGCGCTCTCCCAACTGAGCTAATAACCCAATACAGTGAAATTATAACTTAAAAAAAAGTAAATTTCAAATGGAAGATTCAAGAAAAAGCAGTCGACCGATAATACATAAACAGAAAATCCTTTCCCAGCTAAATTTTTTGGGAAAGGATTTTCTGCTTTTGATAAGATCTAAATTTAATTGATTGGAGCAGCAAACTGGCTATTGTACAAGTCAGCATAAAAGCCATTTTTCTTCATCAGTGAATCGTGAGTACCTGTTTCAATGATCGTGCCATGATTCATTACTAAAATTTCATCAGCATCCCGGACAGTTGACAAGCGATGAGCAACTACAAAACTTGTTCGTCCCTTTAAAAGCCGATCCATGGCTTGCTGGATCAAGATTTCAGTTCGGGTATCCACAGAACTGGTAGCCTCATCCAAAATCAAAATTTCCGGATCGGCCAAAAATGCACGAGCAATCGTCAGTAACTGTCGCTGTCCCTGTGAAATATTGGAAGCATCTTCGTTTAAAACGGTTTGGTAGCCGTCAGGCAGCTGACGAATGAAAGTATCAGCATGAGCAGCTTTGGCAGCTTGGTAGACGGCCTGTTCGCTGGCATTTTCTCGGCCGTACTTAATATTATCGAAAATTGTCCCAGTGAAAAGCCAAGTGTCTTGTAAAACCATGGCAAAATGTTTTCTAACTTCTTCGCGGGTCAGGTTACGGGTATCTTGGCCTTTAAGTTTTAATGAACCACCGTTAATATCGTAAAAACGTTCTAGCAGATTGATCATCGTTGTTTTGCCAGCACCGGTTGGGCCGACGATGGCCACTTTTTCGCCATTTTTAACATCCAAGTTCATATTTTTGATTAGAAGGTTGTCTGCAGAATAGCCAAAATCAACCTGATCAAATTTGATCTTGCTGTCGTTAGCTGGTTGGTCGGCAATCGCCACTTGCGTCTTTTTCATTTCTGGTTCATCAAGAATTTCGAAAATTCTTTCTCCAGAAGCTACGGCAGCTTGGATCGTATTTGCTAAGTTGGCCAGTTGAGTGATCGGTTGGGTAAATTGATTGACATACTGCAAGAATGCCTGGACATTTCCTAATGTAATCTGTCGGTGAGCAACTTTAATTCCACCGGCAATCGCTACTAAAACGTAGCCAAAGTTTTTAACAAAATTCATCATCGGCATGATCAAGCCAGAAATCATTTGAGCTTTCCAAGAAGCCTGGTAATAAATATCATTTTGTTCTTTGAACCGTTTAATACTTGGCTGTTCGCGGTTGAAGGTCTTAACAATCGAATGCCCAGAAAAACTTTCTTCAACTTGATCATTCAATAAGCCAAGACTTTTTTGCTGACGGGCAAAAAAACGCTGTGATTGTGGAGCAATAATCGAAACAACGACCAATCCAAGTGGAACCGTTATGCAGGCAATTAAAGTTAGCTGCCAGCTAATTGTCAGCATCATGATTAAAACACCAACAAAGGTTACGACACTAGTCACCATTTGCGCTAAGCTTTGTTGCAAAGTTCCGGCAATATTATCCATATCATTGACTGCCCGAGACATAATATCACCGTTAGAATGTGAATCGTAATAGTTAACTGGCAGTCGCTGAAGTTTAGCTTTTAAATCAGCCCGTAGGCGGTAAACAATCTTTTGTGAGACATTTGCCATGATGATTTGTTGGAAAAATGCTAACACAGCAGAAATTGCATACATAATTGCAACAGAAATTAAAATTTGGCCAATTTTGGTAAAATCAATTGGGAACTTGGTGAGATGTTGTCCAAGTTTAATTTCACGATAGCCTTTTAAAACTCCGTTAAAAATTTCAGTCGTTGCTTGGCCTAAAATCTTAGGTGTGATTATTTGAAAAATCGTTGAACCAATCGCAAAAACAAAAACCATTAGGAAAAGCCATTTCCAAGGCGCCATATATTTGCATAGACGCCAGGTGGTTTTCCAGAAGTTTTCTGATTTGTCAACTTGTCGACCAATATGAGCAGCAGGACCTCTTCCTGGCATTTATATCTCCCCCTCTCGTAACTGCGAATGCATAATTTCCTGATATGTTGAATTAGTAGCTTTTAAATGTTCATGGGTACCTTGGCCAACAACTTGACCGCCATCAAGAACTAAAATCTCATCGGCTTGTGTAACAGTTGCAATGCGCTGTGCTACGATAATGACGATTCCCTGACTGATTTGCGGATCAGCTTTAAGTGCTTGCCGCAACTTGGCATCAGTTTTAAAATCAAGCGCTGAAAAAGAATCATCAAAAACATAAACGGCAGCAGGTTTAATAACTGCTCGGGCGATTGCCAGCCGTTGACGTTGACCACCAGAAAAGTTTGCGCCGCCATGTTCAACTGGTGCATCAAGTCCACCAGGTAATTCACTCACAAAGTCTTGGGCTTGGGCAATTTCTAAAGCGTGCCACATTTGATCATCAGTTGCATCTGGTTTGCCATATTTTAGATTACTTCTGATGGTACCGTGAAATAGAAAGGAACGCTGTTGAACAAAAGAAATTTCGTGATGCAGGCTATTTTGGGTGATTTTAGCAATATTAGTACCGTCCAAAGTAATTTCGCCTTTTTCAATATCGTACAAACGTGGTAAAAGGTTGACCAACGTTGATTTTCCAGAACCGGTGCCACCAATAATAGCTAAAGTTTGGCCTGACTTTAAAGAAAAATTGATATTTTGAAGAGCCAGTTTTTCAGCGTGATCATATCGATAGTCCACGTGCTTAAAGACAAGTTCATGGGTCGGCTTGGTTTGCAGTTCAGCAGCATCATCCGAATCTCTGACCGAATCAGGTGTCCGCAAAACATCTTGAATCCGACTAGCGGCTGCCTGAGCTCGCGGAATGAAAACGAAAACCATTGATAACATCATAAAGCTAAAGAGGATCATTGCAGCATAGTTCATAAACGAAACCAGATTTCCAACTTCCATTGAGCGAGTTGAAATTAGCTTACCGCCGATCCAGATAATGCCAATATTAGTACCATTCAGAACTAAGGTCATGATTGGAAACATGATTGAAACTAAACTGAAAGCTTTGATGGCGGTGTCAGTGTATGATTTGTTAGCAACTTTAAAACGTTCTTGTTCAAATTGGTCGCGCCTGAAAGCTCGAATAACGCGGACACCAGTTAAACCTTCACGAAAGACTAAATTGATCCGATCAGTTTTTTGCTGCAAACTTTTAAAGAGGGGAACAGCAAAATACATTACGCAACCGACAGCAATCGCTAAAAGTGGTAAAGAAATCAAAAAAACAATTGTTAATTTTGGCTCACTTAAATAAGCCATGATTCCAGCACCAATTAACATGGTTGGTGACTGGATCATCATGCGCAATGCCATGATCGTGACGTTTTGGATTTGCAAGACATCATTAGTTGTTCGTGTGATCAAAGAGGAAGCACCAAATTGATCGATTTCATGACTGCCAAAGTTCAAGACTTTGGTAAATAATTCTTCCCGTAGTTTTGTGCCAAATTTTTGGGCTTGTGTCGAAGCAAAAAAGACATTGCCACCTGCAGCCAGTAAACTAAACAATGCAAAGACAAGCATTTTGCCGCCAATTCGCCAAATATAATCGATATCGCCAGTTATAACACCTTTGTTGATCATATCTGAAGTCAAGGTTGGTAAATTGAGATCACAAAATACCTGAATGATCATGAAAATCAGTGCACTTAAAACTGCCCAAGGGGATAATCTTTTACGTGCTAAATTGAACATAAACTCACTCCAGTCTCTCTAATTATTTTGCAACGCCATTTTCTAACCAACTTAGCATTGTTAGGCATTGCTTTTTAATTGTTTCGATCGGTTGAAAATTGCCTGCTTGTTGACAATAAAAGTAACGACCAACCGACCGAAAAAAAATATTTAAAATCATTTCGATCAAGCAGCGAAATTCATCAATTCCATTAACTTTTAAAAGCTGCAAGTTAGTATTTTCATAGAGCTGATCAGTTAGCTGCTGCTGACTGCCATGAGGTAACATTCGATGGAGTCGAAAATCATGAGCCTGAATCATGATTTGAAAATAAGCAGCATAAGGGCCGTTGATTATTTCATTAATACTAATTTGATAAAAATTTCTAGTTGCTAGCAGCAAATTTCCATCTGATTTTTTAAGAGCTTTTAAAAAAGTTTGATTGCGTTCAGTTTGAATTTGACTGACAAAGTAAAGATAGCAATCTAATTTGTCTTCAAAGTATTGATAAAAACTGCCGCGGGGAATTTTGGCTCTTCGAATAATTTCGCTGATGGCTGAATCAGCAAAGCTTTTTTGCGAAAATTCTGCCAGAACTGCTTCAAAGAGTCGCTGTTTTTTTTGCGGATCTAAATGATAAAAAGTTGTTGTAGGCATCTTAAACTCCTTTCTAAAATTTATATGACAATCTGTCATGTGACAATATGTCATTATAAGCTAAAAGAATTTTTTTAGCAAGTCAATAATTTAGAGCTTTTTTACTTGAATTGAAAAGGATGTTTTGCAGGTAAATGGTTTTGTCAAATTAAAAGGTGTAATTAAAATCCGGTTGAAAATAAAAAAGTTCTGGGAATAGTTAAATTTTAACTATCCCCCGAACTAAAATTACTCTACTTAAAGTTTAAACAAAGATCAACTAACTAAAATCAGCCAAAATCAAATTAATCGATTTCAATATGAGTTGAACTGTCTTCGACTTCCTCCAACTTCGGCAAATTCAAACTTAAGACACCATTGTCGTATTTAGCTGCAACTTTATCCCGATCAACATCTGGCAAATGATACTGACGAGCAAATTGCCCATAAGAACGTTCACTATAGACAACATTGCCATCCTTATTACTTTCATCACTAAAGCTGTCACGACTGCCAACAATTGATAGAGTATCATCATCATAGTTGACGTGGATATTTTTCTTATCAAATCCTGGCATATCAATTTTAACTTGATATGCCTCTTTGGTTTCTTTAATATCAGTTTTCATATCGGATTTTACTGGTAACTTGCTAAACATATTCTTGCCAAAGTCCTTAAAGAAATCATCGTTCATCCAGCTGCCTAAGTTTCCTAAAAATCCATTATAACGGTTTAAATCATTAGCCATCTAAAATCATCCTTTCTTTAATTCCTTGTTTCATCTTCTATAATAAACATTTCCTAAATAAATGCAATTATTTAGCACTCGGATTTTAAGATTGCTAGCAAGTTAAAAATATAAAACTTTTTGTAACGTAATTAGTAAGACTTAAGCCAAAACGACGTAAACTAAAACGACCACTAAAGCCGGTAACATATTAGCCACTTTGATCTTGCAATCAAGTAGTAAGTTTAAGCCAATGCAAAAAATCATCATTGAACCAACTAATGATAAACCATTAGTCATAGCGGTTGTTAAATAAGGCGAAATCAAAGTAGCTAAAAGAGTAATGCTGCCTTCAAAAATGAAAATCGGCAAAGCGCTAAAAGCTGCTCCGATTCCGAGTGCCGACGTATAAAGAGCAACGATTACTCCATCTAAAATGGATTTAGTAAACAGCATTGTCGGATCATGTAAAAGAGCATCTTGCAGGGGGCCAATTACGGTCATTGCGCCAACACAAGTTGTCAAAGTGGCTGCTACGAACCCTTCAATAAAACGAGCGTCATCTGAGCGACCAACGCGAATACGCAGCCAATTGCCTAGAGAGTTAAATTGTTTTTCGATCTTGAGTAATTCACCTAAAAAAGCTCCTAAGGCTAGTGAAACAGCAGCCATCATCAAGCCTTGCGTACTAATTGTTCCATGTTTGATGACGAGAATCTTGCTGAGCGCACCGGCAATGCCAATAAAAACAACTGCGGTTCCTAAAGCTTGCATTAAGGTTGTCTGCATCCTCTTGGTCAAAATTCGTTGGAAAAGATAGCCAACAGTACCGCCTAAAATCACTGATCCAGTATTTGCTAAGGTTCCAATTCCAGTAAACATCTGCTTCCCCCACTTAAATCTGATTTGATTTTATTTTAGCATTTATTTGGGAGAAAAAATTAATTAATTTAAGTTTAAAGAAAGTTTTTCTTAAAAAAATTAGCTAAGCAACTTATTAACAGCTCAGTAAGTGGTTGCTGTTGGATTACTGCCATTTTCTTTTTTTAGCTGTAAAGTTACCTTAGTTGGGGCAGCGGCAACAAATTGATAAATATTCTGCAACTGCTTAATGTAATGATTAATATCAAATTTCTTGATTGAAGCTTGAACCTTTTGACGCTGAAATTGGTTGCGTTGCCGATAAAGTGTTTGGCAAGCTTGGGCAAAGGCGGCCTGATCGTCCATTGGAGTTAAAATACCGTTGGACTGATCAATGATGTCGCGTGGGCCAGTAGGACAATCAGTGGAAATCACAGGCAAGCCACGAGAAAGTGCTTCAACGATTACCATTGGGAATCCTTCATATTTTGAACAGAGCAATAAACAGTCAGCTTGCTTAATGACTTGCCATGGATCTGGAACCCATCCATGCCAAATAATTTTTTTACTGATTTCCAGCTTGATTGCTAATCTTTTAGCAGCTGACAAATCAACACCTTGCCCAAAAATGTCAATTTGCCATGGGAGCTTTAGCAGTTTTAAAGCTTCTAAGAGCATTCGCAGATTTTTTTGACCATCTAACAAGATCCGACCAATAAAGACCGGTCGAAAAATTTGATCTTGTGGCGGTAGAATTAGTTCTGAATGTTGGACATTAACTGGATTGTAGATTAAAAAAATTTTTTCTGGATTAACACCTAAATGGATCAATTGTTGTTGAATACCGGAACTAATAGCCAAATGATAGTCTGAATAGACCAGATCTTGCTTAGCAAAATAATTGGTTTCTAAAATCGAAGTATGTCCCCACGAAATGATTTTATAATGTAAAGCAAACCTTTGTCGGATCTTAAAGGCTAGACGATTGGCTTTCCCTTCAAGACCTAAAACTATTCTCGGTTTAAAAACCCGAATGTTTTTGGTAATGAAGTCAACTTGTCCTGCAGGAGAAGTTTGCTGACAAATTTTAACTATATAACCCGTTGAACGCTGAACCCATTGCAACCAGTCAGGTTTGCCACTAGCCGGAACAAGAACCTGATAAGTATTTTTCAAATCATGATTGACTAATTCAGAAATTACTCGTTCAGTTCCGCCGTGCCCCTCTAAAAATTGTGTGATCAAAGTAATCTTCATTTTAAATTCCTCCTTAAAAATTTTTGACTTTAGAATTGAACAAATGAACGATCAAGCTTTCTTTTTTGCTTGTCTGCGTAATTCAAATTGAACTTTTTCCAATGATTTGCCATTAGTTTCTGGAACAACCCGGTCGCAAAAGATAAACGCCAAGATATTGGTTAAAACAAAAATCAGAAAAGTCTTTGCCAAACCAAGTGAACTCAACAAAACTGGGAAAACTAAACCAACTGAAAAATTACCGAGCCATAAGCAAAAGGTGGCGATCCCCATGCCAGCACCTCTGATTGGTTGGGGAAAGATTTCTGACATTACGACCCAAGTTGTAGGGGAAACTAAACTTTGGAAAAAGAACAAGAAGATCATTGAAAGGCCAATAATTAAAAAAGGGAAAATTTTTAAATTGCTGAGCTGAATTGAACACCAAGTAATCGCTGCTAATGAACAGGTTGTTATGCCAATGCCGTTTAATAGCATTTTGCGCCGCGACCAGCGTCCCATTAACTGCAGACCCATATCTGCAGCAATTACCGAAATGATACCATTACCAATATTGGCAATTAAAGCTGCGTGATGATCGAGCCCAGTTTTAAGCAAGATTGTCGTGCCATAATACATAATTATGTTGATCCCAATGATTTGCTGAACGATGCCTAACCCAATGCCAATTAACAGTGCTTTTCGCACAAGGGGCGATTTCAATAATTGCCAATCAAAATGTTGCTGCTTTTGCTGAGCAAGACTTTTTTGGATTGCACTGATTTCTGTTTTGATTTGTGCCTGATTGGCTCGCAAGGAACATAATATTTTGGTAGCCATTGGCAATTGCTGATTTTGAATGAGCCATCTGGGTGATTCTGGTATAAAGAACACACCAACTAGTAATAAAACTGCTGGAATCATGCCAAACGCAATCATCCATCGCCAAATACCACTTGTATTAACCAAAAGATTTCCCATGATTGCATTGACAATAAAAGCCAATAATTGACCGCTCGTGATCATCAAATCATTTTGGGTGACTAACTGTCCCCGGAGCTTCTCAGTTGCAATTTCAGAAAGGTAAGTTGGCACAATCCCTGATGCACCACCAACGGCCAAACCTAAAATGAAGCGAAAAACAATCAATTTAAGCGCATTTGAAGCAATTGAACAACAAAATGTCCCACCTAAGAAAATGAACGATAAATAAAAAAGCAGCTTTCTGCGTCCATAGCGATCGGCAAGCTGTCCGGCAATCAGCGCCCCAAGAGCCGCCCCAAGTGTTAAACTGCTAGTGGTTAGACCTTGCTGCAGTGGTGAAAGATTTAATTCAGATCGAGCTGCCATATAAGGCAAAGCACCGTTAATGACACCAGTATCGATTCCAAACAGCAAACCACCGAGCGTTGCGATGCAGGCGATGATCCGCATTTTGCGCTTTGCATGGGTTGCCGGGCTTTGCTTAGAAAAGCTTGAAAAGTTTCTTTTCAAATTTTAACCCTCCTCATTTAAAAATCTTTTTTTTAACTTTTTAGCTTACATAGTAAAAAAAGTAGTTTGCTTTTAACAAAAGCAATTATAAGCATAAGTTAGAATAAGATTTTTATAGCATAAATATCCTTTAATAATCTATTATAAGCAGGAAATTCAAGTATGTTAAATAAAACATACTTTTTTATTATTATTAGGTTTTCTTATAATTAAAAAGATTACTTTAAGCATTGAAAAATATGTGGAATGATATTTTTAATTTATTAGTGTATAATTTCAATTATATGTATTGACAATTAGGGAGATGAGAAGCATTGACAATTTTTAAAAAACTATCATGGTTTTTCAAGGAACAAAAGCAATCATATTTTAAGGGCATCTTTTTTTTATTAATGGTAGCTTTGGCCAATGTTATCCCGCCGAAAGTTGTTGGAATCATTATTGATTTGATCCAACATCATCAGTTGAAATCGACTACTTTGCTAGCTTGGCTGTTGTTACTGATCAGTGTGGCGGTTTTTCAATATCTTTGTCGTTTCTCGTGGCGCAAGTATATTTGGGGCAGTGCAGCTCTGCTTGAAAAAAAGTTGCGTGCGCAGTTGATGGAACATTATTTAAAAATGGATGAAAATTTTTATCAACAGCATCGGGTCGGCGATTTAATGGCACATGCAACCAATGATGTCAATGCGGTTCAAGAAGTAGCCGGTTTTGGAATCTTAACATTGGCTGATTCTTTAATTACTGGGGGGACAACTTTAGCTGCGATGATTTTTCTTGTGGACTGGCGGTTAACTTTGATCGCGATTTTGCCATTGCCATTGTTGACATTGTTATCAAGCAAATTAGGTGGTAAGATCCATCAAGCTTATGATGATTCACAGGCTGCTTTTTCCAGGATCAACAACAAAACGCAAGAAAGTATTCAAGGTATCCAAGTAATTCGTACACTCGGACAGGAAAAAGAAGATTTAGCTGATTTTAAAAAACAAGTTAATGGAGTAATTCGAACCAATCAAAAAGCTTATCGCTTGGATGCGCTTTTCGATCCGCTGACTAGTTTGATTATTGGCTTAGCTTATGTCATGACGATCATCATTGGTGGAATGATGGTTTTAAAACAAACAATTTCAATTGGGCAACTAGTGTCTTTTATTGCTTATATTGGCAACTTGATTTGGCCGATGTTTGCGATTGGCGGGTTGTTTAACGTAATTGAACTTGGCAGTGCCAGTTATGATCGAATTGAGAGGCTGCTGAGGGTCAAAAGTCAAATTACTGAATTGCAGGGAGCAATTGCAACTCCGCCGCAAGGAGAACTGCAATTTGCAATTAGTGAGTTTAGTTATCTGCGGATCAAACAACCAGCATTGATTGATATTGCCTTTAAGTTAAAAAATGGTCAAACTTTAGGAATAGTTGGTCCAACCGGTGCTGGAAAAAGCACATTATTGCAATTGCTGGTTCGTAGGTTTGATAATTATCATGGCAAAATCACTTATGGTGGTGTCGATATTCGCGACTATTCATTAGATAGCTATTTGCCAGCGATTGGGTATGTTCCCCAAATTAGTTTATTGTTTTCAATGTCAATTGCTGACAATATTCGTTTTGCTAAACCGACAGCTTCTCAAACTGAAATTGAAAGGGCTAGTTCGTTGGCTGGTTTACAAGCTGATATTTTATCGTTTCCAGCTGGTTTTCAAACGCAAGTTGGTGAACAGGGAATTACACTGTCAGGTGGGCAAAAGCAGCGCTTATCGATCGCTCGAGCAATCTTATTAAATCCTGAATTATTGATCTTGGATGATGCACTTTCGGCTGTTGATGCTAAAACTGAACAGCAAATTTTGCAAAATTTACAGTCAGTTCGGCAAAACAAAACAACGATCATTGCTGCTAGCCGTTTAAGCAGTGTTACTGCTGCGGACCAAATCATTGTTTTGGATCACGGAAGAATTGTCCAGCAAGGTCAGCATCAAGCATTGATCAGCCAAGTTGGCTGGTATCAAAAAACATTTCAAATGCAGCAAAAGAAGGTGCTAAGTCGTGACTGAAAAAGAAAAGTCAGTTTGGAGCAAATCGTTTACTTTGAAGGAGCAGTGGCTGATCATTAAAAGATTACTGCCATATGCTTTACAATTTAAATGTCAATTTGTGATTGCCATCCTAGCAGCTGCTGGTTTAAGCGTTTTGAATGTGCTACTGCCACGGCTGCTGCAATTTTATATGGACCATGTTTTAACTAATAAATCTACTGGTTTACAGATCTTATTAGCCTTTGCGGGCTTGTATTTTTTAGGAACCTTGTTGAAGGCATGTTTACAATTTATGCAATCATTTTCTTATTCAATGGGGGCGGAGCGTTCGCTAGAAAAGATCAGGGTTGATTTATTTGCTAAACTGCAGCAGATTGGAATGACATTTTTTGATCAGACACCTGCTGGGGCCATTATTTCACGAGTTACTAATGATACTAAAACACTGTATAATTTTTGGATGCTGTTTTTATCGTTATTGGTAGCCAGTTTTTCAATTATTTCAGCGGTGATTGCGATGTGGCTGACCGATAAGGCATTGACCAGTTGGGTTCTATTATTTTTGCCAATATTATGTTTAGTAATCATTTATTATCAAAAATTTAGTTCAAAAATATATCGGCAAATGCGTGAATTACTAAGCCGCTTGAATGCTAAACTCAATGAAGATCTGATTGGAATCAACATAATTCAGCAATTTCGGCAGCAAGCTCGAATTCAAAGAGATTTTGAAAAGACTAATCAGAAATATTTTCAAAGCCGCTTATCGATGATTAAAGTTGAATCTTTGTTGCTTTATCCAGTGGTAACATTAATGTTTCTATTAGCTGAAGGAATGACTCTAGCTCATTTTGGCTTTAAAAGTCAAGCTATTTTTGTTCAGGCTGGCTTGATCTATGCCTTTATTTCCTATTTACAAGCCTTTTTTAATCCGATGAGCGATGTAATGAATTATTTGACGTTTTTTCAAGACGGAATGGTTGCCGGCAGTCGAATTATTAAAATAATTGATGAACCGCTTAAAATTCCAACTCAAAATGAAAAGTCAACTTTCAAAATTACCAGTGGGAAAATTGAATTTAAGCATGTCTGGTTTGCCTATCAACCTGGCAAGCCAATCTTAAAAGATATTTCATTTGTTGCTTATCCTGGACAGACAATTGCTTTTGTGGGGTCATACTGGGAGTGGTAAAAGTTCAACAATTAATACTTTAATGCGGTTTTATGAATTTCAAAAAGGATCAATTGAAATCGATGGTCACGATATTCGAGAATATCGTCAACAGGAACTGCGAAAAAAATTGGGTTTAGTTTTGCAAGAACCATATCTATTTTATGGAGATATTGCTTCAAATATTCGCATGTTTGATCAAAAAATGACGGATTTGCAAATTAAGCAAGCCGCTGAATTTGTTCAAGCGGACAAATTTATTGCAGACCTTCCAGAAACTTATCATCAGCAAGTTTCCGAAAGAGGAATGACTTATTCAGCAGGGCAACGTCAACTGCTGGCATTTGCGCGAACAATTGTCAGGGATCCTAAAATATTAATTCTCGATGAAGCAACTGCCAATTTAGATACGCAAACTGAAAAACTGATCCAAAAAAGTCTAGCTAAAATGCGAAAAAATCGAACAACAATCATCGTGGCCCACCGTTTATCGACCATTGAAGATGCTGATTTGATTTTAGTCTTGGATCATGGTCAAATTGTTGAACGTGGAACTCATCAGCAATTACTAGAATTACACGGACAATACATTAAAATGTATCAACTGCAGCATCAGCAAAATAAATAATAATTTTTAAGAACTAAAGAGCTTCTAAAAGTTGTGATCAGCATAGGTTTGATCACAGCTTTTTTTGCTTTGCTTATCTTGGATTTCGTAGGCTAAAAAATTAAGAATTAATAATTTGGGACGAAGAAAAAGTTGTTTTTGAATAACTTGCAAACCATGTTAGAAGAAATATACATCCAGTAGGCTGACTTTTTCAAATAAGAAAGCGGTTTTTTATTTAAATACGAAATATTTAAGCAATAATCCATTTGAAAGAGCTAAAAAACAAGCTTTTGGGGTTATGTTATATAAATTGACATTAGCTTTTGCATAAACTATAATTCGACTAAATTTAAAGAAAGTCGAAGGGATCAATTCATGTATCAGCAATTACATTCTTTGCCACAAGCAAAGCAAATTGAATTATTGACACGGCATTTAGTTTCAATTGGTAGTGTTAACGGTACAACTGGTGAAATTGATTTAGCAGATGAATTGGTAAAGATTTTGCGAAGTTTTCCAGTCTTTCAGCAGCATCCAGCCTGGGTTTGGACACAATCCTTGCCACATGATCAGCTAGGCCGCAAAAATGTTTTTGCGTTGTTAAAAAAACCGGACTGCCGCCAGACGATTATTTACCATTCCCATTTTGATACTGTCGGAATTCAGGATTTTGGTGCCCTTGAAGCTTCAGCCTTTGATCCAACAGCTTTGCAGGCATATTTTGCAACTTATCAAGCGGATCATGAAGTACAAGCTGACGCTCAGTCAGGCGACTGGTTGTTTGGACGTGGTGCTTTGGATATGAAAAGTGGTGATGCAGTTAATTTAGTCAATTTGTTGTATTATAGCGAACATCCAGCTGAACTTGGCGGTAATCTTTTGTTCATGGGAAACTGTGTTGAGGAAAATGATCACAGTGGGGTGATTACTGGTTTGAGTGAGCTGCATCGTTTGCAAGTCGAGCAAAATTTGAAGTATGTGACTGCCATTAATACAGATTTTAACAGTCCGAAATATGCTGGGGATAAAAACAAATATGTTTATTACGGAGCGGCAGGCAAGATGCTAACTTGTTGTTATATCAAGGGAATTGAAACCCATGTTGGAAATACTTATTCAGGTATCGATTCAACCTTAATTGCTAGTCAAATCAATTTGTTGCTAAACAATAATCCTCAATTCGTTGAGCAGATTCCTAATGAGGAAGTTTTACCATCCTCATGTTTACAGCTAAGGGATCAAAAAGATTTTTATAATGTTCAAACTGCGAAAGTAACTGAAATGTATTTCAATACCTTTACTTACCAACGTCCGGCTGCTGATACTTTGGAATTATTCAGGGATGCAATTGAGGAAGCTTGTCGACAACTACTAAAAAAGCTGACAGTGCGGCAACAAAAGTTTTTTTCTACATTAGGCATGCCGGCAGTTGCGGAACATAAGCAGCTTTTTGTTTACACCTTTGCGGAGTATTTGGCTTACTTAAAAACAAAAGGACTGAATACGGCGGCTTTAGTTGCAGAGTTTTCTCAGCAAGCGGATCAATTTGATCGCCGCCAAGTCGGGTTTAAATTGATTGACTTTTTAGATCAGCATCTCAATGATAATCAAGCAAAAGTTGTGTTATTTATTGAACCGCCATTTTGTCCGCACAACAGTGTTAAAAAAACAACTGTGGTTTATCAACAATTAGTCAAGGTTTTAAAACGGTCGCAAAATCAGACTGAAATTGAACTTAAGGAATTTTTCCCTTATTTATCCGACAGCAGTTATTTAGCAATTGATGAAACCAGCAAAGAGTTGAGCCGATTGCAAGCAAACTTTCCGCTGGCTGAACAAATTTATCCGCTGCCCTTTGATCAGATGCGTGAGCTAGCAATTCCAGCTGTAGATATTGGTGTCTATGGAAAAGGTGCCCATACTTGGAAAGAAAGAGTTTATAAACCATATTCATTTAACGCCTTACCGTGCTTGATTCGCGAATTTTCTCAGCAGATTTGGCAAGCAACTAAGGAGTGATCAAATGTTTGTTAAAGATGGAACTAGTAAATTAAACCGTGTCTTGACCTGTCCACCGACCTTTTTGCAAATGGCCGCACCGATTAACGAAATTTCAAAAAAATATGCCGATCGACCATTAAATCAGTCAAAACTGTTGATTGAGTATCAGCAATTGCTGGATGCATATGTGGAAGCAGGGGTTGAAGTTGAAGAGTTGACTGCTGATTCGTCAATGACAAATTCGGTTTTTGCCCGTGATTTTGGCGGTTGTGTTAAAGAAGGCTATATTTTAGGACGCTTTAAAGAAAGTTTGCGTTTTTCTGAACGCCAAGCGTATGAAAAAAAGATGGCTGAACTGGGAATTCCTAAAATTGTTGAAGTTAAAAATGGCTTTTTTGAAGGAGGTGATTTTGCTTTTTTAAATGAAAAAACAGTTGCTTTGGGAATGATTGCTCGGACAGACCAAGAAGGCTTTTCTGAGGTCCGAGCTGGATTAGCCAAGTATGGTTATCAAGTTTATCCGGTACCGGCAGATTCTCGCTACTTACATTTAGATATGTGTTTCAATTTAGTTGCAGATCATTTAGCGGTCGCATATCGCCAAGGTTTACCAGCTGATTTCTTACATTTGCTTAATCGAATGGAGATTGAAATTATCCCAGTGAAAGAAGCAGCTATTTTTAAACATGGTTGTAATTTAGAAAGTCTTGGAGAAAAACGAGTTTTGTCATTAGCACAAAACAAAACTGTCAATCGTCAATTGGAGGCTCATGGGATCGATGTCATTGAATTGGATATTACAGAAACACTTAAAGCAGGTGGGGGGCCACACTGCATGACTTATCCACTGAGCCGCGGATAACGGGAGGATCAAGCTATGAAAAAGGGATGGAAAAAAGCTTTAGCAATTGTGGGAACTAGTTTAATTGCCAGTTTAGTTTTAGCTGGTTGTTCAAGCAGCAGCAAAGATAATAGTGTCAAAAAAATTCAGAATAAAAAAACAATTACTGTTGGAACTTCAGCAGATTATGCACCATTTGAATTTCCAATTGTTAAAAATGGGCAAAAGAAGATCGTTGGTTACGACATGCTGATTGCCAAAGAAATTGCTGATAATTTAGGCGTCAAATTAAAAATTGAAAATACAGAATTTCCCTCACTGATTTCGGAATTAAAAAATAATAAAGTTGATCTGATTTTAGCTGGTATGGTTTCAACTAAGCAGCGGCGCAAAGTAGTGGCTTTTTCGCGATCATATTACACCGTAAAAAATGTTTTGTTGGTTCAAAAAAAGGATGCTAATACTTACAATACAGTTGCTTCATTAAAAGGCAAACAGATCGGTGCCCAGCAAACAACGACGCAAGAGTCAATTGCTAAACAACAGATCAAAGGTGCAAATGTTGTTACTGAAGCAGTTTTGACCAGTTTAACAACTGAACTTTCGCAAGGAAAATTAGCTGGTGTCGTCGTTGAAAATGAAATTGCTGATAATTATTTAAGACAGTTTCCTAATAAATATGCAATTGCTAAAGTTAAATTAACAACTCCTAAGGATCAACGCTCGGTTAATATAGCAGTCAGAAAGTCTGATAAAGCTTTACTTAAGAGAATTAATAAAGTCTTAATAAAATTGCAAAATAGTGGAAAAATGGATAAAATGTTAAAACAAGCACAAGTTTTGCAAGATAAGTATGGCAAATAAGTTTGATTTTTAAGGAGGAAGTTCATGTTTGGTTTCATGAAGCAGTATTATCCAGTATTTCTTGAAGGAACAGCCCAAACGATTCTAATTTCGATCATTGGCATTCTGATTGGTATTCTGCTAGGGTTATTATTTGTTATGATGCGGCTTTCAAAGTTAAAGGTTCTTGAGTATCTTGCACGTGTTTATATTGCAATCGTTCGCGGGACACCTTCGATGATTCAAGTTATGTTGATTTATTATACTTTATCAAAAGCAATTTCTGTGCCTCAAATTCAGTTTTTAGGTTCAGGACTGGATCGAGTGATTCCCGGATCAATTGCCTTGGGGATTAACTCTGGTGCTTATACAGCTGAAATTTTTCGTTCAGGGATCATTTCGATTTCACGTGGTCAGACTGAAGCAGGTTTATCATTAGGATTAAGCGAAAAAACGACGATGTTTTCGATTGTTTTGCCGCAAGCGGTGCGCAATATTTTGCCAGCTTTGGGCAATGAATTTATTTCACTGATCAAAGAGTCATCGGTTTTATTTTATATTGGTGTGCAAGAAGTTACTGCCCAAGCGTTAGGTATTGGTGGGACGCTATATAATTTTGTACCACCGCTGATTGTTGCTGCTGCAATTTATTTTGTGCTGACATTCCTGTTGTCGCAGTTAATGCAGATCATTGAGAAAAAAATGGGCCGCAAATATGTCCAAAGCAATTAAGGGGTGTTTAATAAGATGACAGTTGGGCCAAATATTATCGAAGTCAAAAATTTAAAGAAAGCATACGGACAAAATGTTGTTTTAAAAGACATCTCGTTCACCGTTAAAAAGAGCGAAAAAGTCGTTTTGATTGGGCCTTCTGGCGGCGGAAAAAGTACATTGTTGCGTTGCTTGAATCGATTGGAAGACTTTTCAGGACAAGTAATCTTTGAAAACCAGGATCTTAGCACTGCTAGTAAAGAAAAATTACGTTCCTTGCGACAAAAAATGGGAATGGTTTTTCAGCAGTTCAATCTTTTCCCACATAAGACAGTCTTGGAAAATATTACTTTTGCACCAATCAAATTAAAGATTGCATCACCGCAGGCTGCAAAAGAGAAGGCGCTTGGTTTGTTGGAACAAGTTGGTTTGAAAGACAAAGCCAATGCTTATCCGCAATCACTTTCTGGTGGACAGCAACAACGGGTAGCAATTGCTCGCGCACTGGCGATGGATCCAGAAGTGATGTTGTTTGATGAACCGACTTCAGCGTTAGATCCAGAAATGGTTGGCGATGTTTTGCAGGTTATGGAAAAACTGGCTGCGGAAGGGATGACCATGATTATTGTTACGCATGAAATGGGCTTTGCTCAAGAAGTGGCTGACAAAGTCTTATTTATGGATCAGGGTCAAATTGCTGATAGCGGCAGTCCAGCATATATTTTTAAGGAAACAGATAATCCGCGAACTAAAGAGTTCATTTCGAAGGTTATGTAAGATCAAAGTTGATTTAGGAGACGGTGAGAATGAAAACTTTGTATGAAAGATCTTTGGCAGTTCTGCCACCGGTGGCTGCTCGCGCAACTAAACTGGGTGTTACTAAGGGTCGAGGAACTTATTTGCTGGGTGAAGATGGTCAACAATACTTGGATTTTGCTGCAGGAGTTGGGGTTGTCAACTGCGGGCATAATCATCCTAAAATTGTGGCTGCGATTGAAGAACAATTGCAGCAGTTGATTCATGGTGGGCATAATGTAGTTTATTATCCTTCTTACATTCAATTGGCAGAAAAGCTGACTAAGCGTGTGGGCAAGGGTTATAAGGTCTATTTTTCCAACAGTGGTGCTGAAGCTAATGAAGGAGCCGTCAAACTGGCCTTGAGTGTGACTAAGCGTAATGGAATTATTGCTTTTTCTCGTTCATTTCATGGCCGGACTTTGTTGACAACAGCTTTGACAGCTTCGAATGCTGGTTATCGGCAGAATTACGAAGGTGTTTTACCGCCAGTTTATCATGTTGATTTTCCAGACATTGATAATTCTGAACTGAATGAACAGCAGGAAGTTCAACGTTGCTTGGACCAGTTGAAACAATTATTTACTAATCTTTTAACTCCACAACAGACGGCTTGCATTATTGTTGAACCGGTTCAGGGTGAAGGCGGCTATTTACCAGCTCCTAAATCTTTTTTAGCCGAGTTACGTCGAATTTGCGATCAATACGGGATAATGCTGATTTTTGACGAAATTCAATCTGGTTATGGGCGAACCGGCTACTTGTTTGCTAAAGACTATTATGACATTGAACCGGATATTTTGACCGCTGCCAAGGGAATTGCTAATGGTTTACCTTTGAGTGCTGTGCTAGGCAAGATTGAATACATGGATCAATGGCTGCCAGGAGCTCATGGTGGCACATTTGGCGGGAATCCACTTGCTTGTGCTGCGGGAGTGGCAGTCTTAGATTTAATAAACGAAGAATTCTTAATGACCGTTCGCCAAAAAGGTGAACTATTTAAGCAAGGCTTGCGCCAGTTGCAGCAAAAATATCCAATGATCAGCAGTGTTCGGGGATTGGGTCTAATGATTGGGGCGGAGTTCCGGTCAGTTGACGAAAAGCGACCGTTAACTGAATTGGTTGCTAAGATTAGACAAGAAGCCTTAAAACGTAAATTGATTTTATTAAATTGCGGTGTTGAGCATAATGTGATTCGATTTATTCCGCCACTAACTGTTGAAAAGAATCAATTGCAACAAGCTCTTAAGATCCTTGATGAAAGTATTGCTGCTAGTCTTTAAGTCTAAAGGGTGAAGATATTTGATTAAAAATTTTGATTTTAGAAGGTATGCTATTGATTGTCAACCGTATTTGCCTGGTGAAAGCGAGGCAACAGTTTTAAAACGTTATGGATTGGACTTTGTCGTCAAGTTAGGTTCTAATGAAAATCCTTACGGACCTTATCAACATGCGCGTCAAGCGATTGTTGCGAGTACTAAGTATTTAAATCGCTATCCGGAAGATGAATATCGGGCTTTGACAGCACAATTAGCTAAGGCAAATCAGGTAAAGGCCGAAAATGTTGCTTTAGGCAGTGGAGCAGGCAACGTGATTGAAACAGTTGCTCGTTTATTATTAGATGAAGGTGATGAGGTTTTAATTGGTGAGCCAACCTATCGTTTATATCGCGAAGTATCACGTTTAATGGGTGCAAAAGTTATTCCGGTCAAGGCACAAGCTGATTTATCCTTTAATTTAGCTGATTTTAAGAGCAAAATTACATCGCAAACTAAGCTGATCTGGCTTTGCAATCCGAATAATCCGACAGGTTTGATCAATCAGCCAGCCGAAGTTGAAGAGTTAATCGATCAAGTAGCAGATGATGTCTGGGTAGTTGTTGATGAGGCTTATGCAGATTTTATTGAAGATGGTATGCGGCCAGATTTAGTTTCAAAAATAATGCACAAAAAGGTTATTATTATTCGAACCTTTTCAAAATTTTTTGGATTAGCGGGAGCACGCGTGGGTTATCTGGTAGCTGATTCTTCAGTCGTCAAAATGTATAATACAATCACAGAGCCTTTTTGTGTTAATCGAACCGGATTATTTGCAGCTTTAGCAACTTTGACGAAAGATCAACCAGAAGCTCAAAAAGTAAAAAAACTAATTTTGGCGCAACGCTCCGGTTTACTTCACCAGTTAAAGCAGCTAGGTTTTAGATCCTTAACTTCACAGGCTAATTTTATTTTAACCAAGATTCCTCAGAAGTTTGGGACATCGGAACAATTGGCGACCCGTTTAATGGAAAAAGGTGTCATTATTCGACCAGCGAGCGGCTGGAATTTACCGACAGATGTTCGGATTACGATCGGCAAGCCAGAAGAAAATCAATATCTAGTCAAAAGAATCCATGAATGTCTTTAATGAAATTCAGCAGCTAAAGCAAATCTGAATGGTTTCAGCTGCTGAGTTTTTATGGACAATTTTCTCAAAGTGTTTTAAATTGTTCTCAGATAGTTTGTTTGTAAAATTGCTAAGGGAGACGAATAGATGAAATTTGGAGTAGTTGGAATTGAAAAACGGGCTTTGAAGGAATATTTGCCATTATACTTTTCAATGCGCGACTCAGGTGATTTTTATTTTGCAGTTCAGGATGAAAAAATTGAACAAACATTGATGCAAAAATATCGTTTAAGTCATTTATACCATAATTTACAACAATTACTGGATTTAGGAATTGATGCTTGTTTTATTCATGGTTCAACACCGGCTCATTTTGAATTAGCTAGAAAATGTTTGGAAAATGGCGTTCATGTTTTTATTGATCGGCCGGTGGGTGAATCTTTGACTGAGTTGCGTCAGTTACAAAACTTGGCGTTAAATCATCGCCAAATTTTAATGTTGGGTTTTAATCGCCGATTTGCTCCTTTAGTAGACGATCTTAAGCAAGTCGAGCATAAAAGGTTATTGATGATAACTAAAAATTATAGTGACTTAAAGCTGACAACAGCTACTGCGATTGATGAAGTTTTTATTCATTTGATTGATACGGCAATTTATCTAATTGATGAACCCATTAAACAGGTCAATAGTCAAATCAAGGAACAAAATGGGATACTGGATACTGCTGTTATGCAGTTGGAAACTGAGCATTCAACTGCTTGGTTAGCGCTAGATGTTCATTCAAATGCTGATGATGAGCAAATCCAGTTAACTAGTGAGCGTGGACATTATATTTTAAATGATTTACAGGAATTAGAAATTCAAAATCAATTGATCAAACAGGTTAGCACTTCCAAAAAATGGTCAGAACCAGTTGAAATTTGTGGGTTTTATCAAATGGTAAAATCATTTATTCAAGCTGTGGAATCAAAAACTTCAACCAAGCTTAAACAGAAAAACATTTGCTTGAGTCACCGATTGTGTGCGCAAATGCTAAAGTCCGATCAACAAAAATAAATTTATTTTACCGATATTGCTAAAGCTTTCAAGCCAGATCAAAGATCAAAAACTTGAAAGGTAAAAAAGCAATATTTTTTTGTTTACAAATTTGTATCCGCTTACTTAATTATAAAAATAGAAATATTTACAGTTTTTATTTGAAAAGAATAGTTTTTAGTAAGACTTAACATTAGGTGTAATTTGCAGTCGATTAGAAGTATGTTAGAATGATTAGAAATTAGACCATGTTAGAAAATTTAAAAATTCATGACATGGTGATGAATGGAGATGTTTTAGCAAATGACTACAAATCCAGATTATCAGCGACAATTAACAATCGGACAAAAAGAATATTCATATTTTGATATTGCTGGCTTTTTGGCTGATCAGGATCAGAATGTAGCTAGTCTGCCATACTCGATTAGAATTTTATTAGAGCTAACTTTACGTCACAGTCAGGATCGGACTGATTTAAAGAAATTTTTACCGGCATTCATTGATTGGGATCAACAACATGATCATGATGTGCCTTATAAGCCTGAACGAGTAGTTTTACAAGATTTCACAGGAGTTCCTGCTTTAGTCGATTTAGCAGCAATGCGCGAAGCTGTTAAACAGCAAGGGGGAGATCCGGCGACAATTAATCCTGATGTACCGGTTCATTTAATTATTGATCATTCAGTTCAAGTTGACATGGCTGGAACACCAACAGCATTTGAATATAATATTGAACAAGAATTTAAACGTAATCGAGAAAGGTATACTTTTTTAAAGTGGGCCCAAGCTAGTTTTTCAAATTTGACCGTTATTCCGCCTGATACCGGAATTATTCACCAAGTAAATCTAGAATATTTATCGTCAGTTGTTCGTTTCAGCCACGCTCCAGTACCAGTCTTGTTTCCTGATACTTTGGTTGGAACCGATTCGCATACAACAATGATCAATGCCTTGGGTGTTTTAGGCTGGGGTGTTGGTGGAATTGAAGCTGAAGCCAGCATGTTGGGACAAGAATCATATTTTCCAATGCCACGAGTAGTTGGAGTTCGGTTAACCGGTGAATTGCCAGCAACGGCAACGGCAACTGATTTGGCTTTGACCTTGACTCATTTGTTGCGTCAGCACAATGTTGTTGGTAAATTTGTTGAGTTTTATGGTCCAGGTTTGCAGAACTTGCCTTTAGCAAATCGGGCAACTATTTCTAATATGGCACCGGAATATGGTGCAACGTGCGGCTTTTTCCCGATTGATGAGCAAACGTTAGCCTATTTGAAGTTAACTGATCGCTCAGCTGACCAGATTCAGCTGATCAAAACGTATGCTCAGGCTAATCACTTGTTTTATCAGCAAGCAGAAGATGATCAGCGACATTACTCTGAAAACGTTGAATTAGATCTGGGAACCGTTAAAAGTAGTGTTGCTGGACCAAAACGTCCGCAAGACTTAGTGACTTTAGCTCAATTGCCAAAGTATTTTGCTGGTTATGACCTGCCGGATTGTCAAGTAGAGGTTAATGGACAAAAATTTGCTTTGCAGCCTGGTGCTTTAGGAATTGCAGCAATTACTAGTTGTACCAATACATCAAATCCAGAAATTTTAATAACAGCAGCTTTGATTGCGAAAAAAGCTATTCAAAAGGGGCTCAAGATTCCAGCGTATGTTAAGACCTCTTTTGCTCCGGGCTCGCGCGTTGTAGCTGATTATCTCAAAGCTTCACGTCTTCAACCTTACTTGGATCAGTTAGGCTTTAATATTGTCGGCTATGGTTGTACGACTTGCATCGGCAATTCAGGTAAATTAAATCCCGGTGTTCAAGAAGTCATTGCACAAACTAACTATCCTTTAGCTGCGATCGAAAGTGGTAATCGTAATTTTGAAGGGCGCGTTAACCCTTTGATCAAAGATACTTATTTAGCTTCTCCACCCTTGGTAGTTGCTTATGCTTTAGCTGGGACCTTAGATATTGATTTGACTAAAGAAAAACTTGGTCAAGATCAGGCTGGCAAACCAGTTTATCTAAAGGATCTTTGGCCAGCGGTTGAAGAGGTTACTAAAACAATTCATGATTATGTTAAGCCTGAATTATTTTCAGCTAATTATCAAAATATTTTTGAACAAAATGCAACTTGGAATGCTTTACCAGTCACAAAATCTGTGACTTATCATTGGAATCAAAGTTCAACTTATTTAGCTTTACCGCCGTTATTTGAGCAACAAGCAAAGCAGCTAACTGGTTTAAGAGTGTTAGCTAAGTTGGGTGATTCAATTACCACGGATCATATTTCACCAGCTGGTTTTATTGGTCAGGATACTCCAGCTGGTCAATATTTATTGAGTTGTGGTGTAAAACCTGAAGATTTTAATTCTTATGGTTCACGACGCGGGAACCATCAAGTAATGATTCGAGGAACCCTAGCTAATATTCGGTTGCAAAATCAACTTACGCCGCAAAAACATGGCGGTTTTACTAAATCTTGGCTGACTGGCCAAGAAACGACCATTTATGCTGCAGCAATGAATTACAAAAAACAGAAGGTTGGAACGGTTATTTTAGCTGGTAAAGATTATGGAATGGGTTCATCTCGTGATTGGGCAGCGAAGGGTGTTCAAATGCTAGGCGTCAAGGCGGTAATTGCTGAAAGTTTTGAACGAATCCATCGCTCAAATCTAGTTATGATGGGTGTGCTGCCATTGCAGTATTTGCCAGGTCAAAACGCTGCCAGTTTGGAATTGGACGGCAGTGAAACGTTTACCATCGAATTAGCTGGACAAACTGCTCATATTAAAGCTCAGAATCAAAAGCATCAAGTTGAATTTGATGTACAGGTTCGGTTTGATGCACCGATCGACAATCAGTACTATCAGTCACAAGGAATTTTGCCATATGTCTTAACCAAGAAAATGGCGGAGAATTAATTTATTTCTGAGGAGGGAACTTAATGGATTGTCAAAAAGGTTTAGACGGAGTTGTTGTTGACCAAACAAAAATCAGTTCGACGGCTAATGCACACCTGACTTATGTGGGTTATCCGATTGAGGAAATTGCTAATGCGTCATTTGAGGAAGTTGTTTTTCTCTTATGGTACAAGCAACTGCCTAATCAGCAGGAACTAAAAAAATTTCGGCAACAATTAGTTGATAAAATGGTTTTACCAGCAGAAACGATCAGATTACTATTATATATAGCTAAAGAACCGCAGCATCCAATGAGTATTCTGCGGACAACAACTTCACTGTTGGGAACAACAAACGATGTTGAACATGATGAGCCACCTAAGATCCTTTCAAAAATGTTAACGGCAATTGCAGCAATTATTCGGATTCGAGATAATGAACCGCTGATCGATGCTGATCCTCAATTGAGTGTTGTGGAAAATTTTCTTTATATGATGACTGGCAAACGGCCATCGACTGAACTTGCGCGAATGTTCTCGACGGTGATGATTTTGCATGCCGATCATGAATTTAACGCATCGACTTTTACAGCACGAGTGGTGGCTTCGACCTTATCGGATTATTATTCTTGTTTGACGGCGGCAGTCTGTGCTTTGAAAGGTCCACTGCATGGTGGTGCTAATGAAAGAGTTTTTGAAATGCTGCAGGAAATCAAAAATCAACAGTTAAAGCCGGTTGAATATATTAATAATCAAGTGGCTCAAAAACGTAAAATTATGGGATTTGGTCATCGAATTTATAAAAATGGTGATCCCCGTGCTTTTATTTTGAAAAAAATTGCCAAAAAACTGGCAGAAGAAACTGATAATCAAGATTATTATCGAATTCAGCAGCAATTAGCAGCTTATATGTTAGAAAACTATGAACTGCATCCAAATGTTGATTACTATACTGCTTTGATTTATCACTGTATTGGTCTAAAAAAAGAAACCTATACAACGATTTTTGCTGCTTGCCGGACGGTTGGCTGGTTGGCACATATTATGGAACAGCGTCAAGAAAATATTTTAATCCGTCCGTCTTCTGAATATGTTGGGCCAAAAAACCGTCATTATCAGAAAAAATAAATTGAAATTAAAGACTAACATGTGGTGTTCAAAAAACAAGTATCTTTAGTAAAAGATGTGTAACTTGTAAACATATAATACAAGGAGGAATCAACAGTGGCAAAGCCAGAAAAAATTTCACTTCAACAAGATCAATTACAAGTGCCAAATTTTCCAATTATTCCTTTTATTGCTGGAGATGGAATCGGGCCGGAAATTTGGGCGGCAGCTAAACAAGTTTTTGACGCTGCAGTTGCCAAAGCATACCAAGGAACTAAGCAAGTGGTTTGGAAGCAATATTTAGCTGGTCAGGCAGCTTATGATCAAACAGGAGAATGGCTGCCAGCTGAAACGGTAACAGCATTAAAAAAATATCTGGTTTCAATCAAGGGACCACTGACAACGCCAATTGGCAAGGGACATCGTTCTTTAAATGTAACTTTAAGACAGAAACTTGACTTATTTGCCTGTGTCCGGCCGGTCGAGTATTTTGCTGGCAGTCCATCTCCGGTCAAATATCCGGGAAAAGTTTCCATCACCGTTTTTCGGGAAAATACTGAAGACATTTATGCTGGAATCGATTTTGCTGCACAAACACCCGCGGCTGATGAGTTATTAGCCCTTTTAAAAAAATATCGTCAATTTGAAAAAGTCCGTTTCCCAAATACTTCAGCTTTTGCGATCAAACCCGTTTCAAGTGAAGGTTCAAAACGTTTAGTTAAGGCTGCCATTCAGTATGCGATTGATCACCATTTGCAGACTGTCACACTTGTTCATAAAGGCAATATTATGAAAAAAACAGAAGGTGGTTTTAAAGCTTGGGGGTATCAGGCAGCTCAGGAATTCGATGATCAAGTCTTTACTATGGAAGAGTATACCAACGTGTTGCGGCAGGCTGGGTACGATGAAGCCCAAGCAGTTCAGGCAAAAGCAGTTAAAACAGGGAAAATCATCGTTAATGACCTAATAGCCGATAATTTCTTCCAGCAATCTTTATTGCATCCCGAAAATTTTGATGTGGTGGCAACTTTGAATTTGAATGGTGATTATATTTCTGATGCTTTAGCAGCTCAGGTTGGAGGAATTGGGATTGCTCCGGGAGCTAATATCAACTATCAAACAAAACGAGCAATTTTTGAGGCCACGCATGGGACTGCGCCACAGTTTGCTGGACAAAATAAATTAAATCCGACCTCGATGATTTTATCTGGGGTCATGATGTTTGAGTATCTTGGATGGCAACAAGTGGCTGATTTAATAAAAAAAGCAGTTAGTCAAGCAATCGCTGATCAGCATGTCACGGTTGATTTTGCTAAAGCTTTGCCAGATGCCGTTGAGTTGTCAACGAGTGGTTTTGCAGCCTACTTGGTTTCGTTGATCAAGCGAGATTAAAAGTTTAAGTAGACAAATAAAAGTCGTTAATCAGTTGATTAGCGACTTTTTTGACGAAATAAATTTTATTTGGTAGTTAATCCAGGATGAAAATTAACAGGTAAAATCTGCGGTGAAGGCGGTGTTTGACCATTAATCAAGCTGACGAGAGCGACGACAGCAGCTTGTGCCATTCGTTCAACAGGTTGTTTGATCGAAGAAAGATGCAATTGAGCATTTGAATAAGCAGGTACACCGTCAAAACCAATCAGTTGGACATTTTGTGGCACCATAACCTGTCGCTGTTGCAATCCAAGCCAAATTTGTAGAGCTAGCGCATCAGAAACCGCAAAAATTCCATCATATTTAGAGTTAGTTGAATCAAAATTAAGTTTCAGCCATTTGTCCAAAAAACTAGTATTAGTTTGGGTCGGCAACAGAATCTTTTCACAAATAATATTTTGCTGCAAGCATTGATCAAGGAATCCCTGGTAACGTTGAAAGGCAGAATTTTCAAGTGGTTGATAACCGACAAAGGCTAATTTTTGGCAACCTGTAGCAATTAGCTTGTTTGCTGATAACTTGCCGCCAGCGTAGTTATCAGCTGAGATCAATGGCACCTCTTCAGTTAGTCGATGTTCCAAAGTGATCAACGGAATCTTAACATTCAGCCAAGGCGTGATATCTGAATATGACATTGTAATGATGCCGGCAACTTTTTGAACTTGTGCCATTTGTAAATACTCAAGTTCGTTTTTTGCTTGACTGCCAGAAATACATAGAATGAGTTTTAATTGTCTTTTCTTAGCTTCAAGTTGAATTTGTTCTGTTAATTTGGCAAAGAAAGGCGTTGTAATTTTAGGCAAGATTAAAACAATGTAGTTAGTTTGTCGCCTTTTTAAAGCTTGAGCGGTACCATTAGGCAAGTAATGAAGCTGTTCAATAGCAGAGCCAATTTTAGCACGTGTTGTTGGCCGCATTTTTGCTCCGTTTAAATAATTTGAGACTGATCCGCGCGAAACTCCGGCTAATTTTGCAACATCATTTATATCAGTCATTATTGGTTGTTCCTAAAACAGTCAAATAAACTCGAGTTTCATAAGGTCGTAAAGTAGATGTCATCTCACCCTGATAGTTTTGAACAATCAGTTTTGAGCCGGGAGCAGGCGAATAATGACGCTTTAGTATTTGATCAGTAAAGTTGCAGATCACTAATAATTGCTGATCGGAGTTACGACGAGTGTAAGCAAAAACATCGGGATCTTTAGTATTATCTTTAACTAGTTGAAAATCACCATCAGTAATGACTGCTAAGTTATGACGCAATTTGATCAATTGTTGGTAAAAATAAAAAATGGAATTTGGGTCAGCTAAAGCCGCCGCCGCATTAATCTGTTGATAATTTGGATTTACCTGCATCCAGGGTTTGTTATTGGAAAAACCGGCATTTTTTTGGTTATTCCACTGCATCGGTGTCCGGGCATTATCACGAGATTTAGCGTCAAAATAGCTCAACAATTTCTGACCAGAAATAATTTTTTCTTGTTCAACTAATTCATGGTAAGCATTGCGTGCTTCAACGTCAACGACATCGTTAAGAGTTGCGAAATGAGTGTTGGTCATGCCAAGTTCTTCACCTTGATAAATATAAGGTGTACCTTGCATACAATGTAACATAGCTGCTAACATTTTAGCAGCTAAAACACGATATTGTGGTGAATCATTCCCAAAACGAGAAACGACTCGTGGCTGATCATGATTATTCCAATAAAGACTGTTCCAAGCACGGTTAGCTAATTTTTGCTGCCATTTAGTCAAATTAGTTCGCAAATCAGTTAAGGTGGCTTTTCGATCACTCCATTTTCCTAAACGCGGATCACGATTACTATCTAATCCCATATGCTCAAATTGAAAAACCATATTTAGCTCACTACCATCAAGATTAGCGTATTTAGCAGCTTGTTCAATCGTTACGCCAGCCGTTTCGCCAACAGTGATCCAATCATATTTGCTTAAGACCTGCTGATTCATTTCTTGCAAGTATTCGTGTTCATGCTTTCCGTTAGCGACTAATGAGCCACCATCACCGTAAGGAGCATTTGGAGCTTGCGGGCCGTCAGGGAGCCCTTTTGGTTTAGAAAGCAAGGAAATAACGTCCATTCTGAAGCCATCAATTCCTTGTTTAGCCCACCAATTCATCATCTCAAACACCGCTTGGCGAACTTGTGGATTCGTCCAATTTAAATCGGGTTGTTCTTTAGCAAATAAGTGTAAGTAATACTGCTTAGTTTTTGTATCATAGGTCCAAGCAGGGCCAGAAAAGAATGATCCCCAGTTATTTGGTTCGTGTCCATCAACTGGATCACGCCAGATATAAAAGTCGCGATAAGGATTATCCTTGCTTTGACGTGATTCGATAAACCATTTATGTTCTGAGGAGCTATGATTAACAACTAAGTCGAGCATGATCTTAAGTCCTATTTGATGTGCTTTGACTAATAATTTCTTAAAGTCAGCCATTGTGCCGAAATCTGGATTGATCGCCTGATAATCCGAAATATCGTAACCTCCATCAACATTGGAAGTTTTGTAAATTGGATTTAGCCAAATTACATCAACTCCTAGTTTTTTGATATAAGGAAGGCGTCGAATAATTCCTGGTAAATCACCAATTCCATCACCATTGCTATCTTGAAAGCTTCGTGGATAAACTTGATAAACAACTGCTTTTTGCCACCATTTGGTCATAATTTTTCCTCCATCAGCTTTATTTGGAACGTTCCAAGTTCTCCTGCTGATGATTATATTTTAAAAAAGAGATTTTTGCAAGGGCTTCCTTATAATTACATTCCCCAGCGACCGCCATGGACTTTAACAACATTTGAGGTGATAATAAATGCTTCTGAATCAATTTGATGGATTTGATGGATTAAATTTCCGTAATTTAAATCGTCAGTTACCACAAGTAAGACTTCTTTATTTTGAGTGCTAAAGCCACCTTCAGCCTGATAAATGGTGACACTTTCCTGATTGGTTAACAGCATTTGTCGAATCTGATCGATTTTGTTTTGACTAACGATTTGAATTTGATATTTATGATCTAAGCCGGCTTCAATGTAGCGCATGACGAGCGAAGTGATCACTAGCGAAAAAGCTGCGAGAAAAAAAGAATTAACACCAGCAACAGGAATGTTAAATAAAGTAACGAGCATATCAAATGCTAATAAGGAAATCGCCGGGTTAAGATGAAAATATTTTTTTAGAATTAATGGTGGGACAGTCGTACCACCACTGGAAGCATTAATTCGGTAAAGGGTAGCAATTCCGGCTGCAAAAACTGTTCCGCCAATTGTAACTGCCAGCAAGGGGTCGTCGACTAACTTAAAACTAGGATTTAAATAAAGTAAACCAGGCAAAATAAAACTACCAGCTGAAATTTTGCGAATGACTTTAGTATCTAAGAAAAAAGCTGCGAGCATGATCATTGCCACATTAATTACTAAGACGGTCGCTGCTCGGTTAATACCCCAAACAGCATTTAATAAAATGGCAATTCCGGTTGCTCCGCCGGCAGCTACGTCAATGGGAGCAAAGAAAAAGTTGATTGAAAGTGTGATCAGTTCTAAGCCGATAAGCAACAAACACCATTGACTAAGATTTTTTTTAATTTTTATTGCAGACATTAAGTCACTTCCTTTTTTATTCTGTTTAATTTTAACAATAAAAAATTATTCGGCAAAATAAAAAGCTGCTGATCGTTTTAGTTTTGAAAAACTGGAAAATATTTATATCTATTTACCAAAACCAACAACAACGGGTAGCTACTTTAGAACTAAACAAGTAGTGGTGCTTTAGTAATTGCTGTTGCGATGCAAGCATTGTTAAAGCAAGTAATAAGAGTTGTTTCTGCCAGTATTTTGTATGGTGGAACTTATAATTTATTTGATGTTACCCTAGCAAGATTTAGAGTTAAGACAAATTTTGTCAATTTTGATGATCCAAAAAATTTTGCTGAGCGAATCAATAAACATGTCAAAGCTGTTTCTGTTGAAACAATTGGCAATTTTGATGTTAACTTTGGTAGATTTGAAAAAAGTTGCAACGATTGTGAAAGCAACATGGCATCCTACTGATTTCAGATAAGATGCTTGACTATATTCTATCGGTCATTAGACTGTTGTGTCGATACTATAGTCGAATCAGTAACTAAATTTATCGATGGTCATGGAAGGCCATGAATGGCTTGATCGTTGAAAATAGTCAATTCGATTATCGTGCTAGTGGACGTTATCCTGAGTTTACTACGCAGATCCCTTAATTCAATATGATGGTTTAATTTTTACTTTAGAACTCAAAAGCGGTGAAAAAGCTAGTAAGAAATTAATTGAACCTTTACAGTTTCTTCGCGACTGACAAATGTTGGTGATCCCAAACCATTGATTATTCATTTATCTTCAACGACCATGTACAATTGAATTAAAGCAAGCTGGAATTATTCCTGATTTTGATTTGAGTTTCAACTGGTATTGAGAATGCAGCTGATTTAATTGCAGATTTGCAGCAATTGATTAAGAATTTTAAATTTAAAAAAGCTCCAAGGCTTTCCTTGGAGTTTTTTTAGGCATTTTGTTTTTGATAAGCTGCTAATAACTGATCAGCAAATTTTTCAAGCTTTTGTACATCTTCATCAGAGTCAGGGGCTAAATTGATTTTTACTTTTTCAGCTCCTTGAGTTGCACCAGCTGTTTCAAAAGCTTTGGCAAAATCATCAACGGCAGTACAGTAATATTCTCCGTAAAATGTATCGCCGGATCCAGCCACACCGTATATTTTTCCGGTTAGATCCATTTCATTAAGATCATCGTAAAAATCCATTCCCTCGTCTGGCAATGCACCCTCATCATAAGTATAAGGAGTTACAACACATAAGTCGACGTTTTCAAAGTCGGCTGCATCGCATTGCGAGATTTCATCTGTTTCAACTTCAACGCCTTTTTTTTCAAGTGCTTCAGAAATAATGTCAGCAACATCTTCATTATTCCCAGTGATTGATGCAAAAACAACTTTGGCTTTTATCATAATTTATCTTCCCTTCTTTGAGTTAGTTAACATTAGTATTATAGCAAATTAAAATCAAAAATTTGCAAAAAAAACCTAAGAGATAGATTTTTCCTAATTCTTTAAGGTATAATAATGCTGTATGTTAATTGGAGGCATTATGAATGATTACTTTAAAATCACCACGAGAAATTCAAGAAATGGCAAAGTCGGGAGCAATTTTGGCTGGAATGCATGTCGGATTGAGAAAAATTATTAAGCCAGGTATTTCGAGTTGGGAAATTGAAATCTTTGCTAGAAAATATTTTAAGGAGCATGATGCAATCGCTGCGCAAATTGGTTTTGAGGGGTATAAATATGCAACCTGTGTCAGTGTTAATGATGAAATCTGTCATGGTTTTCCCAGAAAGAGTTTAGTTTTAAAAGATGGCGATTTAATCAAGGTCGATACGGTCGTTGATTACCATGGTGCGATGAGCGATTCTTGCTGGAGTTATGTGGTCGGCAGATCAACCCCAGCAATCGATAAATTGATGAGGGTCACCAAAAAGGCTCTCTATTTAGGCATCGACCAAGCTCAGGTTGGCAATCGAATTGGAGATATTGGTGCGGCAATTCAGCATTATACAGAAGATGAGAATGGTTACGGCGATGTTCGTGAGTTTATCGGTCACGGCATTGGGCCAACTATGCATGAAAGTCCCAATGTGCCGCATTACGGTCAAGCCGGTCACGGTTTGCGCTTAAGGGCTGGCATGACGATTACAATTGAACCGATGATCAATATAGGAACTTGGAAAGCTGAGATGGATGATCCAAATGGCTGGACGGCTCGGACAGCTGACGGCAGTTTATCCTGCCAGTATGAACATACACTTGTGATTACGAATGATGGGCCTAAAATCTTAACGTCACAAGATCCGGTTCTTGACCAAAAGTATTTATTATCGTGATAAAAATTTTCCAGGAAATCGAATTCATGGTACAATAACTCTGTTAAATTGTTATTGTTTAAAGGAGCTTATTAAAATGAAAGTTAGAAAAGCGGTTATTCCAGCTGCTGGATTAGGGACCAGATTTCTTCCAGCAACTAAAGCTTTAGCTAAGGAAATGTTTCCAATTATTGATAAACCAACTATTCAGTTTATTGTCGAAGAAGCAAAAAAGTCTGGGATCGAGGACATCCTGGTTGTTACTGGAAAAGGAAAACGATCGATCGAAGATCATTTTGATTCAGTCCCTGAATTGGAACAGAATTTAAAGGCCAAAGGTAAAAATGGTCTGCTGAAATTGGTTCAGGAAACAACCGATATTAATCTGTATTTCATCCGTCAGTCGCATCCCCGTGGCCTTGGTGATGCTGTTTTGATGGCTAAGGATTTTGTGGGCAATGAACCATTTGTTGTTATGCTTGGTGATGATTTGATGCGTGATAAGGTTCCGTTAACTAAACAGTTGATTAATCGTTATGATCAAACTCATGCTTCAACTTTAGCAGTTATGCGGGTACCACATGATCAGGTCTATAAATATGGAGTAATTGATCCTGGAACTGAGGTCGGTCAAGGACTTTTTGATGTTAAGAAGTTTGTTGAAAAGCCGGCAGTCGATAAAGCACCTAGTGATTTAGCAATTATTGGTCGCTACTTGCTAACACCTGAGATTTTTGACATGTTGGAAACACAAAAGCCAGGTGCTGGTCATGAAATTCAATTAACTGATGCAATTGATCGTTTGAATAAGATTCAACGAGTTTTTGCTCATGAGTTTAAAGGTGAAAGATTCGATGTTGGCTACAAATTTGGTTTTTTAAAGACTTCGATTCAGTTTGGTTTGGAACATCCAGAAGTCAAAGACGATTTAAAGAACTATATTAAGGAACTAGCTAAAACATTGAAATAATAGCTGTTTTCACGTGGCTGTGGCATGAAGAAAAGCTTGCCACGGTTTTTTTATTAGGCAAGCAATTAGAAAAATTAAACATGGCTTAAATTTATCTTTAGCTTATCAGATAATTATGATATAAATTTAAGCAAATTGTGGAGGTTGGAAAATGTCACGGAGAAAAAAGAACGGCATTTTAAAAAAAACGATCACCTGGATAGTTGGTATATTCGTAATTAGTTTCATAGTTATTTGGGGGCTGAAAAGTAGAACGTTTCAAAGTCGAATTAACAGCTTCTTTGGAGACAATCAATCAGCCCAAAAAAGCGAATATCAACGTCAGCGTAAATTAGCCCATCAAAAATATGGCTCAGCGACGAATGCGAAAAAAAAATCAACTTCAAGTTCAAAGGTTACCGACAAAAAAACAACGACCTCATCAGCTGATAAGGACGTGGCTAGTTCAAAAGAATATAGTGGTAAAACATCAAGTGGTAGTTATTATAGCAGTACAAGCAGCTCAACAACCTATCGCAGTATTGTAGTTGAATCAGGAGATACGCTTTCGAGCATCGCTAGTCGCTATGGAACAACAACTTCAGCAATTATTAGAGCAAATGGTTTGTCAGGTAATTCAATTTCAGCTGGAACAACTTTAAAAATTCCATCATCTTCGACAAGTTCAAACAGCAGATAGATTGGACTCGTCGTCAGTTTATTTAATTGGAGGATCAGAACCTGAAAAAAAATAAGTTTGCTTTTATTAAGCAGTTAGTGGCTAAAATTTTAAAAAAGATAGCAGCAATTAATATTAATAATGCGGCCATTGTGATTGCTTATTACACTTTGCTAGCAATTGTCCCAATGATTATTTTAATTGGTAATTTGTTGCCCTTGATCAATTTGAAAGCGTCAACGATTTTAACCTATTTGGCGACAGTTGTGCCCAAAACTGTTTATCAGACGCTTAAACCGATTATTTCTTCTTTCCTTGATCATGGGAATGGAGGACTAATTTCCATTAGTGCGCTAGTTGCTTTATGGGCAGTCAGTCGTGGGATCAATTCACTCAAGTTGGCTTTTAATACAGCTTATGGGGTTGAAAATGTGCAAAATGTTTTTGTTACCAGAATGATTTCGATTTTAATCACATTCTTGTTCATTGTTGCGTTAGCAATTATAATCATGGTATTTAGTTTTGGACAATTAGCTTTGGACTATTTAACGCCGATATTAAACTTATCCCGTGATTTGAATGGAATCTTTGGTAAGGTTAAATGGCCGATCACTTTGATTTTTCTGTTACTAATTTTAGGAGCAATGTATTACTTTTTACCTAACGCAAAAGTCCATTTCTGGTTGATTCTTCCTGGGACACTGGTTACTTCAGCCAGCTGGCTCTTATTAGCACAAGGCTTTTCATTTTATGTGCGCTACTTTACTAAATCAGTTCTTAGCTATGGGACACTGGGAACTTTTATTGTTTTACTATTTTGGTTAAATTATTCCGCATGGGTCGTTATGTTAGGTGCTGTTTTAAACGCAGCGCTTGAAGAAACGATTTATCATCAGATCAGGCCGCGAAAGGATCGAATTAATCGTTATCTATTGCACAAAATTCGCAAATAATTAAACTCATTTTTCAAGGCTGCTAAGAGCTTGTTGAACATCTGCAAAAGCAAACCCTTTGCGGATCATTGCTTGCAGACATTTCTGGCGCCGTTCGCTAAGCGGTAATCGTGAATAATGTTTTAAAGACTTATCTAGTTGCTGCATTAAAATCTCTTGCTCAGTTTGTTCATCGATCGCAGGAATCGTGTTAAGAACTTCATCAATTGCATCGTTTGAGAACCCCTTGCTCAGTAAACGTTGCTTAACTTTGTTCAAACGTTGTTGAAAGGAATCACGGTGATAATGCTGAAAGTACTTCATTACAAGTTTAGTTAAACGCTGTTTGTCCGTTTGAAAATCATAACTGGCAAAGGCCTGCTCAATTAGCGCTGGTGAAATTTTTCTTTGTTGGAGCTTTTTTTTAATTACTAGGGGTCCTTTGTCAGACGTTTGCTGCATTGTCTTGAGGTAATTGTTGGCTAGCTGCAAATCATTTAGAAGATTCATTGCCTGCAACTTTTGGACGGTTTTGGCAGCAACTTGTTCGTTGAATCCTTTTTTTTTCAAATATTGATTGATTTCAAAGCAACTGCGCATTTGGAATGAAAGATAGTTTAAAGCAGCATTTTTTGCTTGCGCAACCTCTTCGCTATTAACTAGCTGAGTTAATTCTTTGTCAGTGATGGACTTACCTTTATGTAATCGGTGAGCGATCAAAGTATCTTCGCTGATTCCCATCACAAACCTTTGGTCAACATAAAGATTGAACCGATTTTTTTGCTTTTGCGTTTGTATGTTGGTAATGATCAACCACAAGCACCCCCAGAGATTTATTTGTCTATGATCTTTATTATAGCGCAATCGTTATGAAATGAAATCATTGAGGAGTATCGAACATGTTTAAAAATCAGCAACAAAATTCCGTCAAATTAACTGTTGGTCAGCGGATTCCTTTGACGATTAAACGTTTAGGAATCAATGGCGAAGGAATTGGTTATTACAAACATAAGATTGTTTTTGTAACTGGTGCATTGCCAGGTGAAGTCGTCGTCGCTGAAATAAGCAAGATTGCTAAAAGCTTTGCGAGTGCTAAGATTCACCGGATTCGCCAAAAGAGCCCCGATCGGGTCGCCAAAAGAGACCAATATGATGTTGGTGGAATCGAGTTAGAGCATTTGTCCTACTCTAAACAATTGGAGTTTAAGCGTGATATTGTTAAACAAGCTTTAAGAAAGTATCATCCAATGGGTTATAAAAATTATCAAATCAAGCCAATGTTGGGGATGAAAGAACCGTATTATTACCGTAATAAGGCTCAGTTTCAAGTCAGGAAAGTTAATGGTCAGGTCATAGCTGGTCTTTATCGGCGCGGAAGCCATCAGTTAGTTGATTTACCAACTTTTACCACTCAACGACCGTTAACCATGAAAATTATACGTCAATTATGCCGGATAATTGAGGAATTACAGCTGCCAGTTTATGATGAAAAGAAAAATGCTGGGATCATTAAGACTCTGATCGTTCGTGAGTCAACGGCCACTGGTCAGGCCCAGGTGACAATTGTGACTAACTCAGAAAAGTTTATCCAACAGCGGGCTTTTATTGAACGACTTACTCATGATTTGCCGGAAGTAGTTTCACTAATGCAAAACTATAATCCGGGCAAAACTTCGTTGATTTGGGGGGAAAAAACTAAACGATTGTATGGTCAACAGCAGCTAACTGAAAAAATTGCTGACAAAAAATATAAACTTTCAGCACAGGCCTTTTTCCAATTGAACTCAGTACAGACAGCTAAACTGTATCAGGCAATTGCAGATGCGCTTGACTTAACAGGAAAAGAAAAACTGATTGATGCTTATTGTGGTGCTGGAACAATTGGAATTTATTTAGCTGATCAAGTGGCTGAAGTTAGAGGGATGGATATTATTCCGGCTGCAATTGACGACGCCAGACAAAATGCTAAACTGAATCATTGTTTCAATACACATTATGAGTGTGGCAAAGCAGAACAAATCATTCCGTACTGGCAAAAAATGGGGTTTGTTGCTGATGCTATTGTTGTCGACCCACCGCGGACGGGCCTTGATCGAAAACTAATTTCTAGTATAATTCAATCAAGAACCAAAAATTTAATTTATGTTTCTTGTAATCCATCAACTTTAGCTCGAGATTTAGTTTGGCTGACGAAAAAGTATCAAGTTGCTTATATACTGCCAATTGATATGTTTCCACAGACTGCTCGGATTGAGGCCTTAGTTAAATTAAACTTACGGGTTAAGGATTAAATTGATTAATTCAAAAAATTTATGGGCTTTAGGGGATTAATTTGCTATAATAAAAATGATATCGGTGTAAGTTACACCTGTCTTGTTTAGAAAGCAGGTTTTTTCCATGCGTCAGTCTAAAGAACCAAGAGAAGGTGATTTTATCACCATCAAAAGTTATAAACATGATGGAAGTTTGCACCGAACCTGGCGTGATACAATGGTACTAAAGACAAGTGAAAATTCTCTGATCGGTTGCAATGATCATACGCTTGTTACGGAAGATGATGGTCGACGATGGGTAACGCGCGAACCGGCCTTAGTTTATTTTCATAAGCACTATTGGTTTAATATTGTAACGATGATCCGCGATAATGGGATCTCATACTATTGCAACTTAGCTTCACCGGCAATTTTGGATCGCGAGGCATTAAAGTACATTGATTACGATCTAGATGTTAAAGTATATCTAAATGGCGAAAAAAAGCTTTTAGATGTTGATGAATATAAATCACACAGTGCCCAGTGGCATTATTCAAGCGACATTGATCGGATTCTAAAACATAATGTCTTGATTCTCGTTGATTGGATTGAAAAAGGCAAGGGGCCTTTTTCAAAAAAATACGTAGATATTTGGTATAGTCGCTACCTTGAATTATCACGCCGAGTACAGTAACAAAGTCGATGTTTATAACCAAATTGGGGCTGCAGCAATCATTTTGCTGACAGCCTCTTGTTTTCAAAGGATGATTGAAATGTTTGAAAGAATCTCTAAAAATAAAGTTATGTGGTTGACAATCGAGTGCTTATTGATAGCAACTCTGATCTGGGTTTGCTCGCAGATTGGTTTTGTTTTCAGTCCATTAGGCACCTTTATTTCAACTCTTTTTGCACCAATTTTAATTGCCGGTTTTTTATTCTATCTATTTGATCCGGTCGTTAGATTGTTGATGAAAATTAAGGTGCGAGAAAAGAACCTCTCAAGAACTTGGTCAATTGCTATTGTTTTTTTGATTTTGGCAGTCTTGACAGCAATTGCAGCGGCAATTATTATTCCTTTATTAGTTTCTCAAATTGGAGCATTGATCGTTCAAACGCCGGACTATTTAAAAACTTTGCAACACCTGGGTAATCATTACTATCGGCGTTTGGATCAGTTGACTTGGTTCAAACAGTTGAAAGTTGATCAATATTTAACTGAATTGCAAACTAATTTTTTAAATTGGTTAAAAAAGCTGGCTGGTAATTTGACGATGAGCCTCGGTTCATTTATCAACACGATCACCAGTATTACGATTACAATTGTTACTGTTCCGTTTATTTTATTTTATATGCTAAAAGATGGCGAGCATTTTGTTCCAAATGTACAAAAGGTTTTTCCTTCAAAGCATGAAGATCAAGTTGCGGAATTATTCCATAAAATGAGTCAAACTTTATCAAAGTACATTGCTGGTCAGGTGATTGAATGTTTATTTGTGGCGACTTTTATTTCACTAGGCTACTGGATAATTGGGATGCCGTATGCTTTTTTATTAGGAGTTTTTGCTGGTATGACCAATATTATTCCTTATTTGGGACCTTATATTGGAATTTTTCCGGCGTTGATCTTGGGAGCAACCCTTTCAACCAAAATGGCAATTTTAGTAATTGTAGTTTGCATTGTCGTTCAGCAGATCGATGGTAATTTGATTTATCCAAATGTAATTGGTAAAACTTTGAAGATTCATCCATTAACAATTATTTTACTATTATTGGTAGCTGGAAATTTAGCAGGTTTATTGGGCATGATTTTAGCTGTACCTGTTTATGCAGTTTTAAAAGTGGTAATTGGGTACATTTATGATATTTATCGACTGCATTATGAAAAAGACGACTAGCGTATTGCTGTCAAATTAGGTCGGAGTCTTATTAATTAGGAGTGCTGGAAAGTTTATTGATAGACAGGTGTTAATATAATGGAAAAAATTGAGATTAAATATATAACTAAAGAATTACCTCTTGTTAAGGGAAAAAAAGAATCAAGTCAAAAAAAAATCTCGCTCGAAAAGCCTGGCTTATTTTGGGCCTTGCGTGGAATATCACTTTCGCTGATTCCAGGTGAAGCGATCGGGTTAATTGGAATTAATGGTGCAGGTAAGAATATTTTAATGCAGATTTTAGCTGGTCGGCTTAAGCAAACGACCGGTTTTAGAACGATTGATGGGAATGTCAATTATGCTGACAGCCGGAGGGGACTTGATGGAAAAGAATCCGGTCTTGAAAATATTCAACATTTACTTGAAAAAAGGGAGCCAGATGAATTTAAAGTTAATCATTTGATCAATGGTGTTACTGATTTCTGTGAATTAGGGGAGTGGCTCTATCGACCGGTGGCAGAATACTCAAGCGGAATGTATGCTCGCTTGTCGTTAGCCATTGCACTTTTTGCCAATCCACAATTAGTTTTGATCGATAGTGTTTTAAATGTGCTTGACATTCCTTTTAGTCAGCGAGTAAATCAAAAAATTCAAGCTTTGAAAGATAGCGGAGTTGCTTTTGTAATTGCTGATACTAATTTAGTTAACATTGAACGTTTTTGTGAAAGGACTCTCTGGTTACAATTTGGTCATGTTCAAGCTTTGGGACCAACAGCTGATGTAATGCTGCAATTTGAATATTTTCAAGATTGGATCAGGAAACTGACCTTGCCAGAAAAGAACCAATATTTAGCTGACCGTCAGGCAGAACAATTACAGTTTGATGTAAAAAAAATATATGAAGAATTTAAAATCGAACAATTTAAAAATGGTTTTACACGTAAAGATGAGCCAAAAATGCGTCGCGCATTTTTTAAAGATCGGGGGGCTGATCCACTCACTACACCTCGTAAAAAAGATAGCAAGCCCCAGCAAAAGCAGACTGCTTTTCAGAAAAGAAGTTGGTTAAAGCTTTTATTAGCCTTGATTTGTTTACTCGTGATCGGATTTGGTGGTTATTTGATGATTTCCGGTGAATCGATTGCTACTTTATTACCATCCTTCAAGTCAGCTTCATCGACCAGGCATTTGACCACTGCATCTGGAAAGAGAAAAAAGAAAAATCATAGTTCGAGCCAAACTAGCCAAGCTAAAAGCAGTTCTTCACTAAGCTCGAGCAGTTCACAGTCGAGTTCGGCTTCATCTGCTAGCTCGTCATCGGCTTCGTCCTCATCAGCTTCATCATCGTCAATTGCAACGCAGACTATCAATGTCGATTCAGGTGATACTTTAGAAGGACTGGCACAAAAATATGCGACAACAGTTGATATAATTAAACAGTTGAATAATATTTCTTCTGAAAGTGATTTAAAAGCTGGTTCGATAATCAAGGTTCCCCAATAACTAGTATTTTTTGTCTAAAGCTATTTAAGCATATCAGGTTTGAATTGATAAATATAAATATTGGAGTTGAAGTTTAATGAATCCAGATCCTGCTCCGGCTGTTTTGGTGTTATTCAGTCTATTTTTGTTAATTAATGCAGCAATCTGTAACGGAATGGCAGCAGCTGTTAATTTACTGAACCGACCAGTTAGTTTGCTAAAAAATGTCCAACTTGATCAAACTGACTTTGCAGGACGGTCAGCTGATTTGCGAATCACAGCAATTTGGAATTTTGGTGTCGCTTTGCTGATTCTGGGGATGATTTTTAATACCTATGTTTTTTGGCAAAATAATTGGTGGTGGCTTTTGCTACTAGGGGGTTGCCTGCTTGCAACCTTGAATGAAATCGTTCAGCAGTTAGCTAAAAATGATGCCAAAGCTTTTTTAGCTTTTGGCGGGAAATTGGCGAAAGTCAGTTTAAAAGTTTTAGGACCAGTAATTTGGTTGACCAAAAAAACAGCAAATGTATTTTTGAGCAAGAAATTGAGAGCAACAACAGAACAAGAGTTGGATAAAACACCAGCTGGATTTTTAAAAGAACTCTTTGACCAGCAAGGTAATTTTAATGAAGGAACTTTTCAAATGCTCAAAGGCGTTGTTTCACTTCAGCAAAAAATTGTTCGAGAAGTAATGGTTGCCAGAACAGACGCTTTTATGATCGACATAAAAAATGACAACGATCGAAATATTGATGCCATTGTACAATTACCATATTCTCGAGTCCCGGTTTTTAGTGAAAGTAAAGATAATATTGTTGGAATTATTCATATTAAAAACCTTCTTTATGCAGCTCGTGAGGAGGGCTTTGAACATATTAAAATTAGACGGGTAATGCAGCCAGCTTTATTTATTCCCGAAACTTTACCGGTCGATGAAGCCTTGATCAAACTTAAAAAGACGCGTAATCAAATGGCAATTTTGTTTGATGAATATGGTGGAGTAGTTGGTTTGGTTACTTTGGAGGATTTAATTGAAGAAATTGTTGGTGAAATCAGTGATGAATCCGACCAGCCTAAGCCCAAGTACCAACGAATTTCTAATCGTGAGTTTTTGGTGGAAGGGCGCTTACCATTAGATGAATTTAATGCAAAGTTTAAAACCAAATTGCAAAAAGATGACATAGATACCATTGCTGGATATTTAATAGCTTGCTATGGAGAGATCCCAGCAGATGGTTCACATGTCGTAGTTAAAATGGCTGATGTGAAGTTGGTTACGGAGCAAGTTAGCGAAGGTAGGATTTTAAAAATAAGAGTAATTCTGCCTCCAGAAAAACAAACTCAACCAAAAGTGGAAATTTAAATTATTTGAAAGTGAGAGATGATTGATGAGCAACATAGATTTGGCAAAAGAGGTTAATAAACGAAGGACCTTTGCAATTATTTCCCATCCTGATGCTGGGAAAACGACAATTACAGAACAGTTGCTTTTATTTGGCGGAGTTGTTCGTAAAGCAGGGACGGTCAAGGCAAAAAAATCTGGCAGTTTTGCTAAATCAGATTGGATGGAAATTGAAAAGAAACGTGGGATCTCGGTCACTAGCTCAGTGATGCAGTTTGATTATCAAGGCAAACGGATAAATATTTTAGATACTCCAGGACATGAAGATTTTTCAGAAGACACTTACCGAACATTGATGGCAGTTGATTCAGCAGTGATGGTAATTGATTCGGCAAAAGGAATTGAGCCACAAACTAAAAAATTATTTCAAGTTTGCCGCATGCGGGGAATCCCAATTTTTACATTTATGAACAAGCTGGATCGTGACGGTCGAGCCCCGCTTGATTTAATCAATGAATTAGAAGAGGTTTTGAAGATTGATGCTTATGCAATGAATTGGCCAATTGGCATGGGTAAAGGCTTAAAAGGAATTTATGATATTTATAATCAGCGGATCGAGTTGTACCGGAAAGAAGATCATGGGGAAAAATTTTTAAAATTAGATCAAACTGGAAAATTAGCTGAAAATCATCCTTTGAAAGAAGAAAGCATCTATCGTCAAGTATTGGAAGAAATTGAGTTATTGCAGATGGCCGGCAATCAGTTGGAACCTCAAAGAGTTGCTGCTGGTGAAATGACACCAGTTTTCTTCGGTTCAGCTTTAACTAATTTTGGTGTAAAAACTTTCTTAGACGCTTATCTGCAGTTTGCACCAGTTCCTGGTAGTCATCGAATAGTGGACGGTCGGTCTATCTCAGCAGCTGATCCGGAATTTTCGGGTTTTATTTTTAAAATCCAAGCTAACATGAATCCTAATCATCGTGATCGAATTGCTTTTGTTAGAATTTGTTCTGGTAAATTTGAACGTGGCATGGATGTTTATCTAAAACGAACAGGGAAAAAGATCAGATTAGCAAATTCAACGCAATTTATGGCTGATACGCGGGAAACTGTTGAACATGCGGTCGCAGGAGACATTATTGGACTATACGATACTGGAAATTTTCAAATTGGTGATACCATTTATAATGGAAAGCAAGTTTTACAGTTTGAAAAGTTACCACAGTTTACACCTGAAATTTTTGTCAAGGTTTCTGCTAAGAATGTTATGAAACAAAAATCTTTTCATAAAGGAATCAAACAATTAGTTCAAGAAGGTGCAGTACAATTGTACCAAAGCTATTCCACGGGAGATTATATTTTAGGGGCTGTTGGGCAGCTACAGTTTGAAGTTTTTCAATTTCGAATGAAAAACGAATACCATTCGGATGTGATTATGACATCAATGGGTCATAAAATTGCTCGTTGGATCAAACCTGAGCAGCTTGATGAAAAAATGTCATCATCGCGAAATCTTTTAGTTAAAGATCGCCAAGGACTACCGCTGTTTTTATTTGAAAATGAGTTTTCAGAACGTTGGTTTAAGGATAAATATCCCCAAGTTAAGTTAACTGCCAAACTATAAAAAAAGCTGGAAATTTTCCAGCTTTTTTATTTCGACAATTTTAATATAGAAATGCTTCTCAGCAATTCAAATTGATTTTTGTAATAAGTTTTTTATTGACGATGCATTTAACATTTTGCTGATTAATGTCATCAATAACATTAATTACTTTAAATAGTATCCTGGGATCCAGCCATAACTAATAAGCTTATACCAGTAGGTTTTATCAATAAATACTTTGGCAGAGGTAGTTACTTGTTGTCCATCATTGATCCGACCAATTAAGTTGCCATTAGGAGCATCAAAAAAGCTCACCTTTTTATTTGCAACAAAATTAATCTTGGCTGTTTGATCGATGGCAATTAATTTTGCTTTTTGAGGTAATTTAACTGTTGAGAGCATTTCAGTTTCTAATACCATTTGATCTTTTTGATATTTGACCCAGAATGAGCCTAAATTAAGCCAAATTTCCTGATTATCTTTAAGTAAACGTTTAAAAACCTTCCAAGTTGTTTTTGGATGGAGATTTAAGAAGGAACGGTGATCTTCTACATGCTTAAAAGCAGGAGTATACTTCTTAATTTTTAAAAAGGCAGTTAACATTTCAACTGCCTGCCAATCCTTCTTTTGATAAAAAATAGTAGTGACTTGAATGTTTGACGTATAAAAACCCTTTATTTTGCCAGTGACTGAAACAAGTTTATAGTCGTCGAATTCAGGAGGATAAACTTGAAAAGCTTCACCAATTTTTCCTCGTAAGAACAATGGTTTATGCAACTGAAAATTTTCCTCAAAGTCAATGAAATTAACAAAAATTGGAGCACCATCTTGTTTTCGATAGACAAAAACCATAATGGCATATTTTGAGAAAAAGAGCTGGCTAAAGCCATGAATGTTAATTAAATCATAATTTGGTAAAGGATGCAGTTTAAAATTGACCTTTTCACCAAGTTTGCCACTGATAAGTTGTGGACGGGCAATTTCTCTTTGGTAATCATCCTGATAAATAATTAAAACTAAAGCATCTTGAGTGCTGTGCTGCATTTGCAAAGCAGTAACTTCTTCTTTTTGAGGTGGCAGATTGTGATGACTTGTTAAAAAAGTGTCTGAGTTTGAAAATCTTTCTTTATTTTGGAAATGATCATTCTGATCTCTAAAGGAAAAGATTTTCTGCAGAAAATCTTTAAAAGACAATTAGCATCACCACTTTAAAAAATTTGACTGGAATTACTGATTAGCTGGTAGCAAAATGTCCACCACTGTCTTTGTTCGAGTAATTTTAGCATCCTTTTGCGTTGAATTTACCAATTTCTTTAAAACAAAATCAATTTCTCTGTCAGAAACTGGACGCAGACGATTTGAAACTAGCAATTCGTCGGTTTGAGCCTTTCGTTTATAAACTACCCGGGTATTACCTAAAGTATAGATCTTGATGAAATGTGCCGTGGAAACTTCAAGCTCACGTTTGATCTTGCGTGAATAACTGTTACTAACATCAACTAAATGCATAATTCTCATCCTCCATTCCTTAATTTCATTATAGCTAAAAACAACAGTTGATTGTACTAAAAAGTTAAGAATATTTGGAATAAATGATACTTTTTTAAAAGTTAAATCCCCATGAAGCAATTATCAAGAAGTAAACTATTACTTCAACGAAATTAAAACGTTGAATTGGGTTTAAGGGACCTTTAAAGTTTTTCGATCGTGAATTATTTTGAAAATGATTGAAAATTAAAAAATGGTTCTTACAAATTAGTTTTAAACTAACTGAGAGAACCATTTGTCCCAAATATTCTGAATTAAAAATTTATTGACTATTTCTCATCAGATGAAGCCGTTGCTTGAGTGATGATGATTTGATCATCCTTTAAATTTGCTGCTAATTGCTTTGTTGCTGGATGTTCTAAATAGAAATCAGCAACTTGATCTTCAATTTGTTCTTGAATAGTTCTTCTTAAAGGACGAGCTCCCATTTTTGGATCATAACCTAAATCAACTAATTTTTCTTTTACAGGTTCACTAACCTTCAAAGTAATATTTTGATCTTTAAGCATCTCATTTACATCAGCAAGCATCAAAGATACAATTTTCATTAGATTATCTTTGGTCAGTGAATTAAATTCAACTATATCATCAAAGCGATTTAAAAATTCAGGCTTAAAATAATTAGTTAAAGAGTCAATTACTGAGTGAGTTTTTCCAGTTGCTGCAGCACCAAAGCCAACGTTTGCTACAGCATCACCACTACCAGCATTGGAAGTCATAATAATGATCGTATCTTTAAAGCTGACAGTCCGACCTTGCGAATCAGTTAAACGACCATCATCGAGAATCTGCAAGAACATGTGCATTACATCGGGATGAGCTTTTTCAATTTCATCTAAGAGAATCAAACTGTACGGATGACGTCTAACTTTTTCAGTTAATTGTCCAGCTTCTTCATAACCAATATATCCAGGAGGTGAGCCAATCAATTTAGAAACTGAATGTTTTTCCATGTATTCACTCATGTCAAAGCGAATCGTAGCATCGGTGGTTCCAAATAATTCACGTGCTAATTGTTTAGCTGTTTCAGTTTTGCCGACCCCAGTTGGTCCAACAAAGAGGAATGAGCCAATTGGTCGACCAGATTTATTAAAGCCGATTCGATTTCTGCGAATTGCCCGAGCAATTTTGTCGACCGCCTGATCTTGACCGATTACACGTTGTTTAAGTGAATCCGCTAAGCTTTTCAGTTGCTGTTGTTCCTTGCGCTTGAGTTCACCAACTGGAATACTGGTTTTTTCTTCGATAATTTTTTCCATATCCTTTTCAGTAACAGTTGGCGTATCAGTTTGCGCCGATTTGTTTTCTCGAATTTGATTGAATTTATTGACTTGATCGCGGTAATAAGCGGCTTTTTCATAGTCTTCGCTTTTAAGCGCAGCCTGCTTTTGCTTTTCAGCAGTTTCAATTTTTTGTTCAATGATTTTCGGATCGATGGCCTGGATGGTCAAGTTCTTTTTGGAACCAGCTTCATCAAGCAAGTCAATCGCCTTATCAGGTAAAAAACGATCTTGCACGTAACGATTTGAAAGTTCTACCGCAGCCTTAATTGCCTCGGGAGTATATTTGACGTGGTGATACTTTTCATATTTAGTTTGAATTCCTTTTAAAATCTGGATAGTTTCAGCAATGCTGGGTTCATTGACCTGAACTGGCTGAAAACGTCTAGCTAACGCAGCATCTTTTTCAATTTTTCGATACTCATTTAGCGTAGTTGCTCCAATTAATTGCAACTCACCGCGAGCGAGTGCTGGTTTTAAAACGTTGCCTGCATCCATACCACCTTCAGCATTTCCAGCTCCAACAATTTCGTGAATTTCGTCGATAAATAAAATAACATTCGGTTGATTTTTGACTTCATTCATCAATTGCTGCAGACGTTGTTCGAATTGTCCTCGAATACCGGTACCTTGAACTAAAGAAACGACATCCAAGCGAATAAGATGCTTATTAAGCAGTTTTTGTGGAACATCGCCATTAACGATTTTTTGCGCTAACCCCTCAACGACTGCTGTTTTACCAACACCAGCTTCACCAATTAGAACTGGATTGTTTTTTGTTCGCCGATTCAAGATTTCAACAACTCTGGAAATTTCCTTGTCTCTTCCAATTACCGGGTCAATTCGATTCTTCTTAGCTTCATCAGTGAGGTCAAGCCCATACTGTCCAAGAATTCCCCCCCCGCGATTATTATTGCCGCCCCGGGCAGCTTGTGGCTGCTGGAACTGCCGTGACGCGGTAGAATAGTTGCCACCACTCATTGCTTGAAAAATATCGTCCAAGCTGCCAAAGCCAAAAGGATCTTGCATCGTTGCTTGAGGTCCATATTGCTGGGTACTTTCTTTAAACTTTCGGTAACAGCTTTGGCACAAGTCTACTGAAGTTTGTCGACCATTAATATTAGTCGTTAAGTGAATTGTTGCAGGATTTTTATGACAGTTTTGACATAACATCGCATTTCACGACCTTTCATAATTAACTTGGTCAAAAACTGTTTGACTATCTTTGACCTTTTCACCAGATAGTATACTACATCTGAAAAAAAGAGCAAGCAAGAACAACTTAGCTAATTAAACTCATTAGTGATAGTATTAATGTGACTTAAAAAATGGGAGAATCATAAAAATGAATGAAAAAGACTACCATTCTTTACTAGAAGAGTTGGTAAACAAGAAAATCAAGTTTTTAAAAATCGAACCAGAAGAATTTATGAAATTTCAACCAATTTTGATGAATTTTCGTCAAAGAAAAAGAATTATTGGCAGGGCACAGCCAAAGGGAACAGTTGTTTATTATTACAAAGGCAATATTAATAAATAAAAACTATTGTCTTGACTTTTATTTCATGCTAAGATTTATGTCAGTAGGGAGATTGTGTCATCTTTTAATGAAAACGTTTTTGGACTTTTCATTATTAATTTAGATGTCATTAGATTTTCTATCAACTTATATCAAAAGGAGCTTGATTCAAATGGAAAAGAAAAACTTTCATATTATTGCAGAAACAGGTATTCACGCACGACCAGCAACACTGCTCGTCCAAGCAGCTAGCAAATATAATTCAGATATCACTTTGACTTTTAATGATAAGTCTGTAAATCTTAAGTCCATCATGGGTGTAATGTCACTAGGCGTTGGACAAAATGCTGATGTTACTATTACTGCTGATGGTGAAGATGAAACGGATGCTTTGACTGCTATTAGTGATGCAATGAAAAAGGAAGGACTTGCTGAATAATGACGAAAGTACTCAAGGGAATTGCTGCAAGTGATGGCATTGCGGTTGCTAAAGCTTATTTACTTGTACAGCCTGACTTGACTTTCCAAGAAAAAAAAGTTGACGATTTAGAAAAAGAATTAAAGAGATTAGATGATGCGGTTGCCGATTCAAAAGCTGAGCTTGAAATTATTAAAGAGAAAGCCGTTGAAAATTTGGGTGCTGATGAAGCAGCTGTTTTTGAGGCACATTTAACCATCTTAGCTGATCCTGAATTCTTTGGCAACATTAAAAATGAGATCAAGAATGATCGGGTTAATGCTGAAAAAGCATTGCAAGATGTTGCAGATCAGTTTATTAAAATCTTTGAAAATATGACTGATAATCAGTATATGCAAGAGAGGGCAGGGGACATCAGAGATGTTTGCAAACGAGTAATGGCTCATTTGTTGGGAGCTAAACTGCCTAATCCTGCACTGATTAATGAAAAAGTAGTTATTATAGCTCATGATTTGACTCCTTCTGATACAGCTCAACTTGATCGAAAATATGTTAAGGGCTTTATTACCGACATTGGCGGAAGAACATCACATTCGGCAATTATGTCAAGAACACTTGAAATACCTGCAGTTGTGGGATCAAACTCTGCGACAACTGAAATCAAGGATGGTCAGCTAGTTGTTTTAGATGGTATTGCTGGTGAAGCTTTAATTGATCCTAGCGAAACAGAAGTTAGTGAATATCTAAAAAAAGCTGACGACTTTGCTAAACAAAAAGCAGAATGGAAGCAATTGAAGACAGCAGCTTCTGTTACCGCCGACGGTCAGAAGGTCATCATTGGTGCTAATATTGGTACTCCTAAAGATGTTAAGGGAGCCAATGACAACGGGGCTGAAGCAGTTGGACTATTCCGTTCAGAGTTTTTATATATGGATTCTAGTGAGTTGCCAACTGAAGATGAGCAGTTTGAAGCTTATAAGCAGGCTGTTGAAGGTATGAATGGCAGACAAGTTGTCGTTCGGACCATGGATATTGGTGGGGACAAGGAATTATCATACTTACCTTTGCCAAAAGAAATGAATCCGTTCTTAGGCTTTCGGGCGATTCGAATTAGCTTGAAGCGTCAGGATATTTTCCGGACTCAGTTGCGTGCTTTATTAAGAGCATCTCATTATGGAAAATTGGCTATCATGTTTCCAATGATTGCAACGGTTAAAGAGTTTAAAGCTGCTAAGGCAATTTATGAAGAAGAAAGAGCTAAATTGATCAAAGCTGGAGTTCCGGTGGCAAATGATATTGAAGTTGGCATGATGATGGAAATTCCTGCTGCAGCAATGATAGCTGATAAATTAGCTAAGTATTCTGATTTCTTTAGTATTGGAACTAACGATTTAATTCAGTATTCAATGGCTGCTGATCGTGGAAATGAACGAGTTTCTTATTTATACCAGCCATATAATCCGTCTCTTTTGCGTTTGATAAAGAAAGTTATTGATGCTTCACATGCTGAGGGTAAATGGACTGGCATGTGTGGTGAGATGGCTGGAGATCAAGTAGCTGTGCCATTATTGGTTGGCTTGGGGCTTGATGAATTCTCCATGAGTGCAACTTCGATTTTGAAGACTAGAAGTTTAATGAAAAAACTTAATTCAGCGCAGATGAAACAATTGGCTGAAAAAGCGGTAACTGATTGTGAAACAACTGAAGAAGTTGTGGAGCTAGTTAAAAAAGTTGTCAAGTATTAATTTAAGAGTATTTGATTTTTTCTCATGATCATAGAAAATTATTCGATGATCATGAGTTTTTTTGTAGAATTGATTCATCTTATTTTTTAAGATTTTATCTCTTTTTTAAGATATTTCTTTAGAATATTTGCATAACTTTATTACAAACCATATAATTAGTTTGATTACTTAGTTAAGGAGGATGCTCGTGAATATCGGGATTTTTACAGATACGTATTATCCGCAAGTCAGCGGCGTGGCTACCTCCATCAAAACTTTGAGGGATCAGTTGGAAAGTAGGGGGAACCATGTTTATATTTTTACAACAACTGATCCTAAGGTACCTTCTGGAGAATACGAAAAAAACATTTTCAGATTTACAAGTATTCCATTTATTTCCTTTACTGATCGAAGGATTGCTATCAGGGGGTTGTTTCGTGCCTATCAAGTTGCTAAGGAATTGCAACTTGATATTGTTCATACACAAACAGAGTTTTCGATGGGGTGGATTGGCAAATTTGTTGCCAAAAATTTGGGGATTCCTTGTATTCATACGTACCATACAATGTATGAAGACTATTTGCATTATGTGGCTCGCGGGAAACTATTAAAGCCACGTCATGTTAAACAAATGTCACGGTCATTTTGTTATCATATGACAGGTATTATTGCACCCAGTGACCGCGTTTTAACAACACTTGAGGGTTATGGTATTAAATCTCCGATTGCAGTCATTCCAACAGGAGTCAGCTTACAGAAATTTCAAGCACCAGTTAGGATTGATGTGCGAAAAAAGTATCAAATTTCGCCGCAACGTCCATTAATTTTAACTTTAAGTCGACTAGCTTATGAAAAAGATATTGATCGTTTAATTGCTGCTTTGCCAAAAGTTTGTGCAATGGAATCAGACCTTCTTTTAATGATTGTTGGTGATGGTCCAGCAAGAGAAGATTTAGAAAAGCAAGTTAACGATTTGAAAATGCAAAGCCATGTGATTTTTACGGGTGAGATTTCAAATGAACAGGTTGCTGATTATTATCATGCAGCAGATCTTTTTGTTTCAACATCTGTTTCAGAGTCTCAGGGATTGACTTATATTGAGGCGTTGGCTTCAGGTCTGCGGGTAGTGACAACCCATAGCCCGTATACTGATCGTTTATTAAATGATCAAGATTTTGGGGTTGTTTTTGATAATTTGCACGCCTTGCCGGAGCTGATCGTCAAATATTTAAAAATGTCACAGAAGCCGATCAGCCAGACGAAATTAACTCCCAAGCTGGCTAAAATTTCGGCAGAAGATTTTGGAAAACGTGTTTTGAATTTCTATCAGGATTGTCAGGTCATGTATGAAAAAGCAAAAGAAGCCAATCATTCGAGTGAAGTTGGCTAGTGGGCAAAAGGAGTTTGAAGAATGTTAGATGTTCATATGTTTTCTTCGGCAACTAAGGTGAAAGGTCAAGGCGTTGGCAGCGCCTATCTAGAATTGATGGGATTATTGAGAAAATATTTTCCTCAAGATATCAAAATTTCGGTCAATAATTTTGGAAAAGCAGATATTAGTCATTACCATACAATTGATCCGCAATTTTATTTGTCGACTTTTTTCCCCGGTCGAGGAAGGAAAATTGGTTATGTACATTTTTTACCTGAAACTCTTGAGGGAAGCTTAAAAATTCCACAACCATTTAAGAGTATTTTTTATCATTATGTTATTAGCTTCTATCGGCGAATGGATCAACTAGTTGTGGTTAATCCATCATTTATTGAGAAATTAGCTACTTATGGAATTGACAAAAAAAGGGTAACTTATATTCCAAATTTTGTGGCAAAGAAAAATTTTTATCAAATTGATCATTCACAAAAAACTAAATTACGAAAAAAGTTAGGATTACCAACTGATAAATTCACGATCATTGGAGTTGGTCAAATCCAAGAAAGAAAAGGTGTCTTAGATTTTATAAAACTTGCGCAATTGCTGCCGGATTTTTATTTTGTGTGGGCAGGTGGATTTTCTTTTGGAAAAATTACTGACGGTTATCGTGAATTAAAAAAATATGTTGCTGATCCGCCGGTTAATTTAAAATTTCCAGGAATAGTTGAGCGAAATGCAATGGGAGAATTTTATAATGCAGCAGATGTCTTTTTTTTGCCTTCGTTTAATGAACTTTTTCCAATGAGCATTCTGGAAGCCGCAAGTTGTGGATTGCCAATTATTGTCAGAAATTTAAAATTATATCGTTCGATACTGGGCGGCAAATATTTAGCTGGTGAAACAATCAATGATTTTCAGCAATTGCTTGTTAATTTAGCTAATAGTCGGCAATTGAGGGATCAACAGCAAGGATTATCCTTAGCAATCGCTGAAGAATATTCGGAAGACCGATTGGCAAAAAAATGGCTGGAATTTTATCGTTCGCAAAGTGAGCTGAATAATTTATGACCAGGAAAAATAAAATTGTGCTGCTGTTGATGCTGCTAATTGGTGTGCTTATCATGTACTTTTCGTTGCAATCAATCTCCTTGAAATCATTAATTAGTGATTTGATCAAATTAAAGTGGGGCTGGTTGGTAGTTGCTTTGATCAGCATGATATGTTCTTTCATGATGGAAGCAGTTGTTGTTAAAATTTTATTGCATCGAGAGACAATGAATTTTCCATGGCTCAATGCAATTCGTGTCCCCCTAATTGAACAGCTTTTTAATGGCATAACGCCCTTTTCATCTGGAGGACAACCAGCCCAATTATTTGCTTTAGTACAATCCGGAGTTGATGCTGGGCGAGCAACTTCAATTTTGTTGATGAAGTTTGTCGTTTATCAGTCGATGATCGTCATCAATTTTATTTTTGCTTTATTTGTCGGATTTCATTATGTTGCCGATAAAATGCATGCCTTATCATTGTTGTTTTTGTTTGGCCTTTTGATTCATTTCGGAGTTATTATTGGCTTGTTATTAGTAATGTATTGGTATTCATTTACTAAAAAAATGGTAAGAATATCTTTCTATCCAGTTAAATGGTTTGTAAAAAAAGAGAGGGTTGCCAAGTGGGAACTGGTGATTGATGAAAAAATTGAAAACTTTTATCAAGAAAGCATGCGCTTGAAGGGTGATTTTAAGTTATTATTAAAAATTGGGGGATTGACCTTGATCCAACTTGTTTTTTATTATATTGTCCCCTATTTTATTTTACTGGCACTTGGTCAAAAAAATGTCAGTTTGATTTTGGTCACAACATTACATATCTTAATTGTAATGATAATTTCGCTTTTTCCAATTCCTGGTGGATCAGGTGGTGCTGAATATAGTTTTTTAACAATTTTTTCGAGTTTTATTTCTAATTCAAGCAAATTAATTTTAGCTATGTTATTATGGCGTTTGTTAACTTATTATTTGGGGGTTATTTTGGGATTGATTGCATTGCTGATTTCTCCGCGTAATGTTAATTCAAATAAAAGTCAAATAAAAGTCAATAAAAAAGTGTCATAAGTTTTTTATAAAAGAAGTAGTTTTAATTGGACTACTTTTAAAAATTTGCTAGAATAGACGGAAATGGAACTTAATAAGTTTAATGATGGAAGGAAGAAAATTATGGCAGCATCAAAACTTGCAGCAATTATTTCAAGATTAGAATCAATGATAACTGCTGGGGACGGTGAAAGTCGGCGATTTGAAAAAAATGGTCAGCAAGTAGCTACGGTAAATTATGATTCTGAGAGTAAGACTTTTAAATTAAATGAGAATAAAAGCCAACAAGTCTTTGAATTTGATGATGTTGATTTAGTAGCCATGGAAATATATGATTTATTGGCTGATTAAGTCATTAGAATTAAAACTTGGAGGAGAATAAATGAACTCATTTTGGAGACTGATCAAGTCTTTAGGGAGTAGCAATAAAATGGCAGATCAAAATAATTATAAGGATAATTTAAAAAATTTTTTTAATACAAAAAAGGGCTTTTTCCTGCTAGTTTTAATTTCATTTTGGATCAAGACCTATATTATCTATTTGACTAAATTTAATTTAGGCATCAGTGATTTTATGCAGCAGATTATTTTATTTTTTAATCCGCTCCCTTTCGCTTTGCTTTTGTTGGGAATAGCACTTTATTTTAAAGGCCGTAAATCATATTGGTTGTTGATGCTGATTGATTTCTTAGGTTCACTTTGGCTTTTTGCAAACATTTTATATTATCGCGAATTTTCTGATTTTTTGTCTCTTAGTATTATGAAATCTTCGGGTTCCGTTTCTAATCACTTAGGTTTAAGTATTATGGAAATTATTCATCCTACAGATTTCTTAGTTTTTATTGATTTTTTGGTGTTAACTGGTCTATTGGTTTTCAAAGTAATAACGATCGATATGCGCAAGCCTAAATTCTTGTGGGCAACAGCAGTTAGTCTGATTGCGGTTGCTTTATTCGGGATAAATCTTTCATTTGCTGAAAAAGATCGTTCTCAATTACTTACCAGGACATTTGATAATAATTATATTGTTAAGTATCTTGGAATAAACTTCTATGCCGGGTATAATGCTTATCAAACTTATCGTGAAAATTCAACGCGGGCTAATGCTAGTAGTAATGATTTAAATAACGTTCTTAATTTTTTGAAAACTAATCGAGTAGGTGACAATATTAGTTATTATGGTAAAGCACAAGGTAAGAATGTCTTTATCTTCCATCTAGAAAGTTTTCAACAGTTTTTAATTGACTATAAGGTCGATGGTAAAGAGGTAACTCCAAATATTAATAAATTTTATCATGACCAAAATACCTTGTCATTTGATAACTTTTTCAACCAAGTCGGACAAGGAAAAACTTCGGATGCTGAAACAATGTTGGAGAATTCCCTTTTTGGGTTGCCAACAGGGTCAGTCATGACAACTTATGGTTCTTCAAACACTTTTCAAGCTTTGCCAGCAATTTTGGATCAAAAAGGATATACAACAGCGGCTTTCCATGGAGATGTAGGTAGTTTTTGGAATCGTGACAATACCTATAAGTCTTGGGGTTATCAGTATTTCTTTGACGAGGACTTTTATAAAGATAAAACGAATTATAGCATTGGTTATGGCTTAAAGGATAAGATTTTCTTGAAAGAGGCAGTTCAATATTTGCAACAGCTGCCGCAGCCTTTTTATGCAAAAATTATTACTTTAACCAATCATTATCCCTACGAGTTAGACAAACAAAATCAGACTATTTCTAAGACGAAGACAGGAGATCAGACTGTTGACGGTTACGTCCAAACAGCACATTATCTAGACCAAGCGTTTGGAGAGTTCATTCAGTATCTTAAGAAAGCCGGTTTGTATAATAATTCGATGATCGTTGTTTACGGGGATCATTATGGGATTTCTAATAACCATAAGAAAGCAATTGCTCAGTTATTGGGTAAAAAGTCTGTTTCAAGTTATGATTTGGCGATGTTCCAAAAAGTACCTTTCATGATTCATTTGAACGGATTAAAAGGTGGAATCAACCACACATACGGTGGGGAAATCGATGTTATGCCAACTTTGATGGATCTTTTAGGAATTAAAGATGATGATACAATTCAACTAGGTCAAGACTTGCTAGCAACAAATCGTAATCAGACAGTGGCGTTCAGAGATGGAGATTTTGTTTCACCTACCTATAGTAAAATTGGTAGTACGGTTTATGATAATCAAGGGAATGTTGTTAATAGCTTGACTAAAAGTGAAAAACAAGAAGTCAATTCTATGCAATCTAGGACTGACAAAGTACTTTCCTTATCTGATAAGATCATAACTGGTGACTTATTGCGTTTCTATACTCCAAGTGGTTTTCAGAAGGTTAATAAGTCGGATTATAATTATAAGTATAATGCAACACTAAAAAGTTTGAAAAAAGCTCAACAAAAGAAGAAAACTAGTTTAATCATGGAAGATGGTGGTAAATCAACTGTTGACCTATTTAAAACGGATGCGCCAGAACTAAAATAAATCTAGAAAAGCAAATGACTTGTTAGATTGATTGAACAAGTAACTTGCTTTTTTATTTAACAAAGAATCAATTGAGGATGGTGAGTATTGACAAGTTGTTTACTTAATTGTCAAACTGAATATAGCGAGTGGGAAGGCGTATCTCCTTAAGTGAGTTTGGTTGCATTAATTTGTTTGACTGGATGCGTCAAATCTCTTGAGTAGTGATTAAATCAGTAGAAAAAAGCACTGTAGTGATAGCATTTTGAAAGAAAATTTTTGGGGGTAGACTTTGTCTTTGAGTGTGGCTGTATTGCTAAAAAATAATAAGGATTGAGATGTTCTTGCGCTTGAGTTTAGAAACCTTAGTTAAAAAGATGGTTTTGTTATATTTAAGATGTTCGTGAAAATTTAGATAGGCAAAATGGAACATCAGTATGACTGACCAAAAATATTTAACAGTTTCAAAATAATTTATTTAGTCCTTAACGTTATAATAACAATTATTACTGTCGTACTGAGAAGGTTTGTGATTAAAAAAGAAATATATAGTGACTATGTCTCCATGTTAAGTCTTTTTTGAGGGAAATCTGTTGATATGGTTGACATAGATGGCAGCAAATATGGCAAAAAGTTTAAACTGTCGTCAAGCACACTTGGAGCCAGCTTATCAAAAATCCTGATTTCATCTGCAAAAATTGTTTCTAAAGTATTTACTAATTTATGACTAATGAATTAAATTAGGGTTTTCTTTGGGAGCGACGGTTATCATAAGATTAACGTTACGATCTTTCTCTAAATTGTCAACACAAGTGCAACGAGCCAGGGAGCTAGCTAAATGGAGACTCAATAAGACGGGTAGAACATGAGACGCTTTTAATTCATCGCCTCCTATCATTATTAGAAAAGCCATGTAATGATAGATTTTTAAGAATGTTTTCTTGGATAAGGTTATTCTGATTCTCGTTACCGCCTCTTTTGCAGAGTGAACATGGGTGTGCGAAGTTAGATCTTAGGGCCTTGAATTTGATCTAAGAACTTGAACTCAAAACGATTGCCAAGAGTGACTGTTTTGAATTAGTTAGGGTACTTGTTTATCGTCATTTAAGCAACTATCGGCGAGAAGTTTCACAATATAAAACGCGTCTTTCTTTCAGTCAAAGTTATGAGTACTGATTTGTCGGTTAAGGTCTGTCTTCGACTGAATCACTTTTTCAAGTAGCAAAACATTCACAATTATTATAAAGTTCGGTCGTTCTTCGATTAAGAAGTCTTGATTAATATAACGATAAACAGTTGGCGTTAACATTTGACGTTGAAGAGCATGGCTTATTTATCGGCTATTTAAAGCTGCATAAAATCGTCGTCACTGCCGATGCAAGGTCGCCGCTTGAGAGCTGTTTAAAATATCTTAAAAACTAATTGGCAGGATGTTTTCAATTTCTTAAAGTGGCATTTTGCTGGGCTTTTTCATGTATATTTGGCTTATCTCTGTAAGATATTGTTTAAAGAAAAGATAGTCAGAATTACGCTGTAAAAAAGTTCTACATCTGAGTTTGCGAGAAATAATGCTGCGGTTACGTTCATTTGAAGGGGCAATATCTGCTTGAGGTTTTCTGGCTTTCAAGTAGGCTTCAATTTTGCCGCTTTCTTCTGGTGAGAGTTGTTGGTAATATTTGGCAGTTATTCCTGGATTGGGTCATGGAGATTTACTTTATTTAGAGTTATTGGATACTTAAAGTTTAGGTCTCTATGGCCTATTTGTAGATTTTTTTATTTGCTGTACTTAAATTGTAAATTGGAGAACAAAAAAGTCTTGACCTAGAGATTTAAAGTTGGTATTATATTTATTGTTGTTGAGATTTAAAAGCTGTTCTTGATTGAACGGTGGTTAAAAAAATCTTGACATGATTAATGATTTTTGATATCATTAAGAAGTTGTAACAAATAAGGTAGACCTTTGAAAACTGAACAAAGTTTCGATAAACAAATGTGCAGGGCCTTGAAAAAGGACAACATTTGCGAAGTCAATTCGCTAGTAATAAATTTGAGTCACAAACTTTAAAATGAGAGTTTGAT
>NZ_JAHAVQ010000029.1 GCF_029916425.1 Liquorilactobacillus sicerae | reverse complement strand
AGGAACGAGTTGCCTCTTCTGACAAATTAACAATTGAATTGAAAAAAACTTTTTCTCAACAAAATAAAAAAATAGAAAAAGAATTGAAGAATTGGCTACAGACTTTTCAAGTTTTGTAGTTTTTTTTTGCTCCGCAGGACCCCGACTTTTGATACATAGTGTCAAAAGTGTAAGGGGGTAGGCTTTTTAAAAAAGCCGACTATACTACCTCCGAAAGGAGCGAGAGATATGAAAGAAACTTTCACTTTTCACATATCTAATTTTTCTAATCCGGCAGAAACGCTCAGAAAAAGTCGGGAATACTTTGGAAATGTTGACCATTCAAAAACTGAACAAAATATTGTTCTTATATCAAAAACCAAAAAAGAAGTAGCAACTAAGTTGCTAGGCAGTTTTATAAAAACACACGATGAAAAACAAAAACGGGAAGCCAGAAAATATAAGACAGTCGATAATTTTTTAGAAAAACAATTTTTGATTAACAGGAGAAAAGCAAAAAATTGGAAAGGCAAAGGCGACCGTGATTGTGCTCAATTGATTGTTCAGATTGGCCAGGCCGGTGATAATTTAGACCGCAATAAATTGGCGCAAGTCTTGCGAGATTTTGGCGATAAAGTTGTCCAAACCTTAGGCAATAGAGTAGTGGCAGCCTCCGTCCATATGGACGAAACTAGTCCTCATTTACAGATTGATTATTTGCCAATTTTTAAAGATAAACGAGGGGGCTATAGGGTCGGCAATTCTGGAATGTTTAAACAAATTACGAAGATAAAAAATAGTAGAGAAGCATTCAAAGTTTTTAGAACTGCGTCGACTAATGAAATGAAGAATACGCTTAGGAAAAATTATCCTGAAATTGAAATTGCTAAAAGTCAAAACTTAAGAATTGAAGAATTAAAAAAGAAAATACAAAAATTAGAAGAACAAGGTTACGACGTTGGTCGACCTAAAAAAACAATTGAAAAAACAATTGAAAGGACAAGATAAAAATGATTGAAGATAAGACTAGATATTTACACCCAATTGAAAGAATTGAAGCCGTAAAAAAATTAGATGAAGAAATATTGAAAGAACAAAAGTTGTCAGTAGCAACGGCAAAAGATGATATCAACTTGACCTCAATGTCTCACACTCAAAAGGTCGCAATTCTTAAAATTAAACGCGCCCAAGTAGCGAGACGCAACTTAAATGACGAAACTTTTGATAAAGATAAATATAATTTTTTTAGAGTTTGGAAAGTCCTTGAAGAAAAGTTTTCAAAAAAAGAAATAGAGAAAACGAAGAAGCGTCTTGAAGAACTGCCTAAAGGAAAAACAATAACAATCACTCTTTCAAACTACAACGGTGCTGACCATTTTCTATTTTGCCGATACGGAATAGATACAACACAATTATGGCGTTGGTCTCCTGACGAAGAACTTGAAGCCTATGAAGAGTTGGTAAAAGAAACATCAAAAATTATCTAATAATAGTTATATATAAATAGGAAGAAAGCCGTCATAAAAAGGGCGGATTTTTATAATCTGCCCTTTTTTGATGGGCAGCCCGCGTCTTTTGCGGGCACAAAAAAACCGTTATTTTTCAAAATAACGGAATTGGCGATATACTTTAAATTGTCAGGATTTAAAGTATTGGTATATCTATATTCTAAACATTTATAGTATACCATCATAAAAAGTCCTGACAAGAATAGGACTTTTTTTTATGACCAAAACATCTATTGAAAAGCCGGCCCCTTCTAACAGCCGGCTAAGTGTAAAAAATGTTTACACTTCATCTATAAAGTGGAGCATTGACCGTCTAACGATTGTTGGAGAACTTGCTCCATTCTTACCTGCGGGGTATACAACTAACAAAATATCTGGCGAAGTTAAAAGCAGAATTACTATTGAAGATATGTTCAAAGTTTTTGAACATTTTGGTCATTGTCGTTTGTCCGGAAATGGTTATCAAATGATAACCGATGATGGAGAGAACGTTGCTTATTTTGAACGATTAAAGTTTGACAAAAATAAAGGGCGCTTAGATTTTAACCCGAACAAGTTAGATAGTTTTTTTGAAAATGGCTTGAAGCAATTTATATCTGATTTATTCATCACGCCCCATTTTTCAAGGGCTGACATTGCTGCCGATATTTTTGATGTCCCCGATGAAAAAGTTGTGTCTTACCGATTAGGTGAACCAGTTGGAAATACATTTTTTTATGGAAAAAGTGGAGATTTACAGACCGCGTATTTTGGTGCCAGGTCATCAGAGAAACAAATAAGGCTCTATAACAAAAGAATTGAAAGAATCAAAAAAGGCAGAATTGAAGACCTTAAAGACCCCGAACAATGCTACTGGCGGTTAGAACTACAACTAAGACGCGGGAGGGCTGATGATTTTCAAAAGCAGGTCGACGAGAGTTTGAAACATTTTTATTCTCCGCAAGATTTTCCTGATGATGTGTCTGTGAACAGCAGAATATTTTTGAAAGGGCTACTTGCAGACCCTGATAACTGGGCTAGAATATCAAGACCAACGAAGTCAAAATATAGACAGATAGAGGAACGAGTTGCCTCTTCTGACAAATTAACAATTGAATTGAAAAAAACTTTTTCTCAACAAAATAAAAAAATAGAAAAAGAATTGAAGAATTGGCTACAGACTTTTCAAGTTTTGTAGTTTTTTTT
>NZ_JAHAVQ010000299.1 GCF_029916425.1 Liquorilactobacillus sicerae | reverse complement strand
CGCGAAATTAGAGGTAGTAATGCCAAAACTTGTTGACATTGCCATTGAGGCGCCAACGGCTTGAATTGCCCGTGCTGCTAAGAGAAAGATCAGACCGAACTTGGAAATACCGGCTAAAAAGGAAACGATTGTGAAAATGATTGTACCGATTTTGAAAATTTTGATCTTTCCGTATACATCGCCCATACGGCCGAACAAAAGCAGCAAACCGGAAATAACAATCAAATAAACGATTACAGTCCAGGTTGCCTGGTTTAGAGGTATTTTTAAGTCTTTTGAAATCGAGGGCAGGGCAATATTAACGATCGAACCATCGAGCACGCTCATAAAAGTCAGCATGCCTAAAGCAACTAATATCCAGATGTGATCTCTATCTAATTTGTTTGAACTTGTAAAGTTTGAATTTTGCACAAACAACA
>NZ_JAHAVQ010000298.1 GCF_029916425.1 Liquorilactobacillus sicerae | reverse complement strand
CGACAAGATCGATTATTTGACTGCCGATGTCGAAGATAATTATACAATTGCTCAAGCTAACTCGCCATTAAATGATGATGGTTCTTTCACAAACCCGACTGTTACTGCTCGTCATGGCGATAACAATATTGAAACACCGATCGAAGATGTTGATTATATGGATGTTTCTCCAAAACAGGTCGTTGCTGTTTCGACGGCTGCTATTCCTTTCCTTGAAAATGATGATTCCAACCGTGCCTTGATGGGTGCCAACATGCAGCGCCAAGCTGTACCTTTAGTTGCTCCTCATTCACCAATTGTTGGAACTGGGATTGAGTATCGCGCAGCGGTCGATTCTGGGCTAGCACAAATTGCTGAAGAAAAGGGCACAATCGAATATGTCGATGGCCGAACGATTAAAGTCCGCGAAGAAGATGGAAC
>NZ_JAHAVQ010000297.1 GCF_029916425.1 Liquorilactobacillus sicerae | reverse complement strand
TAACAATTGGAATTCATTTAAATTATTCAGAACTTTTCCTAAACGACTTGGAGCTGTATTCGATTAACGATTCAAAACTTGCCAAATCAGCCAATAAAATCCAAAAAACCGGAATCAAAAACTTAAAATTTAATCAGACTAGTTTTACAGGTTATGTAGATGTTAAAAAGAACCAAAAAATTCTGATGACGACAATTCCAGTTGCACCAGGTTGGAAAATTAAAATCGATGGAAAAAATACCCCTGTAAAAACAATCGACAATTATTTTATTGGTGCAAAAATAAAACAAGGTAAACACAAAGTTCAAATATATTATCAGGAGCCTTATTTAGGAATTGCTTCAGCAATAACATTGATAAGCCTGCTGTTAGTATTGTTAATTAAAATAAACAAAAGAAAAAAAGTTTTTAAGTATCTCAA
>NZ_JAHAVQ010000296.1 GCF_029916425.1 Liquorilactobacillus sicerae | reverse complement strand
GATTGATTTTATGGAAATTAAATCCTGTATATTCATTACTGCTTGGAACTATTTTTGGTTCTATAATTGGCGGCGCTAATCTGACTCAAACAGTTAATATAGTTGTATCTGGGACGCAAAGTATTATGGGAACAGTGGTTCGAGTTCTAGCTGCCGGTGTATTGGCTGGTGTCATGATGGAATCAGGAGCCGCAAATGCAATTGCGAGGGCGATTGTTACCAAGTTAGGTGAGAAATGGGCGATTTTATCATTAGCGCTTGCAACAATGATCATTACTGCTGTCGGAGTATTTATTCCGGTTGCTGTTTTGATCGTTGCACCAATTGCTCTTGAGGTTGGCAGCCGCATGAAAATTTCTAAATTAGCTCTTTTGGTCGCTCTATCTGGCGGTGGCAAAGCCGGTAATATAATTACTCCAAA
>NZ_JAHAVQ010000295.1 GCF_029916425.1 Liquorilactobacillus sicerae | reverse complement strand
AGGAAGCTCGCGACGCATTTTTAAAAGAAAATGTCGAACCGAACCGTTTGCGTTTTTCTTCTTTAAAGGAACGTTTCGATTGGTTGATTAAGAATAATTTTGTTGAGAGCCAACTGGTCAAGAAATATGATTTTGTGTTTATTGAAAAATTATATGATTTCTTGGATGCAGTCCACTTTCAATTTCAAAGCTTTATGGCGGCCTACAAATTTTATACCCAGTATGCAATTAAGACCGATGACGGGAATTATTATGTCGAGTCCTACGAAGACCGAATCGCAGTGAACGCTTTATATTATGCAGATGGCGACCAAAAATTAGCAATGAGAATTGCCGATGAAATGATTCATCAACGCTTTCAACCAGCCACTCCAAGTTTTTTAAACGCCGGGAGAGCCCGTCGCGGTGAATTGGTCAGTTG
>NZ_JAHAVQ010000294.1 GCF_029916425.1 Liquorilactobacillus sicerae | reverse complement strand
AATTAGTGTATTGGTATCGAGACTTGCGAACCAGCTGGAATCGAGTATGCTGTAGGTAGCTTTAACTTGATTGGTTACGATCCAAAACAGTTTGCTGTCTATTTTAATAAAGTATGGCAGAATGATATACAGCTTTCGGTTCAATTGTGTCGTCAGTTTCAAATTGATCCGGCAAAGATTATTAGTCATCATGAAGGCTTTTTGCTTGGTCTTGCGACTAATCACAAAGATCCGGAGCATTGGTGGAAATATTACGGAAAAACAATGGACGACTTTCGTCAACAAGTTAAAACTATATTAGATGCAGGTGATTGATATGGCAAAAAAGAAAAAAGAAAAATTTGAGTCGATTCGTACTTCTCACGTCGACGGAGATGATTTAATTATGGACAATCTTTTTGCAAAGATTAAATTAAGCGAGA
>NZ_JAHAVQ010000293.1 GCF_029916425.1 Liquorilactobacillus sicerae | reverse complement strand
GAGCACTTACAAAATAACGAGCCCATATGTTTTCAGTGCGTATACGTATATAAAAAAGAAATTTGAAGGGATTAAAAGAATTAGCGAGTACGAATCTAAAACGAATTATAATCGGAATTTTGCACCTTTTTATAACTATGCTCTTACTAATCAAGCGCGGGAGTATGGAAAGTTCATTATGGAATACGCTCAGCGTAAGAATATTGAACACTCAATTGTAGATTTCATGTGTGGAACTGGGACTCTTTTGAAGAGGTTTGAAAATGAGGGTTGGATCACTACAGGGGTCGATCTTTCTAGTAATATGCTAGAAGTTGCTAAACAACAACTTCGACATACGCCGTTATTTCAGGAAGATGTGAGTTTAGTTAAACTTAATCGGAGATTCGGTTTGGCTGTATCAACTGCTGATGCGGTAAATC
>NZ_JAHAVQ010000292.1 GCF_029916425.1 Liquorilactobacillus sicerae | reverse complement strand
CTTTACCTGGTGGCTGATTTTTGGAAAACGTTTTTGGTTTTTAAAAAAGAGAACCCGGTAAAAATTTATTAATTGATTAAAAATAGGATTGGCGAAAGCGTCGATTCTATTTTTTGACCTTTAATCAAAAAAATTGTTTTTTGTATGATTCAGCTGGAATTTGTGGTTGTTTGCAGAAGAATTATTATCTCCTTATAAAATTGTTTGATTAAAAATCTATAATTGAAAACATGACAAAAGAAATATATTTGACCGGTGATCGTCCAACCGGAAAACTTCATATTGGACATTATGTAGGCTCTTTGAAAAATCGTGTTGAAATGCAAAATTCCGGTAATTATGATTCCTTTGTTATGATTGCCGATACACAAGCTTTTACGGATAATGCACGTGACCCGGAAAAAATTCGTATCAGTCTGACGG
>NZ_JAHAVQ010000291.1 GCF_029916425.1 Liquorilactobacillus sicerae | reverse complement strand
CGGCTATTGGACCCTTGCTTGGCGGATTTTTGGTTCAGATGATCTCTTGGCGGGCTATTTTTATGATAAATATTCCTGTCGGCATAATCGCTTTATTTTTATCCGTATATTACATTGAAGAAAGTTACGGATCGGAAAAGGGACGGATTGATTGGTTAGGTATGCTGATTAGTGTTGCGATGATATTCTTTTTGATCATCGGATTAATTCAAAAAGAATTACATACTTCTTGGTCTTGGACAAACATTCATATTGCCGGTCCGCTTGTATTGGGTTTCTTATTTTTGCTCATATTCATATATTTAGAGAATTTTTTAAAGTCACCGATGATCGATCTAAGCATCTTCAAATCCTGGTCTTTTGATGGGGCTGTTATTGCAGCTTTTTGTCTTGGCGCTTCTTTATATGCCTTTTTTACCTATC
>NZ_JAHAVQ010000290.1 GCF_029916425.1 Liquorilactobacillus sicerae | reverse complement strand
AGTCGCTTTACGGAATGGCCTCAGTTCAAAAGGGTTTGACGGCTTTGTTGATTATGAAACAGATTCAGATTGGCAAAATAAGTTTGCAAACAAAGCTTGGTCTTTTCTATCCCAAAATTCCTAACGCCGGAAAAATAAGCATTCATAATCTGTTAACGATGACTTCCGGATTGTCGGTCAAAGGTAACCCAACGAATTTAAAAGATGATAACGCATATATCGATTGGTATGTAAACCATGCTATTCAAAGGTATCCGATTGGAAGTTGGCATTACGATGCAACTAATTTTAAAATTTTGGCAGGTATTTTAAGAATATTAACGAAATAAAATTATGCCGATAATTTAAATAATTCACTTGGCAAGAAATTTGATTTTTTGTCTCCGGATGAATTTATTGTCAACAAAAATCATACTTATTCAT
>NZ_JAHAVQ010000028.1 GCF_029916425.1 Liquorilactobacillus sicerae | reverse complement strand
TATGACAATCGAGTCGTTGATTATGCAGCAAACTTGAAACCCTCAGCTCGGGGAGAATTAGAAATCACTGATTTAAATAAGATCTATTTGGAAAATAAAGAACTAAACGTTAAGTTGATGGGCCGTGGCTACGCTTGGCTAGATACTGGTACCCATGATTCAATGCTGGAAGCAGCCAGTTTCATTGCCACCATTGAGAAACGCCAGAACTTAAAGGTTGCTTGTCTGGAAGAGATTGCCTATCGGATGGGTTATATTTCTAAAGAGCGCTTGGTCGAGTTAGCTCAGCCAATGAAGAAAAATGACTATGGTCAATATTTGATCCGTTTAGCTAACAATCAAAATTAAAGGAGCGTATTAGAAGTGAGTTTAAAAGTAATTTCAACTAATTTGCAAGATGTCAAAATTGTGGAAGCTGATGTTTTCGGTGATCATCGTGGCTTTTTCACCGAGACTTATACCAAGAGTAAATTCCATGAAGCAGGGATCGATATTGATTTTATTCAAGATAATCAATCATTATCAGTTGAACCCGGCGTTTTGCGTGGAATGCATTATCAGCGTGCACCTTATGCCCAGACCAAACTCTTACGAGCAGTGACCGGCGTGATTTATGATGTCTTAGTTGATATCCGCAAAGGTTCACCGACTTATGGTCAATGGGAAGGTTACATTTTGAGTGAATACAATCATCGTCAGCTGTTAGTTCCGAAGGGCTTTGCCCACGGCTTTGTAACGTTGACTCCAAATGTCAATGTGGCCTATAAAGTCGACGGCTTTTATGCACCGCAAGCTGATGGCGGAATTGCTTTTGATGACCCGGATATCGGCATTAAATGGCCGATGCCGTTAAATCATCTGATTTTATCAGAAAAGGATCAGCATCATCCACAATTAAAAGATGCTGATTTGAACTTTGTATACGAGGAGGAAAAGTAATGAATCTCTTAGTAACTGGTGGTGCCGGTTTTATTGGCAGCAATTTTGTTCATTACTATCTGCAAGAGCATCCGTATGACAAGATTGTTGATTTGGATCTGTTGACTTATGCCGGCAATATCCATAACTTGGATGATTTAGCAGCTGAGCAGCGGCATATCTTTGTGAAAGGCAATATTGTTAATCGGGAACTAGTTGCCTATTTGATCAAGCAATATCAAATTGATGCAATTGTCAACTTTGCGGCCGAAAGCCATGTTGATCGTTCAATCTTGCACCCAGAAGTCTTTGTTGAAACTAATGTTCAAGGCACCTTGGCATTATTAGATGAAGCTAAAAAGAACCAGGTTGGTAAATTCTTGCAGGTTTCAACTGATGAAGTCTATGGGACTTTAGGTCAGACGGGTTATTTTACCGAAACGACGCCCTTAGCTCCAAACTCACCATATTCAGCTAGCAAAGCCTCGGCTGACTTGGTCGTACGCTCATACTTTGAAACTTATGGTTTGAACATTAACATCACTCGCTGCTCCAATAATTACGGCCCATATCAATTCCCAGAAAAGTTGATTCCTTTGATGACTTCCAATGGCATGGACGGTAAACAGTTGCCAATTTATGGTGATGGTCAAAACATTCGTGATTGGCTGCATGTTTCAGATCATTGTCGGGCAATTGATTTGGTCTTGCATCAAGGCAAAGCCGGTGAGGTTTATAATGTTGGTGGACACAATGAACATACCAATAATGAGATTGTGCATTTGATCATTAAGCAACTGGGCTTGAGTGAAGATGCAATTGAATATGTCAAGGATCGTTTGGGCCATGATCGGCGCTATGGAATTGATCCAACGAAGATCGAAACGCAGCTGGGCTGGAAGCCATTATATACCTTTGAACGTGGAATCAAAGAAACCGTTAAATGGTATCAGGAAAATGAAGCTTGGTGGCGTCCTTTAAAGCAACGGGCTGCCTTGAAATAAGATGGAGGAGAGCAACGTGAAAATTTTAATTACTGGCGGCAATGGACAATTAGGCCAAGAACTGCAGCATTTATTTCGAGAACGCAAGGTTGCTTTTAAAGCCGCCGACGTTAACGAATTAGACATCACTAAAGAACGACAAGTTGATCAATTTTTTGCTGCGTATCATCCTGAGGTCGTTTATCATTGTGCAGCTTATACCGCGGTTGATAAAGCTGAAGGTGAGGGAAAAGCAGCTGATGAACTGATCAATGCAGTTGGAACTGAGATCATGGCTAAAGCTTGTCAGAAGTATGGGGCAACTTTGGTTTATGTCAGCACAGATTATGTGTTTGATGGGACGCGAACCAGCGGTGAATATTTGCCAGATGATCCGAAAGGTCCGCGCAATGAATATGGTCGGACTAAATTGTTAGGTGAGCAGGCGGTTCAAAAATATTGTCAAAAATATTATATTGTTCGGACAGCTTGGGTCTATGGTCAATGGGGTCATAACTTTGTTTACACGATGTTAAACTTGGCGAAGACTCATGATAAGTTGACAGTCGTTGATGATCAAGTTGGTCGGCCAACTTGGACGCGAACCCTAGCTGAATTTTTGACTTATTTGGTTGATAATCAGATTGCTTATGGGGTTTACCAGTGCAGCAATGATGGTCAATGTTCGTGGTATGAATTTGCTAAAGAGATTCTAAAGGATCGGCCGGTAGAAGTGTTGCCGGTCAGTTCCGATCAATATCCATCGGCTGCGTTTCGACCGCATTATTCGGTGATGCATTTGGCGAAAGAGACGGGCTTCAAGTTTCCGCAGTGGCAAGTAGCCTTGGATGGATTCATGCAGCAGATTGGTGAAAAATAAA
>NZ_JAHAVQ010000289.1 GCF_029916425.1 Liquorilactobacillus sicerae | reverse complement strand
ATTGGCCGCTAATTCCAAAAAACTGTGCCAGACGATTTTTTTGGCAATCGAAAGAAAACCAATTTGCGATATCATTGTATTAACCTGCATACCAAACACCGCGAAATTCATAATTATTAAAATAAAAGAAACAAGTCCGTAACTAAAAACTCCTGCAAGTAACAGCAAAGATATCATCGTATTATGAACGAAGACTTCAAAAATTGTAAGTTGGATACTAGATAAATTCGCTTGAAATACGCCGGTCAACTGAGTTCCAACAATAAAAGAAAAAAATGCTATAAACAAACTGATAATCATTGATATGCAAAGCGCTCGATCCGGTCTAACAAAAATTTTATTTTGTAACATATTTTTTATATTCTCCATAGAAAAACCGCTGATATTTGTTGATTAGAAAAACTGAAATTAAGTAAATAAAATA
>NZ_JAHAVQ010000288.1 GCF_029916425.1 Liquorilactobacillus sicerae | reverse complement strand
TTATTAGGACCACCCGCTGTCATTAGATCAATTAGACCGAAACTTTTGAATGATTCGATTAGCGTAATAATGGAAACAAAGAAAAGGGTTGGCGAGATTAGTGGAATCGTCACATGCATAAAACGATATGCAGGGCTGGCTCCTTCAATGGCGGTTTCCTCGTAAAGACTTAATGGCAAAGATTCAAAAGCACTGAAAAGTACCAGGAATGCGAAACCCAAATTCATCCAGACGGTTGAAATTATTACCGAAATCATTGCCAGGTTCGGATCAGTCGACCAGTTTAAAATCGGCAGGTGAAGAAAGGCTGCGATCTGGTTCAAAATTCCAATTGAAGGATTGAAGATAAATAACCAAAAGATCGCGGAAACCGATATCGAAACACCCATTGTCGAAGAAAAAATTGTTCGAAAGAATCCTGATC
>NZ_JAHAVQ010000287.1 GCF_029916425.1 Liquorilactobacillus sicerae | reverse complement strand
AAACACTGGATAACATCCTTTGTTGTGCCGGAATGAGAAATACCAATTGCAACATCTCCTTTTTTTGCTAAAGAAGCGCTCATCAATTGCATATTAGCGTCTTGATGAAAAACAGCAGTAATTCCAATTTTCAATAATTTATGTTGGAAATCGGAACATAAAATTCCGGATCCTCCTTGTCCAAACAAAAAAACTTTATTATCCGTTGGAAGATTAATTAGGATGTTTGAAACTGAATTAATTACGTTTTTATCTAAACCTTCCAGTGTATCCTGTAGGGCAATAATAACGTGAGCGAAGACTTTTTGTGTGATTGTACTGTTATCGTCACCAAATTTAAATTCATTTTCTACTGTGATGTCACATGATGGTAGGCTGCTGTCCTCAAGGTATTATTTGATATTTTTCTTCAATTCAAAAAAAT
>NZ_JAHAVQ010000286.1 GCF_029916425.1 Liquorilactobacillus sicerae | reverse complement strand
GTAAACTCAACTGGCGTTGCCACATAGTCATCGGCTGCCTTGCTACCATCTTTATAGATATAATGGATGGTTTCATTCACAGTCTTCGTTTCGGTAGTGACTGTCGGTGCATTCTTAGTATATACAACCGTATACTCCAAATCTGTCGAATCTCCGGTCACTGTCTGTGCTGCAATTGCTGTCTGATCTGGTGTGTACCCCTTCAGATCAGGACTAGTCACTGCACCAAATGTTTGATCTGCTGACCATGCCCCATATGTCTGCTCACCAGTGACTGCATCTGTGGACACTGTCCGCGTAAACTCAACTGGCGTTGCCACATAGTCATCGGCTGCCTTGCTACCATCTTTATAGATATAATGGATGGTTTCATTCACAGTCTTCGTTTCGGTAGTGACTGTCGGTGCATTCTTAGTATATACAA
>NZ_JAHAVQ010000285.1 GCF_029916425.1 Liquorilactobacillus sicerae | reverse complement strand
ATTAAGCTAAGTGCTTCCTGTGTTGAAAGCAATTGGGTTTGTTGATAATTAGGACCATCATTCATTAAAATATGTTCGCCCTTTTCGTTTAATTCGCCAATATCAAAAATAATTGTGTCGGCCTTCAATTGCTGAGATAATGCTACCGATTGATTAATCAAATCAGTATCGACCAAGTCGTCGGAATCCATGAAATACACATAAATACCCTTTGCTTGTAAAAGTCCGTTGTTCCTAGCGACCGATTGTCCTGCGTTAGTTTGATGGAAAACTTTAACGCGTCGATCTGAATCGGCAGTTCGCGACAAAAAATTTTGCGTTTCCAAATTCGAACCATCATCAATAATGATCAATTCCAAATTAGAGTAGCTTTGCCTCAAAATACTTTTAATGGCTTGATCAAGAAAATCCAGTTGATTATAAAC
>NZ_JAHAVQ010000284.1 GCF_029916425.1 Liquorilactobacillus sicerae | reverse complement strand
GTTCCGGCAACTGTGGCATCTATCATTCCAGCATCCTCGGAAACTGGAATAAATGCTCCTGATAAACCGCCAACTCGTTGACTGGCCATTACACCGCCCTTTTTAATTGCGTCGTTTAAAAGCATTAAAGCAGCCGTCGTTCCATGTGTTCCGACTTGTTCCAGACCAATTTCTTCTAAAACTTCAGCAACTGAATCGCCACGAGCATGCGTTGGAGCCAAACTTAAATCAACAATTCCAAAAGGAAGACCAAGTTTTTTTGCAGTCAATCCACCAATTAGTTGGCCAATTCGAGTGATTTTAAACGCAGTTGTTTTGATTTTTTCAGCGACAACGTCAATTGACTTGCCTCTGACAGCCTCTAAAGCTCTTTTTACAACGCCAGGCCCGGAAACACCAACGTTTATAACTGCATCGTCCTCGGA
>NZ_JAHAVQ010000283.1 GCF_029916425.1 Liquorilactobacillus sicerae | reverse complement strand
ATCATTTGTTAGGCAGGATTACTAATGAAATGATTGATGAAGCCGAGGAATTTAGTTTTTTGACCTTTGGTAATCATCATTTTTTTAATCGAGAAGTTTGGGAACAGGTTCGTGATTTGGGTTATTTGCCAATTAAAATTATGGAATTGCCCGAAGGTATCGAAGTCCCGATATCGACACCATTATTGACACTTGAATCGACCAAGTCTTGGTTTGCAACAACTTTAAATGCTTTGGAGTCAGTCTTGATGCATGTTTGGTATCCAACGACAATTTCGACTAATTCTATGTATATTAAAAAAGCTTTGTTGCCTTTATTTGAAAAATCCGGAAGTCCTACTGGCCTTGAGTTGGCAGTCAATGATTTCGGTTTGCGTGGAGCTTCTAGCTTGCAATCGGCACAACGTGGCGGAGCGGCACATCTA
>NZ_JAHAVQ010000282.1 GCF_029916425.1 Liquorilactobacillus sicerae | reverse complement strand
AAATATAATTGGTTTATGGCTAATTACATAAAAGATATTCGTAAGAAGGTCGGCCATATGCCTTTGATTATGGTTGGTGTGGGTGCGGCTTATGTTAAGGGAGGAAAGATTCTGTTGCAGGAAAGAGCCGACACAGGTGGATGGGGTCTTCCTGGCGGTTATATGGAATATGGAGAAAGTATTGAACAGACTCTTAAACGCGAGTTTAAAGAAGATGCTGGTTTTGAAATTCTAGATTGTAAATTTTTGAAGAATTTCGATCAAGAATTTTTCAAATATCCAAATGGCGATCAGACTCAGGTCCTTACACCTTTTTATTTGGTAACGAAGGTCAAAGAGGGAACGCCACAATTTGATCCTCACGAAACCAAGGCAGTCGACTTTTTTGATTTTGACGATTTACCAGAAATTTACTTCGATTCTCA
>NZ_JAHAVQ010000281.1 GCF_029916425.1 Liquorilactobacillus sicerae | reverse complement strand
ATATGGACCAAATCGGCTGCTTGTTCTTTGATAGATTGATCCGTAATTTCAACGTAAGTCACTGGCTGATAATTATTAATATTCGGTACCGATTGTGCTGCCGACATAATCTGCTCCAAATCAGACTCCGGAATATGTTCACCGGTAAATTTCCGAATCGAAGCCCGATTGTGAATCATTTTTAAAAGATCGTTCATTGATTCCTCCTTACTTACTCAATATAAGTATTTTAAACTTTAAAAGACACTAAATCTTTAAAGAAAAAAATACAAAATATATTTACAAAATCAAAAGTAGATTATGTATTTCAGAACTTACTAAATATTGTTATTATCCTTCGATTAGAATAATATCTATGAGGTTTGATAATGAAAACAAAAGATTTGGAGCTTTTTTCCGAAATCATTAATCAAAAGATTTATATA
>NZ_JAHAVQ010000280.1 GCF_029916425.1 Liquorilactobacillus sicerae | reverse complement strand
AGATGCAGCATACGATGAATTGGATCCGCAAGTTAAGGATGCCTTGCTGCTCGCTAAACGCAACATTACTAGTTTCCATGAGAAAGAAAAGGCAACTGGATTTGTTGACGCCGAACAATCCGGGGTGATACGCGGACAAAAACTGTTGCCTTTAAAACGGGTTGGTTTGTATGTACCAGGTGGGACTGCTGCTTATCCATCTACTTTGTTAATGAGTGCATTACCTGCCAAAATTGCGGGTGTCAAAGAAGTAATCATGGTCACGCCACCACAGAGGAACGGCATTAACCCCTCCGTGCTGGCAGCTGCCAAAATTGCGGGCGTTGATGCGATTTATCAAGTTGGTGGGGCCCAAGCCATTGCTGCTCTGGCATACGGAACCGAATCGATTCCGGCTGTCGATAAAATTATTGGCCCCGGCAATAT
>NZ_JAHAVQ010000027.1 GCF_029916425.1 Liquorilactobacillus sicerae | reverse complement strand
AGACATTACAGATGCTTTACATGAAGCGTTTAACTTTAGAACAGATTTTGAAATAATGCCAATTGAAAAGATGAAAAAAATTATTAAACAAGGAAAAGAGAATAGTACTACAAAACAGTCAAAAAAATAATCCGCTAAAGGTTGTTAAAACAACTCTTTAGCGGATTTTGTCTTCAAAAAAGTGTCAAAGATGGGATACAAGTTAAAAGTTAAAAAAAGTTAATTTTTAAAAGTCAGGTTCCATCGTAATGCTAATATTAAGGGATTCAAGCTTTAATATTATTTTAATGGTTGCCATTGCCAGTTAGTAACCTCTGGCAAATCAGTACCTTCATCGCGAATGTATTGCCGATGTTTTGCTAATAAGTTATCCATTTTAGCCAGCAAGTGCCCGTAACGTTGAGCGTGAGGCAAGCTGATTATGGCTGATTTAACTAAATCAAAACGATCCATTTGATTCAAAACTCGCATATCAAAGGGAGTAGTGATATCCCCATTTTCCCGGTAACCATGTAGGTGCAGATTATGATTATGTCGGTCAAAGAATAAATCACGAATCAGACCCTCATAACCGTGAAAGGCGAAAATGACTGGCTTGTCATGGGTGAAGTAAGCATCAAATTGCTCGTCGGTTAAGCCACGCGGATCAAGCTTGGGACTGCGCAATTTTAATAAATCAACGATATTGATAAAACGAATTTTAAGAGTTGGATCGGCTTGATGCAAAATTGAAATTGCGGCTAAGCTTTCCAAGTTAGGCTCAGTTCCAGCAGCTGCCATAACTAAGTCAGGTTCACTATTGTCATCAGTTGATGCCCATTCAATGATTTTCAGTCCCTGGTCGACCAATTCTTGAGCTTCAGCTGCTGAATAAAATTGCGGCCGCGGATGTTTAGATGAAACAATCAGATTGATCTTTTCTCGATCATTTAAGATTTTAGCCATCACTGCTAGTAGGCTGTTCGCGTCAGCTGGTAAATATTCCCGGATAAACTCCGGCTTCTTATCGGCCAAGTGACCTAGAATTCCTGGATCTTGGTGCGTGTAGCCATTATGATCTTGTTGGAAAACCGTTGAAGTTGAGATCAAATTCAATGAAGGAATCCCACTACGCCAAGCTAACTCTTTAGCTTTGCGCAACCATTTGAAATGTTGAGTGATCATGGAGTCAACAACGCGCAAAAAAGCTTCATAGCTGGCAAATAATCCGTGGCGGCCAGTTAAAATATAACCTTCAAGCCAGCCTTCATCTTGATGCTCTGAAAGTTGTGAATCAATTACTCGCCCAGCAGGTGCTAAGAACTCATCATTGGGTTCAATGATTTTTTCCAGCCACTGTCGCTTAGTTGTTTCAAAAATTGGTGCGAGACGATTAGACATTGTTTCATCAGGTCCGAAAATCCGGAAATTGTGTTGCTGTTGATTAAGCTTGATCACATCACGCAAGTAAGTACCTAAGACGGTCATATCTTGAGCTTCATTTTTTCCAGGCTGGTTTGTCTCAACAGCATAAGCGCGATAATCGGGTAAAATCAGCTCCTTGACAAATTTTACCGGATTAGTATGCGGATTGGCTGCCATTCGCTGTTCACCTTTTGGAGCGACAGCAGCAATTTCCGGTTTCAGGCTGCCGTTTTGGTCGAATAATTCTTCTGGGTGATAGCTTTTAAGCCATTTGACCAGTTCATCGGCGTGCGCTAGATCATCAGCGTCGACCGGAATCGGAATTTGATGTGCGCGAAAAGAATTCTCAATTGGTTTGTTATTCCAGAACTTTGGCCCAGTCCAGCCTTTAGGAGCCCGAAAAACGATCATTGGCCAAATTGGCAAGCGACTATCATTATTTTCTCGGGCATTTTTTTGAATGGCTTTGATTTCTTCAATTGCCTGATCCATTACTTTGGCCATTGCAGGATGCATCTGTTGCGGGTCAGCGCCCTCAACAAAGAATGGTTCCCAGCCAAGTCCCTCAAAATACTTACGTAATGTTTCGTCGCTTTCGCGTGAGAGAATCGTTGGATTGGAGATTTTAAAACCATTTAAGTTCAAAATCGGCAAAACAGCACCATCATTGATTGGATTAATAAACTTGTTTGATTGCCAAGAAGTTGCTAAAGGGCCGGTTTCAGCTTCACCGTCGCCGACCACTGTTGCAGCAATTAAATCAGGATTATCGAAAATCGCACCAGTTGCATGTGAGATCGAGTAGCCTAATTCGCCGCCTTCATGGATCGAACCGGGCGTTTCGGGTGCAGCGTGAGAAGCAACGCCGCCTGGGAAAGAGAAGCGTTTGAATAATTTTTTCATTCCAGTTTCATCCCGGGTAATTTCAGGATAAATTTCCGTATAGCTACCGTCAAGATAAGAATTCGAGACCATGACCTGACCGCCGTGACCGGGGCCTTCAACGTAAAACATGTTGAGCTGATATTTATTGATTACGCGGTTTAAATGGGCGTAAATGAAATTTTGCCCGGCAATTGTGCCCCAGTGACCAATTGGCTTGACCTTCAGATCGCTGGCTTTTAATGGTCGCTTTAATAAAGGATTGTCCTTTAGATAAAGTTGACCAACAGAGATGTAGTTGGCTGCTCGCCAAAAAGCATCGACTTTTTTTAAATAATTTGGTGATGAGTAATCTGTTGTCATTTGTGTGATTCCTCCTTAACTTTCTCTGCCTGTTTGGCAATGTTTGTTCTTCTTAATCATACCTGATTAAATATTAAAGTCAATTTATTATATAATTGGTGCGTCCCAATAATAGGTTCTTTTTCAAGTAGTACTGATAAATAAAATTGCCTAAATTGCAATTTAAATTGGTATAGCTGGATTATTAAGCTATCTGTTCTGCGGAATGGATGGCTTTTTTGATGTAATAATGATAATTTA
>NZ_JAHAVQ010000279.1 GCF_029916425.1 Liquorilactobacillus sicerae | reverse complement strand
CGATATTACCGGTAATTTTCAATTGCAGGTTGTTTGGCTGATAAAAATAACGATGAAATTTGTAGAGTAAATCAGCATCTATTTGTCCAATCGTTTGAATATTACCAGCGATATCCTTTCCGAGAGGCTGTTTCCGATAAAGATTTTTCATTAAGCCAAAAGATGAGACCCAGTCAGGCATATCTTGATACATTGATATTTCCTGGCCAATAATTCCTTGTTCTTTGGCAACCGAAGCTTGGGTATAGTAAGGTTTCTGAACAAATTGCAACAAAAGTTTGATTGATTGATCAATATTGTCAGTCCCTTGAAAATAATAAACGGTCTGCGATTGACTTGTATAAGCATTGGAAAAAGCACCATAAGTACTGAATAACTCGCTAACATCACCGGCCTTCTTTTCAAACATTTTATGCTCAGCAAAAT
>NZ_JAHAVQ010000278.1 GCF_029916425.1 Liquorilactobacillus sicerae | reverse complement strand
GAATAAAGAAGTCCTTTCTCATTACGATATTATGACTGTTGGCGAAATGCCAGATTCGTCTCCCAAAGATGCCATTAAATATACCGGATTAGATAGTAACGAACTCAATATGGTTTTTCAATTTCAACATGTTTCATTGAGTCCTAATCCCGATCAACGTCTTGGTAAATGGAATAATGTTCCAGTTAAATTAACCGAACTAAAAAAAGCGTTGAATAGGTGGCAAAAAGAATTGGACGGTAAAGGTTGGAATAGTCTTTACTGGAACAATCATGACCAGCCACGTGCAGTGTCTCGTTTTGGAAATGATGATGATGAATATCGTATTATATCAGCCAAAATGTTAGGTACTACTCTTCACTTAATGCAAGGAACGCCATATATATACGAAGGCGAAGAAATTGGTATGACAAACGCGCATTATAC
>NZ_JAHAVQ010000277.1 GCF_029916425.1 Liquorilactobacillus sicerae | reverse complement strand
GCCAAAAGCAATTCCCATTAAAACAAAACCAATAACAAGAAATAAGGTTACACTAACAAAATTGCGGTGGCCTTGAAGTAAGTAAGGGAAAAGAAAAGCAAAAATGATTAAGGCCGTTGCTGAGGCTACCAGAATATGTTTTCGTCCCCACATATCAGCAAAAGATGAAGACAGAACAATAAATAAGGCAAAAATCGTGATTGAGCCCAATAGCATGAAAAGATATTCTTTATTGCTAAAACCAAGTTTTGTCGTTGAATATGTTAAAGACCATGTTGCTAAAGTATAAAAAAGAGTGTAAGTAACAGAAACTATAAATGTCCCTTGGATTATTTGCCGCCAACTGGTTTTATAGACAACTTTTAGAGGCGACTTGGTGACCTCGTTTTTTTCTGGGCCAAACGAACTAGTGGTGTTTCTTGCATTT
>NZ_JAHAVQ010000276.1 GCF_029916425.1 Liquorilactobacillus sicerae | reverse complement strand
GTCCTCGGAGACACCGTGAAAAGCTCCAGCCATAAAAGGATTATCTTCGACAGCATTAGCAAAAACCACTAACTTGGCATTTCCCAATGGATCTACTTCGGAAATTCGTTTAATTGTCCTACCCATTTTTCCAATCGCGTTTAAATTAATGCCTGCTTTAGTTGAAGCAACATTGACACTCGACATCAAAAGTTTAGTCGTACTCAAAACTTCCGGAAGGCTATCAATCAACATTTTTTCAGGTGGGGTACTCCCTTTTTGGATCAAGGCCGAATAGCCACCAAGAAAATCAACGCCAACATCGGCAGCAGCCTGATCAAGGGCATGAGCTATTTTTATCAAACCATCATAATCTGTATTACCAGCTAACAAAGAAACAGGTGTTACGGAAATTCGCTTATTAACAATCGGTACTCCAAAATCTCGTT
>NZ_JAHAVQ010000275.1 GCF_029916425.1 Liquorilactobacillus sicerae | reverse complement strand
CTTTACGCGGTTGACAAGCAAGACCAGCGTGGCGGCATATCAGCATGGGATATTTCAACAATTCCATTCAAAAAAACCGACGAACAAATATCCAATGGATCCTCACCAGCCTATATATTCGTTGATGAAAAACGTCAATTAGTCTTTACTGGAAATTATCATAAAGGATCAGTATCTATTTATAAGATTATCGGTAAAAAATTAATTCAAAGCGATGAATTCAAAAATGAAGGCAGTGGTCCCCGCCCAGAACAGGAATCATCACATATTCATTTCACAGGGCTAACTCCGGATAATCGATTAGTGGCTGTCGATCTAGGGAGTGACGAAGTATTAACATTCGATCTATCAAAAGATGGAAAATTGTCTCAGCCAATTCGTTTTAAAACAGAAAAAGGTTTTGGCCCCCGACATATTCGCTTTAGCAA
>NZ_JAHAVQ010000274.1 GCF_029916425.1 Liquorilactobacillus sicerae | reverse complement strand
ATTGATGGTCACTCCTTGTTGGCTTTACTGGGACGTTTTGTTTTGTCGCCAATCATTATGGGCATTATCATTTTTACCGGATTACATTCTGGTATTCAGATGGTATCAATTTTTCAGAAGACTTTAATTATTCAATCGGCAACGCCGGCTTTGGCTGTTTTACCAATTTTGGCCGATACCTACCATTCCGATGTTAAATATGCAACGAATATCGTTGTTCTAACTTCGACTTTATTTATTATTGTTGTACCGATCATAATGAGTATTATCAACTTTATTTGATGTTGCTTAGGAGGCAATATGCAAATCAAGAATTTATCACTGAAAAATAAAAAGGATTTGCAAATTTGGGAAGAATTTTTAACCGAACACGGGATTAACAATTTTGGTTCGGCAGAAATTTCCAAGGTTGACGAGACGATCGCTGTG
>NZ_JAHAVQ010000273.1 GCF_029916425.1 Liquorilactobacillus sicerae | reverse complement strand
CGACCACATAATCCAAAGCCGGTTCGAACTCGGCTTTGGTTGTCCCGGTAACGGGATTGACAATCTCGTCTAGAGTCAGGCCAACGGCGATCTTGGCGGCCATTTTCGCGATCGGGTATCCGGTCGCCTTGCTGGCCAGAGCCGAAGACCTGGAAACCCGCGGGTTGACTTCGATAACGTAATAACGAAAACTATCAGGATCCAGGGCAAGCTGGATATTGACGCCGCCTTCAATTTTTAAGGCACGAATAATTTTCAAAGCGGCGTCTCTAAGCATTTGATACTCCCGATCAGAAAGGGTCTGAACCGGAGAGACAACAATCGAGTCCCCGGTATGGATACCGACCGGATCGAAGTTTTCCATTGAAGCGACGATCAGGGCGTTGTCGTTAGTATCGCGCATGACTTCAAATTCGATTTCTTTATAAC
>NZ_JAHAVQ010000272.1 GCF_029916425.1 Liquorilactobacillus sicerae | reverse complement strand
GGTCTTCGATACAAATTTCTTTCAATCGGAATAAACTGATTGATTTTGCGAAAAAAAATAAATCTTCTTACATTAAGGCTTATGTTATTGATGGCAAAGGGAGAGAATATCATTCAAAGAAGATTTTGTTTGATAAGATTTGAAGTAATGTTTTTTAATTATCTGTTTTAATTATAAAAATTATCAACACTAAAAAGAAAAATGTTTCAAAAAGTGGTTATTCGAGAACCATAATTCATTATTTTTTTGTTTTATTATCTTTTTATGCTAATACGTTTTCTGTTGTCCATTTTTGAATAGGCGATTTTGGAGAAGTACTCAAGTCTGGTTTAAGAGGCCTGCTTAATTTATTAGGCAGGTAGGTCGTTAACGTTTGTTACGATGCGAGGGTTCAAATCCCTTTCCTTCTCCATATTACACAGTCATTAAT
>NZ_JAHAVQ010000271.1 GCF_029916425.1 Liquorilactobacillus sicerae | reverse complement strand
AAAGTAATCCGGTTTAATGAAATTCAGCATAAACTGTAAATCATTTTGGCTAGCATGTCCCGAAGAACGCAGATTATCTTTAATTGAAACAACATTTGCACCACGGCGGAAAATCAGATCACGGGTTTTAGCCATAATTGATTCACTAGAAATTGAAGGCGTAGTAGCGACAAAAATTAAATCATTTTCATTAAAGCTGACGTAACGATCGTCCCCCTTAGCCATTCTTTGCAAATCGCGAATCGGTTCGCCCATTTTGCCAGTTTCAAGAATGACCAGTTTGTTAGGCTCAACCGACTTCAAATTTTTAATATTTGTAAACAATTTATTGTAACTGGTTGGCAGATTAAAGCGCTTTGAATCCAAAGCAGTCTTAACAACCTGCTCTAAATCATTACCGGAAATGGCAATTTTACGTCCAGTCTGATAT
>NZ_JAHAVQ010000270.1 GCF_029916425.1 Liquorilactobacillus sicerae | reverse complement strand
GTACAGTAATCATAAATAGTGAAAATTTAAATCAGGAGGATGGATTGCTATGAAGAGAGTCACATCGGCATGTTTACTGATTGCGTTGATTTTTGCCAGTTTTCTGGTGATTAATGTCTATGAAACCAAAGATAATATCCGCGTTAAAAACTTAGGAAAGACGGATCATTCCTTTCAGTTTTATATTACCAATACAAACAAATCGGCCAGTTCCGAGTTAACTTTCTTTAAGCAGTTGGATAACAAGGAACATATTTCAATCTTTCGGACCAACACCCAGGGAAAAAAAGCTAATATTGTCGTCAAATCAGTCGTCTTCAATAAAAGCAGTTTCCCTTTTAAACAGTTCAATTTAAAGCAAAGCAATTTGTTTAAGCACAGTCAAAATACCTATGCCAGTTTTAAAACTACCAGTGGAGATCAGGTTGGTTC
>NZ_JAHAVQ010000026.1 GCF_029916425.1 Liquorilactobacillus sicerae | reverse complement strand
TAAATTATCATTATTACATCAAAAAAGCCATCCATTCCGCAGAACAGATAGCTTAATAATCCAGCTATACCAATTTAAATTGCAATTTAGGCAATTTTATTTATCAGTACTACTTGAAAAAGAACCGAACCTAGAATCATTATATGATCCCGGACTATCTTATACATAGGCCGTCATTTCAGCTATCGCTTACTGGTTTTTGATACCCACTAATCACAAGGTAATAGAACTCTGATGTTTAACACACCAACAATAGTTAATAAAAAATCAAAGCTATCTAATTCAAGGATGTCTTGTAGAACTTGATAATTATTTTTCTAAATAACCTCGATAATTCTCAACATGCAATAACTTTTCTGCATTTTTTACTCTTTCATTTGTCGGAGGATTTATACCTTCTAAAGGATATTTAATACCCATTTCATGATATTTATGAACGCCTAAAGTATGATACGGTAGAACTTCAACCTTCTTGACATTCTTCAAAGTTTTAATAAATCCCCCCAGCTGACTTAAGTAATTATCATAATCTGTTCTATTTGGAACTAAGACATGACGTATCCAAACAGGTTTTCCTATATCTGATAAATACTTGCACATATCTAAAATGTTTTCGTTACGATATCCCGTTAATTTTCGATGCTCAGCTGAATTAATGTGTTTAATATCAACCAACAGTATATCCGTTACTTGCATCAGCTTCTTAAATTTACTGAAAAATGGTTCTCTTCGTGTAAATGGCTGTCCACAGGTATCCAAACATGTATTAATGCCAAGTTTTTTACATTTAGTAAAAAGCTCAATTGCGAATTCTATTTGAACTAATATTTCGCCACCACTAAGTGTTATTCCGCCTTTCGTACCCCAAAAAGCACGAAACGGCAAAGCCTTTTTTAAAACATCATCACTCGTCATTTGTTTCCCGACATTCTTTTTCCACGTATCAGGATTATGGCAATACTGACAACGCATATTGCAACCTTGCATAAATACAACAAACCTGATTCCAGGCCCATCAACTGCTCCAAAACTCTCAGTTGAATGGACATAACCTAGGACTTGACCATCACGCATTGGTACTGGGCGTTGACGTAATGGTTTGATTTTTGCTTCTTTTCCCAACATAATTATCCTATCCCCTTCAAATACAATGATTTTAAAAAGCCTTACATTGTTTGATGGAATGTCCGAGAAATCACATCATCTTGTTGTTCCTTAGTCAAATCCGCAAAATAAACACAATAGCCTGAAACACGAATTGTTAATGTCGGGTACTTCTCTGGATGCTTTTGAGCATCAACCAAAGTATCCCGATTAAAGACATTAATATTTAAATGGTGTCCATTATTCCTCATATAACCACTGATCATGTTGACTAACGTATCTTTTTGCAAATCTAAATCATGTCCTAAAGTTGAAGGGGTAACAGCGAATGTATTTGATATTCCATCAGTTGCATATTTATATGGCAATTTTGCAACCGAAAGAAGCGATGCCAGTGCCCCACTGGTTTCTGCACCATAAGCTGGGTTAGCCCCTGGTGCAAATGGTGCTCCCTTTTGTCGGCCATTCGGAGTAGTTCCTGTATTTTTACCATAGACAACATTTGAGGTAATAGTTAAAACTGATGTTGATAATTTAGCATCACGATAAAGATGGTGCTTATTCATCTTTGTATACAGAGACTTAACCAACCACACTGCAATTTTGTCAACTCGCTCATCATTATTACCATAACGTGGAAAATCATGTTCGGCTTCAAAGTCAACTGCAATGCCGTTTTCATCACGAATAACTTTTACATGTCCGTACTTGATAGCTGAAATCGAATCTGCTGCAACTGACAAACCAGAAATTCCCGTAGCAAAAGTTCTATCCAATCTAGTGTCCTTTAAAGCTAATTGTGCAGATTCATAATAATACTTATCATGCATATAGTGAATCGTATTCAAAGCATTCACATAAATATCTGCTAACCAGTCTAACATTTGATCAAATTTCGCCATAAATTCATCATAATCAATATATTCGCTAGTAATTGGTGCATAAACCGGAGCTACTTGCGCTTTACTAATTTCATCTTTGCCACCATTAATTGCATACAAAACTGTCTTTGCTAGATTAGCCCGGGCTCCAAAATATTGGATTCCATTCGCAACTGGCTGAGCTGAAACGCAACAAGCAATACCGTAGTAATCCGTCCCCCATTGCTTAAGCATCAAATCATCATTTTCATATTGAATAGTTGAACTTTCAACTGAAACCCCTGCTGCATAACGTTTAAATGCTTCAGGAAGTTTCTCTGACCATAATAATGTAATATTTGGTTCAGGTGCCGGTCCCATATTATGCAAGGTATTTAAAAACCGAAAAGCTGTTTTAGTAACATGGTGACGGCCGTCTAATCCCATACCAGCCAAGGATAACGTAGCCCAAATTGGATTTCCTGAAAATAGTGCATTATATGCTGGTGTACGAATAAAAGAAACCATTCTCAGTTTCATAGTAAATTGATCTATTAATTCTTGTGCTTGTTTTTCATTTAAAACTCCGCGCTTTAAATCTCGGTCAATATAAATATCGATAAATGTATCGATTCGACCAATTGACATAGCTGCACCGTTTTGTTGCTTGATAGCCGCCAAATAACCAAAATACAGCCACTGAATTGCCTCTTGAGCTGTAGTAGCTGGTTGAGAAATATCAAATCCATAAGCTGCAGCCAGTTCTTTTATTTGATTAAGGGCACGAATCTGTTCCGAAATCTCCTCACGCATCTGGATGACTTCATCGGTCATTTCGTGATCACCATAATTATCAAGATCCTCAATCTTAGACACTATCAAGCGGTCAATCCCATACAATGCTATCCGAGGGAAATCACCGATAATTCGTCCTCGGGCATATGCATCAGGCAAACCTGTAATAATCTTGTTATGACGGGCTTTACGAATCTCACTTGTGTAAGCATCAAATACTCCTTGATTATGAGTCTTAGTTAAAGAGCTGAAAATATAATCTGTTTCTGGATTAATTTTAAAACCATATGCTTTTAATGCTTCTCGGGCCATTCTGATTCCGCCAAAAGGCATTAATGACTTCTTTAATGGCTTATCAGTCTGCAAACCAACAATTTTTTCCAGATCCTTGTCTAAATAACCTGGCCCAGTGAAGTAATGGTCGAAACTACTTTAGTATCAGCTTCTAAAACACCACCTGCTTCACGTTCTTTCATCTTTAAATTAACTAGTTTTTGATTTAATTCGTTAGTTGCCTTTGTAGAATTTTCTAAAAAGGATTCATCACCATCATATTGTTTAAAGTTCTTTTGAATAAAATCACGCACATCAATTTCATTCTGCCAGTCGCCATTATTAAAATCTTCCCAAGCTTTTTTACTTGGTAAACTTTTTAGTGTTTTTTCCAATTATTACATCTCCTTACCTTATTATGAAATGTTTAAAGTGATAGTTGAAATTGTTAACGTTAACATATAATTACTAGCAAATAAATCAATACTTGCTTTAATTTGATAATAAAACTTCATAGCCTATAAATCAACTATTTTTTGAGCTTTTACAAATATAATTGTAAAAGTTTCCCTGATATATGTTGAAAATAGTTTGTCATAATTGTTCACGTTAACATTATTGGATACTAAAGCAATTCATGCATACTAATCTTGAATTATTCACAATGATAATAGAGCAGAAAGACGGGCACACTAAAGAAGAGGTTCTATAATATTTGGCACTGATAGAAATATTTTCTATCATAATTATAATTTTTGTTTTAACCATTAAAATTTTACCTCCTAGAGTTTTATTGATAGCTGACGTCTTTTAGTATCTTGAATTGTCAAATTAAGTGCAACGCTAAAACAAAATAAAGGACTCACAAGGGAAATCCAAATATAATAAGTTTGTCTATAACTTAAAAAAGGAAGGATTTCTATTATGAGCCACTATCAACATCTTACTATAAATGACC
>NZ_JAHAVQ010000269.1 GCF_029916425.1 Liquorilactobacillus sicerae | reverse complement strand
AAATAGATTTATTCCAATCTACGGTTATTATTAAGAATCTTTTCGTTTGAAAATATCTGAGAATAGTAACAGTTAAAAATCCTAAACTACCACCGATACCTGCCCCGTGGACACCAATAATGGGAATCAACAACCAACAAGCTATAACATTAATGATCATTCCAAAAACAGTTGTAGAGAAGATACCAGAAGTTCTTTTAGCCGCTAAATAGGTCGTTCCTAAAAAAGCGGAAAAATTGGAAAAAGTCGCAGCCAGCAACAACACAGGCACATATTCCCAAGATTGAAAGAACCTGGAAGAAACATAAATTTGCATAAATGGTTTTACAAATAGAACAAAAAGAGCAATCAAAATAAAAGAAAAACTTATCAACAAATTAAATACTTTAGAATAAAATTCTGATGCATCATCTTTATCAAACTCACTGACAG
>NZ_JAHAVQ010000268.1 GCF_029916425.1 Liquorilactobacillus sicerae | reverse complement strand
CTATACTTTGTTAGCCAAAAAAATTAGCTATTTACCGCCAATTGCTTCGACAAGTGTAATTGTCTTTTTTAGCTTAATTATTATGCTTCCTTTTTTTATAAACTCGAATTTTAATTGGTCGTTTAAAGCACCAACCTTTTACAGCATTATTTATTTAGGTTTATTTCCATCGGTAGGTTCGTTGGTGTTTTGGAACAGTGCCGTTCCGGTTATTGGAGCAGGGAAGTCTGGTATCTTTTTAAACCTGATTACAGTATTTACCGTCATTATCAGTGTTATTTTAGGCAACAAGGTAACTGCTATTCAAATAATTGGTGGAGTAATTGTAATTTTGGGAGTTTATTTAACTAACAAGAAAACTGGCCAACTAAATTAAATGGAGCTTATTTTAGGGCGTTTCAAATGGTCAGTGGTTTTTAATTCATTTATATGC
>NZ_JAHAVQ010000267.1 GCF_029916425.1 Liquorilactobacillus sicerae | reverse complement strand
GTTTAAAATTGCTGAACATTCACCGACTAAATTATTCAAATTCATTTCGGCCAAAAGCCAATTGACTTGTGCATCTGTTCCAAGACGACTAAAACGATTAAAATAGCTAATCCGGGAATGATTCAATTGGTCGACCGCAAAACAATCAAGATGGCTTCCCGGACCGGCAATCAAATCAAAAACAGAATTAAGCTGAACTTTGTTCAAATCAGCTGAAGACTTTGTCGTTTGGACAACTGTTGCCTTTACGTTGCTTCCAGCAATAAATAAAATATGCTGTTCAATCGCCGAAGCATAATCATCTACAATTAAAGAAATTTCAATTGGCTGTTTTAAATGAAGATCGTTTGGCAAATAAATCAATAATCCACAATTCCAATAAGCTTGGTGCATGGCCAGCAAACGATTATCCGGATCATTTTGCAAATACTTC
>NZ_JAHAVQ010000266.1 GCF_029916425.1 Liquorilactobacillus sicerae | reverse complement strand
CTTATAAAGTCTTGAATCAATACTCAAATCTTTTTGAATTTGAGTGGCAATTTTCTCAGCTTGCGAATCCGAATCAACAGCAGATCTTGCAGATTCTTTAACAATCACAGAAAACTTAGAGTGCAAAGTTGAAGCAATATCACCATCAATCAGGTATTTTCCCTTTTGAGCAGACTCAATCGTCGCTAATACTCCTCCATCTTTGTCCCCAACAGCCTGTTCCAATTTATCAAATTCTTTCGTTGAAAGGTTTTTGCCGTTTTGAGTTATTAATCGATCAACATCTTTTTTCATTTTAGTCACCGTTTTTGGATCACTAGGCTTGTAATCATCCAAATCATTAATGACATTATTGATATTTCGTTTTGACCGTTCAACCTGCTTATATTGTTTTTCAGACATTTTTACTCCACCAAATGAAGCTCGCGGATAC
>NZ_JAHAVQ010000265.1 GCF_029916425.1 Liquorilactobacillus sicerae | reverse complement strand
ATTTTATTCCTTCAACTTCGAAATGGCTCACTTCCAGAGCTTTATATGGAAAATTAATATCTCGTTCAGCTAGTATTTTTTCGATCCAAACTAAAGTTTCCGGATTTTCTGCTGTATGAAGCGTTACAAATTGATGTTTATATTTATTCCAAAAATAGCGAGCCTCATTTGCTCGTAAACCGGCTCGAGTTTTAGCAACCGGCGACCTTGCAAGGCCTGTTGTTGAGACATCTTTAAAATTAACTATGTATGCCAAATAGATTCCTCCTAAGTCTACTATTAGCTTAATTAAAGACATTTTTAAAATTAAGTGGTTTTAGAAAAACTTAGGTGCCTGGGCATAAAATTTTTGTAACTTATCTTTACTTACCGTAATGTATCACTATTATAATAGAAATTATTTTTTTGATTGTTCAGTCATATCATCAAGATAGG
>NZ_JAHAVQ010000264.1 GCF_029916425.1 Liquorilactobacillus sicerae | reverse complement strand
ACTGAATTCACAGACAGCCTTTCGCGAATTCTACAACCTCACTTACGACCGTCTCTTCCGTATCGCTTATTATTATGTGAAACAAGAAGAGATTTCGCAAGAGATTGTACTCGATGTTTTTTTGAAACTATGGGAACAACGTGCCACGTTGCTCGATATCCGAAACATCGAAGATTATTGTTTTATTCTTGTAAAAAACGCCTCACTAAACCAATTAGAGAAAGAAGATCGGCGACTGGCCAGCTCTTCCAACACCTTGATTGATCCGATCGCTTCCGGTTCCTCGCCCGAGGAAACCCTCATCAGCGAAGAACTATTTGCACAATACGTCAAAGCACTCGACCGATTGCCCGAACGGTGCAGAGAGATATTTATCCGCATACGCGAGGAGAAGCAGACCTATGCCGAAGTAGCCGAAGCATTGAACATTAGTAC
>NZ_JAHAVQ010000263.1 GCF_029916425.1 Liquorilactobacillus sicerae | reverse complement strand
GTTATACTCGTTCGATCGAACCGTTCTTCAAGCCTGCACGTAAAGTACGAGCAGTCAGATAAACGGTTTTGGCAGCGTCGCCATTGATTTTAACGGTCACTTTTTGCAAATTTGGCTTCCACGAACGACGATTGGCATTCAAAGCGTGTGAACGTTGATTACCAAAACGAGTACGCGCGCCAGTAATAGCATCTTTTGCCATAGCGTCCTCCTTACATGTAACTGTTAAATTCTATCCGATTTATCTAATAAATGCAAATAAAGATTATTTTTCTTTCAGACTAAATTTTAATCTTCATTTAATTTCCTTTTAAATTTCCTTTAATATTCGATTCTGATAATGAGTCTTGTTCTAAGGGGTTAAGCAGAATCCTGGAGAACAATCTTCATAAAAATTAACTATCCCTTCCAAATGGATAAAAACTCTCTCTATAAA
>NZ_JAHAVQ010000262.1 GCF_029916425.1 Liquorilactobacillus sicerae | reverse complement strand
GATTCATGATAATACATAAGTTTTACTTTCGATATTGATTGCAGTGCTCTTTTTTTAAATGAATAACATAAATATTTTTTGCCTAACGGGAAAATACGTCATAAAACGACTAGAAAAAGGGTTGTATCTCGCTCTTGAAGTAACCGCTTTCATTGTAACCTAACTTTGTACAGGTAATTAGCTTAAAAAAATTTAGGAATTTTCCGATAGAAAAAAATTATTAAGAAAATACCTGTACGAAATTAATTTGGAGGTACAAAACATGCAAGAAGAGAACATAGTTCACAGACCGTTATTCAAACTATCCATTCTTTCAATCTCATTGATGACGATGATTGCTCCCGCTATTTCATCGGCTCTGCCATTGATGTATGGATCTTTTAAAGGCCAGACAGAGACTGCTGTGGAAACCTTGGTAACGGTACCGAATTTTGGAA
>NZ_JAHAVQ010000261.1 GCF_029916425.1 Liquorilactobacillus sicerae | reverse complement strand
GCCGTGGTCGAACTTGTTTGATGACATCATCATAGATTTTACTGAGTTGTTCGTACTCCGCCAATTTTCCGGCGGCCAATTCTGCCTTGATTTTATTTGCCACGATTAATTATTCCATCCATTGCTCTCTTAAATATACAACATTCCAGGCTTTGAGAGACTGTCACTTGACAATTTAGTCAGATACCCTTACTATATATTTGATCCGGGGGACCTGATCAAATCATGGGAGGCCAAAATATGAGTAATGATAATGTGATCCAAGTAATGAATGTTCAGAAACGCTTTGGCAACAAAGTAGCGGTGCAAGATGTTTCTTTTGCCATCAAGAAAGGCGAGATTTTTGGCTTATTAGGTCCAAACGGAGCTGGAAAGACCACTATTTTAAGGATGATAACGACTTTATTACGCCAAGATGCGGGGAAAATTTTGTTGAA
>NZ_JAHAVQ010000260.1 GCF_029916425.1 Liquorilactobacillus sicerae | reverse complement strand
ATCCTTTAAAGATGTAATTGCATCTTCCTGACTGATACCTTTCTCAGCTTGTAATGCTTGTAACGCAGAAAACAACTCTCTTCTGTAATCTGATGCCATATCTATGCCTCCTGATTTAACGAAATTTTTGAGATTTTTTCTCTTGGAAAATTCTTGACTTCTGTTGATGAAACTTCCAAGCTAATCTCCAAATCAGAAAAGGATTTTAAAATACCTTCGGCTGATTTGCTGCCATCGACTTTTTCAAACAAATTTAACTTGATCGGTTGGCCAAGTGCCCAATCAAGATGCGCATCAGTTTTAATCGAACGATCAATTCCCGGTGAGGAAATATCAAGATTGTATTGATCTGGAAATGGATCCGGTTCGATCTTATCAAGCGCGTTGCTGATCAAAGAAGTTATTTCAGAAATTTGATTCATCTGAATTGCTTGATGA
>NZ_JAHAVQ010000025.1 GCF_029916425.1 Liquorilactobacillus sicerae | reverse complement strand
TGTAAAGAACCCTTGTTAATGTTCTCGGCTGTCAAGGTCATTGTGTAAACACTAGCGTTGACACCTGTCTTTTTAAAATAGTCATAATTAGCAAGAAGAATTTGAAAAGAAAGGTTACGAGAATCCTTAGAACTGTCGCAACGCTCCTGAGCAGGGTCTTGGCGAAGACCAGAAGCAAAGGCTAAACTCTTATAAGCATTGCCCCGATGATTGCCGTACATACGCTGAACTTTAACGTCTCCTTGGCTAATAATAGACTTGATATTTGCTGAAGCGGCCTTAGGCAAAGTAGCGTCTAAAAGCTTTTTTCGGGCCATTTGGAGCAAGGCAAAACGATACTCATAATGAGATACGTTGGCATACTTATTAAATAGTCTGGAGTCTTTATTTTGAGTTGCAATTTTCATAAAAAAAGTCACCTGCATCTTCCTAGTAAGTGACTTTTACGCTTTAACTTTTCATATTACCTATAGACTAATCCGTCTAAATGTTATAATATTCATTGTTAAAACGTAAGTGATTTGTCCCTCGAAAGACTAATCCGACACTTACGTTTTTTTATTTTATTTTTTTATTATCTAAGTGAAATTATATACTAAAAACGGTTCCAAAATCGACGAAAAACTACTAAAAGCCCCACCAATGCTTCTTTTGGGGCTTTTTTTCTGCAATCAGCTTTTCTCCTTCAAGCTCTTTTAATTTGGCTTGGGTAGCCGAGTGAAGCTTTTGTTCTTGGTCGAGCATAGTTAAAAGTTTGGAAATAGTTTGATTTTTTTCGTCAATGATCTTCTGATAGTCAATGTCATGGACACTGTCATTAACATTTTTGTCAGGTTTGTAAGGTCTAGAATTAACACTTCTCTGGTTAACAAAACCCTTTAAATCCTCAATTTGCTTGTCATCAAGCTTATAAAGATCGTCATTGTGTAAACCAGCCCTTTGTAAAACCTTGTAAACAGTTTGCCTTGATACTCCTAGACGCTTGGCTAGCTCTGTCTTATTCATAAAACAAGTATAAAGCTTCAACAAACATAGCTCTAAACTGATAGTTCTAAGAAAACCGGAGCTAAGTGCTATGTATCAAGGCCGACCTCCGGTCGGCTGTCACAAAGAAGAGAGAACCTAGAAAACAAGTCCATCGCCCTCTTGTTCTTGCCGTTCTCTCTCCTGTTTAAGCCTTTTAGCCTTGTCTTTCTTCTCTTTTTCTTTGCCAAGTTTGATATAGCGCTCTTTTTCCTTAAGCTTTTTGTCTTTTTCCTCCAAAGATTCAGCAAAGGCAACAAGATTGTGTGTACGCTCGTCTAATCTTCTACGTTCATCAGCAAGCTCTTTTTCTCTAGTAGTGTCTTTTATTTCTCTTTCAGTCAAAGCCTGCTCTTCTTCGTCTGCTCCATCTTCACGAAAATTAATGTTATCTTCTCGATCATCTAAACGAAGTTCTCTAACTTTAAAAGCTTCCTCATTTTTATTGAAAGCTTCTTTATCTTTATTGAACTTTTCCTTGTCTTTATTGAACTCGTCAATAGAAGAAGCGACCGTATGAGCTACGCTATCAAATTTAGCCATAGTAGCTTTATAAACATTTGGGTCAACATGTTTAGCCCTGCTGTCCTCTTCTCCACGTTCCAATTGAAAGCCATTAGCCTGCATACCTTTAGCCATGTAAGTGTGAAAATCGTGAAGCTCTTTTCTTTTCCAAAGGGCATCACTACTAAGCTTTCCAGTCTTGGTCATAGGAACTACATCAACATGTAAACCAGGGTGCTGGATACCATTATCGTCAACTTCGTCCAGGTGCAAATAGGAACGCAATACATTTTCTTTGCCATATCTTTCCTGGATTAATTTTGTAGCAGTCTTGCCAAAATCGATTTTCCTTTGGTCGCACAAATTTTCAAAAAACTTGTCATCAGCTCCTACTACAATTTCAGAAATTAAATTAGCATCACTTCTAATAGCCCGTTTATTATTTGATCTTTGGTTAGTTCTCGCTTTTACATCTTGAGTAAGAGTACCCTTGTGATCAATAAATTGAATGTTATTCTTCGATAATTCAGGACGTATATTTTTATTATTATCGTGCAAATATTTCCTTGAATTATGATTTTCGAGCTTTGATAAATTACCTTTTTTAAAGTGTTCAACATGCAAAACTAATTTATACATGATAGGTACCTCCATAAAAAGAAAAGAAACAAACTAATTTCCAAAGGTAAGTTATTAATTAAATTAATCTATCTTAGATAGTCTTAACTTAATTATTTAGCTAATCTGTCTTCGATAAATTGGCTAAAACTAACTTGCTAATGTCAATTAGCCCTAACGTAGTAGGGCTAAGCAAGCTTAGACCCTCTACGTAAAGGAGGCTACGCCCCCTTTAAACCCCTGTGCACCTACTTTCTTTATTCGTTTCGTTGAAAGCGAATAAAGAAAGTTAGGCCTGTAAAAGGGCTGGTTAGAAGCTAGAAAGAGAAGCAATATGATCAAAAGCATCCGGGTCATAATCTCCTGCATCTCCCTCGAAAAACTCAAAAAACTCTGAAAATGGATTTGCCTTTTCTTCCAAAATTTGTTCCTTAGAAAGTGAAGCAAATCTATTGGCTAATTCCTTACGATTTTTCTCTCCTTCCTCTCCTAACTGTTCAAATCTTTTTTTCATGTCTGCAAGCTGTAGCAAATCATTCTTATTTAATTTCTTACCCTTAAATTGTTTATCCGTAACAAGATTATCTGCTTTCAAATTATTCATGTAATAAAAAGAAGGTTTACTCTGCAAATTATTATTAAAATCCTGAAAATCGCAGTCAACTTTAACAAAATTAATTCGATCATTTAAAACCGAAGCAGCTGTTAGTTGACCTCCTCTAGAAAGAAAATCAACCTTTCTAGACATTTTTTCGGTTTTAGCTCTAGCAAGTTCTCTTCTGAAAAGATTTATTTTATTTATCTGATCTTTATAACAGTGAGAAGGAGAATAATGATACCGTTCAAAAGTACTTTTGATAATATTCAAATCTTTAATTGTAGAAGCATGGCCACGAGATTTTTCCTTAGCAATTAAATCATCAACCAATGATAGAAAGTCATCTGCAGAACGAAGTGGCTCGAATAATTCCACAGCTTCTTTCAAAAAACGAATGTCCATTCTAGCTTTAGGTCGATCTTTAACGCAGATACCTCTAAAACCAGAAAAAAGGCGTCTTTCAAAATCAGCAATAATAGAATCACTTGGAAAAATAATTTGTTTAAAAAGGTTTTCGTTATTCAAGTAAACTTCAATCGCAGGAAGAGGCCTTAATTCAGAATCAGAAGGTTTAACAAAAGAATGGCTTTCTTTGTCATAGCCAGTCAAAAAAGAAACTGTCAAGCCACGCTTTAAACTGTCAACGTCAAACTGTAAAGAAGTGACAAGGCTTGGATATCGGCGAGAAAAAGCAGAAGCATTTCTCAATAAGCCATAAGACGGATGACGTTTGATTCCATGTAAGAACTCATAAGCTTCGTCATAAGCAGAAACATGCCACTTATCTTCTGGATTCAAAGCAACTAAAGCATCAGGCTTCAAGACATACTTAGTTAAATCAGAAATACTATCAGACAAACCGTCTTTATCAAACTGATTGCCACCAAGAAATTTATAAGAGGCTTGCAAGTCAAAACCTTTGATATCAGTCTTAAAGCTATCGCCAGTGATCTCATTCCAATGTTTATAAATAGCTTTCTTCTTGCTAATAAGATCTTCATCAGGATCAACCAAAAGAACAATATGAGCATGAAAATGGAATAGACCGTGACTATTATGTTTAGATAAACGTTCTCTTAAGGTCTGTTTATCGCCAAAGGTAAGTTCCCAAGAAGCAACTGAACCCAAAGTATTCATAACAGTCCTGTGTGTATTATCCGAGCAATCAGCCAACCAACGACCAACTAAGCTTTTCATTTTAGAGCCCTGTTCTTGTAAAGAACCCTTGTTAATGTTCTCGGCTGTCAAGGTCATTGTGTAAACACTAGCGTTGACACCTGTCTTTTTAAAATAGTCATAATTAGCAAGAAGAATTTGAAAAGAAAGGTTACGAGAATCCT
>NZ_JAHAVQ010000259.1 GCF_029916425.1 Liquorilactobacillus sicerae | reverse complement strand
ATAAATAATCTTGCAATTGGTTATGATAAACCATTAATAACACGATTGTCCTGGTCTCTAAAAATTGGTCATCTTTATGCTCTTAGTGGCCAAAGTGGCTCGGGCAAGAGCACTTTGGCAAAAACGTTGATGGCTCAGCAAAAATCCTTGGCCGGAGAAATTTGTTTTTCTGATCAAGAGTCAAAGCTAAGCACAGATTTTCAGCAGGACTGGCTTAAAAAAGCTGTTTATATTGATAGTGAATCCTACTTGTTCAATGGCTCGATTATTGATAATTTATTATTTGCTAGTAAATACAGCCGAAAAGAATTAATAAAAATTTTTGATAAATTGGGCTTGTGTTCTTTTGTTTCCACCTTACCTGATCGGTATGACAGCCAAGTTGGCGAAAATGGAAAATGGTTATCACCTGGTCAATGTCAGCAAATTGCCTTTGGA
>NZ_JAHAVQ010000258.1 GCF_029916425.1 Liquorilactobacillus sicerae | reverse complement strand
CTGGAAATATTGCCGAAGAAATAGAGTGGATATCTTAAGTCACTGGTTTCAAATTCTTGTTTGCTTGCAATTGATTGCTTCGAAATTAAAGACTTCGAAAATTTTCTTGTACTGCCGATAACATAAAATTTAGTTCGAGGAACATTCTCAGTTGTTGGCACATTAAAAGCTTTCACAATATTAATTTTGTGTTCATTAGCAAATTAAGCTAAATGATGATTTACCACATTAATCGAAGTACCGGCATCGAGAGAAGTGATATTGTAGGGACGCGCCAATGTAGAAATATAGTTTCTACCTGTCTGTAAGGAAAATATCACAATCAACAAACAAAATGATATTGCGGTCACAATAATTGATAAACGTCTGACTTTTTGCAAAACAAGAAACCCTTTCTTTATAAAAACAACCACCTCGGAAGGGGACTGTTCAACATTAAC
>NZ_JAHAVQ010000257.1 GCF_029916425.1 Liquorilactobacillus sicerae | reverse complement strand
GAATATATTCGAGCTGTGCTGACTGGATGCCAATTATTTAAATAGGACACATAGTGCAAGCAACAGCCATCCTGGCCGTCGATTTCGTCTTTTTCGCTTACATGTTCTTCGTTCATAAAAACTGTTCGGCGAATCGTCATTGCGTCAGCAAGAATTTTTCCTTCTCCGAATTGACTGGCGATTACTAGTTCTTCTTGTTTTGTCATCAACCGATCTCTTCATCCATTTTTGTATTGAAATTTACTAATATCTTTTTAATTTGCATAAAACCTCCGAAAAAACTTACTTCATTATATAATTGCCTTTATGGTAGAAGCTATTCATCGATCGACACGTATAGAATTTTCCAAATCATCACTAACATATAACGTTCAATATACCAAACGCGTTTCCGGTGCAAAGACGCTTTGGCTGGCGGTTAAGTCCAATGCTTATGGTCA
>NZ_JAHAVQ010000256.1 GCF_029916425.1 Liquorilactobacillus sicerae | reverse complement strand
TCATCAAAAACATCGAATAACTCAGTCTGGAAATCGCTTTGTTTATCTTCTAACGTCTCTAACTGCTTACGCCCCTTGGAAGTTATTTTCACGCGGACCACTCGCGCGTCGCTTTCGTCTCTAACGCGTTGAATATAATCGTTGCTTTCTAGTTTTTTGATAATTTGCGTAACCGATGCCGGCCGTATTGCTAAAATATCAGCGATTGAACCCGCGGTTAAATCATTATCTGTTTCTGCTAAAACTTTCAGTAAGCGTCGACTATTATCCGGTCGCTGATTGCCACCATGGCCATACAAGCTCCGTGCCGCAAACCAAATTGCCGGTTGACGTGCTAAAGTTGTCAGTTCTTCAAATATCTCCTTGTTATTCATTTTCTGCCTCGCTATTTATCTAATTAGTTAGTTTTCTATTTTCTAACAAAATAAATCCTCTACTTA
>NZ_JAHAVQ010000255.1 GCF_029916425.1 Liquorilactobacillus sicerae | reverse complement strand
ATTCTGTTGAGAGGTATGGATCGCGCTGCAAGAGATCGAAGAACGAGTTTAGCTAGCGAGGTGGTATTGTTTTTACGGGACATTTCACAACGTCATCCGCAAGTGCAGCTGAATGTTAGTGATAAGTTAGATGAGATATCCGATAGTTCTTCGAGCAGAATTTTTGCAAATATTGATCAGAAATTGAAAGAATATGATTTCTTTGCTCAATACCATAGGTGGCCGGATAAGGCAGAAAGAAATCATCTACAAAATTTAGATTATAAAGATATATATACAGAAGTTCATTCTATCAATGAAGACAAATATGTCAGCCTCGTGCATAGCCAGAACGGATTGAATTTGAGGAGAATTTTATTGTCTGATCAATCTGATTTATATGATTGGGATCGGAAAAGAATTGGTGCAAACCGATTATTGACTGAGAATTGGGATTTGTGT
>NZ_JAHAVQ010000254.1 GCF_029916425.1 Liquorilactobacillus sicerae | reverse complement strand
AGCAAACTCAGGCTGATTATCTGAATTTTATGCAAAAACAGGGATTAATCAAAAACACTGACAAATTTTCTTCGAGTGATAGTCAACTTGTCTTGAATAAAGCAGCTGAAAATGTTCAAGTAGCAATTGAAGAAAAGATATCTCAACAAAAAGATACTGATTGGTTAAAATCTGTTCTTGCGGTTTTCGTTAAGCAGGAAGCTAATTGGAATAGTTCGACTGAAGACGTTAATTATAGTGGCCTTCAATTTCAGGGATGATTTTTATCTTATCAGAATAGTGACTTAACCCCAAATGCGAACTCGGATTGGCGTCTATTGAATAGAGCACTTTTTGATAGAAATGGGGAAAACTCATATTCAGGTTCTGATTTTTTACTCGCAAATGACATTGATAATTCCAATCCGATTGTCCAAGCCGAGGAATTAAATTGGCTTTATTA
>NZ_JAHAVQ010000253.1 GCF_029916425.1 Liquorilactobacillus sicerae | reverse complement strand
GTTATATTACCTGGAGATTATGATGTTAATGAAATAAAGGTCAAAAATTTTCTGGATGCCAAGCACTTGTCAGAAGCAGGTGAGGAAGAGGTATTTAAAGTTTTTGGAGCTCATTTTGGTTCACTTGGCCCTATAGGCTTTGAAAACAAAGATACTAGAATCTTAGTTGATAGAACTCTTCAAAATGAGGCTAATTGGTTCGTTGGATCTAACCGAGACGGCCAACACTATGCAAATTTTAATCTTGATCGCGACTTAAAAAAATTTGAAATAGGGGACTTTTTAACAGCTAAAGAAGGCTCTCTTTCTCCTGACGGCCAAGGAAAACTTGTTTTCACGAAAGGGATCGAAATTGGTCATATTTTCAAGCTTGGTACATTTTATTCAAGCAAAATGGGCGGACAAATTCAAAATGAAACAGGAAAATTAAGTGATATCATCA
>NZ_JAHAVQ010000252.1 GCF_029916425.1 Liquorilactobacillus sicerae | reverse complement strand
CAGCCTGGTCATCGGTAATACCGACATATTTCGCCCGCCCGCTTTCGGCCAAATAGGCATGTTCAGGCCCAACACCTGGATAATCTAAACCAGCCGCGATCGAGTAAACCGGATTGATCTGACCGTCATCGTTTTGCATAAAAAGCGATTTCATGCCGTGAAAAATGCCTTCACTACCCCTTTCGACCGTCGCAGCCGTCAGCGGTGTGTCAAGGCCCTTGCCGGCAGCTTCACAGCCGATCAACTGCACGGATTTATCATCAATAAAATTGGCAAAGCTGCCGATTGCGTTGCTGCCGCCGCCAACACAGGCCACTACAGCATCTGGTAATTTTCCTGTTTGACTAAGAATTTGTTGCCGAGCTTCCTTGCTAATGATACTTTGAAAATCTCGAACCATTAAAGGAAACGGGTACGGCCCAGTCGCCGAACCCATAATATAG
>NZ_JAHAVQ010000251.1 GCF_029916425.1 Liquorilactobacillus sicerae | reverse complement strand
AACTTCAGCTATATGTGAATCAAGACCACCGCGTGGGTCCACCAAACAAGAGATAATAGAATTTGTCCAACAAGGCATAGGCAATAAACAAACGTTTCGCTTCCTCACTAGATAATTCCTGGTTGAAATTAGAAAATTTATTTTTTAAAGCCTTATCAGTTGCATAATTATTTAATTGGATAATTTATTATTCACATAGATCTAACTCGAATTCGTACCAAAAAAAGATAATTTACAGGTTAGTCAATATGTTCATTATTTTGTCTATAAAAATTAGAAATACTTTTCTATAAAGAAATTAAAAAAGCCATGTCTATTTTTAGTAAATTACATGGCAATTTTAGTATATTGATTTATATTCAATTCAATTATACGGTGCATCATATTTAGCAACAAAAGTTCCTATTCCAGAGTCACTCGAATAGCTCCATTTTCCCGCATCA
>NZ_JAHAVQ010000250.1 GCF_029916425.1 Liquorilactobacillus sicerae | reverse complement strand
ATACTTACCAGCCAAGTTCCTCCCAACGATAAAACAAAGGATCTAACAGTTGAAATTCCATTTAGTCTGTAAACTGACAGCTGCTTAGAATTAGATAATTGGAACATGATTAAAAATATAATTAAAAAAATTAAAAGGATATTCACTAGTTGATTCAATTGCTCGGGATCATTAAAACTGAATTCTGCTATGCTGCCTGAGTCACGTATCTTAAAATCGATCTGATCAAATTCTTTTTTCTCTCTTTCGATTAAGCGCTGCGCTAACAGCATTAATAACTGATGAATTTTTTGCTTATTTTTAGTCTCTATAAAAAAGGTACCTTCCCTCGACTGAGGAGTATTAAGGGAATCTTTAATCGGCTCAATTATCACAGAATAGCCAGGAATTTTGTTATCAAGATTTTTGCTGCTTTTTGTTATTATTGCCGGACTTTTGCCAAAGT
>NZ_JAHAVQ010000024.1 GCF_029916425.1 Liquorilactobacillus sicerae | reverse complement strand
GAGGCCAACCGACAATGCAATAAAAATGTCGACTTCTGTCAAGGAATTTTGCTTGACTAGCTAAAAAAATTTTTTTCTTGCTTTTTAAATGCTTATCGGGTAACATAAGTATGTTCTGTTATTTTCCTCTTTCTCAGAAGCTCGAGTCACCGACGTGTTTCCGGGAAGAAGGAGTGCAAATATTGAAGGGTGGATTTAATAATGGCAATTTCTAAAGAAAAGAAAAACGAAGTAATGCAAAAATACGCTTTGCATGAAGGAGATACAGGCTCAGCTGAAGTTCAAGTAGCTGTCTTAACAGCAGATATTAATGAACTTAATCAACATATTAAGACTCATAAAAAGGATTACGCTTCGCAGCGTGGCCTGATGAAGAAAATTGGTCATCGGCGTAACTTATTGGCTTATTTACGTAAAAATGATGTTCAACGATATCGTGATTTAATTAAAAGTTTGGGATTGCGTCGTTAATAATAAAAATCCAGTACAGAGAGTGATTCTGTACTGGATTTTTTATTTATTCATAATTATGTGATATAATTACTCTCTAAGAAAACAGTTCGGATGGTTGCTTATACATATAAATCTTTAAAGTTAATATTGGAGGAATTATTATGGATTTTCAAAATGCAGAAATTATTACTGCAATGGTCACTCCCTTTGATGAAGAAGGAAAGCTAGACTTTGTACGTCTGCAAAGCTTGATTGAACATTTATTAAAAACAGGTACACAAGGAATCTTAGTTAGTGGAACAACTGGTGAAGGCCCAACTTTGAGTAAAACTGAGAAGTTAGCTTTAATTAAAAAAACAGTTGAAATAGTTGCTGGTAGAGTTCCGATAATTGCTGGAACAGGTACGAATAATACGCAGACAACGATCGAGTTTACTAATCAAGTTGCTGAAATTAACGGTGTTGATGCTGCATTGGTGGTTGTTCCGTATTATAATAAACCTGATCAGCGAGGAATGATTGCTCACTTTGAAGCAGTTGCAGCAGCCAGCAAGTTACCATTATTTATTTATAATATTCCTGGTCGAACTGGTGTCACGATGGATGTTGAGACAATCGCATATTTGTCAAAAAGCAAAAATATTATTGGTTTGAAAGACTGCACCGGCAATGTAAATTTGGCAAAAATTGTTGAACAAGTCGCTGACGGCTTTTTAGTTTATACCGGAGAAGATGCTGATGCTTTAGCTGCTAAAACGATTGGTGCCAAGGGAGTTATTTCAGTTGCCAGCCATTTATATGGTGAAAAGTTGAGTCAAATGTATCAAGCTGTTGATGAAGGAAAATTTTTAACAGCAGCAAAGTTGATGCGCTTTTTGACTCCTAAAATGCAAGCTATGTTTTCAGCCCCATCTCCCAGCCCAACAAAAGCAGCCTTGAACCAAATTGGAATCAATGTTGGCAGTTGCCGTTTACCGATTTTAGAGTATCCAACAGAAAGATTAAATGAACTTTATCAAAAACTAGACATTTAGTGTTAAGGAGGAAAATATGTCCAATTTGAAGATCATTCCAATTGGTGGTGTACGAGAAAATGCTAAAAACATGTACACAGTTGAAGTGAATGATGAAATATATATTCTTGATTGTGGTTTAAAGTATCCTGAAAATGAGCCTCTAGGAATTGATACGATAATTCCTGACTTTTCATATTTACGAGAAAATTCGCAGCGAATCGTTGGAGTTTTTTTGACACATGGGCATGCAGATGCGATTGGCGCGTTGCCATATTTTTTAAGTGAGTTCAATGTTCCAGTTTTTGGTAGTGAACTGACGATTGCTTTAGCAAAAATTAGTGTTAAAGCTGACAAAAACAAACGAGTTGCTAATTTTAATGATTTTCATATCGTTAATGAAAAAACTGAAATTGATTTTGCAGGTACAATGGTTTCTTTCTTTAGGACTACGCATTCAATTCCTGAATCGTTAGGGATTGTCATTAGAACTGCTGAAGGAAATATTGTTTATACTGGTGATTTTCGTTTCGATCAAACAGCTGCTCCAGAATACCAGACGGATTTTGGACGTTTAGCTGAAATTGGCAAGGATGGGGTGTTAGCTCTTTTAAGTGATTCGGCGAATGCTGAAAACCCCAAAGAAACGGTTGATGAGCGTGAAATTTATGAGTTAGTTAGCGATAATTTTGAATACCGTAAAGGAAGAATCATTGTCGCTTGTGTGGCATCAAATATTTTGCGAGTGCAGCAAATTTTTGATGCTGCCGCCAAGAATGATCGTAAAGTAACTTTAGCAGGTCATGATGCCGAAGAAATTATTCACACAGCTTTGAAATTGAATAAGTTAAAGTTGCCAGTTGAAGATTTATTAGTACCTTTTAAGAACATTAAGCAGTTTCCTGACGAACGGATAGTTATTTTAGAAACAGGCCGCTCGGGTGAACCGTTAAAATCCTTGCAGAAAATGGCCGTGCATCGACATCCTAAAGTTTCCTTGCAGGAAGGTGATCTTGTTTTTATTACTACAACACCGTCGCACGCAATGGATACGATGGTAGCTAGGACAAAAGATATGATTTACCGTGCAGGGGCTGATGTTAAAACAATTGCTGATGAGTTAAATTCATCAGGTCATGCTAGTCGTAATGATTTGCAGTTGATGATGAATCTGCTAAAACCGCGCTATGTTATACCAATCCAAGGGGAATATCGGTTAATGGCAGCTAATGCAGATTGTGCTCGTGAAGTTGGGATACCAAAAGAAAATATTTTCTTAACTTCTAAAGGCGATCTGCTTGAATATGAACGTAATAAGTTTCTTTTGGCTGCTTCAGTTGAGGTAGGTAATACATTAATTGATGGTAGTGGTGTTGGCGATATTGGTAATATAGTTTTGCGAGATCGTAAAGCCTTGTCGGAAGATGGCGTTTTTATTGCTGTAGTGACCATCAATCGGAAGAAAAAAGAAATTGTTGATCAGCCAAAAATTACTTCGCGAGGGTTCGTTTATTTAAAAACTAGTCATGATTTGATTTTAGAAAGCCAAAAAATTGTGATCAAGGTTGTTCAAAAAAATTTGGATAATAAAGAGTTCGATTGGGGACACCTTAAACAAGATATTCGTGATCAATTAAATCACTTCTTATATGAACAAACTAAACGGCATCCCGTAATTTTGCCGATCATTATGGAGACTAATCAGCATCATCGTTTTAAAAAAAGGAAAGTAATAGCGCAGAAGTAAATTAGAAACTTATTTTTAATTTTTTGAAGCCATGGGATTTGTGAGCTTAAATGCTATTTTCCATGGCTTCTTGCTGATTATTAAAATGAAAGGAAAAGATGGATTTTTGGTATCGAAAGATCAAATTACTTTTGATTTGCGGGAAGCAGAAATTTTGAGCACCCAAGGGAAATTTCAGCTAGCAAATGGACTTTTGAAAAATTGTTATCAACAAAAGAAAAGTTTCAGGATCAATTATTTATTATTTTCAAATTTTCTGGCCTTAAAAGATTATTCACTGGCAGTCGCGACAGCTGAAGAATATTTAACTGCCTACATTGCTGATGATGATTATTTGGAACAGCTTTTTTGGGCGATGGGAAAAGCAGCTTTATTTTTAAAAATGCGGAAGTTATTTATTTACTTCAAACAATATATGAATCAGGACGAAAAAAATAAGTTTAGAAGGATGATCGACCAAGCTGAAAATCAAGCAGACCAGCAGTTTATTAGCCTGTGTCAGTCAGAGAGTAAAAAAATCAGTTTTTGCCCAGTGCCTGCTCAACGACGATTAGCTGAAAAAATGTTACATTTACCGTTAGTTGATTTTTTAGCTTTGAGTAAAGAAGTTATAGCAATGCGAACTGTCCATCCGTTACTGAAAAGTGAATTATTGGATAATCTGAGAGCTTTGAAAATTCAGACAAAATATGGACTTAGTTTTTTAAATGGCGAAAACATTACAGTGATTCCTAGCAACTTGCATGATTTTAAAAGTTCAAAACTCAGGAAAAAATTTGCAGTTTACTTTTCGCACTTTTCCGATCAGCAACTCGCGGCTTTGCAAAAAAGAGAAGTCTTTCTTAAGTTACAACTGCTTTATCCGTTCGAGGATCGGATGGCTAAGTTCAATCGCACATGGTTGGCCATTCTTTTGGGGGAAAAAGATGAACTGGTAGGGAAAGAACAAAGAGATTTGTGTTTGCTGCTAGAAACATATTTAAGTGAGTGGGATATTTAATTTTATTTCTGCCAGTTGGCTATTTACAAATATGAGGCCACCCTATATAATAGCATAAGGATTCTTCTGTTAGAGATATAGTTTTTACTTGGTATTCTTTGATGGAAGTAGTATAATAAAAATTAAAGGATTATCGGCAATTGGTTTTTGTTGCGGATTTTTCTTGCAAAATTACAGGAGGTTCGTATTAATGGCAAAAGAACATTACGAAAGAACAAAACCCCATGTAAACATTGGTACTATCGGCCACGTTGACCATGGGAAGACAACTTTAACAGCTGCTATTACAAAAGTTTTAGCTGCTAAAGGACTAGCTAAGGAAGAAGATTATGCATCAATTGATGCTGCACCAGAAGAACGTGAACGTGGAATCACAATCAACACAGCTCACGTTGAATATGAGACTGAAAAGCGTCATTATGCACATATCGATGCTCCAGGACATGCTGACTACGTTAAGAACATGATCACTGGTGCTGCTCAGATGGATGGTGCGATCTTAGTTGTTGCAGCTACAGATGGTCCTATGCCACAAACACGTGAGCACATTTTGCTTGCTCGTCAGGTTGGTGTTAACTATATCGTTGTCTTCTTAAATAAATGTGATTTGGTTGATGATGATGAATTGCTTGATTTGGTTGAAATGGAAGTTCGTGAACTCTTAAATGAGTACGATTATCCTGGTGATGATACTCCAATTATCCGTGGCTCTGCTTTGAAGGCTCTTCAAGGCGATCCAGAAGCTGTCAAGCAAGTTGAAAAATTGTTGGATACAGTTGATGAATATATTCCGACTCCAGATCGTCCTACAGATAAGCCGTTCTTAATGCCAGTTGAAGATGTCTTTACCATCACTGGTCGTGGTACGGTTGCATCTGGTCGTATTGATCGTGGAACTGTTAAAGTTGGAGATGAAGTTGAAATTGTTGGTTTGAAAGAAGAAGTTTTGAAATCAACAGTTACTGGGCTAGAAATGTTCCGTAAAACGTTGGATCTTGGTGAAGCTGGTGATAACGTTGGTGTATTGTTACGTGGTATTAACCGTGACCAAGTTGAACGTGGACAAGTTTTGGCTGCTCCTGGTACTATTAAGACTCACAAGAAATTCAAGGGTGAAGTTTATGTCTTAACAAAAGAAGAAGGTGGACGTCATACACCATTCTTCTCAAATTATCGCCCACAGTTTTACTTCCATACAACTGATGTTACCGGTGTAATCGAATTGCCTGAAGGCGTAGAAATGGTTATGCCTGGTGATAATGTAACCTTTACAGTTGAATTAATTGCTCCAGTTGCAATTGAAAAAGGCTTGAAGTTTACTGTTCGTGAAGGTGGACGGACTGTTGGTGCCGGTGTCGTTTCTGACGTCCTGGATTAATAGTTTTTTAACTCGGGTAAGTTGCCCGAGTTTTTACATATTTATAGTTGATTTTGATTAGACTTGATTTACAACAAAATCAGGTCTTTTTTTAAACAGAATCATTTACAATTTGAGTGATTTAAGTTAGAATTATCTAGTATGTGTTAGTTCTTTTTTGAACAAATTTTTTGTGCGGAGGGAAAATAATGTCTGCAAAATGGGAAAAACAAAGTGAGAATACAGGCAAACTTACTTTTGAAATTGAACCTGATAAGATTAAAGAAGGCTTGGATCAAGCCTTCTTAAAAGTTAAAAAGAATTTGAATGTTCCTGGTTTTCGTAAGGGACGAGTACCTCGTCAAATCTTTGATCATTTATATGGTGAAGAAGCACTTTATCAAGATGCGGTTAATATTTTATTACCAGATGCTTATAGTGCTGCAATTGAAGAAACGAAAATTAAGCCAGTTGATCAACCGAAAATTGATGTTGAAAGTATGGAAAAGGGTCAAACTTGGGTACTGACAGCTGATGTAACAGTTGAACCAGAGGTTGAAATTGGCGATTATCAGGGCTTAGAAGTAGCTGCTCATTCAACTGAGGTCAGCGATGATGAAGTAGCAGCTGAGTTGAAGAAAAAGCGTGATCAACAAGCTGAATTGGTTTTGAAAGAAGATCAACCAGCGGCTAAGGGCGATACAGTAATCATTGATTTTGAAGGCAAGGTCGACGGTGAGACATTTGATGGCGGCACAGCTAAGAATTATTCGCTGGAACTCGGCTCTAATGCGTTTATTCCTGGCTTTGAAGATCAATTGATTGGACATAAAGCTGAGGATGAAGTTGAAGTTAAGGTAACATTCCCTGATGATTATCAGGCACAAGATCTTCAAGGTAAAAAGGCTGTTTTTTCAGTTAAGTTGCATGAGATTAAAGAAAAACAGTTGCCAGACTTAGATGATGATTTTGCTAAAGATGTTGATGAAGAAGTCGACACTTTAGAAGAATTAAAGGCTAAGATTAAGGAACAACTGCAAGATAGTAAAAAGGAGGCTGCTAAAGAAGCTGTCCAAGATGAGGCAATTGACAAAGCAGTTGCTAATGCTAAGATTGGACCAATTCCAGCAGCAATGCTTGAAGAAGATGTTAAACGTCAAATGGATCAGTATTTAAGTGGTATGCAACAGCAGGGAATTAATCCCGAAACATACTATAAGATTACTGGTACCTCTGAAAAGGATCTGCGTAAACAGTTTGAAGATGGAGCTGAAAAGCGCGTCAAGACTAATTTAGTTTTGGAAGCAATTGTTGCTAAGGAAGATGTTGAAGTAACTGCTGATGAGATTAATCAGGAGCTTGAAAACTTAGCTAAGGAATATAATATGAAAGCGGACGTAATCCGTAAGTCGCTCAGCGATGATATGCTGAAACATGATATTGCTATTCGTAAAGTAATTGATGAAATTACCGAATCAGCTAAACAGGTTGAAGAATCTGAACCAGCTAAATAAATGGTTCTTTTTCAAGTAGTACTGATAAATAAAATTGCCTAAATTGCAATTTAAATTGGTATAGCTGGATTATTAAGCTATCTGTTCTGCGGAATGGATGGCTTTTTTGATGTAATAATGATAATTTA
>NZ_JAHAVQ010000249.1 GCF_029916425.1 Liquorilactobacillus sicerae | reverse complement strand
AGAATCGTATTAACACTGATTTTTAGGTGTGCCAGCAAATTTCCAAGTATCAGGATAATCGGCGGCAAAGAAAGCAATAAGTAATAGGACAAAATTATCGCATTATTATTAATATTTCCTTGCTGATAATATTTCTTAAATAATTTAGCCCAATGCAGAAAATTGTTAAACAATTTATGTTTGTCCATTGAGCTCCCCTTTAATTTATCGAAATAGAAAATTCTTTTCGATAACTTAACCTAATTATATAAGTATCTAATCAGGCCCGTTTATTCTATTTTTAGCATCTAATTGTTGACGATAATCTGTTGGGACGGCTTTATAAATTCGTTTAAAAATTCTTACAAAAGCTTTTTCATTTGGGAAACCAACTTGACCGGAAATTACCAGAATCGATTTTTTTGTGTTTGTCAAAAGCTGATAAGCTTCATTAAGACGAACCAAA
>NZ_JAHAVQ010000248.1 GCF_029916425.1 Liquorilactobacillus sicerae | reverse complement strand
CTGGACCAGCGATTATTTTTGGCGTTATCCGAACAACGTTCCGCTAACGGCCCTGGTTGGTTTCTGGTTTAAGTTAACCAACCTTCTGGGCTTGACGCCTAATCTGGCCATTCACATATTGAGCCTGCTGTTTCTCGATTCAATGATAATTATCTTGTTATTGACGGCAAGAAAACTGGTCAGTAATTTGGCTTTGACGCTTATCGGCCAACTTTTTTTCTTATTGAGCCCCTATGCCTATACCTATAATCTTCAGGTCTTTTATTCCGATTTGCCAATTTATTTTTCGATCTCGGTTCTGTTGTTGATTGTCCTAAAGTGGCAAAAAGCGGATTTTAAATCAAAAAGCTGGCGTTTTTTGAGTCTGGTGGTTCTATTTTTAATATGCCTGTTTGCCCAGATCATCAAGCCGAATTTTTTAATCGTTGCCTTGGCGGCTTTTATTA
>NZ_JAHAVQ010000247.1 GCF_029916425.1 Liquorilactobacillus sicerae | reverse complement strand
CAATTATCCGAAGGATATCAAACGATTTTAAATGAATCGGCTTCTAACATTTCGCAAGGACAAAGGCAGTTGCTAACAATTGCCCGAGCTTTTCTTGCTGATCCGGAGATTTTGATTCTCGATGAGGCTACCAGTTCCGTCGACACCCGAACAGAAATTCTAATTCAAAGGGCAATGGAGAAACTGCAAAGTTCTAGAACAAGTTTTGTTGTTGCTCACCGGCTTTCGACTATTCAGAATGCTGATAATATTGTTGTTATGAATCATGGATCGATTGTTGAAACCGGAACGCATGAACAACTCTTGGATGCTAATGGTTTTTATGCCGGTTTGTATAATTCTCAATTTTCAAACGGAGCCATTTGAAATGTTGCTGGTTTTTCGTTATTTTAAAAGATAATGTGAGTATAATTGCTGTTTATTTTTTGTTTTTATGGAGGTATAAA
>NZ_JAHAVQ010000246.1 GCF_029916425.1 Liquorilactobacillus sicerae | reverse complement strand
ATATATCAATAACTATACAAGTAAGTAATCTTAAAACTACTGCCGCTGCTGCGACTCAATATAGCCAATAATTGATTCGAGGCATAAACAGAAATCGTTATCGGAATATCTTTAGTAAAGTATTTCGGCCCAATTTCCGAAATATAAGTCGAAAAGGCTTTAATTTCCGAAACTGAATAAAAACTGGTATTAACTGTAATTTTCATCCCAGTTAAAGTCTTATCTTCATAATGTGCCTGAGCAGTAGCAGAAGAAATGGTTGGGAAAAAGCTTTCAATATCATCTTCGAAATTAACAAAATCAGTATTATCCTGGCTGCCAACACTTCCCGTTGTGGCATCTTGTTCAGGGAAAATAAGATTCTGAATATCTAAATTATGCCATTCACTAATTTTGCTGCCGGACTTGGACTCGTAATAAGCATATGGAACACCGCCCACCAAAGA
>NZ_JAHAVQ010000245.1 GCF_029916425.1 Liquorilactobacillus sicerae | reverse complement strand
GGAATTAACGAAGGAAAAGTACTAACAAATACTAATGATCCTGAAAAGATAGCTGATTTTTATTTGCATAATAGCAGAACGAAAGTTGTCATGGTGAAAGTGGGATCACGTGGTTCGTTTGTAAAAATAAAGACCGGTGAAAAATCATTTATACCAGGATTTAAAGTTAAAAAAGTTGTTGACACGGTTGGCGCTGGTGATGGATTTGCGCTGGGTGTTATCACTGCATTGCTAGAAGGAAAGTCATTTAAATCTGCAGCTTTGAGAGGAAACGCTATTGGTGCCTTGCAGGTGCAAACCCCAGGTGATAACGATGGCTACCCTGATAAGAATGAATTAAAAAAATTTTTTCAAAAAACAGAAATTTCGCAAGAAAGTGAGGCATGAAAGTGGTTGAAAAATCAGCTGTTTTAACAAAACTTCAGAAAAATAAGTTAGTAGCAGTAG
>NZ_JAHAVQ010000244.1 GCF_029916425.1 Liquorilactobacillus sicerae | reverse complement strand
CAATTCTTCCAACGCCTTGTTCGCTTCGTAAATTTCATTTTCAACATGAACAGTTTTCATCAAAATAATCTTGCCGCCAACTTTAACAAAGGGTAGCAATAATTCTAAAAGAGTATTGGTATTCGAGACAGCTCGGGCGATTGCAAAATCATATTTTTCCCGATAATTCGGATTATTACCAAAGTCTTCCGCCCGTCCATGAACTGTTTCGACATTTTTCAAGTTTAGTTTGCTAATCAATTGATCTAAAAATGTAATTCTTTTTTGCAAAGAATCCAACAAAGTCAATTGAAATTTTTGATTAACGAATTTAAGCGGAATTCCCGGAAATCCAGCCCCCGAACCAATATCAATCAAAGAAACTTTCTTATTCATATCCGGCAAATACAGCAAAGGCGTGAGTGAATCGTAAAAATGTTTTAGCCAAACATCTTTCGGATTATTAAT
>NZ_JAHAVQ010000243.1 GCF_029916425.1 Liquorilactobacillus sicerae | reverse complement strand
ATATTGAAAAGTCCGGTTCCCGAAGCAATTGAAATATCCATTTTGTTCGTTTTAAACAAACGATGAAATATATATTCCTTAATGCCGAGGAAATGTTCGGCCTTTTTATAAATATCCTGTTGTTCGTTTTTAAGCCATAACAACTTGCTCAAAGGCGCCATCGGATGAATCGGTGTTCCGGTCTTGCTGTATATTTCTTGACCAACACCACTTTCTTTTAATTGCTCGGAATATTTAAAAGCTCGGCCATCGGCCCAAGTAATCACGCGGGTTAACGGTTGCCAATCTTTATCAAAAGCAATCAGTGAATGCATCGCGGAACTAAAAGAGACACCAAGAATCTTGTCATCATTTCCTAATTTGCCAGCACGAACAACGTCTGTTAGAGAATCAATCAAAGCTTCAAAAATTTCAACCGGATCTTCTTCGGCCATATCTGGTTTATCA
>NZ_JAHAVQ010000242.1 GCF_029916425.1 Liquorilactobacillus sicerae | reverse complement strand
AAAGTATGTGTCGTAACGGATTTTCCGGAGCCTGATTCACCAACAATCGCCAAGGTCTCACCCTTATTAAGTTCAAAAGAAACATTTCTAATTGCCTTAATAGTTCCAGCGTATGTATGAAATTCTACTGATAAATTTTTAACTTGTAAAACTGGTTTTTCAGTCATGATTAGTCCCCACTATTACTGCTTTTTGGATCAAACGCATCTCTGAGACCATCACCAAACAGATAAAAGGCCAAAGAAATTAATACCAGAAAAGTGCCTGGGATCAAGACCAAATATGGATAATACTGAATCTCGTCACGCGCATCATTGATCATTGAGCCAAGAGAAGAAGTTGGTGGTTGAACACCTAAACCAAGAGCTGAAAGAACAGCTTCAGAAGTAATCGCTTGAGGAATCGTCATCATTAGCTGAACAATAATTGTCGAACTTATGTTAGGAA
>NZ_JAHAVQ010000241.1 GCF_029916425.1 Liquorilactobacillus sicerae | reverse complement strand
ATATGCAACAATTGATCAATCTATCCGTAACGACGGAATTTACAAGAATGGTCCGGCTTTAACTAGTTCCAATACGATTCAAAAGGATGGCCTTGCTAAGAGCTATAACGGTGATACAGTATTGGTTTTGCAGGCTTCGACAACTATTCGTCAAAGTAATGGAATGACTTACACTTATTTGCAGGTTCAAGATGGCCAAGATACTTATTGGATTGATTCTCGGGGTCTTCATACCAGTAATTTTGCAACAATTTCTAAAAGTTCTGTAAATAGTTATACGGCCTACATTAATCAAAAACAAAGGAATGATGGGGTGTATTATAATGGACCGGCTTTAACCAGTTCGGATACTTTAATAGCAAATGCTGATGGTCACAGCTACAATGGTGATAAAGTTACCGTTCTACAGACAAAAACAACCAAGAGGAGTAATGGGGTGTACTATAC
>NZ_JAHAVQ010000240.1 GCF_029916425.1 Liquorilactobacillus sicerae | reverse complement strand
ACTGTTAATTCCTCAAATGAGGATGTAAGAAGCCGAGCAATTGAAGCTTTTGGAAAAGCGGAATATTCTTTGCACGGGCAAGCACCGGATGTACAGATTTTTCTTGATGCTGCGGGTCATAATAGTATTCTTGAGGACTTTCTTCAGTTTGGTCCAGTTGGCAGCAGGTTTGTTACAGTTGGAGTCAATAACAGCAAGCCACAAATTGATTTTCTTGAATTAATTTTTGGCAGCAAATCCGTTGGAGGTTCTGGCGGTTATCGTCCCGAAGATGTTCAAACCGTTTTTGAAATCATGAAAGATCGTCAGTCCGATCTGCGTAAAATGGTTAGTCAGGAATTTGATTGGCATGACCTGGAGAAAGGGATCCAAACTGCTACTGATACAGAAATTTCAGAGAAGGTTTTGATAAACTATCATCTATAAATATAAATTAATGTGTTTATTT
>NZ_JAHAVQ010000023.1 GCF_029916425.1 Liquorilactobacillus sicerae | reverse complement strand
AACTTACAAATAACCCCTCAAAAACATTGTTAAAATAGCCCCTAATATCTATAATGTAGATATTGGGGGCTATTTATTATAATATTTGATTTATAACGCATATTAAGTCACTAGTTTTTCCGGGAATTAGATTTACCGCTCATTTCAAGATTACCACTTTCATAATGGGCCCAACATGAATAGATTTCGACTATTTTAGTTACTTTATCAATGGTATAAACGACGCGATGCTGTCCATTTATTCTTCGAGAATAGTAACCAGCCGCAGGTGGTGTTAATTTTTCAAATGACTGTATTGGTTTATATGGATCAGATTCCAATACATTTTTTATTTCTTCAAATGACTGACGTAATGGGCTTCTTAAAACTTTTTTTAAATCACCTTTAGCTGATGATTTTATTTTTACTTTCCAACGATTACTCATGATCAATTTCTTTGATCATTTCGTCTAAATCAACCGATTCATCATCTTTACGGCTTAAGGTAGCTTGAATTTGACCATTCATCATTAAGTTCATGGTTTCCTGTAATGCGTCATAGTCTTTTTTTCCAATCAAAACGGCACTACGGCTGTCATTGGATCCTGCAATAATAACAGGTTGAGAGTCTCGATTAGCATTTTTGATAAGTGAAAATAGGTTTGTTCGTGCTGTAGTTGGATTAATAATTTTTTCCATATGATTCTCCTCCTTAGCTTATCTAACATAATAAGCGTACATGATAACGTACGTCAATTATAAACTATTATATCGCCAAAGGAGATTATGACTTATGCAACAAGTTGTCTTACCCATCAAAGATTCAAACGTTCTTAAAGAGGTGCAAGACACCTTACTCAACAACTTCAAAGCTGGCCGGCGTAACTATACAATTTTCCAAGTTGGTAAAGCTACATTGCTGCGAGTGAGTGACGTTATGGATTTAAAACAGACCGATATTTTTACCTCGGATGGATCTATTAAACAAAATGCGTTTATTCATGACAGAAAAACTGGTAAACCTAATACCTTGTACCTTAAACCGGTTCAAACAGAGCTCTTATTGTATCGTCATTGGCTGCTTAATCATCAGCTGGACTCTGAATGGCTCTTTCCTTCCCTTCAACACCCAGAACGTCATATTACTGAGAAACAGTTCTACAAAATCATGAGTAAGGTCGGCAATCTATTAGGAATTAATTATCTAGGTACCCATACGATGCGCAAAACTGGTGCTTATCGCGTTTACACGCAATCCAATTACAACATTGGCTTAGTCATGCACTTATTAAATCATTCAAGTGAAGCTATGACCTTAGCTTATTTAGGCTTAGACCAGGCTAGTACTGAAACGATGCTAGACCAAATTGATTTTGGTTAAGTGAGTTTGCTTTTAGTTGTTGCTTACAGCAACTTCTGATACAGATTTTTAAGATTTTAAAACAGCGTCATTTTATATGACGTGTAAGTGCGCATTGACCTCGTTTTACTCGGTCTGCTGATAACCATAGAATCAATTTTTGCTGTTGTTGAATTGACTGTATTTTTAATTCAATTTATGTTTGCACCTAACTAAGGATTGTTATGTTTTAAATATTTAAAAAGTGTCGCAGATTACGCTGTTTTAAGCCAAAATTTTTTAATTGCTTTGTGCAGATAATCTTTATAAGCTTGGTAACAAATTTTGAATAACGGTGCTGTAAGATCTGTGAATTTAAACTGAAAGCATTATTTTGATGTTAGGAGTCATTAAGATTGACGAAAAGAAAGTATTAAAACCAATTGATGAAATGCTTGCTGATCCTTGGCAAGTTGATATTCAAGAGTTGTTTGAAGCTTCTTTCAATGAACCTGATGAGATCAAAAGGAATTTGTATGATTCCTTATAAACTTGTATTTTGCAAAAAAAGACAAGAAACTATTATTAAACGCCCAGACTTTATCATCTGGCCCTTTAAAGCCCTGCTGAGGGCTTTTTATTTTTGCTTTGGTATATTTTATGTAAACGAGCTTAAAATGGCTTAAATCGGGAAATAAGGGCCTTTAAAAGGAAACTCACAATTAAATCCTTATTGAAATTTAGAAAGTCTAATTATTTGCTGTCAATGGTAGCGGACGAGCGCAGCGTGGGAGCATAAGGAATTGACAGCTCTTAACCAGTCTTTACACTGAAATGGCGAAAGCCAAAGTTTCTACAAAACTTTGCTTTCCTGCCTAACGGCGAGTGAAAAAGCGGTCAAGCTGGCTCAGCTTGGACGGGGTTCGGGGCGTCAGCGCCCGAATTAATGTGACTTGCCACACCTTTTTAGGCAACGAACAAAGTGAGGCGCAAAGAGCGTAGCGAATGGAGTTTAATGTGAGCTGGTTTTTGGCTCACTCTTTTGTGTTTTTTTGTTTTAGGTTTGGATCTCGTACAGTGGTACCTCTTATATACCTCTTTTATAAACCTCTTTTAAACCTCTTTTAGACCCCCTTTTAGCCTTACTCTCCCAAGGCTTACAGAAGTTTATCGACTACATTTTGTCTGTTTATCGACTACATTTTGTCTGTTTATCGACTACATTTTGTCTGTTTATCGACTACATTTTGTCTGTTTATCGACTACATTTATTTACTTCTGTATCAAAATAAAGTAGTATTATTTCTGGAGGTTAATTTTATGAGCAATGAATTAATTAAATATGATCCTGAACTAAATACAATCCCTTTGCGAAGATTTACTCCTATAGAAATGAATCTATTCTTTTCTATAGTTTCTAGAATGCGTGATAAAGGCGATGATACTGTTAGATTTACCTTTGATCAATTAAAAGAATTAAGTGCATATAAACCAACTGCAAATACTCGATTTATTGATGACATCCAAAGTACATATCAAAAAATATTAAGCCTTAGATTCGGTTCTCGAAGTAAAGATGGTCTCGATAGAGAAATGTTTGTTATGTTTACCCGATTCGAAATTAAGGGATCAGCAGAAGTCCCTTATGTTGATATTCAAATTTACCCCAAGGCATTAAAACTTCTAAATAATCTTGAAAGCTGGGTACGCTATGCTTTAGCAGAGTTTAGAGATTTAAAAAGTAGTTACGCAAAAACAATGTTTCGTCTACTTAAACAATTTCGAACTACTGGGTATGCTTACTTTTCTAAAAACGACTTTTTTGAATTACTTGATATACCTAAAAGTTACTGGGCTAAACCTGCAAATGTTGAATCTAGAGTTATTCAGCCAATTAAAGAAGAACTAACCCCTCTTTTTAGAGGCCTAACGATTAGAAAAAAGTATGGTAAAGGCCGTGGAAAGCCAGTTATCGGTTATTCTTTTACTTGGAAACCTGAAAGAAAAGACGCAAATGATTTTTCTCAAGGAAAATTTCAAGATGAGCGTCAAAAACTCTTTAACATTCAGCATAATGATGAATTATCAGATAAAGAAAAGTGGCGTGCAATTGACAAAGTTAAATGCTTGCCTTTAGGAACAACTGAAAAACAAGCATTAGCTGAAAAGCAGATTGAACATGATAAAAAAATCAGAGATCAAGCAAGAAAAGAATTCCTTGCTGAACTCCGAAAGGGGTTTGGAAATAATGCCTAAAACTATTAGAGAACTTGCTGATGAATTAAAGGTCTCTAAACAAACTATTCAATACCACTACCAAAGACTACCAACAAAGAACCGACAAAAAGATAGTCAAGGTAAAAACGTGATCAGCCTTACAGCTGAAAGGATTATTAGAGGCAAGGTAGCAAAGACTTTGGTAGCAAAGAACCAACAAATAGGTAGCAAAAAGGCGACAAAGACTAGCAAAGAAAATAATGAGCTAATCGCTACTCTAAGAAGAGAAGTAGCAGATTTAAAGTCTCAACGGGACAAACAGCTTGCTACCAAAGACCAACAAATAAGTAACAAAGATAGACAAATAGATCAGCTAACAAAACTGATCGACCAGCAACAACAACTTCAATTAACAACCGTAGCAGAGAACAAAAAATTAAGGAACCATATTCAGAAACTAAGTGGATTACTTGAAACTTCTAACCCAGTTCGAAATCAACAAGAAAATGACAAGAAAGAGGATATACATAAAAATAAGTTTAATAAAAGTTGGTGGCATTTTTGGTAAGCCATGCGCTAACAAGACTTCCCATACAAGCCGCTTTAAAGGCGGTGGCATGCTATTCAAACGATAATTTTGTCGTCCTTCAACCTACCAAAGTTGAGCAGGTCGACTTTTTTTTGTTCCTTTTGCCGATGTATGTTAACAACGCTAAAATAAATATTGCAAACAGCAACATCGGTGTCGAAGTTATCTCGATTTACCGGGAATGGGTGCTTCTGAGATTCCCCATACTTTGTATAGCGCTGACAAGCTGGTAGAACAGCTAAATAATTTCTCTCATGCAATCAGTTCAAAGCGAGTCATTCTAGTTGGTCATTCCTATGGTGGTTATCTCACGCTTGAATTGATGAGCTAATTTCAGAAAGGCTTTGATATTGTTTTTTAGCGGCGCCTGTTGTCATTGCAGATCATGCAAAATGTCATGTTGCACCACATTAAACTGGTCATAAAAGAAAAATTGACAGATAACTCAGATGCCTTTGCCGTCACTTAATCTGCCGCGTCAGCTGTTCCGGCGTCAGCAGGCGTGTTTGTCGGAAAATATGATAAGCCTCTTCTGGCAATGAGACAGGGTTTTGATTCAGCCAATAGATGATGATGTCCAGAACGCCTTGACTCACAATTTCCTGCGCATACTCACTCGGCACTTGGCCTGAGTTGTTTGATACATCTCCGTCTCCTTGCCGCAACACAGCCACAATCAATTGTTTAACCTTACCAACAAGTTGCGTGCTGCTTTCATTCAATAACAATGCGGCTAACTCGCGCTGCCGATAAAGATACTTGAACAGTTGGAAAAAGGCATTATTTTCATGACTCGTTTTCACCTGGCCGTTTTGAGTTAAAGACTTTGGAAACCGAGCAAAGATACTGTTCACGTGGCTCACAATCTCATCCTCATAGTGATTCAATAAATCATATTTATCAAAATAATGTAAATAAAACGTTCCGCGACTGATGCCGGCAAGTTTAACCAGTTGTTGCACGCTGACCTTTCCAAAGCCTTCTTGCTGCAACAATTGGATAAACGCCTTTTGAATCTTGACTTCTGTTTCGAACATTTTCGTATTGACTGCCACGACTGCTCACCTCCATTGACAGGTTGTTAATTTTCACCTTCATTAAACAATAATTTTGGCTGGTTAGCAATTGACAATATTGTCGAAAATGTCCATTCAAGCAAAGCCGCTAACATCACACTTTTAAGCCAAGTAGCGCATAATTAATGGCCTTTTCCCTGAACAAATTCAAAAAAATTGTTTCTTGCTTGACTACCGTGACACCCCTATTATTGCTAATGAACAGCATGTCAATTTGAAAGGTGGCCATACAATGCTAAAAAGTGAATGGCACTATTTATTTCAACACAAGATGATGATCATTGTCTTAATCGCAATTGCATTAATTCCAGCAATCTATTGTTTTATCTACCTGTCCTCCATGTGGGACACCTATGGCAAAATGGATGATCTGCCAGTGGCAATTGTCAATCATGATCAAACCGCGACTTATCACGGAAAAAGCATTTCCATTGGCACAGGTTTGACGAGGAGCCTCACCGAGTCCAAGTCCCTAGACTTTCATCATGTCACCGCCAAAACAGCGGCTGACCGTTTACGCCAGGGCAAGTACTACATGATTTTGACAGTACCAAAAGACTTTTCAAAAAAGGCAACGACGATTTTGACCGCTAAACCTCAAGCCATGAATCTGTATTTTCGCTTTAATTCCGGGCAAAACTTCATTGTCTCCAAAATGACGACCGGTGTAGCAACAGCGATTAAGGCAAAAGTGTCACAACAAGTGACCAAGCTTGATGCAACCGTTGTGTTAAACACGCTGCATCAGGCTACTAAAGGCACGGCAAAAGCCGCCAGTGGTAGTCAAGCGTTGGCGGTGGGTGCTCAGAAGCTAACAGCAAACAACACAACGATCACGAAGGAACTTCAAGCAATCACCAACGGCTCACAACAACTACAACAAGGCAACCAAACACTTGCTGACAGCCTCAATACTGCCGTCCAAAAACTCAGCATCATTCACACAAAGACCCGCAATGCCTCTGCTTTGGCTGCACCTGTTCATGAAGTAACTAGTGATATCGCTAAAATTCCAAATAACGGGACCGGTATGGCGCCGTTCGCCATTGCAATCGGCCTTTATGTCGGTGGGATTGCTTTGGGGACGATGTATGAAGGTTTTCTGCCACACAAGAAGCCTCGCAACGCTTTGACATGGTGGGCAAGTAAAGCCTCAGTCATCGGCTCGGTTGGCTTGTTGCAGGCCGTCCTGCTAAATTGGTCGTTAACCGCTGGGAATCATCTGCACGTTGCCGATCAAGGCGCCTTTTTCGGGACAATTTTGCTCGGTTCGTTACTGTTTCTATCGCTCATCTTTTGCCTTCGATTGCTACTTGGCGGTTTTGGCACCTGGTTGGTTTCAATCGTCCTAGTGCTTCAACTAGCCGGTTCTGGCGGCTTATACCCGACCTACTTAGTCAACAATTTTGCCAAAGCTATCAATGCTTGGTTACCAATGACTTATTTGATCGATGCGTTGCGAAGCCTCATTTCGACTCATCAGGCAATAACAACTAACATTTGGGTCATCATCGTACTCATCTTTGGCTTCAATATCGCCATGATTGTGCGTTTTCAAATCGGCCTCCATCAAAGCTTTATCGAAATAGAAACTAACGCAGAAGAGAATTAAAGAAGGTGTTTCGATTATGTTAAAAGCCATGAAACAGATTATCATCTCGAATCTAATTGTAAAGACTAGTCACAAAAAATTGAGGCATCGCGCCGCGTTCTTTTCCTCAATCTACTTGTGTATACCATAGTAGTTAGGTTCGATTTCGAGCTATACTAGGATTTATATATGCTCACTAGAACTATCCAAAATACATTCTATTTACAAATTTTAAATTGATGAATGGTATTAAACAGAAATAAAATTAGGTGAATAGTATTAATTGTCATCGTGATGTTGGTAGTTAATGTATTGTAAATAAAAAGCCAATATAGTGCATACTATTTAAATGTTTTGTAATTAGCTAAATTTTTCTCTAAATTATAAGATGATCTGTTTTTTTGCGCTACAAAAAAAATCAGTTCTGATTTTTTAGGGTCTATAAGTAAGTT
>NZ_JAHAVQ010000239.1 GCF_029916425.1 Liquorilactobacillus sicerae | reverse complement strand
AAATATAACTTTATGGCATGAAAGAGATATTTCTCATTCTTCAGCTGAACGGATAATCCTTCCCGACACAACGATTTTAATTGATTATATGCTTCAACGTTTTACAAATATTTTAAATGGTTTGGCTGTTTTTCCAGAAACAATGAAAAATAATATGAAAAAAACATACGGTTTGATTTATTCACAGAGTCTGCTTTTGAAATTAATAAATAAATGAATGAGTAGGGAAGAATCTTATGATACTGTTCAGCCATTGACGGCTCGTTCTTGGGACGAACATCTCATGTTTAAGGATTTGGTAGAAAAGGATCCATTGATTAGTTCAAAACTCAGTCAAGCGGAAATTGATGATGCTTTTGATTATCACTACCATTTGAGAAATGTTGATAAAATTTATGCACGACTGGGATTGGAGGAAGCATGAATGCATTAGTTAGTCATCCTGCCA
>NZ_JAHAVQ010000238.1 GCF_029916425.1 Liquorilactobacillus sicerae | reverse complement strand
TTTACCGGGTATGCTGGCTGCTAATACAACACTTCCAGTAATTGGCGTTCCAGTTCAATCGCATGCTTTAAATGGTTTGGATTCGCTTTTGTCGATTGTTCAGATGCCGGCTGGGGTGCCGGTTGCTACGACAGCGATCGGCAATTCCGGTGCTAAAAACGCAGCCTATTTGGCATTATCGATTCTTAGTTTACAAAATCGAGAAGTTGAAAATAAATTAATTATTTTTCGCCGGGAACAAACAAAAAAATCGCTTGAAAGCGAGTCACAGCTCAATGATTGAAAGAGCGATTTTACCACCGGCAACAATTGGAATTATTGGCGGTGGCCAGTTAGGACAGATGATTTCCTTGTCCGCTAAATCAATTGGCTATCATGTTGGTATTTTGGATCCTACAAGACAATCTCCAGCAGGCCAGGTTTCTGATTTTCAGATCGTAGCCGAATAT
>NZ_JAHAVQ010000237.1 GCF_029916425.1 Liquorilactobacillus sicerae | reverse complement strand
CTTATGAACAAGATGATTTTCATGGCGAAATCGCTCATGTGATTCAGTGTTATGAAAAAAATAAAATTGAAAGCAGCATTATGCCAATTCGCGACTCGGTCAACTGTGCGCTAATCATTGAGAAAATCAAAAATCAAATCCCAGAATTAGCTGTTTGATAACAATCTAACTGTACTCCCAAAACAGGTATGTCCATCCACGATACAATTGAAAAAATTAACAGCACACCAATTTATTCCTCAACGTTTATTGAGTTCGAAACATGAGATAAAAATATCTCGAAAGGGATATTTTTTTAATGCAATAAATTCTTGCTAGCAAAAGTATAATTCCCTCGCTAGACTTATTTCTAAAGGAGAAATATATGACATCGAGTGAGATTATTTCCAATTATTATTGCGATGTTCAACCCATTCAAGGGTAACCGGAATTTTCAAGCTATCTTAAAA
>NZ_JAHAVQ010000236.1 GCF_029916425.1 Liquorilactobacillus sicerae | reverse complement strand
GTGTCTGGTGGCGGAGCCGTTTACCATGATTTAGGAAATATTTGTTTTACTTTCTTTGTCCCGGTAGCAAGCAGTGCAGAAGTCGATTTTCATAAATTCGTCAAACCGATGTATGACGCATTACATGAAGTCGGTATTGATGCACAAATTACCGGTCGAAACGATCTGACTGTTGATGGTAAAAAAGTTAGCGGAAATGCTCAACGCTATGCCGGTGGTTATTTAATGCACCACGGAACTTTGCTTTGGAATTCGAATGTCGACACGATGGTTCGATCACTAAATGTTGCTGACGAAAAATTTATTTCCAAGGCTGCTACTTCGGTCCGTTCACGGGTTGGAAATATTAAGGATTATGCTCCGGCGGGACTCACGTTAGAGAAATTCTGGAAAGCTTTGCAATATTACCTGGCCGATGAAGGCAAAGACCAAGAATATCTTCTCAGCGA
>NZ_JAHAVQ010000235.1 GCF_029916425.1 Liquorilactobacillus sicerae | reverse complement strand
TAACGGTAAAACGGCTATGAGTTTGCGTTAAGAACTTTTTCTTGTTTTAAACTCTTTAAAACGCGGTGTTCTCGGTTTAATAAAAATTAAAAAAGATATTATCTGGTTTTCAAAGAACAAATTTTGATGAATTCTGCTATTCATCAATGGAGCCTAACGGGATCGAACCGATGACCTCCTGCGTGCAAAGCAGGCGCTCTCCCAGCTGAGCTAAGGCCCCATAATCAAAAAGGATGGGCCTAAATGGACTTGAACCATCGACCTCACGCTTATCAGGCGTGCGCTCTAAACCAGCTGAGCTATAGGCCCATAACATCCTTAATGAGAGTAGACCTCTCAAAACTAAACAAAGTTTCAACTGTGCAGGTTTCCGTATTATTCCTTAGAAAGGAGGTGATCCAGCCGCAGGTTCTCCTACGGCTACCTTGTTACGACTTCACCCCAATCAT
>NZ_JAHAVQ010000234.1 GCF_029916425.1 Liquorilactobacillus sicerae | reverse complement strand
GGTGAGTAATGGTTCAAGCTCAACAGCCGTACATAAAGTAATTCCTTGTTCACTAACATGCAGCTGATTCTTTTTAGAAAGCAAATACCCGCGTTTTTTTAAGACCTCAAGAACGTTGGCTCTGGTTGCTTCGGTGCCGATCCCTTCAACATCTTTTAAGATTGATTGGGCTACTTCATCATCGAGAGTTCTACCGGCAGTTTTCATAGCCGTGATTAATGTACCTTCGGTAAAGGGTACAGGTGGGGTAGTTTCCTTTTGCGGTGTTTTCAAGTCGGCTTGAACTTTCTGGCCTTTTGTCACCTTTGGCAGCGTTACAACCGTTTCATCATTTTTGTCTTTATCGTCTGCAAATAGCAATTTCCAGCCTTGTTTGATTGGCACATTTCCGGTTGCCTTAAAATTGGTTTTGCCAACCTCAGTAATAATTGTTGTTTCTTCATATTCATAT
>NZ_JAHAVQ010000233.1 GCF_029916425.1 Liquorilactobacillus sicerae | reverse complement strand
AAAGATGCCGACCAGCTTCAACGAAAACTTAATAGGAGTTCGAAGATGATCGATAAGCAAAACAGCAAAGCTGTTCAAGAAAGAAAAAGTTCGTCTTCCTCTTCAACTGCTTCCGCTTCCAGCAGTGCTGATTCACATGAGCAACAATTGGCTTCTATTTTTGGTACAAGTAGCAAAAATATTCATAAGGTTGAAGCTTTGAATATTACCGCAATTGGCGATTCGGTTTTATTGGATGTCGGCCCGGATATTCAATGGGTGATGCCTAAGACGATTGTTAATGCAAAGGTTGGCCGGCATACACTTGATGCGATCAATATTTTGCGGCACTTAAAAAAAGAAGGCAAGCTCGATCCGATTATTTTGATGATTATTGGAACAAATGGGGAGATTTCTGCACAAAATATTCAAGAAGTACGTTCAATTGCGGGTTCTCGACAAGTATATTGGG
>NZ_JAHAVQ010000232.1 GCF_029916425.1 Liquorilactobacillus sicerae | reverse complement strand
ATCCCTGATTCTGTTTATTCGCGTTTGGCCGAATTGGGTATCAGACAAATCAGTATTCGCCAGGTTGGTTATGATATTTTAAATATCGAAGCGATCCACAAAGTCGGATTACGTGCTTCAAATGTTGCAGCTTATTCTCCGAGAGCGATTGCCGAATATACTTTGACACAGCTGTTAAATTTGATTCGCAATAACAAAAGATATTATCGGGCCACTGAATCAGGCAATTGGATGTGGTCTTCGGCTCCACAAGGAAAGGAAATCCATGATCTAACTGTTGCCGTTATTGGAGCTGGAAGGATTGGTTCGGCCTTGGCCGAGATGCTGCATGCGCTTGGAGCGAAAGTTCTGGCAGTTGATCCGGTTTATCATGCCCAAAATGAAGCTTTTTTAGATTATACAAATCTGGACGATGCTCTAAAAAGAGCTGATGTAATCACTTTTCATACAC
>NZ_JAHAVQ010000231.1 GCF_029916425.1 Liquorilactobacillus sicerae | reverse complement strand
ATTGGGGTATTAGTCACAAAAAATCCAATTTTGTCATAAGCATAGTCCCAAACAGCTTCCAAGGCTTTCGGATTTTGTTTCAAATTTGGATATTCACAATAATGAATAATACCACCGGAACAGTATTTTTGATAATCCTGTTCAAAATCAATCTTTTCAAAAGGAGAAACTTTCGTTCGAACATCATAATGGAAACAATTAGTGTCGTATTCCTAATCAGTAATATCCTTAACAATACCGAACTTCTTTGTATCAAGCCGACAGAATGTGTCAGTTAAGCTTTCACTCGGGGTACTGTATACACTGAAATGATAGCCATATTCCTTTTCCCAAGCTTTGCAATGTTCCCATAAGGTTTTTACAATCTTAACAGAAAATGCTTTAGCTTCAGGATTATGTTCCCAAGCGTGACCGAAAAAGACAGTTCCAACCTCATAGATACCAATATATCC
>NZ_JAHAVQ010000230.1 GCF_029916425.1 Liquorilactobacillus sicerae | reverse complement strand
GATTTTACGTCCCCGGGCATCAGTCGCATTTTCCAAGATATCTAAATTTTCCTTTGAGATTTCATATTGCGGATCATTTTTGTCATCGGTCCAAGCAAGAGCAACCAAACCAGGCTTAACAAAATTTGCAATATTATCGACATGTCCATTGGTCTCATCAAGATAAATTCCCCGTTTCAACCAAATAATTTTCTTTAAATTAAGATTCTCTTTTAGAATTTCGTCAATTTGTTCTTTTGAAAGTTGTGGATTTCGGCCAGCAGACAGGAGACATTCTTCGGTAGTTATCAGAGTGCCCTCTCCATCAACATGAATTGATCCGCCTTCAAGGACAAAGTCATCCAAGCGATAGCGATCGACCCTTTCGATTTCAGACATCTTTTGAGCTACTTTGTCATCCTTGTCCCACGGAAAATAAAGTCCATCAACCAGACCGCCCCAAGAATTAAAAG
>NZ_JAHAVQ010000022.1 GCF_029916425.1 Liquorilactobacillus sicerae | reverse complement strand
TTGGATTTCCTTTGTGAGTCCTTTATTTTGTTTTAGCGTTGCACTTAAAGTGTAAATTCAAGGCATAAAATAAAAATCGGTACTTAGGATAGAAAAATTTCTATCAGTACCGAATATTATAGAACCGAAAGAAACCCCTAATATCTATAGTGTAGATATTAGGGGTTATTTATCTTTTATTATTAGTAATGGTCCTTAAGAAATGGGGCTAAATTGAATTGTTAATCGTTGATTAGTTGCTTGTGCAATCTCAGATAATACCTTAGTTGAAGCATTCATTGATCCATTTTCAATTCTAGCAATGGTTGATTGTGGTTTACCAACTAAAGCAGCAAATTCACGTTGACTCATACCCATATTTTCACGGAGATCACGAACTTTAACCGCTACCTCTAAGTTGATATTTTCTTGTTCAACGAGTTTCGCAAAGCCAGGATTGTCTTTACTTCTTTCAGCAACATATTCATCAATTTTACTCATTATTGTGCCTCCTTGTTAAAATACTGGCTTCGTCGATTCCGAGCAATCTTCTTTTCACTTTCTGGCGTTTTTTGCGTTTTTTTAGTAAAAGCATTGGTGATTAAGTACTGAGATCCTTGTACTTGAAAATAGATAGCTCTCTGAATATTTGAAGCTCTCTTAGAACGAATTTCATAGAGATTGTTTTCTAGTTTTTTAACCCATAATTGACGTTCTGTGATAATTAGACCGTTATTTTCAATATTTTGAATGGTCGCAATTAACTTGGCAGCATCTTTATCAGGTAGTTGATCTAAAAATTGTTTAAACTCATTCCAATCATAGTAGTCAAATTTTATTCTTTTCATAGTTATATGATAGCAAATAAGCCATCAAAAAGCAAATAAGTTATTGCACAAGTATGTGTCAAGTTTCTCTCGGTAGCTCCAAAAATTGAACTTTTTCTTATTTTTGCCATTCTAAAATATCTTTGCTAGTCTTCCAATCGCTCGAAAGAAGTTCCTAACACTTCGCATAATAAGCTCAAAAATAATCGTAAGATTTTAAGCTCTGCTTCCAATAAATCATTTGAATTCTTTAAAATTTTCACAATTTCTGATACAATTTCAGTCATAGAGGGACGCTCCTTCTCCTTGTTTTTAGTTGATTCAATTAGAAGGATAGCGGCTTTCTTTTTATTTGCCGTTTTTACAACAGATTAGAACGGTTAATTTAGCAATGCGGCCATTGGTGATTTAACGAACGTTTACGGGATCAATGTTGATCGGGTCAATATTGATGAATTGACACCATCGGTAGCCATCCAAGAAGCCATGGATAAGCAATTGACAGCCGATCGGGAGCGAATTGCCACGATTGCAAAAGCTGAAGGTGAAGCTCAAAATATTAAATTAACAACGGATGCTAGAAATCGGGCATTGATTGAAACAGCTCAGGCGCAAGCCCAAGCAACTCGCACCCAAGCAGATGCCGAAAATTATCGGATTGCTAAAGTTGCGGCAGCTTTAAAAGAAGTTGATGAAAATTATTTCAAAGATCAAAGCATTGCGGCTTTTGTTAAGCTTGCCAATTCAAACAGCAATTTGGTAGTCATGCCCAAAGACGAAATCACTAGTTTAGGACAGGTCCCAGTCATTAAAAAAATGTTGGAACAAGAGTAAAGGTGAAGGGGTAAAGATATCCAAATAATTTTTCGGCTAGGATTAAATAATCAATTGCCAATTTTTCTTAATAATTATCAAATTAGAAGAAAAAAAGCAGCTCAAAATTCTATCAGTTTTAGAATTTTGAGCTGCTTTTCATTGATCAGTTAGGTTTTTCATATTCTTTGGGAAATTATGCGTAATTGAAAATTATAAATTTTTTTATTTTTTTGCTATCGCTTCAATTTCAACTAATGCTCCACCAGGTAAGGCCAAAACACCAATAGCTGAACGTGCTGGCAGAACTTCAGTTTCTTTAAAAAACTCAGTGTAGACCTTATTTATTTTGTCAAAATCTGAAATACGGGTCATAAAGATGGTTACTTTGACAATATCGTTAACTTTAAAGTTTGCCTTAGCTAAAACTGCTTTCAAATTTTTCAAGGCTTGTTTTGCTTGCTCAGTGACTTCTTCACTAATAAAATTTCCAGTTTGTGGATTTAAACCAATTTGTCCAGAACAATAAATTGTTTTACCGACTTTCACTGCTTGTGAATATGCCCCTAATGCCTGAGGGGCTTCGCTAGTTGTAATTGCTTTCTTCATAGTTAATATTCCTCCTAAAGTTATACCATCATTTCATACAAAATTTTATTTTGCTGTAAGTCAATATAATTGGGGTCAAAAATTCTCATTCGTTTTTTTAAATCATTTATTTGTTTCACTTTTCCCAGCCGGATTCCAATCAAAACTGGTCCAGTCTCTTTATTCATTTTTTTAGTATATTCAAACTTGGTAATATCATCTCCAATCCCTAAAACTTCGGTCACGAATTCTTTAAGTGCACCTGGACGTTGAGGGAACTTAACAATAAAGTAGTACTGTTTACCTTCGTAAATTAATGAACGTTCCTTTATTTCTGGTATTCGTTCAATATCATTATTTCCACCGCTAAGTATACAAACCACATTTTTACCCTCAATTTTAGTTTTATAATTATCTAGTGCTGAAATGCTGAGTGCTCCTGCTGGTTCTGCGACAATAGCTTCACGATCATATAATTCCAAAACGGTTGTACATACATGACCTTCTGGAACAGTTGTTAGTTGATCCACATACTTATTGGCATTAGCAAAAGTTAAATTTCCAACTTTTTTCACCGCGGCACCATCGACAAATTTATCCATTTTTTTTAAGGGTACTGGATAATTTGCTGCAAAGGCTTCTTTCATTGAAGCAGCACCTAAAGGCTCTACGCCAATAATTTTTGTTGTTGGACTGACTCCTTTTGTGTAAGCACCAACTCCACTAATTAATCCACCACCACCAATTGTGCAAAATAAATAGTCAAATTTAAGATCAGCCTGAATTGCATCATCTAATAATTCTTTAGCCAAAGTTCCTTGCCCAGCCATTGTGTTTAAATCATTAAACGGCGCAATAAAAGTTAGATTTTTTTTATGACAATATTTTTCAGCAGCTTCTGCGGTTGCATCAAAAGTGTCACCTACTAATTCAATAGAAACATTTTCTTTGCCAAAAAATTTAACTTGATTTATTTTTTGTTTAGGGGTAGTTACGGGCATGAAGATTGCTGCTGGTATTTTTAAGTGGTGTGCTGTCCAAGCTACTCCTTGAGCATGATTTCCTGCACTCGCACAAACAACACCTTTTTGTCGTTGCTTTTCAGGTGTTTGTAAAATTGAATAGCAAGCACCTCGAAGTTTGAAAGATCTAACTTTTTGTAAATCTTCTCGCTTTAAATACAAATTACAATTGTATTTTTGAGATAAGTATTCATCATATTGTAAGGGCGTATGCGTAACATAGGACTTTATGATTTTATAGGCGTTTTCAACGTCTTCTTGTTGCAAGTATTTTTTTCCCACAATTTGAACCTCCTTAAAAAATTAATTTGTAATTGAAATTTTAAAGTTACCATCTAGGCTGAAACAGGATAGTAACAATCCGATTTTGTTGAAAAATAAAACACAAGTTACTCTTTTGAAGTATACCTGAGTTGTTTAAAACTAAGATACAGGGGAGAACTTGTGTAATTTAACATGTTCAAGATTATACCTGCTTAAAAAGCAAGATTGCGGTTTTTGATCAACTCAATTGTTTTGTCCAAGGTTATTCCAGAGCTCAACTATCGATGTCATTCTAAGACTTTTTCAAAGTGACTAAGCAAATTTCTACACTTTGATTATATTGCGAGTTTTTTGTGCGCACTTTGCAATGGTGATGATGGTCTGACATTCTAACTTAGAAACAGTGAGAATTGAGCGATACTGTTCCAATGGATGATCTATTTTTTAACTTAACCGTAATTTGCCTGATGTCACGCTATTAATGCAGTTATTAACTAATTTAATTGAATATTTTAGCTGAGATCATTCATTAGCAAAGAAAATAACTGAATGTTTAAATCAGTTTTGAAAGCCAAGTGATTGAATAACCCATTTCAGTTTTGAAGAAAATAATAAAATTGATGGTATACTAAAGTTGCATATAATTTAATTTACTGCCCAAAGTAAGTTTTAATATGCGAAAGTATCGGCTTTAAAAATACCGATGCTTTTTTATTTGTATGCAACATTTGTTTCTACCTCTCAGATAAATTATTTTTTAAAGTCAACGTTTTTTGTTTCTTTAACAGTCAACAAAGAAATCAAACAAGCGACAGCCATAATTCCTAAATACAGACCAACTGATTTAATTCCCCAAGTAGCTGCCAACCAAGTAGCGATTGTTGGGGTAAAAGCAGCTCCAACAATTGCAGCTAGATTATAAGCAATACCAGAACCAGAATAACGGACGTCTGTTTTGAATAATTCTGGTAAAATAGCACCAACTGGTCCAAAAGCAATTCCCATTAGTGCAAAACCGATAACTAAGAAAGCAGCAGCTCCCAAAAAGTTACGATGTCCCTGAAGTAAGTAAGGAAAGAGAATTGAAAAGACGACTAATGCAGCAGATGAGGAAAGCAAAACTTTTCTCCGTCCCCATTTATCAGCATTAAGCGAGGCGATAACAATGAATGCAGCAAATACAAAAACTGCTCCCATTAAAAGAAATAGATATTCACGATTACTGAAACCCAAAGTACTGGTTGCATAGGCTAGAGACCAAGTAGCAAGTGTGTAAAATAAAGTATAAGTAACGGCTACGATAAATGTTCCTTGGATCAATTGACGCCAGCTGGTTTTTAAAACTTTTGCCAATGGGGAACGAGTAACTTTATTATTCTTTTGAGCTAAACGGAATAATGGAGTTTCTTGCATTCTGGTTCTGACCCATAAACCGACAACAACTAAGAGAGCTGAAGCTAAGAATGGCACTCTCCACCCAAACGCAATCATTTGAGCAGGTGTTAAAAAGCTTTCAAGTACAAAAAACAGTCCATTACTTAAAAAGAATCCTAACGGTGCTCCAAGTTCAGGAAAGGCACCATAAAGAGCTCTTTTTTCGTCAGGAGCATTCTCAGTAGCAACTAAAGCTGCACCTGACCATTCACCGCCTAAGCCAATTCCTTGAACGAAACGGCAAGTACACAAAAGCAAAACGGCCGTAAGACCTAAAGTGGCATAGCTTGGCAATACACCGATCAATATCGTTGACACCCCCATCAAAAGCAAGGAAACAACTAAAGTATTTTTTCGCCCAATTTTATCTCCAAAGTGGCCGAATACAAATGCGCCTAACGGTCGTGCGACAAAGGCAACACCGAATGTTAGCAAGCTTAGAATTGTTGCAATTGTAGGAGTGACTTCTGGGAAAAATACTTTTGGAAAATACGCAGCAGCTGCGGTTCCATAAGCGTAAAAGTCAAAGAATTCAATTGCAGTTCCAATCATTGAAGCAAAAATAACAGTCTTAACAGAATCTCTTTTAATTAAATCTCCATCATATGTTTCGTTAACAACATTGTTCATTAAAAAATCCCCCTATACTTTTTAAAACATAAAATAAAAACTTTTTTCCCCCCTCAATTACTAGAATCATAAAAAATAAAAGAAGGCTAGAAACTGTTGACAGTTTCTAGCCTTTGCTAAACTGCCCGCCTATTTTGCGGGCAAGAAAATGCAGCCCGCATTATCAAATAATAATGGCGCTGATAATAATATTAATTTGAATAAGGGCTGTATTAACGCTTAGCATTTATAATCATTCCTTTATTTTTTAATCAAGTGTTAATATACAGCTTGAATTTGTATATGTCAAACATTTTTTTGATTTTTCTTAAAAAATAAAAGATTAACAGCAAAAAAAATTATGAAAAGGCTGCTAACATTAGTGGTATTCTTTTTAAAATAAAAAAAAGAAAAATAATTTTCAAAAAAAGTGTTGACATGAAGCAGAAAAGTTTGTAATATTACACCATGAAAATTAATTAAATTTAATGGTTATCTAATAATAGATTGATCATTGATATGTTAGTTTCATTTGACTTTTTTAGGGGGAGTAAATATGAAATTAGCGTACAAGATGGTTATTTGCCAAAAATGTGGTCATGAAGTTCCTTCAGGAAATTATTGTGCACATTGTGGTAAAAGATTTGTGAGTAGTAACTGTGTAGAAAAAATTGATGTTGATGTTTGTGTTAACTGTGGGTCTTTAAGCCCAGATCAAAATTATTGTTCTGTTTGTGGATACTTTAAGAATAAAAAGCATTTATTTTAGAAAGATTAAGGAGTGTGGATCACATGCTACAAATTGGTAATTTAATTCAAGTGATTATTATTCTCATTAGCCTAGTCATTATCAAATTGCGTGTGTGTGATTTAATGCCAAGGCTCTTTTGAGTTTGCTTGGAAATTAATCCCACCGCGTAAGGTTAAAAATAGCGGTGGAAAGACATCCATCGCGTTATTGATGGGTGTCTTTTTTATGTTTTTATTGGAAATGCTTAAGGAGGTGATGCTACGAACTGTGAATTAAGTCCATTACAAAGGAAGTGATAATTTGTTAACGAAAGTTGAGAGAAACCAAAGTCATGATTTAGTTGAAAAAATTGGCTCCGACATATTACTGGATGAACTTTTAAAGCAAAAAGTAGAATTGATTTTTGGCTATCCAGGTGGTGCAGCACTACCAATTTATGATAGCTTGTATCGCAAGGCAAGACTTAATATTTTATTTCGTCATGAACAAGGAGCGGTTCATGCAGCTGAAGGCTATGCTAAAGTTAGTGGGAAGCCAGGGGTGGTTATCGTAACTTCGGGACCTGGAGCGACTAATACTGTTACTGGACTAGCAGATGCCAAAGCCGATTCAGTTCCGCTGATTGTATTTACTAGTCAAGTAACAACAACAGCCCTAGGAACCAATGCTTTTCAGGAAGTTAACATTGTTGAAATTTCTAAACCAATTACTAAAAAAAGTTATCAGGTGAGAGATATCAACGATTTAGCTCCGACAATAATAAAAGCTTTCGAGTTAGCTACAAGCGGAAGACCTGGACCGGTGTTGGTGGATCTTCCTAAAAACATTTTGACAGCTAGGACAAAACAAGCAACAGCAAGCTTTGTCTCTAAGATGGGGAATTCTTATAGAATACCGGTAGATTTGATTAATGAACTAAAACAGGCTCGAAGACCACTATTACTTATTGGAGGAGGTATTCCTAATGAAAAGACAGCTGCTATTCGACAATTAGTACAAAGATGTCATTTGCCGGTTGTTTCTTCAATGTTGGGGTTAGGGATAATTTCCAATGATTGTCCATTATTCTTAGGAATGGCAGGAATGCATGGAACATATGCTGCTAATATGGCTTTGGCAAAATGTGACTTTCTTTTGAATATTGGTAGTCGTTTTGATGATCGACTTGCAACTAAACCTAAGGAGTTCGCACCGCATGCCAAAATTGCTCATGTAGATATCGATCCTCATGAGTTGAATAAAATTATTCAGACAGATTTTAAAATTTTAGCTGATGCCCGGGTGGTTATTGATCAATTAAATGAATTGCTTGATGAACCATTGGATATTAATAGTTGGTTGCAACAGGTAAAACAATGGAAAAAAGATTTCCCATATCACTATCGAATTCAAAAGGGAGTTATTAAACCTCAACAAATCGTTGAAAAAATTGGCAAGCTTACCCATGGCAAGGCAATTGTTGTGACCGATGTTGGGCAACACCAAATGTGGGTTGCTCAATATTATCCATTTTCTTTACCTCATCAATTAATAACCAGTGGGGGTTTAGGGACAATGGGATTCGGTTTACCAGCAGCAATTGGAGCTAAATTTGCTGCTAGTCAGGCAACAGTTGTTTTGTTTGTTGGTGATGGTGGCTTGCAAATGACTATTGAAGAACTTGATGTTATCAAGCAGTATAACCTGAACATAAAAATAATTCTTTTAAATAATCATGCTTTGGGTATGGTTAGACAATGGCAAGATTTATTTTATGAAAAAAGACGTTCCAAAACGATTTTTATTCACCAGCCCGATTTTGTAGGAATTGCAAAAAGTTATGGACTTAAAAGCTTAAGACTTAATCCAGATAATTGGGAAAAAACATTGGCAGATGCTTTTTCCCAACCCCAAACAGTATTTATTGAGGTGCCAATCCCACAACAAGAAAATGTTAAGCCTATGATTGCTCCAGGAACAGCTAATCATGAGCTAATGGGATTTAAATAATTTGAAGATTAGTCTTAAATTTAGGGTAAAACAAACCATTTCAGAACGCATTATAATTATTAAAATATTTAATAATTACAATTCATTTTACACGATTAAACAGATATTTTAAAGTAATTTACTTGAAAATTAATATAGGGGGATTTTTTAATATGACAGTTAATATGCTATACGATAAGGATGTAACAACAAATTATTTAGAGGGTAAAAAAGTTGCTTTTATTGGTTATGGTTCTCAAGGACATGCTCAGGCAAATAATCTTCGCGACTCAGGCTTTGATGTTATTGTTGGTGTTCGCAAAGGTAAGTCATTTGATAAAGCAAAAAAGGATGGCTTTGAAGTTTATTCAGTTGCTGAAGCAGCTAAAAAAGCAGACTGGGTACAGATGCTTACTCCAGATGAAGTAATGCCAGAAGTTTATAAAAAAGAAGTTGCTCCTTATCTCAAAGCAGGTAATGTGTTGGGCTTTTCACATGGATTTAACGTACACTTTAAAGAAATTGTTCCTCCTAAGGACGTTGATGTTGTAATGATGGCTCCAAAGGGTCCAGGTAACTTATGCCGCAGAACATATATGGAAGGCTTCGGTGTGCCAGCACTTTATGCTACTTATCAAGATGCATCGGGACATGCGGAGGATCTAGCAAAAGAATTTGCTAAAGGAAATGGTGCGGCTCATGCTGGACTTTTAAAGACAACCTTTAAAGAAGAAACTGAAGAAGATTTATTTGGTGAACAAAATGTTTTAATGGGTGGAGTTACATCACTAATCGAAACAGGTTTTGAAGTTTTAGTTGAAGCCGGATATTCTCCAGAATTGGCATATTTTGAAGTAGATCATGAGATGAAACTCATTTGTGATTTGATCTACGAAGGTGGTTTCGCTAAAATGTATAAAGATTGCTCAAATACTTCAGAATATGGTTCATATACCAGAGGACCAAAAGTAGTTAATGAACAGTCAAAGGAAGCTATGAAACAGAACTTGCGCGAGATTCAAGATGGTTCATTTGCTAAGGAATTTATGGATGATTATCGGAATGGCTTCAAAAAACTTTATGCATATCGCGCAGAAATGGAACAATCAAAACTGCAAAAAGTTGGTGAAGAATTACGTGCTAGAATGCCATTTGTTAAAGCAGAAGATAAATACAGTGATTAATTAGAATAGTAACTGATAATAAAAAGACCAAATACAAAATAGGTGGAGAATGTAGTAATTGATGTAGTAGTTAATGTATATAAACTTTCCCTAATTTTGAATAATCTGATATTGGAAATTGAGACAAATTTATTAATTTGTCTCAATTTCTTATACATAAATGGAAAAATATTTTGGGAGGAAAAAATTGAAGACGATTCTATCTTTTGATAATGTTACCTTAAAAAAAGGTAAGCGAGAAATTTTAAAAAATATTAATTGGAAAATCAAAGAAAAAGAAAACTGGGCAATTCTTGGTTTAAATGGAGCTGGGAAAACTACAATGCTTAAAATGATTCATGGAGATTTATGGCCTTCAGCAGGGAAATTAGAAGTTTTGGGAGGTGTTTTTGGACATACTAACATACCAAACCTGAAGAAAAGGATTGGTTGGGTAAGTACAGCGCTTCAAGATTGGCTACATCCTTCAGATACAGCGGAGTTTATTGTGTTGTCAGGAAAGTATGCAACAATTGGAGTTTATGAAAAATATGCTAAGAAAGATTTAGAAAAGGCAAAAAGTTATTTGGCAAACATAGGCGGGGCAAAATTAATTGGTAAACCATATCGAATTTTATCGCAAGGTGAGCGGCAATTAGTTATGCTGGCAAGAGCTTTAATGACACAGCCGGAATTATTGATTCTGGATGAACCATGTAACGGACTCGATTTATTTGCTAGAGAACATTTATTGGAAAGTGTATCACAATTGTCAAATCAACCCAACAGTCCTGCACTTTTAATGGTTTCACATTACACAGAGGAGCTCCTTCCGTGTTTTGAAAATGTGATGATGCTTAAGCAGGGTGAGGTTTTTGCTCAAGGAAAGCGAAAAAAGTTGTTGAATAACGAGAACTTAGCTCTTTTTTATGATCATCCAGTAAAAATTTTTAAAGCTGCTGATCAACGTGTGATTGTTTATCCAGCAAAGCAGTTTTAATAGGTATTAAAAAAGATGAGGTAAACTAACCTTATCTTTTTTTTGTAGGGTGCGTCTGGCATGAATGAATACTGGGCAATGAAAATTCGCTGTATGTGGAACAGTACGTACGGTGGGATGACCCATCTCCTATTACTCGATTAATGGATGTTCATTATTAATTAAGCAAGTAAGAGAAAAGCTTAAACCATTAGAGAAAAATTCAAGTTAAATTATTTTGCTTAAGGCAATAATCTTGAATTAACAAGCTTACCTGAGTAATAAAAATTAACAACGTTTAAAAAAGTAGGAATAAATAAGGCCCCTAGGACGGAAGCCTAGAGACCCTACTTGATTGACTTTTAGATTAGACAAAAAGCATTATCATTGAATTTGAAAGTTAATTATTAGCCTTAGCATTTGCTTTCATTTCTTCAACAGTTTCAGTTGTATGTTGACGCCACCATGAAGAAAGGACTGAACCGGAGACATTGTGCCAAATAGAAAAGATTGTGGAAGGAATTGCTGCCATTGGTAAGAAGTATTTCATTGCCAATGTTGCTCCCAAACTTGAGTCTTGCATTCCAACTTCAAAGGTAATAGCCTTTCGTTGAGGTTGCTCTAAATGAATTAGTTTTCCAAATAAGTAACCTAAAGCATAACCAGTCAAATTATGTAACATAACGACTGGTATGATCAGCGCAGTCTGTGAGGTAAATAAGTTTGCATGATTAGCAGCAAAAACAGCGCCTAAAATGGCTAAAATTGCTACCTGTGAAATTAAAGGTAAAGCTTCTTTTACTGGCATAATTTGCTTACTGAAGAACGTATTGATAAGAACACCCAAAATGATTGGCACAACTACAATCTCAAGGGTACTAAGAAATAGCGAGTAAGCTGGGACAGCAACATATTTGCCTGCATAGACTTGCAACATTAATGGCAACATAATTGGTGCTAAAAGCGTTGATAATGCTTCAATTGAAACATCTAATGCAACATCTCCTCTAGCTAAATAGGCCATTACTCCTGAAGAAGTTCCACTAGGACATGAACCAACCAAAATAACGCCAACAGCAACAGCTCCTTTTAAATCAAAAATTTGACAAAGAAGCCAAGCAACAAAAGGCATAATTACGTAATGAGCAACTGTTCCTAACAAAACTGGAATTGGTCGCTTAACGATACGTTTAAAATCATCCTTTGTTAAAGTTAGACCCATACCAAATAAAACGATTCCTAAAAGATATGGTGTTTTAGTGGTAAGCCACATACTTAGACTAGGTACCAAGTAATTACAAAAAGCCCAGACAATAACTAAAAGAGTGAACCACTTACTCATCCAGTTACCTGCTCTTTCTACTTTATTCATGAAAACTCCCCCTATGATGTTTTCTTTATTGATTTATCAAAGCTGTTCAAAGTTCTTTAAAACTGCTCCGGTATTAGCGGATGTTACCAGTGATTGATAGCGAGCTAAATAACCAGATTTCACTTTAGGTGTGAATTTTGGAAAATGTTTTCTTCTTTCATTCAATTCATTGTCTGATACATTTAAGTTGATTTCCCGCTTATCTAAGTCAATGGTGATTGAGTCTCCGTCTTTGATCAGTGCAATTTCACCACCAGCAGCCGCTTCAGGTGAAACATGTCCAACACAAATACCATGAGAAGCCCCAGAAAAACGGCCATCAGTGATTAAGCCAACAGTTCTGCCTAAACCACGACCAACTAAATCTGAAGTAGGTGCTAACATTTCTGGCATTCCTGGACCACCTTTTGGTCCCTCGTAGCGGATAACTACAACGTGTCCTTCTTTGACAGTACCATCATCGATAGCTTCAACTGCTTCATCATGCGAATTAAAGCAAATCGCTTTCCCGGTAAAGGAATGAATATCTGGATCGACCCCGCCAGCTTTGATAACAGCACCATTTTTGGCAATATTACCTTGGAGAATTGATAAACCACCTTGCTCAGAGTACGGAGCATCAAGGGGTTTGATAATTTCTTGATTCTTGACTTCACAACCAGCAACATTTTCACGGAGTGTCTTACCGGTTACAGTTAAACGATCAGGATGAAGCACATCACCCTTTTGAATCAGCTCGTTTAGAATTGCGGGTATTCCACCGGCTTCATGAACATTTTGCATGGTATAAATAGATGAAGGAGCAATCTTAGCAACAAATGGAGTCTTTTTAGCTATTCGATTGATATCACTTTCTGAATATGGAATACCAGCTTCATTAGCAATAGCTAACCCATGTAAAACGGTATTGGTGGAACCGCCCATTGCCATATCTAAGGCGTAACAATCGTCAAAAGCCTCTTTAGTCATAATATCGCGCGGTTTTATGTTATTTTTTACAACATACATGACTTGTCTAGCGGCAGCTCTGACTAATTCTTTACGTTGCTCGGAATCAGCTAAGGCAGTTCCATTGTATGGAAGCGCCATTCCTAAAGCTTCCATCATTGAGTTCATTGAATTAGCAGTAAACATACCAGCACATGATCCACATCCTGGACAAACATTTTGTTCAAATTGAACAAGCGTTTTTTTATCTATTTTGCCACTCTTGTAAGCACCAACAGCTTCAAACATAGTTGACAAAGTTGCTTCTTTCCCATTTAATGGATTAACTCCTGAATGCATGGGGCCACCTGAGACGAATACGGAAGGTACATTTGTTCGAGCAGCAGCCATCAACATACCTGGAGTTATTTTGTCGCAATTAGGCATAAATAAAACACCATCAAACCAATGAGCGTTAATCATGGTTTCAGCAGCATCAGCAATTATTTCTCGACTTGGGAGAGAGTACCGCATACCTGCATGGCCCATAGCAATTCCATCATCAACACCAATTGTATTAAATTCAAATGGAATTCCACCAGCCTTGCGAATTTCATCTTTTGCAATATCGGCTAATTTCCGCAAATGGATATGACCAGGAACGATTTCAACGTATGAATTACAAACGGCTATGAAAGGTTTTTTCATATCCTCAGAGTTCTTAACCCTTCCAGTTGCATACAGTAAACTTCTAGCGGGCGCTTGGTTAACGCCGGCCTTGATTTTATCACTTCGATGTTTGAGTTCATCACCACTTAAAGAAAAACTCAGTGTGTCTTCTGACATTAAATATTCCCCCTAGATTTGATTAATTAATTAAGAGTAACAAAACACCCTATAAAGCAATTAACTTTATAGGGCGTTTCCGCGGTACCACCTATCATTTGCTTTTGATAAATAGTATCAAAAACCTCAACGTATAGTTTTTCAACAATACTTAGCCCCTATAATGGAAGGTAACCAGTAAAAATTACTTTGTTCACTTTTACTACTCAGAGGTGATAAATAATAAAGTTTAATTTAGCTTTTTTCACCGAACAAGCTTCTCTTTTAAATTAAATAATTCTATTATTGTCCTCATCAATGCGTTACTTTTAATTAATTTATTTATAATTTAATCCCCTCTTATTAAGATGTCAAGGCTTAATCTAAAAAAATTCTTAGATTAATTGCTCAAAACGGATAAAAACTTTTTTTAAAAAGAATTTTAAAGTAGTACTTCAAAATATTGTTTTTAGATGAGAATTTGAATTTTAAAGAATGGAATGCAAGTTTTTTCTGAAAAATAGATGAGAATACTTGATTTTATGCTAAAAGTTAGGTATTTTAGAAAATAAAAATTAAAAAAGGAGCGTTTATTGTAATGTCAAATTGGGATACCAAATTTGCTAAGCGAGGTTTTACATTTGATGATGTCTTGTTGATTCCAGCTGAAAGTCATGTTTTACCAAATGATGTCGATTTGAAGGTTCAATTAGCCGACAACGTCAAATTAAATATCCCGGTCATCAGTGCAGGAATGGATACGGTGACCGAGTCGGCAATGGCGATTGCGATGGCTCGTCAAGGTGGTTTAGGGGTAATTCATAAAAATATGACGATTGAACGTCAGGCTGATGAAGTACGGAAAGTTAAGCGTTCAGAAAATGGCGTCATCATTGATCCATTTTTCTTAACACCAGAGCATACAGTTGCTGAAGCAGAATCATTAATGAAGAATTATCGCATCAGTGGTGTCCCAATTGTTGATACTTTGGAAAATCGTAAATTTGTAGGCATCATTACTAATCGGGATTTACGATTCATTGAAGACCATCAACAACCAATTGGTGGAGTTATGACAAGAGAGAACCTGATCACCGCTCCAACAGGGACCTCCTTACAAACGGCTAAGAATATTTTGCATAAACATCGGATTGAAAAATTACCAATGGTCGATCAAAACGGTCGCTTGACTGGTTTAATTACCATTAAGGATATTGAAAAAGTGGTCGAATTTCCTCATGCTGCCAAAGATGAACATGGTCGTTTACTTGCTGCAGCGGCAGTCGGCGTTACCAGCGATACTTTTGAAAGAGCTCAGGCATTGATTGATGCGGGCGTTGATGCAATCGTGGTGGATACAGCCCATGGTCATTCAGCTGGTGTGATCCGCAAGATCAAAGAAATCCGCGAACATTTTCCAAAGGTAACTTTGATTGCTGGGAATGTTGCAACAGCTGCAGCTACCAAAGCTCTTTATGATGCGGGCGTTGATATTGTCAAAGTAGGTATTGGACCTGGTTCAATTTGTACGACGCGGATCATTGCCGGAGTTGGTGTTCCACAGTTAACAGCAGTTTACGATGCAGCCAGTGTTGCACGTGAATATGGAAAAACGATTATTGCTGATGGTGGAATTAAATATTCTGGTGATATTGTTAAGGCTTTGGCTGCTGGTGGTAATGCAGTTATGCTAGGCAGCATGCTGGCAGGAACTGATGAAGCACCAGGTGAAACCGAGATTTATCAAGGTCGGCGTTTCAAGACTTATCGTGGCATGGGCAGCCTAGCAGCGATGGATAGCAAGCATGGTTCATCTGATCGTTACTTCCAAAGTGGAGTCAATGAAGCTAATAAGTTAGTACCAGAAGGAATCGAAGGACGTGTTGCTTATAAAGGCAAAGTCTCCGACGTTATTTATCAAATGGTTGGTGGCTTACGCGCTGGAATGGGTTACGTTGGCGCACCAAATCTTCAGGATCTGCAAGACAATTCTCAATTTGTCCGGATTTCAAATGCTGGGTTACGCGAGTCTCATCCGCATGATGTTCAAATTACCAAAGAGGCTCCAAACTACAGTAAATAAGTAGAAAAGAATGAAACTGAGGGAATAACTTCTCCTCAGTTTTTTTGGTTCTTTTTCAAGTAGTACTGATAAATAAAATTGCTTAACTTGCAATTTCAATTGGTATAGCTGAATTATTAAGCTATCTGTTCTGCGGAATGGATGGCTTTTTTGATGTAATAATGATAATTTAA
>NZ_JAHAVQ010000229.1 GCF_029916425.1 Liquorilactobacillus sicerae | reverse complement strand
ATATAATGGACGGCGATTTTGTTCCAAGCATTTCTTACGGTCCACAGTGGGTCAAACAAATTAAGGCCAGTGGCAGCAAATTAACCTTGGATGTTCATTTAATGGTTAATCACCCGGAAAAATTAATTGATTCTTTTGTTTCGGCCGGTGCCGACATTATTGGTGTCCACGTAGAAGCTACAGCACATATTCATCGCGCTTTGCAAATGATTAAAAACGCTGGGATTCATCCGGAGGTGGTTATTAATCCAGGGACACCGGTTTCGGCGATTTTACCAATCTTATATATGGTTGATCAAGTTTTGGTTATGACTGTTAATCCTGGATTTGGTGGCCAAAAGTTTTTGCCTGAAGAAATTTCTAAAATTGCTGAACTTCGTGAATGCAAAAAAGAACACGGACTCAATTTCGATATTGAAATTGACGGAGGGGTTAACGACCAAACACTGGTA
>NZ_JAHAVQ010000228.1 GCF_029916425.1 Liquorilactobacillus sicerae | reverse complement strand
CATTTTCCTACATAGTTCTTTTATGCATATTTTTTCAAATATGTTAACTTTAATTATTTTCGGTCCTTTCGTTGAAAAACTTTTTGGCAAGACGAAATATTTGATTATTTATCTAATGTCGGGTATTTGGGGTAATTTATTAACTTTAATCTTTGATCCAAATCCGAATATAGTGTCGGTAGGAGCCTCAGGAGCGATTTTTGGACTTTTTGGAGCAATGATATCAATTGCCTGGTTTAATCGAAACAACCCGATTTTTAAGCGTCAATTAGTTATTTTCGCGGCCTTGGCATTCTTTAATCTAATAAGTAACATTGGTGATCAAAGTGTTGATATTTGGGCCCATTTTGGTGGTTTGATTGCCGGTATTCTAACATCCTTAATTTGCAATTTTCCGAGTGCCCAATACGGAAAGGTTAAAACGATAATTCGAATTATTTCATTTTGTATTTT
>NZ_JAHAVQ010000227.1 GCF_029916425.1 Liquorilactobacillus sicerae | reverse complement strand
AATAATATTAAAACGACCAGGGCAAGCCAAATTCCCGGGATAATTGTATTCTTTGAAAACTGTTGCCAAACAACCGTAACTATGTTCTTGCGATTTGGTAAAGTTACCGTTGCCAGAATCAGCAGGTTGACAATGTACATGCAGATTATTTTAAAGATCTTCATATTTCAACCTCTGCAACCGGATAATTTGTTAACGGTATATGTGATGTATATACAACCGTACTACCCTCATCGACATTTTCTTTTAACATCTCAAATACCTCTTTCCGTGCACTTTCGTCAATATTATTAATAGCTTCATCAATTAACAAAAGCCGTGCTTTTCTTTCTAAAGCAACACTTAAATATAGTTTTATCTTCATGCCAATTGAATAATCCCTGACTAAATAATCCAAAGAATCTGTTAAGACAAATTTTTTTAAATTGAGTTGTATTTTATCTGATAGTTCCTC
>NZ_JAHAVQ010000226.1 GCF_029916425.1 Liquorilactobacillus sicerae | reverse complement strand
AAACAAATGTATTCGAAAGTTAATGGTTTTGCTTATGCCTCGGGTGCTTATAATTATCCTCAATATTACAAGGCGCATGGATATATTTTGAATTATGAACCAACTGTTTTTATTAGTAAGAATGCTGCTAATGCAGTCATTATGCTTTCGAATGTCTCGAGTAAAGTTTCCTGGGAAAAATTGGCGGAGAAAATTTTTCAAAAAATTATCTTCTAACTATTCCTTAGCACAGTTTTTTATTGACTGCTAGAATTATCCATGTAGAGAAAAAATGACTGGAGCTACTTATACAAAAGCATATATTGATCGGTCCGAAGGGCAGACCCATTTGCTTTTAGACGACGTTCAGACTGACGACCAAATATTTTTTCAGACTGTTCTTCTTTCTTTAGATGAGCGGTTTGAAGGGCGGATGCATTCAATGGAAAAAAATATTACCGGAGTTTTTAATTCC
>NZ_JAHAVQ010000225.1 GCF_029916425.1 Liquorilactobacillus sicerae | reverse complement strand
GTATCATACTGAACAGCCGCTAGCGTATTGGCAATAATATGTTTTAAAAAAGAACCTGTTTCCGTCACATTTGTGAGATTTTGTATATGACTTTGTGAAATAATTCGAATAAAAATTAATGAAATAAAACTGATTGCACTTACATAAATGATATTACCGAAAAAACTCATCTTGTTTTTATGAATGCTGGATTTAAGCGGTGAATGCTTTTTATACGTCTTAATAAAAATTAAATTAACAAAATAAATAAAAACAAGTGACAACAGGATTCCTAACCAGCCAAACATTATCATTAAGATAATACCGGCCGTTACCTCGAGTTCAAAATTATCAAACCAAAAAGTGAGTAAACTACTCGTTTCTAAAATATGATAACTTTTATCTTTATCTCTATTTCCTAGAAATACTGCTTCATAAATTGGATCAATATGCTGATTATTAGTTATTTGCCGGCTG
>NZ_JAHAVQ010000224.1 GCF_029916425.1 Liquorilactobacillus sicerae | reverse complement strand
ACTTGCTTTCAACAGCAAACAATCCTTGGGCACCAAACATACTGGCGCCGCCAAACTTATCAACTTTTACAAGTAAAATGACCCGATAATTTTTGTCCACGAGCGTTAAAGCAGCCCCGATTCCGGCCGCTCCGGATCCAACAATAACAACTGTTTTTAACATATGCATGTCCTCCAAGATTTTTAATTTAAACAATAATGGGAATAATATATACGATCATATCGAAATTTTGAATATCCTTATACCAGATATTAGTCGGCACTTAGTAGAAAAACATTAATTGAATGTAAATATTTTTTTCGTAACGTGGCTTAATTAATTCAGACCAGCCGCTGTCTACAGGAATTTTCAAATCCAGAACTGATTGTAAATAATAATTACAAAGACACCATCATTGAACGTTTCTAAACGATTTTTGGAAATAAAATTAATCCCTTTCTCTAAACAACAATCAA
>NZ_JAHAVQ010000223.1 GCF_029916425.1 Liquorilactobacillus sicerae | reverse complement strand
CCGTAGCGAAAATTCCGAATATAGAGAAGAAAATTGCCAATTTCTGGACAAGATTCAGACTATCGAATTCGTCATGAAAACCATACTCAAGTAAAATAACTCCAATCAGTGAAATCGTTCCAAACAAAATGTGGCCAAAAATCATATCAAACCGCAAACTTTCTTTTTTTAATAATGTATATACATTTTAATATATTCAAGAAAATTTTTTTTGAATTAATTAAAAATTGGAAGATGCCCATTGACAGAAAATAAATTGTCTAAAATTAATGTTTTATTTATAAGGCTTTTTAATTTTAACTATCCTAAAGGTGCCCTGGTCGTCATGAACCCGGTTTTGGGAGAACATGTAGACAAATGAACGCTTGCCCCAGGTTGGCTCGGGCGTGGTTGCCGATTCCTGTCCGAGCTGGTAGTTATGGGTCTTGACTAGCCAGATGGCCTGCTGGTCGTTGGT
>NZ_JAHAVQ010000222.1 GCF_029916425.1 Liquorilactobacillus sicerae | reverse complement strand
ACTTTGGTTATATGTTTGTTTTTGCCGTCGTAATTAACAAAAATAGTTCCTGCGCCAATATTAACCGCCTGACCAACTTCGGCATCGCCAACATAAGTCAAATGGCCAATATGAGTATGATCGCCAATCTTGGCGTTTTTCGTTTCGACAAAATTTCCAATATGGACGTCAATACCGGTGATAGTTTTTTCACGCAAATGGGCATATGGGCCGATAACGTTTTCGGCTCCGATTACCGAGTCGTGTTCGATAACCGTACCGGGTTTAATAATAGTGCCGGTCCCGACAAGCACATTAGCGTCAATGTAGGTAGTCAAAGGATCGATCATCGTAACGCCGTTGGTCATCATTTGATTGTTAATCCGTTTTCTAGCAATTTTGCTAACCGCTGCCAATTGTTGTTGAGTATTCACTCCAAGGATATCCTGCCAATCTGCAACCTGAACAATCTTGGCAC
>NZ_JAHAVQ010000221.1 GCF_029916425.1 Liquorilactobacillus sicerae | reverse complement strand
CGTCAAGAGGAATCATTTGCTTTTGTGCAAACCAAACTATTGAATTTCGTTGACACGAATGAACACCAAAATATTTTCAACCTGGCTCTTTCTACCGAACTGGCAATTAGATTAGAAAAATCACCCGATATGAATTTAGCCGATCTTCTCGATAGATGGCTGATAATTTCTCAACGATCCAGGTTCACTGTCAGTTGGCAAGTAATGCTTGAATCGTTTACTTTGGAAGCTTTAAGGATAGTTAATTGAACAGTAAAGTTTTCAAACATGTGTATATGGAAAACTATATTTGGTACCGACACCGATAGGGAATCTTGACGTTATGAATATTAGATCTATTTCGACGCTCAAAGAAGTCGATTTGATTGCTGCTGAAGATACACGGCATTCGGGAATTCTTCTTCAACATTTTCAAATTAAAAAAGATTTAATTAGTTTGCATGAGCATAATTATGCTC
>NZ_JAHAVQ010000220.1 GCF_029916425.1 Liquorilactobacillus sicerae | reverse complement strand
CTCTAACAATATTTTTTGTGGTTTCTCTGTTTTTCCGATACTTAGGGCTTTGTGATTAATTAATCGTTTGTTTTTGACAACATAAATACGTTTGGAAACTTTATTTGTGAAAACCTGGTCGTGGGATATCAATAAAACCGTATTCGGATAATTAATTAAAAAGTCAGTTAATGCATGTATGGCTTGTAAGTCAAGATAATTAGTAGGCTCGTCCAGCATTAAGAAGTTATAATCGCCAACTAAAATTCGAGCCAAATTGGCTTTAACTATTTCGCCGCCACTTAACGAAGCGGTAAGCTGATTAAACTGAGGAGCACTAAAACCGATTCCTCCCAGCAAATCATAAATGAATTGTTGACTTTGATTACTGCCTTTTTTGATATTTTCCCATAAGCTTTTATCGAAATCCAAATTATTAAGGTCTTGAGCGAAATATCCTACTTTGGCAAATGTGTTCC
>NZ_JAHAVQ010000021.1 GCF_029916425.1 Liquorilactobacillus sicerae | reverse complement strand
TTGGATTTCCTTTGTGAGTCCTTTATTTTGTTTTAGCGTTGCACTTAAAGTGTAAATTCAAGGCATAAAATAAAAATCGGTACTTAGGATAGAAAAATTTCTATCAGTACCAAATATTATAGAACCAGAATAGTAACTGTGAAAACTAATTTCGCAGTTTTTATTTTTTTCACTTCTACTTTTGATAATATATATTATGTAAACTAAAGCTAAACAAAAATTATCCGGTATTGTCAAGTGTTGTCAAATCCACAAGCACCCTCTTTCATTGTTCTTTTGCAATTACAATTGTAAAAGAGAGTTATTTCTCTTTTTTGACTTTTTTAATTTCCACCCACAAATACTTTACGCTAACAACAATGTTTTGCACGTTTACCAAAAAAGTCCACAAATTAATCAAGAACATCTTTCCAGTGACCAAAGACTTCTCGTTTATCAACACTAATTGGACGTTCTTCAATTGAATATTTAAGCGGGCAAACCAACTGTTTTTTTGATTCACCCTTTTTTGCTCTCTCAAATCCAGAAAGATATAAAATTGTCTGTATGCTTTATCATGTTGAATGTGAAATGGGGTGTAATGAGTTAAATCAAGCATATAGAAATTGATAAATCTACAATGTCATACCATTGTAAACTGACTTGGTTTTATTGCTGAGTTATTTAATAATAAGATAGTCATTAATTTCTTATGTATTGTCATGGTTTTAAGCTGATACTACAAGAACACCGTATTTTTTTTCTTGTTCAGGTGAATATATCGCATAAGTGTCATTGATCATTGTCTCTAAAGAATCATCTGCGGCACTACCGACTTCTAAACCATAAAATCGTTGGTAAAGAGCACTGAAAGTTTTAAATTTATATATTTTATTAACACTCACACTTAGTTCTTTTTGTGTCTTCAAATCTTTGAACGTAATTGATGAACCGATTTTTAAAAGTGAGCGTTTTGGGTCATTTAAGCGAATTTCGATTGTTTTAACACCTTGTTTGACTAATAAAAATTGATCATGATTCAATCCCATTAACAAAAAAAGACCTCTCTTCTTATTTTAATCAAAAAAATTTCTAGTTATTCAGACATTTGATAAGATAACTAGTTGTTTTCTAACGTAATTCATCATGTAGCTGAGGATTGTTTAGGTATTTAGGATGCATAGCCAGATCGTTTTTTTAATCTTTCAGCATGATAAGCTTGCAGTACAGTATTCCCTAAGATAGTTATATTGCTAAAAAAATTGTCCGTTCAGCAAGACTTAAATGGAAGCGCAATAATCTTTTTCATTATTCCCTTTTCACCCTAAACTATAATAAAACTTAAAAAATTAGTTTAATAATATCCTAATTTAAAAGTATACCACCATGGAACGAAGTCAATATTTGAGACACATTTTGTGAGAGATTTTTTAAATCAAAACCAGTTCCCCGTATGATTAAATCGTCAAACCAAACCAAACGGAGGGATTCCCCATGGACCAGTTTACCAAAGATTTAACCAAAACTCTATTATCAAATGGCGATGTTAAAGAACTTTTTCGTCAACAACTCGAAACAGCTATTAATCAAATCTTGCAAGCTGAACTAACAGCTTTGCTTGGTTATGATCCTTATGACCGCTGCGGCTTTAATTCGGGCAATTCTCGCAATGGCCAGTATTATCCGCTTAATTGACTCTGAATATGGTAAGTTGAAGATTGCTGTGCCGCGTGACCGTCAAGGCCATTTTCATAACCACCTGCTTCCAGCCTATTCTCGTCGTCAGGACGCTTAGAAACAACAATCATTCAGCTTTATTCCAAGGGCGTTACGACCCGTGAAATTGCAGATTTGATTGAAAAAATGTATGGCTCTTATTATTCACCTACTACTGTTTCTAATATCACTGCTCAGGTAACAAAACAGATTGAAGTTTTTCATCAACGAGCTATCAAGGCAAACTATGTTTGTCTCTTCTTAGATGCAACTTACTTACCTTTACGCCGTGATTCAGTTCAAAGAGAGGCAGTCTATATTGCTTTAGGTATTACACCTGTCGGCATCAAAGAAGTTCTTGATTATCGAATCGCTCCAAGTGAAAACGCAGGAGTTTGGTCAGAAATGGCAGAAGATCTTAAACAACGAGGATTAAAGCAAGTCCAGTTGATCATCGCAGACGGAATGGTTGGTCTGCAGCCAGCATTATTCCAAATTCCAAAGATGCCTAGTACATGTTATGCGTAATATTGGTTCGCATGTGCGTTTAAAAGATCGTGAAGCAATCTTAAATGATATTGCATTCAGCGACCGATGTAACTGCAGCACACAAGATCTTAAATGATTTTTATGGTGCATGGGGGAAATCGTATTCCAATCTGATTCAGCAACTTAAATCCATTGAAAATGAACTACTAGCTTTCTTGAGTTTTCCTCCTGCCATTCGACCGACAATTTATTCAACCAATATCTTAGAGTCACTGAACAAAAGAATTTAACGCAAGACCAAACCCAAAGAACAGTTTCCAAACGAAAAATCTTTAGACAATTTTATTGGAGTTCAAGTCATAAGCTACAACGAAAAATACTTCAATCGTAGCCATCGTGGTTTTGGTCAAGTCAAAGACACATTAGAATCACTTTTCGATTAATGGTTTAATTTTACAGAGAAAGGGATTCCCAACTTTGTTTTAAAGTGAGATAAGAATGTAAGGTTCAACCGTTTGATTTTATTAAATACAAAGAATACTAGGTAACTTCCTAAAGCTGATATAAAAACTACCAAACATAGCAAGATTCCAAAGGTAGGTGCTACTATATCAACAGGAATTCCTTTTAAAATGCGATTAGAATTAGGCAGAATTTTGAATGTTTTAAATACTCTTAGGGTCGCTAATACAATAATCCCCCCATGCAAAAATCCAATATAGTATTGTATGTCTAAATTTCATATTTATTCTTCTCCTCTAATTAAACTAATTACATAGGCAATACTATATGACAAAGCAACAGTTATAATTAAAACAAGAGCGACAAGAAATATTAATTCAGGTTTAGAATCTAGTAAAATTAATTTTTTTATTTTAGACAAAATATCCAAAAAACGTATACTTACAAAAGCTATCCCTAAAATCAGTAACACACCAACAGTTAGTCCGTTTTGCTGAAAAGCATATAAAAAAGGAAGAATAAAGGATATATAGATTATTGAAACCGTAAACAAGCAAATAGGAACAATCATTATGCTTTCAATAGTAATACCTTTGAAAAATAATGATATCACTAGAAAAAATAGCCCATTCAGTATAGCAGTTACAGCACAGACAATGATAACAAATAGATACCTTGCAAGAACACTTATAGATTTTTTTATAGATAAAGTTGTTAAAAAATTTGTCCAGTTGTTTTTATTATCGGATAGAAAGAGTGATTGAATGCTATTAATCATTATCATTGATATCAATGTTGCTACTATCCAACTATCACTTTTCAGAAAAATTGTGGCTATAATTAAAGAAAAAGATACACCTAACAAATATATCTTTTTGAACCACTTATCACACAGCTGATAATAATCTTTTAACATTAATCCAAGCATATTTATTCACCTGAATTCGCCTTTTTTACTGTCTCTTCAAATAGTTTCTCAAGGTTTTCTGCCCCAAAGTTTTGCATGCTTTTTTCCAAAATGATTTTTCCATGATCTAGCAAGTCAAAACGAGTACAGATTTCTACAACATCATTCAAATTATGAGTGGTAATTATTACTGCACAGTCATTTTGATCTACATATTTTTTGATTAGTCGCAATACTTTTCGTCGCATAAGAGGATCAAGGCCACTAGTTATTTCATCTAACAACAATAAGTCTGGATGATGTGAAATAGAAATGCATAAGTTTAGTTGCATTTTCATTCCTTTGGAAAAATTGGATATCGGTATTTTAATAGGTAACTGAAGTGCTTTAATATAAGGCCAAAAAGCTTGAGTATCCCAGTTTATTCCAATGTTTTGAAATATATGTTCCAACTGAAGTATGTTTAGTTCTTCAGGAAATGGAACGCTGTCAAAGCAAAACCCTAATTCTTTAAAATCTTTTTTAATAGTTCCAAAATCTATCTTATTGATTCCTCCAATGGATTTTAATAGTGTGGTTTTTCCAGCACCATTTTCACCAATTAAACCAATGATTTCTTTTTCTTTTGCTTGAAAATTTATGTCGCCCAATATAAAATTATCGTATTTTTTCTTGACTTGACTCATACTCACCTTAGTCATACACATTATTCTCACTCCTTGGTAGTTAATCTGTATGCCGTTTAATTAATTGATATACAAAAGCCAATACCACTGTAACTATTGCACATATATAAGTTATAGTACTGAGACCCTTAAAGAAAAAGGCAGTTATTGTCGCTAACAATAAAATAATTGTAATGACACGTACTAACATATCTAAATTCTTCATAATTAATCTCCTAACAACTATAAGGCTAATCCTGGGGTAACAAAAACTTCAATTATTGCTGCAAGAAACAAAAGACAGTAGGCTCTTATTATATTAATTTTCATGTGATTAACATGTGTTACAGCATATACTAACCATACATACTACGAATGGACATAAGTTAAGTTTTTAGACACAATTATGTAGGATTTCTAATTGACTAATTGTTCCTTTTCATCTGGAGTTAAATAGCCATCGACACTAATGATCCGCCGAGAATTATAAAATCCCTCAATGTAACTAAACTGAGCCAAATTGTCTTCCTCCTTCTTGAAACTGGCATGAAATGACTCCACCACAGAATTGTCATACTGATAGCTACGTTTACTGTAAGAGTGCCAGATAGCGTGTTTGCTTCAATGATGTTTCAAGGGCAAAACTTCGGTACTGGCTGCCCAAGTCAGTGTGCAGAATCAAACCAGCCTTGACGGTTCTAGTCTCACAAGCTTGATTAAGTACATTGCCAACCAACTCGGTTAGCCGCAAGGGCTGTCCTTACGATAATGCCGGTATTGAGTCTTTTCATGCAACTTTAAAAAAGGAACTCGTTTATCAATGCCCAGTCTATCCCACTTTTGAGTCAGCAAAAGCTAGCTTATTTGACTATGTCTTTCGCTTTTACAATCGTCAACGGATTCACTCCGGTATTGATTATTTAACGCCTTTTGAAATGGAGATGAAGTCAAAGCAAATACTCGCTTAACATAATTATTAACGTGGCAAATTTAACTGAGAGCAGATAACATTTAGCCGCGGCTCAGACAAATATTAAAACGTTTTTGATTTTAATGTTTGTTTGAACCACGGAACTGGTTTTGATTTAAAAAATCTCTCACAAAATGTGTCTCAAATATTGACTTCGTTCCATTATTATGTGCACCACTAGCTATCTGGACCGATCGCAAAGAAAAAATAGTCCTATCATTTAATTAAGTGTCTCTGAATAAGTTTAAAATATTGAAGAAAACTGTTTATAAAAATGAAAATTAACCTGTAAGGCTGCATAAACAAATATTAACTATTATTTTAAAGTGCAAATTTATCTATTAGAACGGACGTCTTTTCCGCAAGAAGGCATTACTGACTTTCTCGAAGTTCACCTTAGGATAATATTCTAAAGCTGATGGAGCTGCTAAAAGAACTAAAGATACATCAGGACCAATCTGTGAATGAAGCATTTCAATTAGTTTGTGACCAATTCCTTGTTTTTGATACTTTTTAGCAACCGCTAAATCTGATAGATAACAAGCATAACTAAAATCTGTTAAAGCTCGCGCAACACCTACCAACTCATCTTCTTCCCAAGCAGTCCATAAAATATTTGAGTTATCTAACATTTTTTGTAAACGAGGGAGATTTTTAATTGGCCTATGAATTCCAGATGACTCAAATAATAAAGCCAATTCTTTGGCTGTTATCTTTTTATCATTAGTGTAAGTAATCAATTTGTCCATCTCCAATAAATATAGTAAGTAATTACTATTAATATACTATTAGAAGGATTTTGAAACAATAGAGAATATTAGTTAATTATTAAGTACATAATCAAAATATGGAACTGCTCTATGATTTTGGAGCGATAATTGATTAAAAGATTTATGAAATATAGTTTTATAGAAAAGTTAAGACAGTGGTCCTATAGTGTTAAAATCTTAGAAACCACCATTAAGAATGCTTTACAAGTTATGCTTGATTCAGTAATTATATTAGTTGTTAAGTTGATTAAGAATCACAAGAAATAATCACCTCTATATAATTCCTTCTAAAAAGTAGATCAAAAATTGTGGGGGACACTAACCAAACAAGTCTCTCAGAAAAGTTCACTAATTACTTCTAGTTATAACTAGTTTATTTTTAAGAAAGCATATGTATTTTCCAGAGAAACTGAGCATTCGTCAAAGTTAGGCCATGCATTAATATTATCGCCCTTTTTTCTTGGAATTAAGTGAATATGAAAATGAGCAATAGATTGACCAGCATCTTTACCATTAGCATTTAGGATATTAATACCAGAAAATCCGCATTTAATGCAGTGTCTAGAAACTGTTTGACTAGCGTTGGTTAAGTGGATTAATGCTTCACCATCACAGTCTAAAATATTACTAATATGTTTTTTAGGTATTGCTAGCATGTGATAATTAACATCCTCAGCTTTATCTAAAAATACACATGAATAACTATCTTCATAAATTTTCTTACTAGGTATTTTAGGCAGAAAAGACATTGTTCCATAAGTAACCTCCATTTATACTATACTAGTAATCTAATTGATTTTTAAATTCGACCAAATAATTAGTTATTTTTTTCCTTAATTGATCGTGCTTTTGAGGATTATAACTATATTTGGAATTAGACCAATGATCAGAACTGTATAGCCAAACAGGCTTTTTCAATTTTTGTGGGTCTTCTGTTAAATATCTTGGGAAAACATGTGCATGAAGGAAATCATCAGTATTCCCCAATATATCATAATTAACTCTTTTTGCTTGGCAAGCGTAAAGAACTGCATCACCTAAGATACTCATATCACGTAAAAAACAAGTTCTTTCATTTATGTTCAAATCATTTAAAGATGAAACATTTCTTTTTGGCAATAATACAGAATATCCCGGTAAAAATTGTACATCACCAAAAACAGCATAACCACCTTCTAATTCAGTCATAACCATTGGATTAGTTCCATTAATTGCAGAACCAATTCGGTCTTCGTACCATTTAGACATTTTAATCGCTCCTAACATTACATGTCGTATTTATGAATTTAATGAAATGTTGCAAGTCTTTATTAAAACTATGTACATGGTCCATTTGATAGAAAGTACTAGTCTTTGTTAAAGTATTAAATTCATTAGTTGTATCAAATACATAGATTGGTTTTTTGGAAGCTGTAGCAATTCCAAATTCAATATTTGCCCCTTTTCCACCTGGAAATATGAAAATAAAAAAATCACTATTTAATATTCCAGCATACTCCTTATATGCAATATTGTGTAAATCATTTAGGGTACCTATTTCAGTTTTTGAATTTTTAGTCCAATCATATGTTCTAACAAAACCTAATTCTTCTAGCTCTTTTGATATGTTATTGACTAAATCAATATTTTTAAAAGAACTGGCAACTTAAAATTTTAGTTTTTTTCATAAATGCTCTCTTCTTTGTAGATTGTTAGATAACAGTTGATTAAATTTGTTTTGACAAATATACTGTTTTTAGTTTTTCTCAGCTTTTTAATTGAATTTTTCCAGCCGATAAAGTTGTTCATTATCAAGGGTGTTGTTGCCATTTTTAAAATGATATCCCATTTTTTGATAAAAACCCAGTCCAGTAATTGATGCAGGAATTTCAATTCTGTTAGCTCTTTTGAAATACATGTCGTTTTCTAATACTGTGATTAGCTTACGTCCGATTCCTTTACCTTGATATTTAGGTAGAACAAAGATGTTAAACAGACTGCTTTCATCTTTTTTCCCCCAATAAGGGCCAATTGAACCAACTGCAACAATGTCATTATTAACAGTATCAGTTAAAACATAACAATGAAAATATTTAGCTTTTTCAATAAGCTTTTGCGCAGTCAGGTCTTTAAGATCATTTTCTAGATATTCTTTAGAATAATCTTTTATATTGGTAATGTACATTGTTTTTTTTACTAAATTAGCAACTTCTTCTGCATCAGAATTTTTGAAAATACGAGATGTAATCATTTTAATCTCTCCCATATATAATAAAAATAAAATGAGTTAGTCTAATGGATTATCACTATTAAATTATGTTAGCCATTTTTTCCTTTTTTGGTTGATTTCTATCACGCTTTGTTGAAAAAAATATTTCCTTATTGTATAATCGCATGTCAAAATTGTTACAGGCAAGAACTTTATTGTCACATATGATGCATATGTTATTTTACAAATAGTTTAGATTTTAATTTATCATATTTTACAGTAGTTTTTAATGGAGTAGTTGAAATTCACTTGTAGTCTTGCTAATAAAAATTAATTGCCCATAGTTGCTTAATAATTTCCTTCTCAAGCAGAGTAATTATTAAACTTGATATATTTTTGTATTAATCATAAAAAATATCAACATTATTTTTTATGTTATTTAGTACTCGCATATGCTGGTCATTGAAAATTTGAGGTAATGAATCAAGTGGGAAGAATCTCAGCTCTAATGTTTCAGAATTTTTATCATTTAGTTTTCCTGAAAGCAACTGTACTTTAAAAAAAATAAGAATTGATTTAGCTTGATCACCATTTGGATATTTTTGTTTTCCACTACTATCAATTCCTAAAAATTTTGTTACAGTCACATTTAACCCAGTTTCTTCTTTGAATTCCCTAATACAAGCTTCTGAGGCAGTTTCATAATATTCAATTGTTCCACCAATCAACCCCCATTTATTAAAGTCAGAACGTTTTTGTAAAAGAATTTCTCCCTTGTTATTGAATAAGACTCCACCTGCATAGGTTAATATAACTGGTTTGTGACCGATTAATTGTCTAATATATTTAATGTAATCTTTTATCAATTGGATCCCTCTAATCTAAAAGTTTATATTTCAAAGATACTAATAAGGTAAGTCATTTTTAATAGCTCTTTTAAAAGTAGAAGGGTTATCATATGATACCCTTTTAAATTGAGAATAAATATCCCCTTTATCTCCAATTTCTAGTAGGAGATATTCTGCACGGCATTCTTTGTATAAGTGAGTAGGTTCATCAAAAGGCAATCCGATTGACCCAATATTCAGAACTAATCGTTCATCTGCGAGTGAATAATTGTAATTATCACCCTGCTCATTTAGACAGTTTAAATCAACATAACGCATAGTTGGATGATGAATATGTGCATATATTGCAATGTCAATGTTTTTACGCTTTCCGATAAATAATTCAGCTAGATTTTTTATATATTATTAGAATTTATTAGAAAAAAGTTCATTACTTAACTAGATTTTTATCACTAGTTTCGTTCCTTGTGTATAATTTTTAAGATGTTTGGATAGATTTAACTTTACTATTTTATATTTTTTTCGTGGAAATTTGTAAATTTAACGAGAATGACCCCTTTAAATGCTATCTATCTCTTTAAAGTTCCAAAAAGCATATAAGTCATGCTGTCATATGAATAATTTTATTAGCTTGATCTAGCTGTTCTTTATAAGGACGAATGCCAAAATTTCTTAACTGTTTTATTGCTTGATCAAAACTAAATAAATTAACTAATTCCACTTCCTCAGTTTGTAATTGCAAATCATTTATTTGAAAATCAGTTCGAAAAACAAACCAATCTTCAATCCAATTTTGTTCAATACAACGCATGTAAAAGTTCTTTTCATAGACTAGTAAATCCAAATTGAGCTCCTCTTTAATCTCTCTTTGAATTGCATCAAGATGATTTTCTCCCTTTAAAGCAGAACCGCCAACAGATTCTTCCCAGTAACCAGGATAGTTTAATTTTTCCATAGCTCTTTTTTGCAAAAGTACTTGATTTTTAGAATTGTATATAAAGGCATTAACTACTAAATGATATTCACCTTTGTTTAATGGTTCGAAACGTTTCTTTTCTGTAATTTTATTTAATGATTGATCATAAATGTCCCAAATTTCTTTCAAATTATCAGTTGACAATTTTATCGTTATCCTCCTAATTAAATAATTATATTCAGCTTTGGCCATTCTTTTTGCCAATTCTTACTTTTTAGCCGTTCTTTGTAAATATTAAAATACTTGTCAGTTTGTTTAAAAAGTGGGATTGGCCGAACAGTTAAATTTACCAAGTCTGTTGTTCCAAAAGGTTCAATAAGCTGTAATTCATGCGCATCATCTAAAAAAGCACCAATACATGTTGGTGTTTCAACAAAGTGGGATACTGCATCTGTTACAGAGTTAAAAGGTGTTTGATTACTAAAATCGTAGTTGTGCATATAGGCTTCATTTTTTACTTGCCACATGTATTGAGGAGCTATTTTTTCTAAATGATTTTGAATTTCTTGATTTGCTTTTTCAGGAATACATTCATCAAAAAAGACAACATCAACATCTGATTTAAGTTTAAAAGGTTGATGATGAAGCTTTTGCCAAATTGTATTTCTAATACTCCCTGCAACTAATGCACTTTGAGTCAAATTTTGTTTTTTTATGATGTTTAGAATATTCATTAGGTCAGTATTATTACTGATAATAGACTTAACTATTTTATCGGACTCAAAATTTGAAATTATTTTCTGAAGAATTATTTCATCCTTAATAGCTATACCATTTTCTGCAACTTGGGGTATTTCTGGTTTGATTAAACGTGCTTTTTCAACAGCATTTTCTAATACGTTTAGCACTGTATAACCTCTTTTTTTGTAGAAATTTAAAGCGTGTAAATTATCATTAGTAGTAATGACTTTAATCTTATTTTTGGATTCTCGAGCACAAAGTTTTTCTATTTCAATGAGCAGTTTACTCCCTATTCCTTGATTTTCCAGTAAACTATCAAGAAAAATAACTTCGATTTCGTTTTTTCTTGATACATAGGTTACTATTCCTAATATTTTATTTGATTGAACAGCTACAAATCCCTTCAAGTTTTTAATATCGTAGACACCAGACGAGATTACCATTTTAGTGCTGCCCCATAGTTCATAAAAAAGTTTGATTACTCGTTTTCGTTGCTGCTGCTCATCTATATCAATAATTTGCATATGAATTCCTCCTTCGAAATATAAGCAATAGTAAGAAGATTTTTAATGATGGATTATTATGATTTTTAAGGCTTCAGAATTATTAAAAATGATAAGCATAATACAGGGATAGCTGTGAGAATTTTGAAAATCAAATTCCGACAAGGTCCGAACATATAACTAAAACTCATCTTCTTTGGCAATTAATACTAACTCAACTTTAATTCTATCAGGATCTTCAAAATAAAGCGTGTAGTTATCGTTACCACCAGCATGAGGATATTTATCTGCGTATAGTTCAGTATAACCTTTTAATTGTAATTCACTTCTTATTTGTTTTAAGGTTTGTATATCAGAAACGGAAAATGCCAAATGATTAAGACCAACGTGAGTTCTATCGTAAGAAGGTGTTATTTTTCTGCATCTGTTTGAACAAATACTACATAACTGTTGGAATTTATAGAATAACTAATTCCATTTGACCAACTTTGATAAATTTTATAGCCTAAATGATTAACGAGTAGCCAACTCCAAAACTTTTTTGAAGTAGCTAGATTACTTACGTATATTTCAATGTGATTTAATGCTCCATTTTGTTTCATAATGGTAGCCTTCTTTAATATTTACTAGTTTGAGCTAATAATGCATAAATTTTGTGATGATTAAAATTTAAAAAAATAGTCACTAAATTTTGCTCAGCTAGCGGCTATTAAAAATCAAGACTGTCTTATCACTTAAAAAATTTCTATTTTTAATTTTTATCAAAATACTTTACTTGATTTTAAAAAGCTTATTATCGTTTGTACCAACTCAGGTGATAATGGTTGATCAGGTTGCCGGTAGCTTGCTAAGTTGGTTTTGATATCTGATTTTGGAACATTTTTTAAAACATGATTCATTTTTGGGATGATTGCTAATTTGGCTGTTGAAACCGTTTGCTTTAAAAGCTCCGCATCAGCTACAGAAATCTGTAAATCCTCAGTGCCTTGAATTAATAAAATTGGCAATCTTAATTTAGTCAATTCTATCGCCGGATCAACTTTTAAAATAGATTGCAGATATGGTTGGACACTGGGACGAAATAGTGCTTCTAATTCCGTAGAACTTGTGGAACTAAAATTCCGTTCTTCAGAGAATCCAATATTTTTAAGCTTCTTTGTAACCATTCTTCTTGTCCTGTCAGTTGCCGAGTTAACTGATTTTGCAAAATGTTTGCTAAGTTACGACCAGGAATGGCTAATAAAATTAACCCATCGGTCTTAAACTTTTGACAAGCTTCAATGGCAATCAATCCGCCTTCGCTATGCCCAAGCATCAAAAGTTGACTGAATTTGCAGAATGGCTTAAATACCTTGCCCAAGAAAGCGTATCAGTTACAGGGGGTTAGCTTAAAATTCGGACTTGACAATGCCTAAAAGGTTTGTAAGCTAAGTTGATTTTCCGGGATTGCGGCAGATTGGCTTTTACCAATCCCTCGCTTATCAAAGCGTAAACTAGCAACATTATGAACAGCTAATCGTGCCGCTAATTGTTTCAAATTGTTAGTTGCTCCAGATAAGCGGTTATTACCATCGCGGTCGGTTGGCCCTGAGCCGGCAACAGTTAAAACAATTGCCGGTTTTTCTGAATTATCAGGCATCATAAGTGTGCCTGATAATGATCCATTTGAAACAGCAATTTTAATTTCTTTTTCCATAGCTTTATTTCCTCGCTATCGTCCTATACTATTTAATTACTTTTAATTGATAAATACTATTGTAGCCTGGTCTGGACAAATTCCAATCTTAAGTTTCTTTCCAGTTGCAGTTTTCGGCAGGTAATTGTTAAAAAATTACAAGTCCAAAAAAATTATTATTTTTATCAAAATAGGTAAGGCTCAAAACCAATTATTTTTTTGGGCTATTTGAATGGCCTCGATTCGGTTTTTAGCCCCCAACTTGCTGAAAATGGCCGATAAGTAATTGCGAATCGTACCTTCCGTCAAAAATAGTTCACTGGCGATTTCTTTAGTAGTTAAACCGCGCCCAATTTCCTGCAAAACTTCCATTTCACGTTTCGTTAATGGATTTTTATCAGCCGATAGCATATTTACGACCAAATTGGGGTCGTAAATGGTCTGTCCTTGATTTACTTCACGAATTATTTCAATTAATTTATCACTCGGACTGTCTTTGAGCAAATAGCCAGCGACTTGCGCTTTTACGGCTTGTTCAAAATAAACTTTTTGGGCAAAGGTCGTCAAAATTACCACTTTGGTTTTTAAGCCGGTTTCATTGATTTTGCTGGCCAACTCCAAACCAGTCATTTTAGGCATTTCGATATCTAAAATTGCCACATCGATCTCAAACTTTTGAAGGTCTTTCCAAGCAGATTCGCCATTAATTGCACTACCAACGACGTGAAAGTCATCTTCTAACTCCAAAAGCTGCGTTAATGCTGAATTCAACATGCTTTGATCTTCTGCCAAGTACAGACTAATCATGTTCATTCACCTTCGCTTGTGTCATTAAAACATGTGTGCCGCGCTTATCATGATAAATTTTGAAGCTACCTTTTCCTTCAAACATTCGAGCTCGCATCCCCTTAATTCCATTCGAATTTTCGCTATTAAACTTACTGCCTTTTCCATCGTCAATAACTTCGACTTGATACAGCTGATTTTCATCGCTAAAGATAAGTTGCACCTCATGTGCTCTAGCATGACGTAAAACATTACTAATTGATTCTACGATTGCAGCTCCGAATCGTTCTTGAACAATCGTTGGCCACTTACCAGCTTGTTCTTCACCCTTTGAAAAAAATATGATCTTTGCGGCTGATAAATTCTTGCTCTGCTCCAATAAAACCTCACTCAATGATTGTTTATGCAAATCATTGACAATTTCGCGAACCATTTTCAAGTTTTGCCGACTGGTATTTTCGATGTCAGCCAATTCAGCAGCAACTCTCTCAGGCTTTTTGGCTAATAACTTTTTTGCGAGTTCAGTTTTGATGGTGATCATCGAAAAACTTTGACCTAAAGTATCATGTAGATCCCGAGCAATTCTTTCCCGTTCACCGCGCCGAATAATAGCTTCCAATCTGCGATTAGTTTGATTTAATTGCCGCTGCTTATATAAAGAAAGAGCATAGGAGTACGCAATTATTGGCGAAACTAACGGAAATATCATACCCAGCATATCATTTTGTTGCCATATATTGGGATAAACCATTTGTAAACGAAAAAAACTGACTGCAATAATCAGATAATAGCTAGTTGCAAAAATTCGATAGTACCTACGTGGATAGCGTGCCAAGATAAAGGCAACTTGCCAAGCAGGAAAAATTATTAAATAAAAATTGAACGAAAAATAGGCAAAAGCTCCCGTTATTAATAATTCAAATGTAATTGTAATCATCCGATATTTGACGACTTCGTTAACCAAAATATATGTTAACGTAAAAAAACCTACCATTGAAATCCAAAATATATCTTTAGCCGTTTTGACCGGCAAATATTCTATTAAGGTATAAGGCAAATATATTAACCAGATATATGAAGCCCAATCAATTTGTTTTACCTTCTTAAGCATTAAAGCTCCATCCCCTGCGATGATAAAGTTTCAGCGTAATAATTACGCCGACAATCCCGATGATGATCCAAATGGTTATTCCAATAATATTCCCCGTTTTAATTTGATTGGCTAATAAAACGCTACTTAGTAGGTCGTTAGCAAAAAAGGTTGGCATGACATGTCCAATTTTTTGAATCCAAGTCGGCAGAATACTTAATGGCCACCAAAGCCCACTAACAATCGCTAACGGGAAGACAATCAGGTTACTAACGACATTTAATGTTTCTTGTTTCTTTAAATATGAAAGACAGGTCCCAAGGAGTACCATTGGTAATTGACTAATGCCAACAACCAACATACTAAATAATACTTGATATAAATCAAGCTTAACGCCATTTAGTAACACTGCTAAAGTTTGTAAAACAAGAACCGCGACTAAGTTAACCAGGATTATTAATGAATAAAGAGAGCCATAATAATATTTAGCTTTAGACGGTGTCAACTGTAAATAGCATAAAAAACCTTTATCACGATCAGCTTTTAGCAGTGAGGCAATTCCAAAGATTGCTGATATTATACCACTATAAATAATCATACTGCCCAGATAAGTTAACTTTAATTTTGAGAGTTCAGCAGTTGTTCCACTGACCATAACTTTCGTAAATAGCAAATAAAATCCAGCAGGCATCAGCAATGAAAAAAATAGAAAGGAAAAGTTCCTGATAAATAGGCGTTTGGTATCAAATTTAAATTGTTCAAGAAATGATTTCATGATAATGACCCCCTTTTATTTATCATTTTCAGGAAGATATTCTCTAATGACGCTCGTTGGATTGAAAGGTTGCTGATTGCTGGCAAAAATGGTACCAACGCTCGCAATGTTGCATCGCCATCATCGCTAGTTAGATCGATCCAATCTTCAGCTTGAGTGGCCGCCACTACTGCTGCAAGTTTTTGAAAACTTTTAATTGTTAGTTTGGTTCTAAAATGAATAATCGTTCTTTTGTACTTATTTTGCAATTCCTGAAAAGTTCCTTGAAAAGCAAAGGTTCCATTTTGTAAAATAAATAGTCGATCAGCAGTTTGTTGGATTTCTTCTAAATAATGACTTGTAATTACGATTGTTTTGCCAAGGTCACGCAAAATTTGAATTTGTTGCCAAAACATCTTTCTAGCTTGGGCGTCCATCCCAACAGTTGGTTCGTCTAGAAATAATAAGGCTGGATTCCCGACTAATGCTAATGCAAATGTCACTCTTCGCTGCAAGCCACCTGAAAGATTGGTTAAAAGTTGATTTGCTTGCGCCTGCAAACCTGATTCTTGGAGCAATTCGGTAACATCTTTTGGTTTAGGATATTGGGCGGCTGCCTCATACAGCATTTCAGTCACGGTCACATTGGCGAGTACAATATCTCCTTGGAGCATTGAACCAATCCTTTGGCAAGCGTTTCTTCGACCTGGTTTATCTCCAAAAATTTTGATTCCCCGATCTGTTGGCAATAAACCTAGCAAAAGATGCAAAAGTGTTGTTTTTCCAGCCCCATTTTCACCAATCAGACCGACAATTTCACCTTGATGGATAGTTAAATTGAGATTTTTTAAAACTTTTTTATTACCATAACTAAAGGTCAATTCTTTAACATCAACAACTTTGCTCATTGTTCCACCTCCTTCACTAAGAATACTAATTAATTTTCAAACCTCCTAGTAGTGATCATAATTAATTTAACATGATATTTATCATGAGTTTTTTGTAAATCGACCTTCTCCTATTAAAAAAGTTCTGCATCTTAAAAAAATGCAAAGCATATAAATTAGGAATGATCAGGATGATCATCATGATAAAAATTGCCAATCCAGTAGCAATTACATAGTTAATGGCCGTCGTTGAATTATTCTTGACGACTAGTTTGTCTTTTTCAATCGAAACTAACTTTTTTTAACTTGAGCTGGACCCAACAGGATCTTGCAGAAAAATTAAAGGTTACCCGGCAAACAATCTCAGCAATCGAGAGAAATAAATACAGCCTCTCTTTAAAACTGGCCTTTCAGATAGCAAATGTTTTTAATACCAAAATTGAAAATGTATTTCTTGGGTAGATGATGATAATAAATAATCTAAAATTGAAATACAAAAATCAGCCTGAAAGCTTTTCACTTCAAGCTGATTTACATTTGAGTGACTGATCAGTAATCGGTAAATTCAACCGTCACTGTTTGCGCTGTCAGTATATATTTAGACAAAAACTACTTTGATTTTCCCAAACTATCGGTCATTAAAACTATAAATCTTCGCCTGCCCAATGATTGATTGGACCATATTTATGCCCGACAGCAATTTCTTGACTAATTGCAATATTAACGTAGCTTTTGGCGATTCTGATTGCTGTTTCAACCGGAGTTTGCTTAGCAATTTCAGCCGCAATGCAAGCTGATAATGAATCTCCAGTCCCATTGATGTGAGTAGTCGGATAATACGGTTCACTCAGCCAAAAACTTTTCCCTGATTCCAGCAAAACAAAATCTTTAACGACGGTTTGCTGTTGATCGTGATGTGGCCCTTTTGCTACTACATTCTTAGCCCCTAATTGTTGCAATTGCTCTGCAGCAGCTTTTAAATCAGCTGCGGTATGGATTTCGATACCGGTTAGCTTTTGTGACTCATAAAAGTTAGGCGTGATCACGGTAGCTAATGGAATCAACTCTTCACGCAACGTTTCAAAAGCATTTTCTGCCAAGAGTTGATTACCATGCTTAGTCATAATTACCGGATCAACGACTAACGGACCAAAATCATATTTTTGATAATTTTCAACCACTTCTTTGATCAGCTTAGAATCCGCCAACATCCCAGTTTTAACAGCCTTGACCTGAAAATCAGCTGCAATATCAGCAAACTCTTGCCGGATAAAGTCTAGTGGTAAGGAAACACTGGCATGGATTCCATAAGAGTTACCAGCAACACAGGCTGTCATTACCGAAATTCCATAAACTTTTCGCGTGAAAAACGTATGCAAGTCAGCCTGCATCCCCGCACTGCCATCACTGTCGGAACCGGCAATCGTCATGGCTTGTGGATATTGATTTAGCATTTGATCACTTTCTTTTTTTATTTGTTATTTTTAGCACTAAGTATACCATAAATCTCTCAGTGTTTTTGCCGATTATCTCAATTCCAAGATCAAAGCTCCTTTTGCAAAATTAATTCATTCCGAATTGGTAGACCGGTTTTAGCCTGCAATGGAACTGATGGCTTTTGTAAATGCTCTTCAGTTACTGCATTTAGTAATATTTTGCTGACCTGAAAAATAGATGGTGACGATAAAAAGCAATTGCTGCTTAGTTATCATTCACCAGACTTTCCTGTGTTCAACAAACCAGCTTAAGGATGAATCCACCAATTATCCTTAAAGTTTTCTTGTGCCCTATTTAATCCTAATGACTGTCAGTTTGAAGCTCCATTTATTGATGGTGTTTTGGTCTTTACTATGGTCAAACAAAGCTAATTACAAAAAGCCGCTAAACTTCTGCAAAAAATTGTCTTTTCAACCTTGACTAACAAAATGATGCTAATCAAGGTTGATCAATGATCATGATTAGCAGCCGCACTTTTTAAGGTTCTATAATATTCGGTACTGATAGAAATTTTTCTATCCTAAGTACCGATTTTTATTTTATGCCTTGAATTTACACTTTAAGTGCAACGCTAAAACAAAATAAAGGACTCACAAAGGAAATCCAAA
>NZ_JAHAVQ010000219.1 GCF_029916425.1 Liquorilactobacillus sicerae | reverse complement strand
GATTATAAGGACTCTCATCGTTTGATCAGCCCCTTAAGAAAAGCAAATGATGCGATCGAAATTGACACAAGTGAATTGTCGATTGACCAAGTCGTTAATAAAATTTTGGAAATTGTCAAAACACGCGCATGATCGCGTGTTTTCTGTATGCTTATAAAGATGAGTAAAAAATATACAATTGCAATAGTTGGAAGACCGAATGTTGGTAAGTCAACTTTATTTAATCGAATTGTTGGTACAAGAAAAGCAATCGTTAATAATTTATCTGGTGTTACCCGCGATCGTCTGTATGAAAAAGCGGAATGGAACGGCAGTAAATTTTCCGTTATCGATACTGGTGGGATATCGGCATCGAATGATGTTTTTATTAAAGAAATTAAGGAACAGGCCGAATTAGCAATCAAAGAAGCTGATGCGATTATTTTTGTTGTTGATGGCCACAATGGCATTACGAAAGA
>NZ_JAHAVQ010000218.1 GCF_029916425.1 Liquorilactobacillus sicerae | reverse complement strand
GTGGACACTTGAAGAGGCAATGAATATGCGCATTCCAACACCCGTCATTGCTCTTTCACTAATGATGCGTTATCGTTCGATGCAGGATGACACTTTTACCGGTAAGGTTGTTGCAGCACTCCGTCATGAATTTGGTGTTCATGCCGTTGACAAATGCGATAATTAAATTAAATACAACTAGGCAGTTCAACAATTGATTTCCATATGAACTGTCTTTTTATTTTCCAATAATTTTCGATCCTTGTTAAAACTTTCCTATAGTAAGATAAAATATGGATTGACTGGTTTTAAATCAACCCAGTACCGCATGACGCGGTGATTACCAGGACGGAGTTGTTTTAGATGAGAAAAATTGCCATTATCGTTGATAGTTCGAGCTATATTCCTAAGGACCAATTAAAAAAGCATCATATTTATGTTATTGACAATCCGATCATTTTTGGAGAAACTATTTATCAT
>NZ_JAHAVQ010000217.1 GCF_029916425.1 Liquorilactobacillus sicerae | reverse complement strand
ATGTATTTGTATCCCGATTTGGATACTTTTAGGATTTTACCTGATTCAATGACCGGCGAACACGATGGCAAGGTTGCAATGATCGTTGCTAATGTTTATACCAGTAGCCGCATGCCGTTCGAGGGGGATCCGAGAAATAATTTGATTCGCGTTCTTGGAGATATGAAAAAAGATGGTTTTTCCGATTTCAATGTTGGTACAGAACCGGAATTCTTCTTGTTCAAACTTGGAGAAGATGGTAAACCAACAATGAAACTTAATGATAATGGAGGCTATTTTGATTTGGCCCCACTTGATTTAGGCGAGCACGTTCGTCGTGAAATTGTTTTGACACTCGAAAAGATGGGATTTGAAGTTGAGGCGGCTCATCACGAGGTTGCTCCTGGACAACATGAAGTTGATTTTCGTTATGCCGACGCCGTGACCGCGGCTGATCATATTCAGTTATTCAAGCTTATTG
>NZ_JAHAVQ010000216.1 GCF_029916425.1 Liquorilactobacillus sicerae | reverse complement strand
GTTTGGAATAACCGTCGTTCCATAAACGACCTTACCGGTTTTATCTGTATCTTCGTTGTAGTAAATTCCAGGAGAACGAACAAGTTGCGATACAACGACACGTTCGGCTCCGTTAATCACAAAGGAACCATATTCGGTCATTAATGGAAATTCGCCAAAATAAACATCCTGAGACTTAATTTCACCAGTCTCTTTGTTTGTCAAACGAAGAGTAACGTGCAGTGGAGCTGCATAGTTAACACCTTGGTCGCGGGATTCCTTTAACGAATATTTTGGTTCTCCCAATGAATAATCTACATATTCAAGTGATAATTTGCCAGCAAAATCTTCAATAGGCATAATATCATTGAACATTTCTTTAATACCTTTATCCATAAACCACTTATAAGAGGCGGTCTGGACTTCGGTCAACGGTGGGATTTCAAGCACTTCTTTAGCAGAAGAGTAACTGCGTCGAGTAA
>NZ_JAHAVQ010000215.1 GCF_029916425.1 Liquorilactobacillus sicerae | reverse complement strand
CCGATTGTACCAAACTTTTCGCTGAATTTGTCATCGTTCAAAATTCGATCAATGAAGATTTTTTTTTGTTCCTTATATTGTTCGGCGAAAATCGGATCACTTTGTGTGCGTAGGCCGAAATCGGTCATGTCAGGACCGTCATATTCACTACTTTCTATCCATTTTTTAAAGGGCCATTCGTCCCAAATATGATTATGGTGTTGCAGTAGAAAACGGATATTATTGTCACCACGTAAAAACCACAATAATTCTGATTTAATTCGTCCAAACGCGACTTTTTTGCTCGTCAGTAATGGAAACCCTTCTGAGAGGTCAAAACGCATTTGAGCGCCGAAAATCGAGTGTGTTCCGGTTTTGGTTCGATCCATTTTTGAGGCCCCGGTTTCTAGAATACGTCGGGCAAGGTTTAGATATTGTTCTTCATTTTGGCTCATGGATAATATGTTAATGATATTTTTGTTTC
>NZ_JAHAVQ010000214.1 GCF_029916425.1 Liquorilactobacillus sicerae | reverse complement strand
GTATCAACCAAATCACGAGTAATAAACATATCGTTTTCATAAACAAGAGCAATTTTCTCCTCGGCAACGATTTGTTTTAGCTGTCTTGAAGAAACGACTTCCATTTTCAGCTGTTCAAATTGAACGCCATGTTGCTGCAAAAAAGATTCGAGCTGTTCCCGATGCCTTTCACGTAGACCTGAATAAATTATTTTGACTGGATAGCTTGGCAGAGTTACCGGAATCCAAGCACCAGTTAAAGCATTAGTCGCGATAATTCCCTCAAATCGCATTGCAGCATCAGCCAGAGCGGCTTTTTTATGCAGAATATTCCATTCATACAACTTTGGTTCCTCAAGAGTCTCCAAGTGCAGGTCAACTCGATCGCCACCTTTTTCAGTTGCATAGACCGAAAGAGTAGTAACTTTTTTAGCCGTAGCATCATCTAATTTGGAAAAAGCCTGATCAAAAACGGTCCCTTCAT
>NZ_JAHAVQ010000213.1 GCF_029916425.1 Liquorilactobacillus sicerae | reverse complement strand
ATCTTACCCAATCCCCATTTTTTGGTTTTGAATCTGGGTCCAAATTATTACTAATCCAAGCAGAGTGAAGCCAAGTCCAATTCAATTTTCGTAGATTGGAATTTTTGATTTTAGAACGTAGCATGTGATTAACGCTTGAATCAATATAGTAAATATGATTCTTGCTACCGTAATAAGTATGTATATGAACATATTGCAATTCCGTAATGAATTTAGCAATTGGTTTAGTTCTACTTGATAATTGGCCATTCGACATGTCTTCTGAAAAGTTGGGATCAATATTTTTGGCATCTGCAAGCGCAGCCGTGGGAGTAACAAATTCGCGATTGCTCCTTTGAACCTCACTGTATTCTTCGGCTTTTTGTTCAGAAATACCAGCATGTAAGGCAATTGCAACAGAAATAGCTTGAGTAATAAAAGAATAATTTTTACCTTCATATGTAAAATGAACTCTTCCCCATCC
>NZ_JAHAVQ010000212.1 GCF_029916425.1 Liquorilactobacillus sicerae | reverse complement strand
GAAAAATTGATTGTTTCCGGTGATACTGCTAATCAAATGGAGTTGCAGGATCTTTCGACTAATGAGAATTACGAGGAACTTTTTGGCGAATATGACGAAGTTACTGTCCAATCGGATGGCAAAATTATCAATGTATACAAGGGCGAAAAACCCAGTTATGATTGTGCATGATTTTTTAAATTTGTTTTCCGGGAGAAAACATGAAATATATAAGCTATGAAAATACCGATGCCTTTTTTAATGTGGCGATGGAACATTATCTGCTTGAAGAATTTCCTTTGACCGAACCGGTCTTTTTCTTTTCTCAATATGGCAATGCTGTAATTGTCGGTAAAAATCAAAATACTTTTGCTGAGGTTAATCAGGCATACGCAAAAGAAAAAGGAATTCAGGTCGCTCGTCGGGAAACCGGTGGCGGTGCCGTATATGACGATTTAGGCAATATTAGTTTTTCTTTTGTCTTA
>NZ_JAHAVQ010000211.1 GCF_029916425.1 Liquorilactobacillus sicerae | reverse complement strand
ACGATAGATAGTCCCCGCACCAACGTTAGCAACGCGAGCTATTTCCGGAATCGTTGTTCCATCGAAACTACGATGGGAAAAAAGTTGTAAAGCTGCTTTGAAAATTGCATCTTTTTTACTGATATTTTTAATTGTTTCAGGCATATTTTTTACCTCTAGGAATGATTATTCATTCCGTACAGATCTAAATAATAACACCTGTAAAACAGATGTCAAATATTATTATTTATCCGTTTTTGATAAGCAACTTCAGCAGTTAGGTAAATTGGAAGATTTCGCTTAACAGCTTTTCCGGTCGCTTGATCAACTACCAAACCTTCGCCACCATGTAAAACCACCGAAGCTAATGACAAATGATACTCCCTAACTGCCAAAATCGCATCGCTTAAACCAACTTTCGTGATCAAGCCAATTGGCCGGGCAGATATTTCGTTTATTCCGCCATAAATAACCAAACCATTCGG
>NZ_JAHAVQ010000210.1 GCF_029916425.1 Liquorilactobacillus sicerae | reverse complement strand
GTACTGTTTCCCATCGATACTGCCTTGTATACCCGAGCCAGCAATATTTTTAACCTGATCGGCTCTTTTAAGTTTCAAATTTTTTTGAGTGGCAAAGGAAACAATACTTTTAGCCAGCGGATGATCAGAATTTTGTTCCAAACTGGCAGCTAAAGCTAATATTTGATCATTTGTATAATCTTTAACGGTGAAATTACCCTTAGTTAATGTTCCGGTTTTATCAATCGCTAAAACATTAATTTTTGGTGCATTTTCAATTGCCTGACGATTACGAACCAGTAAACCGTTTTGAGCGCCAATTGAAGTTGAACGAGCAATTACCAACGGTATCGCCAAACCCAAAGCATGCGGACAAGCAATTACAAGTACAGTTACCAAACGTTCAATTGAGGTACTGAAATCTTTTGTTATTGCATACCAAACTACAAAGGTAACCAAACCAACAAATAGAGCAATATAAAACA
>NZ_JAHAVQ010000020.1 GCF_029916425.1 Liquorilactobacillus sicerae | reverse complement strand
TTTGGATTTCCTTTGTAAGTCCTTTATTTTGTTTTAGCGTTGCACTTAAAGTGTAAATTCAAGACATAAAATAAAAATCGGTACTTAGGATAGAAAAATTTCTATCAGTACCGAATATTATAGAACCAATAAAAGACAAATGGAGATATGGAAAATATTTCTGTTTGTCTTTTTTGATATATGGCTGAAGTAAAATAAAAAAAACAGCAATTGGGAGGGACAAGTGTAGCGGGCAGAATAAAATGCCGAAAATTTGGCAATTTTATTCCGCCTTTGGCATCAAGTTTAGGAAACTAAAAAAAGGTGAAAAAATGACGTCAAAGATCGTTGAAAAATTTCAAGTGAATTTTAACTGGCTGAGCTGTAAACTTTTTTAAAAAATATTTTGCCAGCAAAATTGCCTGAACAAAAAATTACCACGGTTCTTAAACGTGAGCTCGCCATGGGAATGCCTAAAGTAAAATTAGCATTGGGAACTAGTATTACTGAACAACTTTGTTATGAGTTTCAGTTAAACTTGGGCAAAATTGAGTCAGCTCAGATTGTTTTTACGATAGCAAATCAACAGGTAAATGTTTATTACTTTTCAAAAAACTGCAAAAGTCAAGTTTCAGTCTTGATTTAGCAAAAGTTATCAGAGGTGCAGAATTGTGAAGGTAATTCCAGTCAAACAAGCAGCAGCTATGATAAAACAGATTGTCAAAGCAAAAACTGATCAGCGTTTGGAACTGCTGACTAGAAAAAGGTCGATCAATAATAATTGAAATTGCGCGAAGTTATTTTCCAATTGAGTTTGCTTGTCCAATTGGCAGTTGGTCAGCAAGATACGTAATTCAAACTATTTTTAAACATAAACTTTCTCGAAACCATCAAGTATTGTTAATTACAGTTAGTAATATTATGTTGAACTTTTTTGACAAATTATTGCTGGCTATTTTTAAAAATTTGAAAAATCTCAGCAAGTTTTAATCAGAGTGGCTTGCTTTTTATTCAATAATTTTTGTAAACTAAATTCAAACAAAAAAATATTTTATAAATCAAGAAATGGTGGTTGTCATGAACAAAGTTACGATTATCGGCAGTTTGAATATTGATACGACCTTCAAAGTGTCTGATTTTCCCTTGCCTGGTGAAACGATCAAAGCTTTAAATAAAAGCAGTGCGGCTGGCGGCAAAGGTGCAAATCAGGCAGTTGCTGCCGCTAGATTGGGAGCGAAAACAACTTTTATCGGCAAAGTTGGTAATGACCAGCAAGGAAAATTTATGACCAAGGCCTTAAAGCACGAAGGAATCGACATTTCTGGCATCAAGATTGAGTCAACAGCGGGGACTGGCACAGCCGACATTTTATTAAATGAACGCGGTCAAAACTGCATTATTGTCTATGGTGGGGCAAATCAAACTTTGACAGTTGCGGATCTGGCTGGTCTTAGTCAGCAAATTGCTACTTCAGATTTTGTTGTAGCTCAATTTGAAACACCGCAAACAGCAACTGTTGCCGCTTTTAAAATTGCTAAAGCAGCCGGAAAAACGACAATTTTAAACCCGGCTCCAGCAAGTGAGCTTTCACCTGAGTTATTTAGTTTAACGGACATCATTGTTCCCAACGAATCTGAAAACCAAAAGCTCACGGGTATTAAAATCACTGATTTAAGCTCAATGAAAAAAAGTGCTGCTAAATTCGCGGGATTAGGTATTCCGAAAACGATCATAACGCTTGGCAGTCAAGGTGTTTTTTATGCAGCAGCTGGTCAAGCGGCTCAACTTGCGGCATTCAAAGTTAAAACGGTTGATCCGACGGCTGCTGGAGACACCTTTATTGGGGCTTTTGTAGCCAAGCTTTCACCGACGATGGAAAATTTTGTTGAGGCAATCAATTATGCGCAAAAAGCTAGTGCCTTAACTGTTCAACGTTTAGGAGCACAAGTCTCAATTCCAACTGTCGCACAAGTTAGCCAGATTTTTGACTTTTAAGACATGTGGTGTTCAAAAAACAAGTATCTTTAGTAAAAGATGTGTAACTTATAAACATATAATACGAGGAGGAAGTATCTTGTTACTAGTTTTAAACATTTTAGGGATCTTGGTTTGTATCGGTGTTGCATACATATTTTCAATTAATCGGCACCAAGTGCAATGGAAGTCAATTTTGATCGTAACGGCTTTGGAAATTTTTATGGCTTGGTTTTTAATTGCTTTCCCAGTTGGTCGGGCAATCGTTCAAGGTGCAGCAAGTGGCTTTGCTTGGTTAGTCGATATTGCTTTTGAAGGAATAAAGTTTGCCTTGGCAGATATGGTTTCAAAAGAATATGGTGGGACAGCAGTTTCAATGAACTTCTTGACCAGTGCTTTGATGCCGATCCTCTTAGTTGTGCCATTATTTGATATTTTAACTTATATTGGTTTCTTACCCTGGGTCATTAAATGGATCGGAAAATTTTTATCAGTCATCACCGGACAGCCTAAATTTGAGGCTTTCTTTTCAGTTGAAATGATGTTTTTAGGCAATACTGAAGTTTTAGCTGTTTCTAAGCAGCAATTAGATCATATGAGTCAGGAACGGAATTTAACGTTGGCTATGATGTCAATGAGTTGTGTGACAGCTTCGATTTTAGGCTCATATATGCAAATGATGCCGGGACAATTTGTCTTGACGGCGGTCCCGCTTAATATTTTAGGAGCAATCATAATTACGGGAATTTTAAATCCATTGCAGATCAGTCAAGCAGATGACGTGGTTTATGGTTCGCAAACTGACAATCATGAAAGAGAACCATTTTTCTCCTTCTTAGGTGACTCGATCCTGAATGCTGGTAAGTTGATTTTAATCATCTTATTTACCGTCATTTCGTTTGTTGCCTTAGCATCATTGGTCGATCATTTACTTGGCTTGACTGGTTTGAAATGGTTGTCGTTGGAAAATATTATGGGAGTCATTATGTTTCCATTTACTATTTTTATGGGCTTTGATCCAAGCCATGCTTTCGAGTTGGCCAGATACATGGGAACCAAATTAGTTACGAATGAATTTGTTGTTATGGGTGAGGTCTCTAAAGCAGTTATGGGTCATCATGGAATATTTGCCAGTGCCCATGCCCGTGCAGTTTTGACGGTCTTTTTGACGAGTTTTGCTAACTTTGGTACCTTAGGAATGATCATTGGAGCTTTTAAGGGCTTAGTTGAAAAGTCCAAAGTCGATTATATTTCAAATCAGGTACCAAGGATGCTGCTTTCAGGGATCTTAGTTTCAGCTTTATCAGCGACCGTAGCTGGGTTGTTTATTTGGTAAAAAGGAGGTCGTTCAGCAATGGAAAAAATGCCGTTGATCTTAGACATGGATCCAGGAGTTGATGATGCCGTTGCCTTAGCAGTGGCAGTTAATAATCCAGTATTTGATGTTAAGCTGATCACATCAGTTGCTGGGAATGTCAATGTGGATAAAACCACGCGCAATGAATTGAAACTGCTACAATTTCTTGATAAAACCGAGATCCCGGTTGCTCGTGGGGCAGCCCAGCCATTAAAGAAAAAATTTGAAGATGCTGCTTATATTCATGGGCAAAGCGGCTTGCCGGGCTATGATTTTCCATCGGTGACGCTCAAACCAGATCCACGCCCGGCAGTTAAGGCAATTTACCAGACGTTAAAGCAAGCGCCAGCTCCAATGACAATTGTGGCGACGGGAGCTTATACTAACATTGCCGAGTTATTGTTGAGATATCCGGAAATCAAAGCGCAAATTTCTCGTTTGATACTAATGGGCGGGTCAATTTCAGGTGGAAATGTTTCTTCGGTTGCCGAATTTAATATTTATACTGATCCAGATGCAGCCAAAATTGTTTACCAAAGCGGTTTGCCAATCGTGATGATTGGATTGGATGTAACTTTGCAAGCTTTAGTTACTTGGGAGACACTAAAGAAATTAGCAGCTCTCGGTAAAACTGGCACAATGCTCTATCAGTTGATCACCGCTTATCAAGACATTCATCCCAATGGCAAGCCACTGCATGACGTTAATACCATTTTTTATTTGCTGCATCCCGAGGCAATTGAAACTAAGAATTATCAGATTGATGTTGTCACTCAGGGCCCAGCAATTGGCGCAACCGTGGCTGATATTCAGAATCGCTGGAGTCATGGTCAAACAAATGCTAAAGTCGGAGTAAATATTGATGCCGATTATTTCAATCAGTGGCTGTTAGCAGAAGTTAGTCAAATGGTTAATTAAGATTTTGAGGAGGATCAAGATGGCTAAGAAAAAAATAATTTTAGATTTGGATACAGGGATTGATGATGCATTAGCAATTGCTTATGCGGTCGCCGATCCAGCCGTTGATTTGTTGGCAATTATTTGTTCATATGGCAATGTTTATGTAGAAAATGCGGTTACTAATTCATTGAAGATCTTAGAGCTGTTGCACGCCACCAATGTCAAAGTCTACCAAGGGCGATCTCATTCGGTCGAAAAAGCTAAGTTTGTCCGGATGCCAGTCAGTGCCCAGATTCATGGGGAAAATGGGATTGGTGAGATTGATTTGCCAAGTCCCAAAATGGCGCCAGCTCAAGGGGATGCTATTGATTTCTTTATTGAAGCTGTTAAAAAATATGGCAAGGACTTGATCCTTGTTCCAACTGGTCCACTGACTAATTTAGCTGCTGCCATCAAAAAATATCCAGCCTTGGTGGATCAAATCGGCAACATCACGATCATGGGCGGGGCTTTGACCGTTCCCGGCAATGTTACGAATGTGGCTGAAGCAAATATTCAACAAGATGCAACTTCAGCAGACCGAGTTTTTCGACAGGCAAAGTTGACACAGGTCGGATTGGATGTGACTTTACGGACGCTTTTAACCAAAAAAGAGACCCAGATTTGGCGTAGCTTAGGAACTAAAGCTGGTCGTGAATTTGCCGAGATGGTAGATTACTATATCAAAGCTTATGAAGTTACCAGCCCGGATCTTCATGGCTGTGCACTGCATGATCCATTTGCCGTTGGAGTGGCGATTGATCCAAGTTTTGTTCAGACCATTGATTTAAACATGTATGTGACAACGGATGAAAAATATTATGGCCGAACAATTGGTGATCCAGCGCGCCTCTCAGCTGCCGAGACAAATGTTAAAGTCGCAGTTAATGCGGATGTTGATCGTTATCTAAAAGCTTTTATGGAGCATTTGACAACCTTATTTAAAAAGAATTGATTAGAAAACCTGTCCTGAAGAGGGACGGGTTTTTTAGAATGCCAGTATCAAATATTATCGAACTAAAAATTTGAGTCCAACCGGGAAGCTCGGTTAAACAAATTGCCAAAAAAAGACTTAGTTTGATCTAATCATTTGAAAGAAAAATATGAAATAGTTATGGAACTGGCGCTACTTCATTGAGTAAAGTTGCTTTTGCACAACTGAGAGGTGTTTTGGAAAGCTGACAGAAAATAGTCAAAGATACTGACAAAAGCGAGGAATTAGATACCTTTGAGTTTTTAATTGAGAACTAGGTCATGTTTGAAAAACACGATGCTGGATAGCAATCATAAATTTTTTCGTGTAAATGACGAGGGAGAAGCAACTTCTAAAAATAAAAAAAACTAATCTTTTATCAACAAGATCAGCTTAAAAAGTTTACCTGTAGCGTTAATAGTTTCTTTGATACAATAATAATAGAACATTAAAACTAACAAGTTTTTCTGCTACATATTTTAAGGCCCAAAGGATATTGCTTTGTTCCTCAACGTTACTTAAACGACAAATTTAACAAATTGATATTTTTATTGATAAATGTTACAGAAAAAGTTGCAAATATTAAAATCATGTGCTAAGATAATGTTGTTGAATGAGTTGAACAAAAATTCATCAATAAAAAATGTATCCACTAACTAAACAGCAAAAAATTATAAAGGAGTTATTCACAATGAAAATTTCAATTTTTGGCAAGGGCAATATGGGTCAGGCAATCGGCAAGAACTTTGAACTAGCAGGCAACACGGTTTCTTATTATGATGATCAGAATCATGCCGAGACTTTAGATGATATCGTAGTTATGGCTGTTCCTTACCCAGCTTTAGCAAGTTTGGTAAAAGAATACGCTGACCAATTTGCTGGCAAGCTTGTTGTTGATATTACTAACCCACTTGACTTTGATACTTGGGATTCATTAGTTGTTCCTGCTGATAGCTCAGCTGCACAAGAACTTCAGCAATTATTACCAAACAGTACTGTTTTGAAAGCCTTCAATACAACTTTTGCGGCAACTTTGCAGAGCGGCAAAGTTGGTGGTACAGCGACAACAACTGTTTTAGTTGCTGGAGATGACGATGCTGCTAAACAGACTTTCAAAGCTGCTTTGGCTGGCAGCCCATTAAATGTTTTGGATGCTGGTAAATTAAAGCGGGCACGCGAGCTGGAGGCAACTGGCTTTTTGCAAATGACTTTGGCTGCTAGCGAACAGATTGGCTGGACCGGCGGCTTTGGCGTAATCAAATAATTTCAGTAATTAAAAAATGGTTAAATAAAACAAGTTCATTGTCGAAGATGACGGCAGTGAACTTGTTTTATTTTAAACTGAGCTAAATTGGTCCGGACATTAATCATGCTAATTGGCCTGAAAATTGTTAAACTAATCGAGTAAGCTTAGCAGCAGAGGGTGAAAAAATGAGATTATGGCATCAAGACTTACTAACTAAATTGCCACGTCAGCAATTGTTGGGTCAGCACCGGGAGTTGGCAGCCTTGCGTGGCAATGGCTGGGGCAAAAAACACGCGACGGTAGCATACATTTTCAACTATTCGCCCTACAAATTGTACCAGTTCCATTTGTTAGTCCTCCAAGAAATGCAACGGCGCGGTTATCAACCTGACCTCAAGTGGCTAGATTCCAATTATCGTGGTCAGCACTGTGCCCCTTACCAAGAATTACCGGTGTGCACTTTGAGCGAACCAATTTATCCTGAGCATGATCAGGACTATTTGCAGGACTGTTTAGAGAACTTAAAACAAAAAGGAATCGATTTATCAACCAATAGCCGATTAGACTAATACTCGCTGAGAGCTAGCTTGATGGGTTGTGATCAATGGTCATACCGGCTAGACCAGTTTTTTGAGTGAATTTGCTGTTGATCGGCCATGACTGCAAGATAGCCGCCACACCGATGCCGTCACCGACAATCAATTCTTCAATTAGGCTTAACTTGGCTCTAAACTGCAGGATGGCAAAATTGTCGCTGTTGGGGCATTGCTCCAGCAAGTGCCGACCAAGTAAGAATGTTGTGATCTGACGATGCCAACCAGGAAAAAGACCAGCAACTCTGGCCAGAAGTGAGAAACATGGCTCAATCGTTTTATTTCAGCTGAATTAGTTGCGACTTCCATTTTTAATTAGCAATATGCTATTCAGACATCACTTATTGCTAATTTGTAAAACAACAAAATTAAGTTTAACATTCACAAAAAGGCTTAAATAATTATTTCAGTTAAGTATTTTTGGAAAACCAACTTATAAGCTCTGAAAAAATTGAAATAGCAAATTTTATTTAATTGGCCAGAATAATAATTGTTTAGGCCAGTTTGTTAATTAACAAAATTGATCATAAGTGGTGGGCTTGGGCTCTTATTGATTAGTGATTTGTTTAACAAATAACTTAAAAAAATGAAATTGCAGGTTTTAGATTATCTGAGTCAACTTGACTTTTTTTGTTAAAGGAATAGAATATAGTTGTAATATGTAAGCGGTTACAAATGTAAGCAAATGCTTTTAAGGAGGTCATCATTATGGAACAAAAAGATAAAGCATACGTGCTTTGGTTTGACGAGCTTCATCGTTCGGATGTTAATTTAGTTGGTGGAAAATCATCATCTTTAGGTGAGTTGACTTCATTAGGCGATATTCCCGTTCCATATGGATTTGCGACAACGGCTCATGCCTACCGCTATTTCATGCAAAAAACTGGTCTAAACGACCAAGTCAATAATTTATTGGAAAGTATCAAAGATTATGAGAACTCCGATGAATTACATGCGACCTGTACTAAGATTCGGCATTTAATTACCTCGGCGCAAATGCCAGCTGATTTGGCTCAAGAAATTGGTCAGTCTTATCAGAAACTGGCAGCAAAAATGGGGCAAAAAGATCCGTTTGTTGCGATTCGCTCAAGTGCGACCGCTGAGGATCTGCCGAATGCTTCGTTTGCTGGTCAGCAAGATTCGTATTTGAATATTCGGGGCTCAGCAGATGTCATTCAAAGAGTTCAGGAATGCTACGCGTCACTGTTTACCGATCGGGCAACTTATTATCGTCACAAACAAAACTTTCCGCATGAGAAGGTTGCTTTGTCAGCCGCAGTCCAGATGATGGTCTTTTCTAAGAGCTCTGGCATCATGTTCAGTGTTAACGTGGCAACTGGTGATGATACTAAGGTCATCATTGATGGAATCTGGGGTTTAGGTGAATATATTGTTCAAGGGACCGTCACTCCAGATGATTTCTTGGTTGATAAGCAAACTATGAAAATCGTTTCCAAGACGATCAATGACAAAGATGTTGAATTAGTCCGTTTGCCAGATGGTGGGGTCGAAGAAAGAAAAGTTCCGGCTGAATTGGAAAAACAGCCAGTTTTAACAGATGATCAAGTAATTGAGCTGGCTGGTTATGCGAAAAAAATCGAAGACCATTATGGCTGCTATATGGATATGGAATTTGCTTTGGACAAGAATACCAATAAGCTCTGGCTGGTTCAAGCACGGCCAGAAACAGTTTGGTCACAGCTCAAGAAGAAGGCAGCAGCCAAGGCTCAAGCAAAAGATCAACAAACAGCTGATCTTGGGGATGCCAAAGTGATCACTCGGGGCTTGCCGGCGAGCCCAGGCGTTGCTGCTGGCAAAGTACATGTGATTGACAGCCCAGATCATATCGATGAATTCAAACAAGGCGAAATCCTGGTCACTTTGATGACTTCGCCAGATTGGGTGCCAGCAATGAAGAAAGCCGCAGCTATTGTTACCAATAACGGTGGTATGACCTGTCATGCGGCCATTGTTTCGCGGGAAATGCAAATTCCGTGTATCGTCGGCACCAAGAGTCGGGGTGCTGCTGCTACTGATGTCCTTAAGAGCGGCGATATCATTACGGTCGATGCTAAAAATGGCGTTGTCTACCAAGGCAATGTAGCTGCAGTTACCTCACCAGCCAAAGCAACGGTTGTTCCAACAGCGGCGGCAGAGTATTTTGCTCCAACAGCCACTGGCGTCATGATGAATCTCGGTAATCCGGACTTGGCTGAAGAATACGCTAACTTGCCGGCTGATGGAATTGGTCTAATGCGCGAGGAATTCTTGTGGACGACTTATATCCACCAGCATCCGCTTTATCTGATCGAGCAGGGACATCCGGAAGAAGTGGTTGACAAACTGGCCGAAGGGATTAGTAAAGTTGCGCGGGCAATGGCACCGCGGCCGGTGATCCTGCGCTTTTCTGATTTCAAGTCGAGCGAATATCGTAACTTGAAGGGCGGAGATAAATATGAACCCCATGAACCATCGGATCTATTAGGCTGGCGTGGAGCGTCACGTTACTACGATCCTAAATATGTTGAAGCCTTCAAGCTAGAATTGGCAGCCGTCAAGAAGGTTCGCGATGATTTTGGCCTTAAGAACTTGAACGTAATGATTCCATTTGTCAGAACAGTTGCCGAAGCTCAAAAGGTCACCGACTTAATGGCTGCCAATGGCCTGCAGCGCAATGCCGACTTTAAAGTTTATATGATGGCTGAAATTCCAAGCAACATCATATTGGCAGATAAATTCAATCATTTTATTGATGGCTACTCAATTGGCTCCAACGATCTGACCATGTTGCTGCTGGGATGTGATCGGAATAATGATACTGTTTCAGCTTTGTTTGATGAGCGGAATCTGGCAATTAAACGGGCGATCCGGCATTTGATCAAAGTCGCTCACCAGGATGGTAAGACAGTCTCGATTTGTGGACAAACACCATCTGAGTATCCAGAATTCACTAATTTCCTAATTCAAAGCGGCATTGATTATGTCTCGGTCAATCCCGATATGGTTAAAGCAACCAAGCATAACGTAGCACATTTTGAACAGCGGATCATGCTTGATCATGCAACTGGTAAAGGCCGTCAAGACCTTGAAGACTATCAATGGTAGGCTAAAATTTACTGATTAACTTAGATTTTTGTAATTTCCAAGTGCTTTTAGTTTTGATTTTATAGTTCTCCCCCTCAATTAAAGAAGCTGTCCAGACTAAACAAGTCTGGACAGCTTCTTGCATTTTATTCATAAAACTTTATCTAAGCTGTAGTCAAACAATCAAAGTTTTAAAGCAGCTGATTTATTCGAGTTTTAATGGCTTGGAAATCGTAACCATCTGTTCACGCTTGTTGATGGTTATTTTCAAAACATTTATCTTTTTGTGTCAACAGTTTTCCATAATCGGTACGAAAGCTCACAAAATTAATTCCACTGGTTTTGATTAGTTGAAAATTGATTTTTCCTTGCCATTCTGAAAGGCTGATTATCGGTGTCATTTTTTGTCATCCTTAATCTTTGGCGGTTCTTTAAGTTGGAGCAAAACTGCTTTTAATTTGACTGGCAAAGGCAGCCCAAGTTTGGCAGTGTTTTCCAGCAGTGAAAGGCCTTCATTTGAAAGATAAAAGCAAATGGTGGCATTTTTCAAACTTGAACCATGCTGCAATAAATAAACATCCAATAAATTAGCGCAGCCAACTAACATTAAAATCAGCAGCTTACGGGTCAGTCCCTTAAAACCGATTTCACTGGATATTTGTTTTTGGCTGATGGCATAGAATGAACCAGTCAAATAGTCAATCGTAATAAAAATTAGCAAGACATTTAACAGACCATTCATTTCTCCCCAAAACCAGCCGGCAAAAGCACCTAGCAGTGAGAACCATGAATTGACCGTTAAATTGTTGATAGATGGTGAGTACATAATTTTCCTCCTTTGAAATTAAAGTTATCAAGGTAAGTTGATGTACTTTAATAACGCACGGTGCTAGGCGAAAAGTCAAAAAAAGACTAATAATCATTTTCAACTTTGAAAATAATCATTAGTCTTTTGGATTGTCCCAATCAGGGTCATTGACTTGGCTAATTGGATAAACACGGTTATCAGCTTCATCATAAAGGCTGACAGGGAATCGTTGATTAACGTCGACGCGCAAATGGTAACCATATTTATCAAGGAATAATAATTCTTTGTCATCGACGCGAACAATTTTTCCAGGCAAGCGATGACCGTCGATTAGAATCTGCAGTTGTTCGGTGATTTCTAATTGATGTGAGCGATTAGTCTGTTTATCAGCAAAAGTCCACTTTCCTGTATATTGAGTTGGAGACGCAGCTTGCGGGTGAAAATTAAACAAATGCTGACCGGCCCATGAATTACGAAATAAATGACGTAAGGAGGCTCCTCGATTATAAAATTTGCTGCGAACCATCAAATACCCCTCCAATTTTATATTAAAAACCAATTAAATATTTCAAATATAATATACCATCTTTTAGTAGTAATAAGTAGAATGATGACTAAATTTAACCGGATATTGACATGATTGAAATTTAATAAGCTTTTTGTTAAAAACTTGTGATACAAATGTTGTAATTCAAAAAAATTGTGGGTTTGTTTGTTATAATGGAGAAAGAAATCTTCAATTACAAAGGGGGCATTTTAGGATGATCAAATTTGCAACAATCGGGACACATTGGATCACCAAACAATTTATTGAAGCTGCGCAGCAAGTTGGCTGGCAACTGACGGCAGTTTACTCACGACGACAAGTATCAGCGCAAAAGTTTGCTGATCAATTTGCTGGCTCGATTAAAACTTTTACGGAGCTTGATGAATTTTTAGCTAGTCAAGATTTTTCAGTTGTTTATTTGGCATCCCCTAATAGCTTGCATTTTGAACAGTCTCAACAAGCACTGTTGGCTGGCAAACATGTGATCGTTGAAAAACCAGCTTGTTCAAATCCAACTGAAATGAAGCAAATTATTAAAATCTTACGGCAGCATCCAGAACTTTATTACTTCGAAGCGGCTCGCCATTTTCATGAACCGCTGTTTCAGCAAGTGAAACAAGCAATCAAACAATTGCCGGTTTTACAAGGAGCTCATCTGACCTACGAAAAATATTCTTCAAGATATGATGCTTTTTTAGCTGGCCAAGAGCCAAATATTTTTTCGCTGGAGTTTTCTGGTGGAGCGTTGCAAGATTTAGGTGTTTACCTGGTTTACGCAGCTATCGCCTGGTTTGGTTATCCCCAAAGTGCTAGCTATCAGCCACAAAAATTGCGCAATGGTATCGATGGCCGCGGAATAGCAATTTTAGAATATCCCCATTTTCAAGTGATTTTGAAATTCGGTAAAACGACCAATTCTTATCTACCTAGTGAGATCTATGGATTAAAACAGACATTAGTTTTAGATAGTCCAGCTGAACTGCATGAATTAAAAATGGTTGCTGAGCGTGGAGATATTCAACAGCTTGCTCAATCATCGGCTGAGAATCCGATGGTTGCTGAAGTTAGGGATTTTGATCAGCTATTAAGCGATCCAACCAATTTAATTGCTAAACAAAAAATGGAAGACTGGCTGGCATTGGCAGTCCAGGTCAATCAATTGATGTATCAGCTGCGTCAAAGTGCTAAGCTTAGTTTTCCAGCAGATGAAAAATATATTTAAGTCAAGAGGTTATTATGGAAGTTAATGTAGCAAAAATGTATCATCAGTTAGGTTTTACCCAACCAGCTTTAATTCAGCAGCAGACTTTTTCGCCGCTGCTTACTGGAGAAAATGTTTTGGCATTAGCGCCAACTGGTTCGGGGAAAACCTTGGCCTATGTTTTACCGTTCTTAAGTAAAACCAGCGCCCGAGCTGGAACGCAATTATTGGTGATCACCGCTTCACAAGAATTGACGGCCCAGGTGACCGAAGTTATCAGAAAATGTTTAGTAAATTTGCAGCTGTCTTTGCATGTGACACCTTTGGGAGGTGGCGCAAATTTAAAGCGACAACAGGAAAAGTTAAAGCAGCATCCGGAAATCGTTGTTGGCACACCAGGAAGAATGCTTGAACTAGCAGAAAATAAAAAACTTAAACTACATCAGTTAAAATTTGCGGTACTGGATGAGGCAGATGCTTTGTTGACCGATGAAAAGCTCTCCGCTTGTCGGCAACTGTTGTCGCATGCGCCTGCCAAGATCCAATTGGCCTTTTTCTCGGCTACTGATAATCCAATTCTGCATGAATTACCGCGGTGGTTTGGTCAGCAGGTAAAACGGATTGATGTGCGTCAAAACGATCAAACTCAAGGTCACGTTGTGCATTATTATGTGACATTGCCGACTCGTAAGCGTTTTGATCTGTTACAAAAGCTGGGTCGAGAAACTGGTTTTAAAGGTTTGGTATTTTTCAATCAAGTAGCTGAGCTGGAGGAAGTTGCCAAGCGCTTGGAGTTTGGTCATGTGACTGTTGCACTTTTGGATAGTCAGCAACGCCAAACTCAACGACAGCAGGCAATTAAGAATTTTACCACCGGTGAAACGGCATTGCTGTTGGCCACTGACTTGGCTGCTCGTGGCTTGGATTTGCCAGCTCTACCGGTAGTCATTAATTATGATTTACCATTGACTTTAACTGCCTATATTCATCGTGTTGGAAGAACCGGACGGATGGGTAATTCAGGAACGGTGATCAATTTAGGAAATGAACGTTCGTTACGGCAACTGAAGCAGTTGTTACGTCCAGCTGGCTATCAGCTTGAGTTAGCTAAAATGTATTTTGGTCAAGTGACGCCTTTAACAGCCGTACCAGTATCCAAGTTGACATCTGCTAAACAATCAGCCGAGAAATTTGCACGCTTCAAAAAAGCTGCGCCGATCACGCTTAAAAAAGGCTCAAAAAAGAAACATAAGCAACGCTGGCGTGACCAAAAGAATAAAGGTAAACACAAGTCATAACAAACAGCTTTACAGTTTTAGGATATTGACATCAGCTAGACTAATTTTTATAATGAACTAGTTGCTGATAGTTTTGCGCTTGTAGCTCAGCAGGATAGAGCGACCGCCTCCTAAGCGGTAGGTCATCGGTTCGATTCCGATCAAGCGCACTCTTAAATTGGGAGTTGTAAACATTGTTTGTTTACAACTCTTTTGCTTTATTTTAATAAAAATGTTTTCTTTAAGAAAGAATTAGTTAATTTTTTTGGAGTAATATAATATTATAAATATAGCGAGGTGCAATTGTGAAAAAGATTAAAGTAATGACTATTTTTGGAACACGTCCTGAAGCAATCAAAATGGCACCAATCATTCATTTATTGCGAAAAAATCCGACTGAGTTTGAAACAGTTGTCACGTTGACTGGTCAGCACCGGGAAATGCTAGCACAAGTTATGCAGGCTTTTAAGCTACAAGCTGATTATGATTTGAAAATCATGCATCAAAACCAAACACTGAATGATATTACCACTGCGGTTTTACAAAAGCTGCCACCAATTTTGGCGAAGGAAAAACCAGATATCGTCTTGGTGCATGGTGATACAACGACGACTTTTGCTGCTAGTCTGGCAAGCTTTTATCAACAAATCACGATCGGTCATGTTGAAGCGGGCTTGAGGACTTGGGATAAATACTCACCTTTTCCCGAAGAAATGAATCGTCAATTGACAGATGTTTTAGCCGATCTTTACTTTGCACCGACTAATAAAAGCCGTCAAAATTTATTGCAGCAAGGAATAGCTCAGTCAAAGATTTTTGTGACTGGCAATACCGCAATTGATGCTTTAAAATTAACGGTCTCTAATAATTATCAACATGCAGCTTTGCAACAAATCAAAGCTGGTCACCACTTGATTTTATTGACGATGCATCGGCGAGAGAATCTTGGTCAGCCAATGAAAAATGTTTTCGCGGCGGTTAATCAAGTTTTACAAACTGATCCGCAGGTTGAGGTTATTTATCCAGTTCATTTGAATCCCAAAGTTCGTCAGTTGGCTCAAGCTGCATTTGCTGATAACCCGCGGGTACATTTAGTAGAACCTTTGGATGTTGTTGATTTTCATAATCTGTGTGCTCGCAGCTATTTTATTATGACTGATTCTGGCGGAGTTCAAGAAGAGGCACCGGCTTTGGGAAAACCGGTTTTGGTGTTGCGTGATACAACAGAACGACCTGAAGGAATCACAGCGGGGACTTTGCGCTTAGTGGGGACTAACCAGCAAACGGTCATCACGGCGATGCGTGAGTTGTTGCAGCCGGATTCAAAGACTTATCAACAAATGGCGACCGCGGTCAATCCATATGGGGATGGTCAGGCTGCCCAGCGAATTTTACAGGCAATCAAAGCTTATTTTGATCAGCGAATGACCCGGCCAGTTGATTGGCAAGGATAAAATTTAAAATTTCAACCAGAAAGGGAGCAATTTCAGTGGGGAAAGAAAAATTAGATCGTTTTGGATTTAAGACTGAAGAGCATGTTTTTCATCGTTATTTTCCACGCTATACCATTAGTTTGCATCATTATCCGGATGTATTTCGTTTAATCGAACAAAAACCTGATCCAGAAAATCCTAAAACAATTTCTTCTAATTTGAACATTGTATTTGCAATTGTCCGTTATCAAGAAATGGTTCAAGAATTAGTTGACCTGCAGGCAGTCAGTCGTTCAGGGGATGATGCAGAAGAGATTGAAAAAGAGGTTAAAATTCTGCGTACATTGATTGATCGGTTAGAACAGCTTAAATTTTCGATTGCCCATGATCCTGATGCAATCAAGCAGGATATAGAATTACAAGAAAAAGTATTAGAGCTAGATAACTTTCGTACGAAACACTAGTTATTAACTAATTTTTTAGTTAAATAGCAAAGTATTTTACAGTTTGGTTACAAAAGCCTATAATTCCAATTTAGAAGAATTGTAAAAATAGTAATTTATAAGAGGCGTAATTTTTATGGGCTTAAAAGAAGAATTAGTATGTCCAATGAATTTAAAGACTGACCAAAATGTACCGGTGATCATTACTCTCCATGGCATTGGATCAAATTTTTTTGATCTGCGGCCGTTGGTTTCCATTTTTGGTCCTTCTTTGATTGAACTTCATTTGCAAGGATCAATTGTATATGGTAGTGGATTTACATACTATATTCCTCGGTTCTATAAATTTTCAGAAAGCCAGTTGATTGGGAATGCGGCTGAAAAAATTTATTTGCAAATTAAACATGATCTGGAAGAAAACGATTTGCAAAACCACCCTTTGGCTGTAATTGGTTTTAGTCAGGGAGCAATTTTAGCAACAACTTTGTTGGCGTTTCATCCAAACTTTTTTTCGGCTGCAATTTTATTAAGTGGTAGGTTACCAAAATTTGTTGAAGAATGGTCCAGATTAAATTTGCTTCCCGGTCAAATTAAAACCAATATTTTTATTTCGCAAGGCGAAAAAGATCCAATATTTCCGCCTAGAACTGGTGAACATTTGGCAGCTTTTTTTGAGGAGTTCAGTAATCATGTTTCATATCAAAGCTATCCGATTGGACATACAATTTATTTAAAGACCATGCACGATGCTTTCGATTGGGCCCAACGTTTAAACTGGCAAAGTAACTGACGTTATTAAAATTTATTTTTAACCAGCAAAAAAGACATAACTCCTAAAAAGGGAATTATGTCTTTTTTGCTATTAATTCTTTTGAACAAGAATTTTGATTTTAATACCAACCGTATGTCTTCCAATGGTTAACAGCACCTTGCCAAGAACCATAACGACTCGTTACATATTGCGTAGCGACTTTTTCTTGGTTGGCAGCAGAGTAATCACCATTCAAATATGACTTAGAAAGCTGATATTTACCGTAGTAATTGCCATTATCTGCCGTATAAGAATTACCTGATTCACGAACAGCAATCCAAGCTTTTGCAGCACTTTCGCTAGCTGAGGTGCTAGTTACAGTTGTAGATGTGGTGCTGGCTGCCGGCGTAGTCGCGGTAGTACTTTGAGTAGTAGTATTGCTTGAAGCCGTCGCGCTGCTAGCAACCGAACTGCTTGAAGCCGTTGTGCTACTGTTAGCAGTTGTATCACTTGCAGTTGTTGTGCTAGTCGTATCACTTGTAGATGCTGTGCTGCTTGTCTGTGTAGCAGCACTATTAGTCCCATTAACGTTTAATTGCTGTCCAACATAGATCATATTAACGTTACTCAAATTGTTTTCAGTTTGAATATCAGAAACTGTTGTGCCGTATTCATGGGCAAGTTCGGAAACTGTATCTCCAGCCTTGACGTTTACGGTATCTGCATTAGCAGCTAGTGTTCCAGCTGTCATAATTCCAGTTACTGTTGCAGCCGATAACAAAATTTTCTTTATGTCCATCTGTAATTTTCACTCCTGTTTTTAATGACATGATTGCCCAGAATTTCTAAAACTTAAAATAGCAATCAACTTATCGAATCAACATTGCTTAGTATATCGACTAAATATAACAGGAAAATAGCAGATAAATTACTCTTCGGGGAATTTTTGTAATATTTAGCTGATTTTTGTAACAAAAGGGATTGAAAATTGGATTTTTTGAAAGCGTTTAATAAATATAAACGCCAATGAATCAGTAATTAGAGACTATAAATCTCAGAAAAGTATTGTCCAGAATTTTTTGGATGAATATTACTAAAAATTTGAAAAAAAGTATTTAAAAACAGTCAAAAATATATTTTTTTATTAGCATTTTCTTCAAAATTAAAGAAAAAAGCACCAAAATTACAAAATACATGATTTTTGTAATCTTTGTGATAAAGCTTTAAATGAAACGATGCTTTTTCAAATAATACCAGAGAATCAACATTAAAATTACCGTCAAAACAATGATTAAGATCCAAGCTAATGAGTACTTAGCCAATGGTAAAAAGACATTCATCCCATAAAATCCAGTAACAATCGTCGGAATAGTTAAGACTAGCGACCAGACAGTTAGAAATTTCATCGTATCGTTCAGGTTGTTATTCAATAAATTATTAGAAGTTGCCGTCAAGCGTTCAGTTACATCCAACGAGATTTTAGCCATTTGTTCGGCTTGTCTAGCTTCAATCAGTAATTTAATGATTGCTTTATGCTCAACTCGTTTTGCTTTGCCAGTTTCTTTAGCTTGAGCGATTTTTTCGAGCAGCATTAAGTTGGTTTGTGTGCCACTTAAAATATAGACAAAACTCTTTTCAATTTCAGCCAGGGCCAATAAATCCTGGTTTTGAATTTTTTGATCAAGGTTATCGACTAAGTTGCTTCTTTGATCATTGAGTTGTTCAATTACTTCATCGTAGTATTGAGTACCGGCAAATAAAGCTTCTAGGACAAATTTTGGGGAAGTCCAGTTGTGGTGTTGAGATAAAAGCTGTTTTAACTGACTGATCAACAGATTAAATTGTGGATTATGAAAAGTAAACAAATCTCCTTCTTTAACAATGAAAGTTAAAGGACTGATCGTAAAATGCATTGGTTGCTGTTGATTGGCTGCAGCTGATTTTGGCAGTGGCAAATTGAAAATGATCATCGAGGTTTGTTGATCAAGATCATTAATATAATGAGCCCGTTCATGACGGTCAGTCGCGTACTCAATACTTAACGGATCTAATTGATGATGCTTTAATAACATGCGTTTATCATTTTGGTCAAGATCAGTTACATCTAGCCAATTAAAAGGCTCAGTGGCACATTGTTTAATCATATTGAGCGGCTCCTTAATAAATTTTTTTATTTAACTATGGTAGAATTTTAGCATTTTTTTGGTATGCTTGATAAGTAGAAGAGTTCAAACATTAAAGAATTGGTCATTCAATTTATTTTTGGAGGTTGCAGCATGAAAAAAATTTTATTAGTCAATGCAGGCAGTTCGTCAGTTAAATGGAAATTATTTGCAGATGAAACACAAGAGCCACTGGCTTCGGGGTTGGTAGAACGCATCAAAATGCCAAATTCGATGATGACTACTAAATATCAGGGTAAAAAAATTATGGATCATTTTGATCAACTGACCTACGAAGCAGCAGCTGATTTGATTTTTAAAAAACTTAAGTCGTTGAAACTTGTTAATGATTTTGCAGAAATTTCAGCAGTTGGCCACCGAGTTGTCGCCGGCAGTACCAAATTTAAACAGGCTACCTTAATGACCGCGCAAAAAATTGCCGAGTTGAAAAAACTGGATGATTTTGCTCCTCTGCACAACCCCAACGAAGTTAAATATATTGAAATTTTCCAACAAATGCTGCCGCAAACACCACAGTACGCCGTGTTTGACAGCCAGTTTTTTACCAAACTGCCAGAAAGCAATGCCATCTACAGCTTGCCTTATGAAGACACTCAAAGACTTGGAATCCGACGTTATGGTGAACATGGAATCAGCCACGATTATATTTCCAGACGAACAGCCAAATTATTGGGTAAACCTTATGATCAATTAAAAATGATCACTTTGCATTTAGGCAGTGGTGCTTCAGTAGCCGCCGAAAAAAATGGTCGAGCTTTTGATACTTCAATGGGATTTGCTCCGTTGACCGGGGTAACGATGGGAACGCGTTCCGGCGATATTGATCCGTCGGTAATTCCTTATTTAATGAAAAAGCTTAATTGTTCAGTGGAAGCTGTGTTGAACATTTTGAACCAAAAATCGGGCTTGCTGGGAATTTCAGGGATTTCACCAGATATGCGTGATATTGAAGCAGCTAAGGATCACGATCAGCGTGCCCAATTAGCAATTGAAATTTTTGTCAACCGGATCATTAAATATGTTGGGGCTTACTATACTGAGTTAGCCGGTGTTGATGCTTTGGTTTTTGCTGGCGGGATTGGCGAAAATAATGCCGGCTTGCGGCAACAAATCGTCGCTGGATTATCAGTCCTTGGATTTAAGCTTGACGTCAGTTTAAATCGGCAGCAAACAGAAGGCGTGATTTCAGCCAGGGATTCAATTGCTAAAATCTTAGTTGTACCAACTAATGAAGAATTATCAATGGTCCAGCAGATCAAAAAAATTAAAGATTAAGCCACCAGCT
>NZ_JAHAVQ010000209.1 GCF_029916425.1 Liquorilactobacillus sicerae | reverse complement strand
TAGTTTGTCACGTCCTTCATCGCCTTCTATTGCCAAGGCATCCAGCATGCGCCCTTATTAACTTAACCTATCGATTAAAAATCGACGATTAACTAATAAATTATTTATGAGATCTATTTCTAGATTTTATTAGCGGTAACTTTTCAGTTACTTTTATCGAAGTGAATTTCTCGGTTCAATTTACCTAATGTCTCGATGTCGTAAGAGACATAAGGATTTTAATTAACAAGAAATTAAATTACTATTCAGTTATCAATGTACAATTGGCAAAAAAACTGCCAATGGAGAATATCGGGTTCGAACCGATGACCCCCTGCTTGCAAAGCAGGTGCTCTCCCAGCTGAGCTAATTCCCCAGTTGCTTGTGTTTTCAGGGCGGCGCTCTGAAAACCGAACAGAACTGAAACAAACAAATCTGATATCTAAATCAGTGTAGTATTCCGATTATCCTTAGAAAGGAGGTGATC
>NZ_JAHAVQ010000208.1 GCF_029916425.1 Liquorilactobacillus sicerae | reverse complement strand
TTATTAAACTGAAAAAGTTCATGGTCGTCGCCTTTTAAAACATTAATTTGTTTATTATCAACAAAAGAAGCAACCCCATGGATAATATCGACATGATGCTTTTTCAAGAGCATCTCTACTCCACCGGTTAAATGGTTAACAACTTTCTTCTGTTTCCATTCTTGGGTTGTTTTCCAATCTAGTTCGGTTCCGCTGCTTTTCAAACCAAAGGGTTGTTCAAAAACGGCATCGCGATAATGATGGCCAACATTAATCAAAGCTTTGGAGGGAATGCAGCCAATGTTTAAGCAAACACCGCCAATAAAAGTACTTTCGATAATTGTAACTTTTTGGCCTAATTCTGCCGCTCTTATAGCAGCAACGTAGCCTCCGGGACCTGATCCGATTACGACAGTATCAATATCGGTTGCTTGAGCCCCAACAACACCACCAGTCGCCATAATTACACCTCCATCAGCATGTAAGC
>NZ_JAHAVQ010000207.1 GCF_029916425.1 Liquorilactobacillus sicerae | reverse complement strand
TACCTATCTTGGCTATCCGGCTATTCTTGGCCGCAAGGGAATCATTAAGCAGCTGCAGTTGGATCTTACCGAAGATGAGCAGACAAAACTGAAACAATCGGCTGATTTTATTAAAGCAAAAACTAAACAGGCTCTGGAAAAGGACCACTGAATAAGTGTTTTTCTTTTATACTGGAAACATGGCAATTTATGATCCAACTAAAATTCCCGGGGATGTTTACGATACCCATACCCATTTAATCGATGATGCTTTATATCATGACGTTGCTGCTTATGTTGGACGTGCACGCGAGTTTCGCGTCATGGAAATGAATGTAGTCGGTTATGATCCGAAGGGGAATCAACGAGCGATCCAGATTGCTCATGATTTTTCTGACAAAGGGATTCGTGCGATTGTTGGTTTTCAGCCGGAAGATACTGACAAATTTGATCAAGCGGCTGAAGACGTTTTGCGCGTACAATTATCC
>NZ_JAHAVQ010000206.1 GCF_029916425.1 Liquorilactobacillus sicerae | reverse complement strand
AAAGTTGGGTATTGACCGTTTAATTCTTGGATCAACCGCCTTAACAAATCCAGCACTGGTCAAACGACTATTAGCCGAATTCGGTGGTGACCGGATTGTCATTGGCATCGATGGCCAAAATGGTTATGTAGCCATTAACGGATGGTTGGACCAGTCCCAAATGAAGATGAGCAGATTGATGAAATTGATGTTTGCTAGTGGCGCCAAAAATTTTATTGTCACTGATGTTGCACGCGACGGCACCATGCAGGGCCCCAACTTAGAACTTTACAGGGCGTTACACGTTAAGTTGCCAATTGCCAACCTGATTGCCAGTGGAGGTATTCGCAACCTGCTAGATATCCAAACATTACAAGAGCTCGGTTTATCAGACATCATTATTGGTAAGGCATTAGCGGTCGGTACCATAACATTAGTTGATTTAGCGGAGGTGAGATAATGCTAGCAAAACGAATTATTCCCTGTTT
>NZ_JAHAVQ010000205.1 GCF_029916425.1 Liquorilactobacillus sicerae | reverse complement strand
ATCCTATTATAAACAATTAAAAAAATGACGAAGATGAAAAAGATTTTATTTTTAGTAATGTTGTTGACTGTATTTATATGTACCTCTACCGTTTTGGTATCCTGTGGTATGAATGATGACGAAAACATGCCAGAGGGAGAAATGGCGATGCCTCTTATGAGCTCTATTATTTCATTTGAGAATGTGTTGGGGGCTAAAGATTTTGTGCAAAGTGGACTCTTTGTTGGTGTGGGGAGTGCTGAAGTCAATATGCCGGTGGTATTACCGGGGCAAAGTATTAGTTTTAAATTTCATGCCGGCAGGGGACAGGCGTTGATGTTAACTACTATGTATGGTGCTTCCAAAGATTGGTTTTTTGCGCCCGATAACCCAGGTATTATGCTATATAAAGAAGATGGTATGCCAATGACGGGTGATGTTTCTAAGTACATAAAGCTCTGGGATAACGGAACGAAAAAGGGTACAAC
>NZ_JAHAVQ010000204.1 GCF_029916425.1 Liquorilactobacillus sicerae | reverse complement strand
GACCTAATACCGCCGTGTAATCTTGTACCGATATAATCAACTCCTTTTTCCAAAATATGATTATAAGAATCTAAATTGGGAGGAACAATATTAATTCTGCTAAAATCTTCGATATCTAGATTCTTAATAATTTTAAAATCCGATGGTGATTGTAACCACAGGAAAACTGTATCATAATTTCTTAGAACAATTTCAATCATTTCTTTGTAAGCTAAAAGGTACTTTTCGTCAGCACAATAATCAGTTATTGTTAAAATTGCAGCCGGTGATTTCTCTCTCTTGATATTAAATAGATAATCCGGCGTTAAGTGCCACATCGTTACACAAGATGTATTTATTGATTTAATTCCATATTCTTTTAATTTTTTCTGAGTATAAGAATCTCTAACAGAATGGATAATCTTTGAATTCATCACTTTTTTATAAAAATTTTTTTGCAACATAACAAAGGGTTTATACTTCAATCC
>NZ_JAHAVQ010000203.1 GCF_029916425.1 Liquorilactobacillus sicerae | reverse complement strand
GATTATGGTAATGCCGAATTGGTTGTTCGTGTCAACGGACTTGATACGTCCTTTTTTAAAAATGATGTTTATGCAATGGTGAAAGCCGGCGTTGATGTTATTCGTTTGCCCAAGACGGAATCAGCCGAGATGATGCACCAATTAGAATCGGTTATCGAAGAAGCAGAGAAGAAATTTTCGATTAAAGTCGGCACGACCCATATGATGGCAGCGATCGAATCCGCCAAAGGCGTTTTGAATGCCCCGGAGATTGCAGCTGCTTCTGATCGAATGATTGGAATTGCTCTTTCTGCCGAAGACTATACGACTGATATGAAAACTCATCGTTATCCGGATGGCGCCGAACTGGAATTTGCTCGCAACATGGTTTTGCATTCTGCACGTGCGGCCGGAATTGCGGCTTTTGACACAGTCTTTACAAATATGAACGATACCGAAGGTTTCATTCGCGAGACTGAATATATTCA
>NZ_JAHAVQ010000202.1 GCF_029916425.1 Liquorilactobacillus sicerae | reverse complement strand
CATGAGTAGAATGAAAAAAGGTAATTGTAAAAGAACCGATTTCAATTGCTTTTTCATAATCAAATATTTTTAAATTAGAAATAGCCGTTTTCTCACCAGCTTCAATCAAAGCATTATATAAATCTCTTGATTGGAGTGACAGGTAGACTGGCATTCCCGCCTTTAAAAATTTCAAAGCATCGATATGATCGATATGGAGATTAGAAATAAAAATCGCCTGGTTCTTGTAAGTTGATTCTGGATTTTCTTTAAATAACTCAGGAATTTGTGAGAGAAGCTTTTTATCCATTAATTCATCAGTTGTTTTATTTTTATTAGGACCAGATGGGGCACCAAAAACCATCAAAATTCTTGTTTCGTTATCCGAAAAACTGACAATCTTACTCCCGAACATTGTCAGGTTATTCAAAAATTTCACCGTAGTAGTCATATATTTATTTTAAAACAATAAGAAAATATCCCGTAGGC
>NZ_JAHAVQ010000201.1 GCF_029916425.1 Liquorilactobacillus sicerae | reverse complement strand
CATCGTCTCGATCAAAATTGAAAGATGCAGTTCTCCACGTCCAGAGACAGTCCAAACACCAGGTGTTTTTGTATCTTCAACTCGCAGCGAAACATCAGTATGCAGTTCCTGCTTCAATCGGTCTTCCAATTGGCGGGCAGTTACAAATTTTCCTTCCCGACCGGCAAAAGGTGAATCGTTGGTTCTAAAAATCATTTGCAGAGTTGGTGGATCAATTCTCAATGGAGGCAATGCATCAGGGTGGCTGGAAGCAGCAACTGTTTCACCAACATTAATTTCTTCCATTCCGGAAACAGCAATTAAATCGCCAGCTTCGGCTCGATCAATATCAATTCTTTTCAAACCCAAAAAACCCATCAATTTCGTTACACGGAAATCTTTATGAGAACCATCCAATTTTAAAACAGTAACATTATCACAAACTTTAATCGTTCCACGAACAACACTACCAATTCCAATACGGCCAAC
>NZ_JAHAVQ010000200.1 GCF_029916425.1 Liquorilactobacillus sicerae | reverse complement strand
GGATTGTCAACTGCCAGATCATAGGTGGCAGCATCCTTGGTAGCGTCGTAAGCTCCTTGATCGCCGGAAGCGACAAAAGAAGAAATCCCTTCAGCGGAAGCCTGCTCAAAGATTAAATTAAAGATTTGCGCGTAAACCGGTGTTTCAACTCCTTGAGAAACTGCTTGGGAAATTTCCGTCTCGCTTTCTCCCCAACTAACCGAAAGTTGCGCCGCTTTATCCTGATTAACCGCCGTTGAGAGTGCATCGAAGAAACCGGTATCTGTATTAGGCCCAATGTAAACGTTGATTTTTGCTTGAGGTGCCAAGGCCCCGGACTGTTCAACATCCAAAGAGGTTTCATCCGAGCCGTCCCATCCCGAACCTCCGTCAACATTAACGACATTTAACTTATTACCAGGAACACTGATGTTCAATGTTTTCCAATAAGAGTAGGCGTCTGCTGGATTGAAATCCGCCAGAGATATGA
>NZ_JAHAVQ010000001.1 GCF_029916425.1 Liquorilactobacillus sicerae | reverse complement strand
TGAGAGTAGACCTCTCAAAACTAAACAAAGTTTCAACTGTGCAGGTTTCCGTATTATTCCTTAGAAAGGAGGTGATCCAGCCGCAGGTTCTCCTACGGCTACCTTGTTACGACTTCACCCCAATCATCTGTCCCACCTTAGACGGCTGGCTCCCAAAGGTTACCCCACCGGCTTTGGGTGTTACAAACTCTCATGGTGTGACGGGCGGTGTGTACAAGGCCCGGGAACGTATTCACCGCGGCATGCTGATCCGCGATTACTAGCGATTCCGACTTCATGCAGGCGAGTTGCAGCCTGCAATCCGAACTGAGAACGGTTTTAAGAGATTAGCTTGACCTCGCGGTCTTGCGACTCGTTGTACCGCCCATTGTAGCACGTGTGTAGCCCAGGTCATAAGGGGCATGATGATTTGACGTCATCCCCACCTTCCTCCGGTTTGTCACCGGCAGTCTCGTTAGAGTGCCCAACTTAATGCTGGCAACTAACAATAAGGGTTGCGCTCGTTGCGGGACTTAACCCAACATCTCACGACACGAGCTGACGACAACCATGCACCACCTGTCATTTTGTCCCCGAAGGGAACACCTGATCTCTCAGGTTAGCAAAAGATGTCAAGACCTGGTAAGGTTCTTCGCGTTGCTTCGAATTAAACCACATGCTCCACCGCTTGTGCGGGCCCCCGTCAATTCCTTTGAGTTTCAATCTTGCGATCGTACTCCCCAGGCGGAATGCTTAATGCGTTAGCTGCGGCACTGAAGGGCGGAAACCCTCCAACACTTAGCATTCATCGTTTACGGCGTGGACTACCAGGGTATCTAATCCTGTTTGCTACCCACGCTTTCGAACCTCAGCGTCAGTTACAGACCAGAGAGCCGCTTTCGCCACTGGTGTTCTTCCATATATCTACGCATTTCACCGCTACACATGGAGTTCCACTCTCCTCTTCTGCACTCAAGTCTCCCAGTTTCCAATGCACGACTTCGGTTAAGCCGAAGGCTTTCACATCAGACTTAAAAGACCGCCTGCGTTCCCTTTACGCCCAATAAATCCGGACAACGCTTGCCACCTACGTATTACCGCGGCTGCTGGCACGTAGTTAGCCGTGACTTTCTGGTCAGATACCGTCACTGCGTGAATAGTTACTCTCACACACGTTCTTCTCTGACAACAGAGTTTTACGATCCGAAAACCTTCTTCACTCACGCGGCGTTGCTCCATCAGACTTTCGTCCATTGTGGAAGATTCCCTACTGCTGCCTCCCGTAGGAGTTTGGGCCGTGTCTCAGTCCCAATGTGGCCGATCAACCTCTCAGTTCGGCTACGTATCATTGCCTTGGTAAGCCGTTACCTTACCAACTAGCTAATACGCCGCGGGTCCATCTTAAAGCGATAGCAGAACCATCTTTGACACCAAAACCAGGCGGTTTTGGTGGTTATGCGGTATTAGCACCTGTTTCCAAGTGTTATCCCCCACTTTAAGGCAGGTTACCCACGTGTTACTCACCCGTTCGCCACTCAACTTTTTAAAAGATGCAAGCATCAATCAAAAAGTCTCGTTCGACTTGCATGTATTAGGCACGCCGCCAGCGTTCGTCCTGAGCCAGGATCAAACTCTCATTTTAAAGTTTGTGACTCAAATTTATTACTAGCGAATTGACTTCGCAAATGTTGTCCTTTTTCAAGGCCCTGCACATTTGTTTATCGAAACTTTGTTCAGTTTTCAAAGGTCTACTTGTTTAACACAACTATTACAGTGTACCTAACAAAAACACCTCTGTCAAGATAATCTTGAAACAAAATTCAAACTTTTTCAAGAGCCTCTTTGATCCATTGATCTAAACGGATTTGAATTGGAGAAAATCCAGTTTTAACTTTTCGACTTGTCCAATAGTGTTTATGATTACAACGTACTTTAATTTTGGTAGCTCGCTGAGGCGGGTTTTCAATACACCTTAATGAAAGACTTATTTTATTTGTATACTCATCGATATCAACAATCATCACCTTCACTTTTTGACCGACACTGAGTATTCGGTGAATATCCACCACAAATCCAGCATGACATTCAGAAATGTGAATTAATCCCTGAGTTTCTTCATCAAGTGCTACAAAAGCTCCATAGGGCTGAATGCCGGTAACTTTTCCTTTGACAATCATCCCGATCCGATATTCCAATTTTTTCACCCCTTACATCGTATATCTTATGAACTACAAATTTTTACTAGATCCACATATTTTTTACACCGGAGCTAGTCGCTAATTGTTATTGATCTTGATCAAACATTTATGTTCTTCTCACCTCACAGCACAATTGCTTGCAAAAACCGCCGACCAGATGATCACTTAACGTTTAAACCACACATTTTATTATCACAAAATAACTGCCTCTTCAATAACAATATCAGCTTGTGGTCGATCATTAACCGTTTTGACATTTGCAATCTGATCTACAACTGTTAAACCCTTACGGACCTGTCCAAAAACTGTATGCCGATGATCTAGCCAAGGAGTACCTCCCTGTAAATATTGTTGAATAACTTCTGCTGGATAACCGGCTATTTTCATTTGTTCTTCCATTTGTGCTGGCAAGTTTTTATTTTGAACAATGAAAAACTGACTGCCATTGGTATTAGGACCAGCATTCGCCATTGAAAGAGCACCGCGAAAATTAAATAGTTGATTGGAAAATTCATCAGCAAATGGCTGCTGCCAAATGCTTTCTCCACCCCGTCCCGTACCGGTTGGATCACCGCTTTGAATCATAAAGTCTTTGATCACCCGATGAAAAACTACATTAGTGTAATAGCCCTTTTTAATTAAACCGCAAAAGTTTTCAACCGTTTTGGGCGCATAGGCTGAAAAAAGTTCAAATTCTATCTCTCCCAAAGTAGTTTTTAGCTGAACTTTAGGTGTACCTTCACTTGGTACTGCTAACTGTGGAAACATAATCGTTGGCTCCTTTTACTTAAATTAATTTCTATCTCTACTTGCAAATTATTCGCTAAATTTAATTTTAACCAAAAAAAGTAAATTTTTCCAATTTAATTTATTTTGACTTATATTTATGCTAAGGTATTTTAGTGTAATCTTTTATGAAAGGGGAACAAACCATGTCGTTTGAAGTTTACGATTTGATTATTATTGGTGGCGGTCCAGTCGGAATTTTTGCAGCAACTTACGCTAAAATGCGGCAAGCAAAAGTTCAAGTTATTGAAAGTCTGGATCAATTAGGAGGTCAAGTTACGGCACTCTTTTCTGCCAAAAAGATCTATGACATTCCTGGCTATCCAATGATCAAGGGAACAAATCTAATTCAAAATCTGATCAAACAAACCAAACAATTTGAACCTGAGATCCATTTAAATGAAACTGTCCAAAAAATCGATCAAGAACCCGACTGTTTTAAGTTAACAACTTCTCAACGTCAATTAATGACTAAATCAATTATTATCGCTACAGGAATTGGTGCTTTTCAACCTCGCAAATTGAAATTACCAGAAAGTTCTGTTTTTGAAGGAAAACAACTCCAATATTTTGTAAATGATCCTGATCAGTTTAATGATAAAGATCTGATTATTGCTGGTGGTGGCGATTCAGCAGTTGATTGGGCCTTAGAATTTGCTGAACGAGCAAAATCTTTGCATATTGTTCATCGACGAGAAAACTTTCGAGCTCTCGAAAGCAGCGTTGCTCGACTTAAAGAAACCAAGACTGTTTTTGAAACTCCTTATTTAATCAGTGGTTTAAAGGCTGCTGACCAACAGCAGATTCAAGTTCAACTTAAAGAAGTTCGTGGAAAAAAGCAAAAAACTATTAACGCAGATTTTTTGTTAGTCAATTATGGAATCATTTCCAGCAACAAGTATTTAAATGCTTGGGGATTGAATGCCCAACATGGCTTAATCCCAGTTGATTCAACGATGCAAACTGCTGTCAAAGGAATTTATGCGATCGGTGATGTCGCAACTTACCCGGGAAAGCTTAATTTAATTGCAACTGGTCTTGGTGAGGCTCCACTCGCTATTAATAATGCAATGAATATGTTATATCCAGATCGGCGACAACCTGCTCATAGTACACAACTAGTTAAAAACTTACCTCAGTTTAAAAATAATTAAACTCGCTACAGGGAGAAAATAATGAATTTCTTAATAGACTTTATTTTTCATATCGACGATCATTTAGTTTCGTTGATCAATACTTTTGGCAATTGGACCTATTTAATTTTGTTTTTAATCATTTTTATTGAAACAGGTGCGGTTATTTTACCCTTTTTACCTGGTGATTCACTTCTGTTTGCAGCCAGTGCTTTGGCAGCTAACGCTAACTATCATTTAGAGATTTGGCTGCTGGTCGCTATTTTTTGGACGGCTCCGTTACTGGGTGATGGATTAAATTTTAAAATTGGTCAACGTGTTGGTGATCATATTACACCTAACTCATTTTTGGGACGTTTTATCAAAGAAACTGATTTGACCAAAACGCGAAATTTTTTTGAACGCCATGGAGCTTTGGCGATTTCATTAGCTCGTTTTATGCCAATTATCAGAACTTTAGCACCATTTATTGCCGGAAGTAGTGGCATGCCATTTATGGATTTCTTTAAATATAATTTTATGGGAGCGACTGCTTGGATGGCGCTTTGCTGTTCTGGGGGCTTTTTCTTTGGCAACTTGCCATTTGTTCAAGAACATTTTTCGCTGATCATCATTGGAATTATTCTTGTTTCTTTACTGCCAGCAGCGATTGGTGCGCTGAAACACAAGCTTTCTTAAAGCGTTGGTCCTGATATAAATCTAAACCCTTTAAAATTCAAACCCATTAAAAATTATTGTTTTCAGCGAATAATTCACGAAAATTAATCTAAGAATAGCAAACAGCTAAAAGAATTTGAATTTTCTTTTAGCTGTTTGCTATTTATCTTTTAGTAATTTATTTCTAGTTATGATAAAGCAGCTCAACAATCCTCCAAAAAAGAGAATGGCGAACCATCCAAACATTGCCGCAAAAAAGCTCTCGGGCAACACTTTAATAATTGGATCAGTTTGCGGATCAAAAACCCAGTCTTGATTGCGAAAAAGCAACTGATGAAAGGCAATAAAGAAATCCGAGAAGTCTAGTACCGCAAAAGCCAAAATAATTGCTGCAGCTGTCAAAAGATAACAACTGGGCAAATATAGTTGCCACCAACTATCAAGGCGCTGCATCTGCCGTAGCTTTTTGATTGCTGGCCAACTGCTAATCAGTAAACATAAATAATTGATCACTACTAGTTTCTTAACATCTTGAAAATGTATTAAACCTTCAGTTGACATTTTAAATTTGAGCTTTAAATCCGTGATCCATGGAAAATTCAAGTAAGCAATTAATTGATGGTACTGAGTAATCAATTGATGATTAGACAGATCAACTTTAGCACCAAGATGATAATGATAAACAAAATAATAATAAATCGGCGTAAAATTGAACGTTAAAATAATACAGCAACTTAAAAAAAATAGCACTAAACAAATCAACTGCAATCGCTCAAGCCAGGCTGGCAATTTCAAATTAAACCTCCCACTGATCAAGCGAATCAATTTGAAAGGTTGGTTGGATCTGCTGTTTGGCCACTTGCTCTTTAGTCGAAACTCCAGTATAAACTAACAAAGTATCAATCCCAAAGTTGATCCCGGCTTTAATATCAGTTTGATAATTGTCCCCAACCATGATCACTTGATTCTTTTTTAACCCGATTTTTTTCAAAGCTTTTTCCATAATGATTGTTTCGGGTTTGCCAATATAAGTAGCCTTTTGCTGGGTTGAACACTCAACTAAAGCAATCACCGATCCAGCCCCAGGAACCAATCCGCGCTCATTCGGCAAATTTGTATCCGCATTGGTTCCGATAAATTTAGCACCACGCTTAATGGCTAAAGTCGCTAATTCAAATTTATGATAAGTAACATCATAGTCTAAGCCTACTACAGCATAGTCCGGATCTTTTTCTTCAAAGCGAAAACCTTGGTCTAAAAAAGCTTGTTTCAATCCCAATTCGCCAATTACATAGACCGTTCGTTTATTAGGATCTAAATCAGCTAAATAATCAGCTGTCGCCAAGCCGCTAGTATAAACATTTTCAGGTTTAACATGAATATCAAAATTTTTGGCCAGATTAGCTGCTACAGCTTTTGGCAGCTGGGTACTGTTGTTGGTAACAAACAAAAAAGGCACCTGTTTTTTCTGCAGCCGTTCAATAAAACGTTTAGCTGCTGGAATCTTAACCTTGCCGCGATACATTGTTCCATCCAAATCAATTAAATAGCCTTGATAATTTTTCATTCTCTTTTTTACCTGCCTTAAATTAATGTTTTTGTCGAATTGTAAAATGACGCTGATGTGAATTTGCAGTTTTATTTTGATTAACAACCGGTACCGACCGCTTTTTATTAATTTTATTTTTACGTTCATGGATCTCAAAATCAATTTTGGCAGTCGGACGGCGATTACGATTTTTAGCTTGCGTATTGTCCCGTCTAGCAGTATGTTGAACTTCTTTTTTTCTGCGCCGGTAACGTTTAGCTGGGGTCACAACCTGCAAATTTTTCAGAATAAAATAAGCACAACCAAAATTGCAATATTCATATAAGTAATCTTGTAAATGGGTAATGTTTTGCGAAGGATACCCCCTAGTGTTACTTTCACCATAAAAGCCATGCAGTCTCAGTTGATCAAAGCCCCAGTCACCGACTATATAATCATATTTTGTCAGGATTTGACTAAATCTTTCTTCTAACTTATCAACTTGAAAACCGTCACGATAATTTTTGATTAAAAGGTACGGTCGTTCATCAATCAGTAACTCATTTTTCCCTGTGACCTGCACTTTACTGGCATATTCTTTTAAAGTTTCAGCCTTTTTAGCTAATTGTGCTTGGCGTTTTTCCTTTTTTTCGCTATTCATAATCACTCTTCTTTCTCAGTGGATACTTGGTTGCCAAATAATCGCCGACAACATCCCGCAAAAAACAATCACCCCAATAGCTGGCATGGCCGGCTATTTCGAGCGTCGGGAAATATGGACAATAAATAAAATTATCAACCGTTCCCAGCTCGTATTCCGATCCCAGATCAATTGATTGCCCGTTAATTAAAACTTCCTTAGTCAATGAGTTATATTGAATGCCATTGTAAACTAATTCACCAAAAATTTTACCGCGAAAACCATTTCCCTTAACAAAAGCGTTTCGCAAATGATTGCGATTTTTTTCCATTTCACGAATCAAACGCCATAAATTGTAACCGTTCAGCCGAACACGAACAATTCGCATTGGATGCGGTAATATTCGATGTAAGTCATTCTTAGTAATAATTCCTTGATGTAAATCTCCTAAAAACAAACCGCCATTCAAAATCGCCAATTTAGTTTGCGTCAACTTCTTCACTGCAGCCAAACCAATCCTAGTCAGGGGTGAATTGCCAATCAACGAAGCATTCAAAGCAACTGGCAACTCAGCTATCTTGAATTGTTGCAGCAACTGCTCACCTTTTTTTTGATACCCATCGATTTCAAGCTGATCACCAGCTGCTTCAGGCAGTTGTTCTGTTTTAATTACTTCAGCTTTAGCAGCCGTTAAATGCTGTTGATCAAAATTCAAGGTAACCTTGCCAATGTATCGACCCCATTTGCCCGCTGCACACAACAGAGTTTTACCCACCCATTCACCCCTCGGCAGTAAATGATGAGTATGGCTTCCTAAAATCAAACCAATTTGCGGATACTTTTTAGCAATTTGCCGATCCAAATTGATCCCTAAATGTGACATTAAAACGATCAAGTCAACCTTAGGCTGGATTTTGGCAAGTAAAGCCGGCAAGACTTGATCAACTGACAATGCCTGCCAATCATTCATATCATAGGTTGCGGCAAATGGCATTGTACAAGCAATTAAGCCAATTTTTACGCCTGCTTTTGTTTCAATGATTTCGCTTTCTTTTGTCCAATAAGGTTTTTGGCCAGTTTGACGATCAATTAAATTGTCTAAGATCAAAGGAAAATTTGCTTGCCGATATAAAGCTGCTAGTTGTTGATGCGAATTACCGATTCCCTCATTATTACCAATCGTTGCTGCATCATAACCGACTTGATTCATTAATTTAATATTGATTTGACCATCAGTTGCTTCAGTATAAGGATGGACTCGATCCATCGTATCTCCTAAGTCAACAGTAATAATTTTGATATTGTTTTTTTTTAACCTAGCTCGTTGAGTTAAAATGTATCTTCTGATCCGCGGAAAATTTTCAAAATGCGAATGCAAATCATTAGTATGAAAAATAACTACTTGCTCATTGGCCAAAAATAATACCTCCTCAATGTATTAGAACAGCCTCTTTTGAAAATCAATCTTTTTAGCTTGAACCATTTCGTTGACTTGAGCTTGTGAAAAAGGCGTTCCAAATGGTACCTCTTCTCTTAAATAATCACTCTCCGGCGTATCAACGCCAACATTTAAGTTGGTAACTGAATTTAAACTGGCGTGATGAATGTGACCATGAAGATTAATTCCATTTTTGGAAACTCCTAATAGTAACGGATAATGGGTCAAAAAGAATTGATGATGATCAAATTTTAACAGACAACCAACATCATGGAAAATAAATTTTCTTCGCTGATTTGCTAGTAAATAATTATGCTGTTGTAAAAACTTAAAGAAAGCCCGTGAATCATGATTACCTTTGATAAACACAATCTGTCCAGCCAAAGTTTCCAATAAGGACAAAGTTTGCTGGTAAGCCACCTTTTTACTAGCAATTAAGGCCACATCACCTAAATGATACACGATATCATTATCGGTAACTGCTTGATTCCAATGGTCGACGATAGTTTGATTCATCCATTCAACATTTATAAAAGTTCTTTTAGCAAATTGTGGACTGTAAACCATTTTTTGATCATAAAAATGTGTATCTGCAGTAAAAAAAAGCATTTTACTCCCTGCTTTCAAATCCTTTCAATAATTATCTTACAACTATGTTTCAAATAACAAAAGAATAACTGCATAAAAAGACTGCCCCTCCAAGATAGAACTTAATCTAATCTTGAAGAGGCTAATTAATAATCGTCTTCAGTTTCTTTTTAGTGATTGAAAAAGGCCGCCTGATCCATAAAAGCTAAATTATCACCTGCTAATTTTCAATCCAGTCACAATTACTTAGCTTTGATCCTCACATTACTCAAAGACCATAAAACCAATAGCCAGATAACGGCTGCTAATAAGGCAATTAAAGTCATTTTATCCAAACACATCACCCAAGCAACAAACAGCAAGAATCCGAGCACCAAATAATCAGTTATCGGTCTTTGGACTCTTTTGGTTTGTAGCTTTATCTCCTTGCGACATTTTAAATGCGCACAAATGATCATTGCCCAAATAAACAAGAAACAAGTAGTCGCCACACTAGCAATAAAAGAAAACAATATCGTATTTGGAAAAACAAAATTGGCAATCACTGCTATTCCGATTACCGCCGTTGAAAATAGAATACTATTGGCGGGAACTTGACGACGAGAAAGATGACTCAACTTTTTAGCCAAACTGCTTTGTTGTCCGTGACTAAGTGAAAACAGCATACGGCTAGTACTAAAAATCGAACTGTTGCAAGCCGAAGCCGCAGCTGTTAAAACAACAAAATTAATAATTCCGGCGGCAGCTGGAATCCCAATTAATTTAAAAACTTGAACAAATGGGCTCTGATCTGCTGGAATTTGATTCCAAGGATAAATACAAATCAAGGCCAGCATTGATCCAACATAGAATAAAATAACTCGGAATGGAATCTCATTGATTGCTTTAGGAATTGTCATTTGCGGCTTTTGGGTTTCTGAAGCTGTAACACCAATCAATTCGATCCCAATAAAGCCAAACGTAACCATTTGAAAAGCCTTCACAAACCCAGAAACTCCAGTAGCAAAAAAACCGCCATAATTAAACAAATTCATTACTGAAGCTGTCGAATGTGGAGTTTTAAAACCAACAATCACTAAAAAAACTCCCGTGATGATCAAAGCAACAATTGCCACAATTTTAATCAAAGCAAACCAAAATTCTGTTTCACCAAATAATCCGACTGCCGTTAAGTTAGTCGCTAAAAGCAATAATAAAATTATCATTCCAGGCAACCAGCGTGGTACATTGGGAAACCAATACTGAAGGTACAAACCACTGGCGGTTAAATCTGCCATAGCAATCGTGATCCAGCAAAACCAATAGGTCCACCCCGTCACAAAGCCAATTTTTTTGCCTAAATATTTTGTTATAAAATCAATGAACGAATGTTGCGTTAAATCCGATAACAATAAATCACCCATTGACCGCATTAACCAAAAACAAATTATGCCGGTAATTAAATAAGCCAAAATAATTGCTGGCCCAGCAGAATGAATTGATTTACCAGATCCAAGAAATAATCCGGTTCCAATCGTCCCACCAAGAGCAATCATCTGAACATGCCTACTTTTCAAGCCACGTGCTAGGTCTTGATCATTATTCAACTAAAAAGCACTCCAATCATTTTGCAAAAACGCACTTATATAATTATACCTTGCATTTTGAATGAAGTAAAATTCAAGCTTTTCAGTTTTAAATGATTAAAATTCATCACTAATTAAATCCACCTAATTTGAATACATCTTCTGCTATCATTAGTTCTTCATTAGTTGGAATCACCCAGACAGCTATTTGAGAACTTGCCTGGCTAATTTTAGTAATTTGGCCAATAGCTGAGTTTTTTTCTTCGGCTAATTTAACACCAAAAAGACCAAGCTGATCGCAAATCAGTTGCCGAATAACTGGCACATTTTCACCAATCCCGCCCGTAAAAACTAAATTATCAACCTGACCTAATTCAGTAATATAAGCACCAAGATACTTAATGATTCGGTTAACGAAGATCTTAATAGCTAATTTGGCCTGCGGATCAGAGTTAACCTTAGCTAAGATATCACGTAAATCTGAAGAAATTTGTGAAATCCCCAATAAACCGGATTTCTGATTTAAAATATCCAACATTTGCTGCGGAGAAATTTGTAATTTTTCCTGTAAATATACCAATAAGGATGCATCAACATCTCCAGAGCGAGTTTGCATCGTAATCCCTGAAACGGGTGAAAAACCCATCGTGGTATCAAAGGATTTGCCATTTTTAATTGCACAAATTGAAGCTCCCGAACCTAAGTGCATAATAATCGCATTACTTCGCACAGATGGCTGTCCAGTCAATTCAAGTAGCCGGTTAAAGACATACCGGTAGCTAATCCCATGGGCACCGAAACGACGCACATGATATTTTTTAAAATATTGATAAGGCAAACTATAAAGATAGTTCTCTGGTGGCAATGTTTGATGAAAACCGGTGTCAAATACTGCTACACTAACTGCCGCGGGCAATTCCTGCTGAAAAGCTTTGATTGCCAAAATATTACCTGGATTGTGTAGAGGGGCTAACTCCTTAACTTGTTCCATTAAATTCAAATTGGCCTCATCAATGATAACAGATTTTGAAAAAAAGCTGCCGCCATTTACAAAACGATGACCAACACCCTTAATTTCAGTTAGTTTCTCAACAATCCGATATTTTGTCAAAATTTCCAGTAAGCAATCAACAGCAGCTTTATGGTCAGGAATCTTTAATTGCTCCCGATATTTTTTATTTGCAACTGAAAAACTGAACTCGCTTTTTTTCATTCCGATTCTTTCAATCAGTCCCGCTGCTAGGATCTGTTTTTGTGGCATCTCAAAAAGTTTCCACTTCAAGGATGAACTTCCCGCATTAACTGCCAGTATTTTAACCATACTCAATCTCTCCTAAAACTCTAGTAAAATAAATTCCTATGCTGCCAAATCTTGACTTGTTCAATAAAGTTTTCCAGTTCGGCATGATCTTTAATCTTTGGAAACTCGCCAATCAAAACTGGAGCTGCTTGCTTTGCAACTGAACCTTTTTTTTGCAAGATTAATAATGACTTTTGAGCTTCTTTTGAAGCAAATAAATCTGGTGGCAAATTCAGTAAGCCTTGAAAATGAGAAAAATTTTGAATAACTTTCAATAACGCTTTAGCTTCATCTGTTTGAAAAATGATCTTTGGAACCAAAAAAATCCCTAAGCCATTTGGTTTTAATTGCAACAAAGATTGCTCAATCAGTAAATGATGAACGAATGAATGCCCCTTAACTGAACGACTAGTAAAATTTTTAGTTTTCTCATCTAGTGGGTAGTACCCGACTGGCAAATCCGCTACAACAGCATCTGCTTTCGGAGTAATCCAGGGATCAATCGCATCTTGATGATATAACTCAATTTGTGCTTGTTGTAGTTGAATACTCATCGAAGCAATTGCTAAAAGCGTATCATCGTTATCGATTCCCCAAAATTCAAGATTAGAAAAACCTACTTTTTTTAAAAATTGATCCAATGTTAATAATAAATTAGCCGTTCCAACGGTTGGGTCAACCAGAACCAGCGGCTTAGAAGTTGGCAGAAAGTTTTTTAAGAAATCAGCAATTAAAACACCGATCGAATCTGGTGTTAATTGATGGTTGGCTTGAATTTTGTCAACGCTTTGGGCGCGAAATAAAGCAAACTGGATAACTTGCCTTTTTTGTTCAACTGTCAAAGCTAAATTTGAAAATTGCCGATAAATTTCTGTCAGTTTTTTTTGCTCAGCTTCGGTTGGGCGATTATTTTCAACCATTATCTGCCCAGTATTTAAATTATCCCCAGATTCAATCAAAGCATCTAAAAAAGACGAATTAAGTGACTTCATCAATAAATTAACTGATTCTAAAAATAGATCGAATCCTTGTTTTACTTTTTTTATTTCCATAGCTAAGCTCCTGTTTCTATTGTCAAACTACTTTTACTAGTTTAATGATTTCTAGACTTTATTTCAAGAGTTATATTTTACTCATTCAAATTTAAGGGGAAATTTAAAGTAATCTGACGACCATTTTCTAACGTTATGTTATATTTAGCGCCTTGACATTCAACCCTTTGTTGAGCAAATTTCATAATTTGATTCTTCTTAATACCATTAGCAATTGCTACATTTCGAAGAATTACAGCTTGATTATGATCTAATTGACTCTGATAGCCGCTCATTCTTTGCTGATACCATAAAATTTGCAGACAACTCCAGGAAGCAAAAATCATTAAAAATATAATACTTGGAAACAACATAAAAGCTTTAATTTTCATTTTTAGTTAAAACATACCTCACTAAATGATAATTTTTCTGGTGAATCATAGCAGTAATTTTTAAATAACCAGCAGCATAGTCAATATGATAATCATCTACATTATACAATAACGGTAAATATCCGCCCTCAGTTGCTACTAGTTTGATTAAATTCTTTGAACTATCAAAAACTAAATGGTATTTTTTGTTAGTCACTGGACTATAAAAAAGACTTGCTGATTGATCAGCTACATGTTGTAATTCTAAATTATCGCCTAAAAGCGTCGTTGAAAATCTTTCCCAATCTAGCTGATCTATTTTTGCCTCACTAAAAAGCTGTCCACGTGCTGTTGTTAAAATTGCACTGACTAAGAGTGTAAAAGTTAGCGTAATTCCTAAGGCTAACAAACATTCAAGCAAAGTAAAAGCATCTCTTTTCACTCCTATTTCACCGCCTCATTTAAGAGCTGTTGTTCTTTTGAAGAAAGTTTTTTGGCTGACTGATCTAATAGTTTATAACTTATATTAACTGTTTGTTGGCTTTTTTTTAACAGAACGCTTTTTTGCACTTCTAAATTGTTTAAATAGTGGCTTTCTTCAAATAAAAAAATTATTCCCAGACAAAATAAACTTAATGCAATAATCGTTTCGGCCAAGACGAATCCCGGCTTGCTCGTTTTGTTTGACATAGTACTTCCCCCAACCAACCTGAACTACAATTTTGAAATGCCGTTTTTCATCCGTGGAATTGATTAAAATAGTTGTACCTTGAACCTGACCTGTTTCATTAATTAAAATTTGTTTGAAACTAAAAATATACAAGGTTTTAGGCAGGTTAATCGTCGCAAGCAAACGGTTTTGTTCGTAAAAAGTGATCTTGTCTTTTTCAAATTTAATAATTCCCCTTTCTTTACGTTGCGAAACTAGTGTAAATTCTCGGTTCCAAGTATATTTTAAACTGTTCCAGAAAGTTCTTTCTTGATAAACTGCGGTCAAACCGCCAGCTGGTTTAATCGTAAATAATAGCAAACTGGTAAGCAATGTCAGCACTACTAACATCTCAATCAACGTAAAAGTTTCATTCCTGAACTTTAATGTCAGCTTTGACCGCCTTTTGATATTGCGCATCATTCAAAAAACCTTCCTTTTTTAAGTCATCAAGTGAAACGCTTTGAGTATCATGCTGATCACGATATAAATCTGCTTGAGTCTGAACAACTTGATTTAAAGCTTGATTGCTAACCGTCTGGGCGCGATTCTTTTGTGAATTAATATTCGGCAAAATCAACAAGATCAGCAAAGCAATAATAAAAAGCACTATCGACATTTCAATCAAGGTAAAAGCATTTGTTCGGCTTTTAATAATTTTCATGAGAAATTCCCCCAAGGTTTTGGTATAAAGGTAATAATATTTCGAGATAGGTACCGACGATCACTAAAGCAACTAGTATAAACATGATTGGTTGAATCAATTCGATCAGCCGGTTAAAACTTGCCAGCAAGCGTTGATAGGTCACGGTCGAAAAATACAGCAGCTCCTCACTTAATTGATTGGAAGTATGCCCTTTGCTGAAGAACAGCCGAAACTCGGGCGGTATGAAAGCTCGTTGATCTGGCAAACTTGTTAAAGTATTTCCTGATAGCGAGGCTTTATGCAAGCAACAACTAAATTGAAATAACAATGATTTTTCATCAAAATTCGTTAACAATAAACAGATCTTTTGCAAATCCAAACCGCTTTTTAACATCAGGCCCAAATTAAAAGTTAAGTAATAATAGGCATATTCACGAAAAATTTTTCCTAAAAACGGTAGTTGACAAAGCCAGTCCCATTTAGAAAGATACTTTTTTTGAAAAAAGTACTTTCTAACTCGTAACAAATAGACTCCAACTCCGCTCACTGCAACTCCGATTAAAATCTGCATAAGAAAATCAAATGAGTTTAGGCGATTAGAGTTAGTTTGAAAATCTGCTAATTCTGGTTTTAACCAATAATTGACCATGATTGAGAGCATGACCATCAAAGCAATCAATAAAAAAGGATAAAATAAAATTCCTTGCAGATGTTCCTTTTGCCGTTGCCGTTGACCATAAAATTTGGCAAGTTGCTCTAGGCTAAGCAATAGCATCCCATGCTGCTCAGCAATCCATAACTGATCCGCAATATCACGATTAACAAAAGGTCGCAAGCTTGAACTTAAGCTCTTGCCTTGCAGCAATTCTTTTTCTAACTGCTGATACTTATTTTTACTTTGTGGAAAGAGCAGCGGTAAATCATTCGCAATTTTTTTGATTGAAAAACCAGCCTTTAGTAAATCACTGCAAGTTTGAAAAAAATCGGTTTGTTCTTTCAAGGTCCATTTTGAATTATCCAGACCAAAAATTTTCTTTTTCAATTGCTGAAATCCAATTCTGTTTTTGACAAAAATCAAGTTTTTTCCTCCAATCATTTGAAATTTCTGCTGTCAGCTCACAATTAAATAATTCTGGTGTAATTGGTAGTTGTTCACAAAGAAGTTTAAATTGCGTGTCGACTGTTGGAATTAAGCGCTGATAATTGATCAAGCGAATACTAGACCATAAATCAGATGCAGCAATTTGCCAATCAATTAATCTCTTTAAAGCACTGCTTGCGCAATTGGCATGCAACGTACTAAAAACCAAATGACCGCTTAAAGCCGCATCGATCACGGCACTAGCCGTTTGCGCATCGCGAATTTCTCCAATAATCAAAATATCCGGACGATGTCTTAAAGCCGCTTTCAATAATTCTAAGTAGGTCATTTGTGCCTGATAATTGACTTGAAATTGCTGAAAATCAGGCTCGTAAATCTCGACTGGATCTTCAATCGTCATAACTTGAACCCGGCTAAAACTTTTAGCTAGTTGATACATCGTGGTAGTCTTACCTGATCCCACTGGACCGCAAAATAAGATCAGGCCTTTTTCTTGAGCTTTAATTTTCAACTGCTGAAGTTGATCAGGAAAGAAAAAATTATCCTGCTGAAAAGCTTGTTGATAAATCAACCGCATAACTAATGATTCAAAGCCTCGGAAATCACCAATCGTTGAAATTCTACCAAAAACTTTTTGCTTTAATTGACCATCCTCCGCAAAAATCATTGAACCAGTTTGTGGTCGCCGGTGTTCTGAAAGCATTAACCCCCCTTTGAATTTTAAAAAATTGATTAGCTGTGTCCCTTGTTTGACAGATAATTTTCGATATTCTTTCAGAAAATTGCCCGCCAAAAATTTTACTTCCACAAAATCATTTTTTTGCGTAATATAAACGTCACTGGCATTTTGACTGATAAAAACAGCGATGAACTCTTTGACAAATTTTTCAACTTCCATTTTTTCACCTCCCTGTTGGTTAATACGTCAGACAGGCAAAGTTTCTCCATAAAAAAAACCTTTAAACATTTCTCGGCTTAAAGGTTCCTAAGAACTAATTAGTTATTCTTTTAAAAAACTTAAAAAAAACTGCAAATGATCTTAATAAATCATTCGCAGTTCACTAGTTAAAAATTAATTTTCCGGTAACTCCCCGGCATGAAAGACTTCAGAAACATCATCTTCATCTTCCAAGCGATCAATCATGCGTTCAAATTGTTCCACCTTATCAGTAGGTACTGCAACATAATTTTTAGGGATCATAGTTAATTCCGCATTCGCCAAATCATATTTTTTTTCTAAAGCATCCCGAACTGCTGTGAAATCTTTTGGATCAGTGTAAATTTCAAAAACATCAGTTGAGGTTTGCAGATCCTCTGCACCGGCATTGATAACATCTTCAAACATTTGATCCTCAGTTACATCAAGATCCTCTCTTGCAATGGCAATATAACCTTTGCGATCAAACATAAAACTAACCGAACCAGTTTCGCCTAAGCTCCCACCATTGCGAGTAAAATCAGCTCTGACAGCTGAAGCAGTCCGATTGCGATTATCTGTTAAGGCATGAACTAAAACTGCAACGCCCCCAGGACCATAGCCTTCATACGTAATCTCTTCGTAGTTTGCTCCATCTGCTCCAGTTGACTTATCGATTGCACGTTTAATATTATCTTTTGGCATATTAGCTGCTCGAGCCTTATCAACCATTAAACGCAATTGTGGATTCCCATCTGGATCAGGACCGCCAGTTCTAGCCGCCATATATATCTCACGTGATAATTTTTGGAAAACTTTACCACGTTTTGCATCCTGAGCATTTTTTCGGCCTTGGATGTTATTCCATTTAGAATGTCCTGACATTTCTAATACCTCTTTCCAATTAGTAATAGCAAATTGACGTTACAGTCAAATAAATTTTAACAAAACAATTAATTTAAAGCAAATTTACTTACTACCTTCTTTTACGTTTAATCAGCATTACTAATAAGATGCCTGTCAATGCCCCAAAGCCATCCAAAATCACATCTTGAAACAATGGTGTCCGGTCACCAGTCAACATTTCATGAAATTCATCCAAAGCCGCATAACCCAGCGACATTAATGTACACACAAAAATTGTTAATAAATTATTCTTAAGTCTGGTTCTTAAAGCCAACACAAAGAAAGCACCTAATGCCAAATAAATAAAAAAATGGGCTGCTTTACGCATAAAAAACTCAACAAATTTATAGTACCCACTAGCCGCAATACTGATTGTCTGACCAGCATACGTAAAAGAAATTTGCGATAATTGATGTTCAAATGGTTTAAAAGACAAATATTTTTCAAGAAAAGGAACTGAGGTCTGTTGCTGATAGGTCATTGAAGAACTGATAAACAATCCCCCCATAACTAAAAGCGCCAGCAGTAAGTATAATCGTGTATCATTTTTACTTTTCAAAAAATCCCCGCTTATTATTTAGTTGATGACCGTTTAATAAAACCATATGGCAATTCAACGGTCTTTTCAGCTATCTCTTCTTTATTCATTAATTTCGTCAAATATCGCATTGAAACAGCCCCAATATCATATAATGGCTGAGTGATCGATGAAAGTTTAGGACGAACGATTTCAGTAATTTTTGAGTTATTGCTAGTAACGATTTCAAAATCCTGAGGAACTTTAACTCCAGCATCCTGTGCACCATTCAAAACTCCAGCTGCCAATTCATCATCACCAACAACAGCTGCAGTTGCTTTAGCGGAAACAATTGCTGGCCATAACATTTCACCAGCATGATAACTATAATCAGTCTCAAAAACCAATTCTGGATCAAATTCAATTCCATTTTTTGCTAAAACTTTTTTATAACCAGCCAGTCGATACTTGCCGTTAATTGGTTCTTTCAAAGGTCCAGAAATAAAAGCTACTCTTTGATTGCCGTGATTTAATAAATCGGCAACCGCTTCTTCTACCGCAGCTGCATAATTAATGTGCACACTGCCAAACTCTTCTTGATCATCAATTGATCCAGACAAAACAATTGGTGTCTTGCTATGAGCAAATTGCGAACGTAACTCAGAGCTGATACTGTTGCCCATGTAAATGATACCATCAACCTGCTTGGCTAATAAAGTGTTCAAGACCGAAATCTCTTTTCGTGAATTGCCATCAGAATTTGCTAAAATAATATTATATTTATACATTGTGGCAACATCATCAATTCCTCGAGCTAATGAGGAAAAATAGATATTAGTAACATTGGGGATGATCACCCCAACTGTAGTGGTCTTTTTGCTGGCTAGACCTCTAGCAACCGCATTAGGACGATAATCCAAGCGATCAATGACTTCTAGGACTTTTTTTCGAGTAGTTGGTTTTACATTTGGATTTCCATTGACAACTCGTGAGACGGTTGCCATTGAGACGTCAGCTTCTCGCGCTACATCGTAAATCGTAATTGTATGTTTTTCCATTATGTGTCTCTCGCTTTCATTTCATTTTCATTATCACTATCTAATTTAGCAAAATAATTCGACAATTGCAAGCGGTTAATTAGCTGAAATGGCTTATTTTCATTAAGTTTTCATTATTTTCAAAGAGTCAGCTGCTGTGAATTTAATTCAAATCGCTAAATATGCTATAATCAAAGTAATTAAATTAGGGGAAGCGGTCAAATGTCACATCTTGAAAATATTCAAACCTGGTTAGCTAAAAATAATTATCAAATCGGTTATATTAGCGATTATCAAAATATTCAATACTTTACTGGTTTTAGCAGTGATCCTGTTGAACGAACGTTGGCACTGTTTATTTTTCCTGATCAGGATCCATTTATTTTTGCTCCGGCTTTGGAAGTTGAAGCAGTTAAAGAGGCGGGTTGGAATTTTCCGGTCTATGGCTACCTAGATCATGAAGATCCATATGGCATTATCAAAGACAAAATCTTACAGCGAATCACTCAGCCGGAAGACTGGGCAATTGAAAAAGGCAATCTTAATGTTAGTCGTTTTGAACAATTACACCAAAAATTTCCTAATTCAAAATTTAATGGTAATTTGACACCCGTGATTCAAAAGGAACGTTTGATCAAAACCGCAGATGAAATTGAAAAACTGCGAATTGCTGGAAAATGGGCGGATTTTGCTTTTGATGTTGGATTCAAAGCCTTAACGACCAAACGGACAGAACAAGATGTTGTCGCTGAAATCGAATATGCACTGAAACAAAAAGGAATCATGCATACGAGTTTTGACACAATCGTTCAAAGTGGAACCAACGCGGCTGAACCACACGGGGCACCTAAAAAAGATTTTATTCAACCAAACAAGCTAGTCTTATTTGATTTAGGAGTAATTTATGAAGGCTATATTTCTGATGCCAGTCGAACGGTTGCTTTTGGACAGATCGATCAAAAGTCACAAGATATTTATAAAGTCTGCCTTGAAGCACAACTAACAGCACAAGCTGCTGCTAAACCGGGAATTACGGCTGCTGAATTAGACCAGATTGCTCGAAGTATCATTAAAAGATCCGGTTATGGTCAATACTTTATTCACCGTTTAGGACATGGTATGGGGCAAAGTGAGCACGAATTCCCGTCAATCATGGAGGGAAATGACTTAGTTCTCAGGCCTGGCATGTGTTTTTCAATTGAACCTGGCATCTATATTCCAGGAATTGCAGGTGTCCGAATTGAAGATTGTGTTTATGTCACCGCTGATGGTGTTGAACCATTTACGCATACTTCCAAAAACTTAAAAATCTTACCAGTTAAATAACCCTTACTACCCTTTAAAGATAATTAACCTTTGATAATAAAGAACCCCCTAAATTATTTTTTCAATTTAGGGGGCTTTTAAGAATTACAATTTTTAATTTCGTTATTCTCCATGCGGGAAAAAGGTCTCAGTTGGATGGTCCTCTTCAAAATCAGCTGCCGCTTTAGCTTCTCCAAATGCTGAGCGTCCATCGATCACGATCTCATCATCATTTTCACCATCAAGTTCTTCTTGCTCTTGGTGCTGATTCGCCAATTCTTCTTTTAGTTCATCAGTTGCATCTTTTAAAGAAGTAAACGCCTGCTGCAACTTATCATTGTTTTTCAAACTATCTGCCGCATCGAGCACCCTTTCTTTTAAATCGGCAAATGATGTTTTAACATCGACCTGATTATTCAGATAATCTTTAGCATAATCGTAATAACGTAAGCCAACTTCAGTTCCGTTATCTTTAAGTTCTTGCAGCTTAGCTTTAATTTCTGGTCGATGCTCTTTTAAAACTTTTTTGGTAACTGTATAAGCTGCGATCCCTGCAGCTAAACCAAATAAAAGTGATGTTTTTTTACTCATCCTAAATTCCTCCTCAAATTGAACTAATGATCATTTTTGATTATGTTTTTTATATAAATGGCTAAGCATATTCCAAACTATCGCAGTTTTCCCAACTTTTTTTGAAGAACTTGTAACCCTTTTAGCCAAATTTTTGCTGGCATCATTTAAGTCTGAAACACTTTCACTCAAGTCTGCAACTGTCTTAAAAAACGGATCGATCGTCTTGACTTTATGATTAACGTCATCGAGTAAAACATTGGTTTTGGCGAGTAGATCTTCAACTTCTTGGGAAATTGAATCAACATCCTTGGTCAAGGAAGTAACTGATTGCTGCGTTTCTTTAACGACCTTACCTAATTTGACGATCAGCATACACAAAAAAACGACCAGCAATAAAAAAGCTAAGGCGGCAATCAAGCCAGCCAACTGTCCAAACGTAAGTGTCATCCAAAATGTCCTCCTATTTTTTTCACTTTGCTTAACAATAGCATTGCTGAAACAAAACTGCAATTAAAACAATACTTAGTCTCTTTCTTAATTATACTGCAGTTTGTCTTAAATTTTGCTATGATAGACAGAGAAATAAAGGAGTGTTGCTGCAATGCATTTTTTTTACTTAGCTAAAGATAACGGATCATTATCATCTTCTGTTTCCAAGCAGATGAGTCAACAAACGAATATTATCACTCACTATTTTACTAATATTGACTGGGATAGTGTTATTAGTAAAATAGTGACCACTTTCCTTTCAATTATTCTGCTTTCCATTTTGTTTTTTATGATTAATTGGATTGGTAAAAAACTTATTAGCCGCAGTTTCAAGCATCCTAAAAGAAGCGACCATCTCTCGGCCAATCGACTGCAAACAATTTATACATTATCCCTCAACATTTTTCACTATAGTATCCTATTTTTTTACTTTTATGCAGTTTTGTCAATTTTAGGAATCCCTGTTGGTACCTTGATTGCTGGTGCAGGAATCGTCAGTGTTGCCTTAGGTTTAGGTGCTCAAGGTTTTGTCACTGATGTCGTAACAGGATTTTTTATCTTGCTGGAACAGCAATTCGATGTCGGTGATGAAGTGAAAATTGGAACGATTTCAGGAACGATCCATGCAATCGGTCTACGAACAACACAAATCGTTGATTATGATGGTACCTTACATTATATTCCTAACCGAAATATCACCATCGTCAGCAACCTATCTCGTAATGATATGCGTGCTTTAGTTGATGTCTATTTTGATCCAAATGAGGATATTCAGGGGATGAGTGCGGTAATAAAGCAGGTAAATCAACAATTGGCACCAAATTATCCTGAAATTACACAAGGGCCAACTTTATTAGGAACCATTGATAATGGTCATGGGAACTTAGCATTGAGAGTCATCATCTACACTAAAAACGGAGCGCAATATACTGTGCAACGTGATTTTCTGGCGGCTTATCTGGAAAAACTTACGCAGGCTGGTTACAAAATCGCCAATTCACCATTAAATTTGACCACATCGTCTTAAACAAAAACTTCAATTGAGATAAAGCTAAATAAAGTCTCCTAAACTGCTATTAAAGCCACTTTATAACGCTAGATGTTTTTGACCTATCATTATATATACAGCTTTTTTACCAATTAGAAGACCTTAACTTAATTATTTACTTTTAATTTCATTTTGGCGTCGTTTCAAGAAACCAATCATAGCAGTCACGCCCTTGATGATTGCTCCTTCATTAGGTGCCAAATGCTCAGAATGCAATGAATATGGGCTCTCAACTCCTAACCAAAACATCGTTCCCGGAATTTTTGATAATAGAAAGCCAAAATCTTCTCCAGTCATTGCTGGTCGCGTTTCTTGATAAACGACCCCTGGAGCATTTTCCATGTAGCTAATAAATGACTTGGTTGTTTGCAGATCATTTTCAACTGGGTAATACCCACCTTGATGCAAATCTAAATCCAATTGGCATTCAAATCCAGCAGCAATTGATCGTGCAATCGTTCGTACCCGTTGCTGAATCTTTAAGTTAATTTCTTGGGTCAAAGCTCGAATCGTTCCATCGATTTGTGCTGTCCCGGCAATTACATTACCAACCGTTCCAGCATTGAAATGCCCTAAAGTGACTACGCCAGCTTGAATTGGATCAAGATTGCGGCTAACGATTGTCTGAATTTGAGTAACAAAGGTTGAACCTGCCACGACCATATCATTAGCATTTTGCGGAAAAGCCGCATGACCGCTTTTTCCAATAAATTTAGCATGGATTTCACATGTTCCGGCAAATAAGGTCCCTTGGCGACAACCAATAACCCCAGCCGGCAATTGCGGATTATCATGAAAAGCATAAATTTCATCAGGCAGCCACTCATCCAAAGCTCCTGCCTCATATAATTGTTTGCCACCACTGGCATTTTCTTCAGCTGGCTGAAAGATAAACACTAAATTCGTCATTGGCTGATGTTCAGCAAAGTAACTTAAAATTCCTAATGCGACTGTCATATGAATATCGTGACCGCAAGCATGCATTTTGCCAGGATGCTGCGAACTAAATGGCAAACCGGTTTCTTCAGTTACTGGCAGGCCGTCAATATCCGTGCGATAGCCAATTGTATAACGCGACTGGCTACCTTGAACATGAACTAAAATTGCCGTTTTCCAAGTTTGAATTTGTAAATAGGTCTGCGGCATTGCCTGAATAATTTTCAGCAACAAAGCCTGGGTTTCAAACTCCTCCATGCCAATTTCTGGAATCTGATGCAGTTGTCGCCGAATTGCAATTAAATTTTCTGCTGATAGACTCATCTTATCATTCCCATTCTTCCAATTCGCTGATTAGATTTTACGCAAATCATCGACTAGTTCTTTTTTCCCTTCAGCAACTTGGGCAACATCCTTAATTTTACGTGCTGGTACCCCAGCGACAACTGTTCCCGGAGCGACATCTTTCGTTACAACAGCTCCAGCTCCAACTACTGAACCAGCACCAACTCGCACCCCTTCTAAAACGACTGCATTTGCACCAATCAAAACATTATCTTCGATCACAACTGGCTGAGCAGAAGGTGGTTCAACGACCCCGGCTAAGACCGTTCCTGCTCCAATATGACAATGCTTGCCAACAATTGCTCGTCCACCCAAAATGGCACCCATATCAATCATCGAGCCTTCTCCAATTTCTGCGCCAATATTGATCACAGCTCCCATCATAATAACCGCATTGTCACCAATTTCGACTTGATCACGAATAATTGATCCTGGCTCGATTCGTGCATTGAACTTTTTCTTATCAAGTAATGGAACACCAGTATTCCGACCATCATTTTCAATTCGATACTTTTTAATCTTAGCTTGATTCTTTTTTAAAAATGTCGCTACTTCTTTCCAGTCACCAAATAATACTCCAGCTTTTTTACCAAAGTAAGCGTCAAGCTTTTTTGGAACTTTGAGTTCATTTAAGCTCCCCTTAAGAAAGACCTTGACTGGCGTAGTTTTTTTTGCATCCGCAATTGTTTTGATAATTTCATTGGCATCTAATTTTGGCATATAAATTCTCCTTAGCTTTCTTGCTTAATTTTTTCTGTTTGTTTTTCTGTTACTGTAAAATAATGTTCCAACTCATGAGCGGTATAATTAAATACTTTCATGATCTCACGGCGGGTAACAATCCCAGTAAATATTCGATTTTTGTCAACCACCACTAAAAATGGCTGGTCAACTAACAAATGTAGAATTTCTTCAATATCATATGGCAATTCAATCGTTGGTACATCAGTCTGCATGACTTCTTTTACCTGGTGTCTTGCTAATGTTGATGGATCAATTCCATTCATCCCTAACATTGTTTCAGTTATCATTGATAGTGACAACAGTCCTTTAAAATGCTGCTCATTATCAAGAACCGGAATTCTTGAATATTTGATTTTAGTCAAAACTAAAAATGCATGATCCAAATGGTTGGTTTCCTGCACATTAGCAACAATTTCGGCTGGAATTAAAAAATGATCCTGGCGCTGGTCAAATAAACTTTCAATCGACTTAGCAATCAAAATTTAGCCCCCTTAGTTTGAGCTTGCTAAGTTTATTTTAGGTTATTTAAAAAATAAAATCCAATCTTTTTCTTACAAAAAAGAAAGCTTTAAAAAATTTTAGAAGTCAACAAAAAAAGCAAATTGGTCTCTTGACCAGTCAGCTTTTAATAGGGTTAATTCAAAGGATCACCGTACCATTGCTGATAAAGTGATTCAATTACCTTTCGCGAACTTAAAATAAGTTTTGCAGCAGTTGTTATACAGTCCTGATTATTGGCAGCTAAACACTGATCGAACCAATCAAGTAAATAAACTAAATTATCCGCTGTTTGCTGATCAGCCACCAGATTTTTTGACCGTCCTGGCAGCAGTAAAACAGCTTTTTCAGTTTGCTGATCAAAATTCAAAACTTTAATTTTGCCATCAGTCCCATACAAAACAATTTCATTTTCAAAACCTGGCTCAGCGGTAATCAATACATTACTCAAAATGTTTTTGGCCTTGAACACTAAATTGCAACTTGAATCTGCCTGACCAATCTGACTATTTTCTAAACCTTGCCATTGAGTAATTGGATGACCACATAAAGACTGAATCAGTGCAACAATCATTGATCCGCTATGAAATAATGCCCCACCACCAGCTGATAAATCAGTAAACCAAACCGGTGGATTTTTGATCCCTAGTTTGACATCAATAAACCTTAAATCACCAATTATTTTTTGAGCTACCAAAGCTTTGACTTGTTGCATAAGCGGCGAAAACAGCGGTGAAAAGTCCTCAAAAACTAGTAAATTTTGCTGTTTTGCTAAGCGCAAAATTTCATTAGCACCAATAAAATGCCGCGTTAACGGTTTTTCAATTAATAAATTTTTATTGTTTAACAATCCCTGCTTTGCTAATTCAAACTTTGACTGTTGATCAGCAGCCAAATAAATTACATCAAGATCCGCTGTTAACAGTTTTCGTTGATCAGAAAAAACTGTTAATTGCGGATTGAGTTGCGCTAATTGTTGATTTACCGTTGAGTTTCCAACTACTCCACTTAAAATACCTGTTTGACTAGCTTCTATTGCAGCTGCAAGTCGCTGAGTTGCAACTTCATCACCAATAATGCCGTACCTAACTGCCATTTTTTTCACCTCATCTGGAATTGAATCATCTGGTTACTACTGTCATTGTACCAAATAATTTACTAATTCCACATGTTAAATTTTTTAGCATGATTTAAAATCAGCAATCAGTTGACGTAACTGTTGACCATCAGCTTCATCACTAATTGTCAACCTCAGCCAGTCTTCAGCCAAGCCTCGACGTAACTGAAAACCATTGTGTAATAAATTATCCGCTAACTTCAGCGCCTCTGGAAACTTAAAGAAAATAAAATTAGCTTGACTGTGGAAGTATTTGATTTGATTTGCGGCAAAGAACTTTTCCCATTTGTCTCTTTCTTGGGCTGTCCTTTCGATTGATGAGGTTACAAATTTTTGATCTTGCAAGGCTGCCAAAGCGCCAACTTGAACTAAAGAATTTAAATTATAAGGTAACCGAACAGCTTGCAGATAATTAGCTAATTCTTGATCCATTACCGCAAAACCAACTCGCAAATTAGCTAGACCATAAACTTTTGAAAAAGTCCGCATTACCACCACATTTGGGAATTGCTCTAGCAACGGCAAAGCACTTGGCTGATCAACCTCAGTAACATAATGAATATAGGCTTCATCAATCAAAACTAGAACCTCTGAGGGAACTTGCTTTAAAAATTCTGCTAGTTCAAATGGCGTTTGATACGAACCGGTCGGATTGTTAGGATTACAGAGCCAAATTAATTTAGTTTTTTGATTAATCTTGGTCAGCATTTGTGATAAATTATTTTTTCCAGTTTTGGGATCACAGGGAACTGAAACAACTTTAGCTCCTTCAATCTGCGCATGAAGTGCATATTCAGAAAAAGTTGGTGCTGTTTGTAAAATTTCATCCCCAACTTCTAAGAAAATTCGCGAAATCAGTTCAATAATTTCATCAAGACCGACTCCAAAGACAAATTTTTCTGGTGGAATCTGCAGTTTTTGAGCAAGCGTCATTCTTAAAGTCGTCGCATTGCCATCAGGATAACGATTTGTTTCACCAAAATTCCAATTAATAATTGCTTGTTTAACTTGCTTTGAAGTCCCAAAAGGATTTTCATTAGCTGAAAGGCGAACCAATCTTTTCAATCCCAACCGTTTTTTGACAGCAGCTAAAGGTTCTTCTGGAACATAACTTGATAATTGCTTAATCTGATCTTTCACTTGGCAACCTCCCTTAAAGTTTTTTAATCTCACGTCTTTCTTGCGTTTTGCTCATTAACCCTTCACGCTTGCCCAACTCTTCTTTGATTTGATCGAAGCTAACTCCTTGCTCAACTAACAGAACCATCAAATGATATAATAGATCAGCTGTCTCATAAACTAGTTCACTTTTATCTGGGTTTTTAGCAGCAACAATTACTTCTGTCGATTCTTCTCCGACTTTTTTTAAAATTTTGTCAAGTCCCTTATCAAATAAATAGTCCGTATAGGAACCTTGAATTGGGTTTTTACGACGATCAACAACTGATTGGTACAATTCATCAATTTCCTGTTTCATTTTTTCTCTCCTTGATCTCATCTGATTTGATTGAAAAAGCAACTGCGATGACCAGTATGGCAAGCTGGTCCAGCTGGAATAACTTTGATCAGCAAAGTATCTTGATCACAGTCGAGGTACATTGCGGTCACTTTCTGTGTATTGCCACTGGTTTCACCTTTATGCCATAAGGTTTGCCGTGAGCGTGACCAAAACCAAGTCTGCATAGTCGTTAAGGTTTTTTGAAAGCTTTCTTGATTCATCCAGGCAACCATTAAAACTTCATTAGTTGCTTGATCGACCACAACTGTTGTCAATAAACCCTTCGAAAAATCTGGTGTTAACATCTGACACTCACCCCCGCGGCTTTTAACCTTTGCTTGACTTCAGGAATCGTTAATTCGCCGTAATGAAAAACTGAAGCTGCTAAAGCTCCGTCAACTTGAGCCTGTTGAAAAACATCAATAAAATCTTGTATCTTGCCAGCTCCACCCGAAGCAATGATTGGTACATCAACAGCGGCGACCAGTTTTTGGTAAAGCTCAATTGCAAAACCATCTTTAGTTCCATCTTGATCCATGCTAGTGACCAATAACTCTCCTGCTCCTAAAGCAACGACCTTTTTAGCCCAAGTCACCGCTTCTAAATCAGTTGCTTGTTGACCCCCATGAGTATAAACCATTAGCTGACCGGTTTGGGGATCTGTTTTAACATCAATTGCCACCACGATGCATTGATTGCCAAACTTTTTAGCGCCAGCGGTAATCAGCTGCGGATCAGCCACCGCGGCTGAATTAAGTGAAACTTTATCTGCTCCAGCCTTTAAAAGTGCTTGAATCTGGTCAACTGAAGAGATCCCGCCTCCAACAGTTAATGGCATAAACACTTGACACGATACCTTTTCAACCACATCAACCATTGTTCGACGCTGCTCATTGGTGGCTGTAATATCTAAAAAAACTAACTCGTCTGCTCCCTGTCGCTGATAATTAGCTGCAATTTCAGCTGGATCACCAACATCCCTTAAATTAACAAAATTGATTCCTTTTTTGACCCGACCATCATCGACATCCAAACAAGGAATAATCCGTTTAGCCAACATTTTGATTCACCTCCGCAATCTTTTGCAAACTGATTTTACCAGCAAATAACGCTTTGCCAATAATTACATCTTTAATGCCCTGCTGTTGAAGCTGCTGAACATCAGCTAAATCGCGAACACCACCGGAAGCAACAATTCGGCAACTAGTAAATTGCTGTTGTAAGCGAACTAGCAATTCAATATTAGGTCCTTGCATTGTTCCATCACGATCAACATCAGTGACAATAAAAGTTTTGGCTCCAGCTACTGCAACTTCAGCAATCAAAGCTGACATTTTGGTCTGAGTCTGTTCTACCCAACCATTAACAGCCACCTGTCCATCTTTACCATCGATTCCGATCACAATTTTTTCAGGACCATACTTTTTCAATGCTTGACGAACGAATTCGGGGTCATCCAAAACAGCTGAACCAATGATCACCCGATCAATTCCTAGAGCTAAATAATAAGCAACTGTTTCTAAATTCCGAATTCCACCGCCTAGCTCCAACTGGCCGCTAAATTCCTGACGAATAGCTTTGATCACGGTACTGTTCTGCGGTTTGCCTAATTTTGCTCCGTCAAGATCGACCAAATGTAAACACCCAACTTGAGCCCGTTCGAATTCTTGAGCTTGTTGCTTGGGACTGGCATTGATCAATGTCTTTTGATCAAACTTTCCTTTAAATAAACGGACACTTTGACCGCTTTCTAAATCAATAGCCGGAAAAATCACGCTGAGGTCACCACCTTTTGTACAAACATTTCTAAGACCTTCAAACCAACTTGACCACTTTTTTCAGGATGAAATTGAGTTCCATAAATTTTGCCACGTTTGACCATTGCAGGAACCTTAACTGCATAATCAACTTGGGAAATTATATATTGGGAAGCACATTTTGCATAATAGGAATGGACAAAGTAGGTATACTCATCAGCTAAAAAAGCAAACGGACTTTGAGGTTGAAGCACTTCATTTTGATTCCAACCCATTTGCGGGACTTTAAAGCCTGGTCGATTTTCAAAAGCAATTACCTGACCAGGAATCAGTCCTAACCCTTGATGCAAACCATACTCCGTTGAACTATCAAATAAAAGCTGCATTCCCAAGCAAATCCCCAATAACGGTTTCCCTGCATTAACCTGCTGCTTAATAATTTGATCAAGTCCAGTTGCTTGTAAATTAGCGATTGCTGGAGCAAAAGCACCGACTCCCGGTAAAACGATACCTTGACATTGTTCAATCACAGCTTTATCAGCTGTTAAAACCGTTTCAAGCTGCAAATAATCAAAAGCTTTTTTTAAATTATAAGTGTTCCCGGCATCATAATCGATAATTGCTAGCATTAAATCACACCCTTTGTCGAATTGACTCCCTTGATTGCTGGATTAATCGTAACCGCCTGACGCATAGCCCGACCGAGTGCTTTAAAAAGACTTTCAATTTTATGATGCGTATTGCGACCGTATAAAATCGTTGCATGCAAATTCATCTGATTACTAAAGGCAAAAGCCTGGAAAAAATCTTCGACCGTTTCTGTTTCAAAACTTCCCAACCGCTGATTTTCTAAATTTGCTTGAAAAACTAAATATGAGCGTCCACTTAAATCCACGCAGACCCGACCAAGCGTTTCGTCCATTGGTACAAGGGCTGTCCCGTAACGTTCAATTTGTTCTTTATTGCCCAAAGCTTGTTTAAAACATTCACCTAGTACAATTCCTGTATCTTCAACCGTGTGATGTGAATCCACCTCCAAATCTCCATTAGCTTTAACAACTAAACCAAAGCGACCGTGTTTGGCAAACAAGGTTAGCATGTGATCTAAAAAACCGATCCCAGTTTCAATTGAGATTTCTGACTGTTGATCAATATCTAATTTAATACTGATCTGGGTTTCCTTTGTTTTTCGTGTTATTTTGGCACTGCGCATAAAATGACCTCCTCATTTGAAAAAAGTTCTAAAAACTGGGCAATTCGAAAGTGCTGTTTTATTTAAAGCGCTGCTCAACTGCTCGGGCATGTCCTTCAAGGCCTTCCGTCCGGGCTAATTTAGTAATATCTGCTAAATCTGCTTTGAGAGCCGGCTGGGAAAATTGGATAAATTGGGTCTTTTTAACAAAATCATAAACTCCCAATGGTGATGAGAACTTCGCAGTCCCACCAGTTGGCAAAACATGATTAGGACCAGCTAAGTAATCACCCAACGGTTCGGAAGCGTAACGTCCTAAAAAGACTGAGCCGGCATTACGGATCAAACTCAAATATTGAGCTGGATCTGCCAACTGAATCTCTAAATGTTCTGGCGCAACTTCATTCATCAAAGCAAACATTTCTGGAATTGAATTCATTACTGCAATAAAGCCACGGTCAGCTACTGAGGCAGCTGCAATTTCTTTTCTTGGTAATCTTTGCAACTGATCGTCAACCGCTTGACTGACTTTTTGAGCCAATTCTAAACTATTAGTGATCAGCATTGGCCGTGCTCGTTTATCATGCTCGGCTTGAGATAAAAGATCAGCCGCTAATTCTTTAGGATCGGCCGTTTCATCGGCTAAGATACCAATTTCTGATGGTCCAGCTACCATATCAATTGCTACTTGACCAAAGACCTGCTTTTTGGCAGTCGCAACAAAAATATTACCTGGTCCAACAATTTTATTGACGGCCGGGATTGATTCTGTTCCATAAGCTAAAGCAGCAATTGCTTGGGCACCGCCAACTTGATAAACTGCATCAACTCCAGCAATCTTGGCTGCTGCTAAAACTGCTGGTGCAATTCCAGTCTTTTGCGGCGGAGTGACCATGATCACCTGATCGACCCCAGCAATTTTAGCTGGCAAAGCTGTCATTAAAATAGTTGAAGGATAAGCGGCGGTCCCGCCTGGAACATATAATCCAACTCGCTCTAACGGAGTAACTTTCTGACCGCGAATGATTCCCGGGACATGGGTATCGATAAAGCCATTTTCCAATTCCATCTGATGAAAACTGGTAATATTCTTTTTGGCATGTTCCAATGCTTGTTTCAAAGCTGGTGAAATTTCATTCAAAGCCGCAGTCAACTGTTCAGCTGGAATTTCAAAATCTTGGATCTTGGTCTGATCAAACTTTAATTCATATTCTCTTAAAGCTTGATCTTTTTTTTGACGAACATTAGCTAATATTTCACGAACAATTTTTTCAATTTTCAAATCTGTTGTTTGTTGTGTATAACGTTTAACAACTTTCTTCATTTCAATTAGTGATTGTTGATAAATTTTCATTTGCTTGCACTCCCTTGTTTAACGACTTGTTCCAATTGATCAGCGAGTTCAAAGATTTCTGCTGCATGTTGTTTAAGCGACATCCGATTAGCAACCAGTCGGGTTGATACTTGGTCAAGATAATCATAAACATACAAATTGTTCTCTCTTAATGTTCGACCTGTTTCAGTAATATCAACAATTGCATCCGCCAACCCAATTAATGGTGCTAATTCAACCGAACCTTCAATTTTAATAATTTCAACGTCTTGCCCCAATGATTCAAAATAACGCTGAGTAATCAAGGGATATTTTGTGCCAATTACCTTGCGGCCAGGTTGATTAAAATTAAAATCACTTGTCGAAGCTAACACAAATTGACATTGACCAACTCTTAAGTCCAGTAATTCTGATTGCTGATTACGATGTTCCGTTAAAATATCACTACCAACGATTCCTAAATCAACTGCTCCTGAATTGAGATAGGTGGTTACATCAGGTCCTTTCGCTAAAATAAATTGAAATCGGCCATCAACCGTATTAATGATCAATTTGCGATTTTTTTGTTTTAGGCCTGAGCAATCGATTCCAGCTGTTTCTAAAAGCGGAACGACTTGTCCTTCAACACGGCCCTTGGTTAAAGCAATTTTAAGTGGCATCTTCAAGATCTCCTTGTGCATTTAAACGATAAAGTTTCACGCCTAGGCTTTGAGCATTGCGCTGAGCATGGCGCAAATCCAGTGATAAACTTAATTCCAGTTCTGGATATTGTTCACAAATCTGGCTGACCAAGGCTAATTGTTCTGGCTCAAAGAAAAGCAAGTCATGCTTATGACTATCAGCTGAAATTGTAGCTTCATCAACTAATAGATCAATATCAATCCCCATCCCAACTGCTGGTTCAGGCTGAGATTGAAAATTTTGCAATAGTTGATCGTAACGACCGCCGCTAAATAAGTAATCCGAAATGTCTTGCATAAAACCTTTAAAAGTCAAACCGGTATAATAATCTTGCGGCGGAGCTGAGCTTAAATCGACCGTGACTTGCTGATTAGGCAACTGCGCCGTCCAGTCGGCAAACTGCATAATTTTTTCAAACAGTTCTCGAGCTTGACCACTTAGTCCCACTTTTAAGACCTGTGCTTGAACTTCCTGATAATCTCCAAATAAGCGGGGCCAAATTTTCAAAAACTTAAAAATCGGTTGCTCAATAAATTGGTCGATCAGTTGCGAATAAAGCGGTATGTTTTTTTGATATAAAGCAGCTTTGATTGCCTGTTTTAATTCTTGATTCGAACTTAATTCATTTAAAATTGTATCAATAAAACGTGCATCTGCTAATTCAAGCTGAATCTTACCTTGCAGTAAACGCCGACTCAATCGATTGATCAATAACAAACATTCACACTCAGCTTTGGCCGAAGCATAGCCAACAATTTCAATTCCAGCTTGAGTTTGTTGATTATAGCGGCCAGAAAGCGGTGGAGCAATTTTAAATCGATCACCAACATAATAAAACTTTTGCGGCAGTTTCAAATTGTTAGTCGATAAAAAGCGCGCAATCGGCAAAGTCAAATCTGGCCGTAAAACAACTGTCTCATTATTATTATCTAATAATTGATAAGTTTGCATTTGTTTCAAATCAAAATCAGCAAAGACTTCTTGATATTCCAAAACCGGTGTTGTTACTTTCATATAATTCCGTTGTTGCAGTTCCGTTTCAACCAAATTGATCAATTGGGTCTTTCTTTGCGCTCTTTGACCAAATTCATCACGCGTTCCCAACGGAAGATTAACTTTATGCATTTACCTCACATCCTTACTTATAAAAAAAATCCTCTTGGCATGATAGCCAAGAGGACGATAAACCGTGGTTCCACCTCAATTTGTCTATTTTTTTCAAAATAAACCTCAGTGCTTGTTAAGCAAAGGATAACGGACTGACCGGACACAGCTTACTTTTAAATTCAGCCATTCAATTTGCAGATGTGGTTCATACTTGGATTTGACTTCCTTTCCCATTCACGGAAGCTCTCTTAACAAATTACCAAGTACTACTCTTCTGTTCATCATCATTAAAAACATTAAATTACAATTAATTTACGGTTAGCATACCCTTTAATGTTTTCTTTGTCAAGTCGAAAATCCAGTTCATTTAAACAATGAGCGCAAATGCCAACCATGTCCAACCTCAGCCACTGAATGTGCATCAGAACCAAAGATTAGTGGAATTTCTAATTCTTCTGCCAATTTAGTAATTTGGATTCCAGGATAGAATTGGTTGCAATACGGTTTATATAAACCAGCCGTATTAAAATCTAATTCTCGCCTCTGTTGTTTAATTATTTTTAAAATTTTTTCAATCAATTGCAAATTTTGTTGATCAAATTCAGCCGGTAAATGAAAATAATCTTGATATTTTTGGATCAAATTTAAATGTCCCAAGCGTTGTGGTCGATATAAACCTAAATTAGCTGTAACTTCTTGTAGGACCAATTCAAAATACTGCCGATAAAGCTGCTGGGGAACTGACAGCCATTCAGCAAAGCCGGTCGCAAAATCAGCTGTTGTATAATCCACACACCAGAGGCCGTCATCTTTGCCAGGCATAAAATGAATCGACAAAATATTTTGATCCGTTTGAGGTCCGACCTGATCGAGAAACTCTTGAATTTGTTTTTCAAATCCTGGTAAATAATCAACTTCAAACCCAATCGAGATTTTGATTTGATCTTGATATTTTTGCTTCAAATGATTAACCAATTTAAAATATTCATCCAACTGCTCCCAAGTTAAAGAAGCAGTTGTTAAACCTTCTGGGTCACCTCGATACTTTTGTTCAAAACCGCGGGGTAAAGGAGCATGTTCTGTAATACAGTAATGGTCAAAGCCTAATTTGATTGCCCGTTCAATCATTAATTCTGTTAGCTCGTGGCTACCATGCGGGCAAAGCTCTGTATGAGTGTGTCCATCGATTTTCATTTTACTTACTCCTCCTAACGACCAAAAAATTGATTTGACTCGCTAAATTTTAATCGTAATACTGAATCAAAAACTTTTTGATCCGTCGCTGATATTCAGCTGGATCGATCCAGTAGCTTTCAGCATGCGTTGCATTTTGGACGATCCATAATTCTTTGGGAGCACTGGTTGCCCGAAAGTTTTCCAAAGACATCTCACTGGGAACAAATTTATCCTTTTCCCCATGAATAAAAAAAATTGGCAGTTTGTTTTTCCTTAATTGCTCAACTGAAGATACATCGCCTAAATAATAGCCTAAACGATGATGATTGATCGTGCTGACAAGTGGATAAAGCGGATATTTGGGCAAATGATATTGCTCTTTCAACAAATAAGTCATCTCACGATCAATACTCGAATAACCACAATCAGCAATTAAGCACTTAACTTGTGGTGGCAATTTTTCACCACTCAGCATTTCGACGGTTGCTGCCCCCATGCTAACGCCAAATAAAACGATACAAGTCGAATCTCCCAGACGATTAATCACTTTATTGATCCATTTGAGATAATCTAAACGATCCAGCCAGCCAAAACTAATATACTTGCCCGCACTTTCCCCATGGGCTCGATCATCAGGCAGTAAAACATTAAAACCCAAATCATAGAACATTTTTGCGTAATTTGACATCGTTTCACCATTACCCTTATACCCGTGGGAGATAATCACCGCCCGGGTTGAAGGTTTCGGTGCTGGAATAAAATAAGCAGACATTTGTTCATCTTCACCTGCCAAAGTAAAAGTCCAGTGTTCCTTATTGACCCGTTTGAACCACGCAACAAACGACCAATATTGATTGGCATATTTCTGCTTTTCTTGGGATGTTTCCGGTACATAGTTGACCCTTTTAAAAGCAATCTTAAATAGATACTCACTCGCCAAATATGACAGGGCTCCTGCCCCAATGAACGTTCCAAAGAAAAATTTCTTTTTTTCCAACTCTGAAGTCGATCCCTTCTAAATCCGTTTAAACAAATTATATTCCTAAAATGCTGCTTATGTATAGAAAAAACTGCGGCTTGAGCAAGCTGCAGTTTTAATTAACCGGGTTAAATTATTATTTATTTAAACGCGCATTAAGTTTTTGGCTAAGTTCTTCAAAACCCGGGCGATTCAACAATGCAAACATATTATGCTTATATGCTTCAACACCTGGCTGATTAAATGGATTGATACCATTCAGATAGCCAGAAACAGCTACAGCTGCTTCAAAGAAGTAAATCAAATAGCCAAGTGTATATTCACTGCGATTTGGAATGTTAACAATCATGTTTGGCACATTGCCATCAGTGTGAGCCAAAACAACTCCTTGAAAGGCCTTAGTATTAACAAAGTCCATTGACTTACCTTCCAAATACTTCAAACCATCTAAATTTTCGGCTTCTTTAGGAATCTTAACATCGTGGTTGGGCTTAGCAACTTTAATGACCGTTTCCATTAAATTCCGCCGACCCTCTTGGATATACTGTCCTAATGAATGCAAGTCAGTTGAAAAGTTAGCTGAAGATGGGTAAACGCCCTTTTGATCTTTGCCTTCTGATTCACCCATTAATTGTTTCCACCATTCACCAAAATATTGCAAGGTTGGTTCATAGTTTTCCAAAATTTCAGTTGTATAACCTTTACGATAAAGGATGTTCCGCAAAGCAGCATATTGATAAGCCTCATTCTTCTTCAGATCTGAATCTGCATAAGCTTCCCGAGCATCAGCTGCACCTTGCATTAATTTATCAATATCAGCGCCAGAAACAGCGATCGGCAAAAGCCCAACTGGAGTTAAAACAGAAAAGCGGCCACCAACATCATCGGGAATTACAAAAGTTTCATAGCCTTCAGCATCAGCTTCGGTTTTTAATGCACCTTTAGCCCGGTCGGTTGTGGCATAGACCCGTTCTTTAGCTCCCTCTTTGCCATATTTAGCAATTAACTTTTCCTTGAAAATTCTAAAAGCAATTGAAGGTTCAGTAGTTGTTCCTGATTTAGAAATAACATTAACTGAAAAATCACGATCACCAATTAAATCTAACAAATCATAAACATAGGAAGAACTGATCGAATTACCTGCAAAGAAAATCTGCGGAGCGTTCCGTTTTTCCGCTGGCAAAAGGTTAAAGAAAGTATGCTGCAAGAATTCAATTGCTGCCCGCGCACCCAAATATGAGCCGCCAATTCCAATAACAACTAAAACCTCAGAATCAGACTGAATCTTTTTAGCTGCTTTTTTAATTTGCTCAAATTCTGTTTTGTCATAATCAACTGGCAAATTCAAAAAACCACGAAAATCATTGCCGGCACCAGTACCTTCGCGCAATTCATTATCAGCAGCACTAACCAAGGCCTGCATTTCGTTTAATTCATTAGGATGGACAAATTTAGTTAAATTGGAACTATCAAAAGAAATATGAGCCATTAAGAATCTCTCCTTTACATTTTATTACTAATGACATTATACAATTTTAAATTCTGTTTGTAAGCCCTTTTTAACGATAAATTATGAATAATACTTAAAATCACTTAAAATCAAGTATTATTAAGCTCTGACTTTGACTAACAAATCAAACCAGTTTGCAAATAATTGTCGACAATCAGCTAACCATTGACCCTTGATCTGCTGATTCTGGGAATCAAGAAAATAATTTTTCGGCGGAATTATTTGCTTCCCTAATTTTAAATCACGTCGATACTCGTCAGCCAACATGGTTAATTGATATTCAGGATGACCGGTAATAAACAGTTGTTGCTGATCACTAGTTTCACAGATTGCTGGTCCAACTTGTGGCGAACCAGCTAAAATCCTTAAATCACTCTTACTAAAATCAAGCGAACAATTCGTAGTATAGCGTGAAAAAGGCAGTTGCATCGTCCGGTTTAATTTTTTAAACAGCGGATGGGTTTGCTGAAAATCAATCGCATAAATACCGAAAATTTTATTTTTTACAGGATATTTTTTGATTTGGCCTAAAATATACATTCCGGCTTGAGCAGCCCAGCAAAGCGAAAGGACACGCGAACAATGGACTTGTGACCAGCTATAAATCTGGCAAAGTTCCAACCAGTAATCTACTTTTTCAAAAGCTAATTTTTCAACAGCCGCGCCCGTAATGATCAGGCCATCGAAATATTGATCTTGAATTTCTGGAAAGCTTTGGTAGCCAGCGATATCCACCATTGACTTTTGATTTTTAAAATGATGAGTCGCTGGGTAACAAAAAGTCGGCAAAATTTGATAGGAGCTTTTTTTAAAGAAGACATTTAAATTAGCTTGCGTTTTGGCCTTATCAGGCATTAAGTTTAAAACTAGAATTTTTAAAATTGGTTTACTATCCATTTTATTTCACCCCAAATCAAAAAACCTCCATGCTAAAATTAGCATGGAGGGACGTTTTTACTCGTGGTACCACCCAGATTTGTCTTGTTCTCACAAACAACACCTCAAAAGTACTCCAAGGAATACTCAGACACGTTATCGGGTGTCACCGGCAGGCAAGCTTGCACTCACCTGCAGCTCCGAGCTCATTTTCTCTTCTCTTAAGGTTCCACCCTTTCACTCTCGGTGGTCGCTAGCTACCCGCTAAAAAGATACTCTTCTCATCAACACTTTATTGCAAATTATGATATGGCATTTTCAATTTAAAGTCAAGTAAAAATTACTTCAACGTTGGTAAGTTACCAGTGTAATGGTTAACTCGTTTAGTCTTGCCAAAAATACAAAGTCCAAGAAACTTTAACTGCTGATCGGTCTTATTTACCAAGGACTGACGATAATCTTCATAAGTTGGCGCATGCTGAGCAGCATCAGTAAATGAAATTACTTCTAATTCATCCTTAGCGATGGATTCTTTTAACCCGCGTAATTGATCACCATTAGCAGCTAAAACCGGAACTGGGATTTTGATTAATCCTGGAAAAGGTTGCTCATCGAGATTTTGGAGATCTTCACCATTGATTTCGGGATGCCTTTTTCCCAGGGCACACCCCAAAATCGACACCGTATTAGCAATCATCCCAATTGGCAATTTATCATCAACAACCATCACACATTTTAAATTCACTACTAATTCCCCCTATGAAATTGTTTTCAAATTTAATGTTAAAAGTATAAAGCTGATTTTCATAATTGTCAAACTGCTTTAAAAATGATTTCATAATTATTCTTTAAATCGGAAGCTCAAATTGACTTGATTTTATAGAATGGTTTAGAATAGAGCGATAGTTACTCTGGAAAGGACGGTTGTTTTAATGCAAAAAATCAAAACCAAACTAAGTACACGCTGGGGATTTTTTGAATTACTAGTGTTTCTTTTTTGGTTAAAGACCGTTGCTGTATATTTGATTGATTTTCGGCTAGGAGTTAGTGGCTTGGTTGGATATGCTACATTATTATTCAATCCATTAGCAACAACTTTATTATTATTTGGAGCAGCACTCTATATCAAAAGAACTGTTCCAGCTTATCTGACCTTGATCATTATTTATTTGGCAAATACCGCTTTATTGTTATTCAATGTCATTTATTATCGTGAATTTACTGATTTTATGACGTTTAATGTGATTTTTGGCTATTCAAGTGTTTCCGAAGGCTTAAGTACTAGCTCCGTGGCGCTTTTAAAACCGCAAGATATCGTCATTGTTGCAGATTTGGTTTTACTAATTTTAGGTTTCATTACTAAAATTATTCGTTTTGATCCGCAGCCAATTCCTAAAAAACAAGCAATTGCATTAACATCTTTTTCAATCTTTTTAATTTTTTTTAATTTAACAATCGCTGAAGCACAGCGACCACAACTATTAACCAGGACCTTCGATCGCAGTTATTTAGTCAAATATCTAGGACTGGATGCTTTTACTTTTTATGATGGTGTAAAAACTGCTAAGAATAGCCAAGTTCGCAGTGAAGCATCTAGCACTGATCTCAATCAAGTCTTAGCTTTTACACGCAAACATTATGCCAAGCCTGATTCCAGTTTATTTGGAATTGCTAAAGGCAAAAATGTGATCGTCATTCATCTTGAAAGCTTTGAACAATTTTTAATCAATTATAAATTAAATGGTCAAGAAGTTACGCCATTTTTAAATAGCCTTTATCACAGCAAATCAACTTATAGTTTTAGTAATTTCTTTAATCAAGTTGGTCAAGGCAAAACTTCAGATGCTGAAAATATGTTGGAAAACAGTGTCTACGGCTTACCTCAAGGTTCATTGTTTTCAGCTCTTGGGACCGATAATACCTTCCAAGCTGCTCCTGCTATTCTAAATCAGCGTGCTGGTTATTCGAGTGCTGTTTTCCATGGCAATAAAGGTTCTTTCTGGAATCGTGATAACGTTTATAAGAATTTTGGTTACCAATATTTTTTTGACTCAAGTTATTTTAATACTTCAGCTAATAACTTAACTGAGTATGGTGTTAAGGATAAATTACTATTTCATGATTCCATTAAGTATTTGGAACATTTACAGCAACCTTTTTACGTTAAATACATTACTGTTACTAATCATTTTCCCTACGACCTGGATAAAAAGAATTCAACCTTTACAGCGGCTAATACTGACGATGACTCTGTCAATAATTATTTCGTAACCGCTCATTACCTTGACCAGGCGATAAAAGAGTTCTTCACTTATCTTAAAAAGTCTGGTCTTTACGATAATTCGATCATTGTGATTTATGGTGATCACTATGGGATTTCTGATTCTCGTAATTTAAAGTTGGCAACACTTTTAGGAAAATCAGCAGCCACCTGGAATGACTTTGATAACATGCAAATGCAGCGAGTACCATTTATGATTCACATTCCCGGCTTAAAATCTGGTGGCGTTCAAACGACTTATGGTGGCGAAATTGATGTATTGCCAACTTTACTGCATCTTTTAGGAATATCCTCCAAACGTTATATCCAGTTTGGTACCGATCTTTTTTCTAAAAATCATGATCAAACAGTGGCCTTTAGAAATGGCAATTTTATTACCCCTAATTACTCATACGTTGACGGTGATATTTACCAAAACAAAACGGGTGAGCAAATTACCCACCCGTCAGCTAAGTTGTCTGCTAAAATCAAAAAGAATAGTCAAAAGGTCAACAAAGAGCTTTCGCTATCAGATAGCTTAAATAACAAGAACCTGTTACGTTATTATGTGCCTAAAGGATTTAAACCAGTCGACCCTAAGAACTATAATTACAAAGACGACTTTGGTCAAGTATTGCAAATTGAAAAAATGCTTAAGCAAAAGTCTACTAGCTTATGGTCAAAAAATGGTGATCATTCGACAATTTCTGATTATACTTCAGATGCACCAGAGATTAAAACAACTGATAACAATGAGAAAAACTTGGAGAGTGCCTACTCATCAGTTGATCAAGCTGCTTCATCTTTATCATCCAGCCAAGCAGCTCAAAGCAGCAAGTAATTATTATCAGTCAAATAAAAAAAGGGTTACTGGAACGACTTTTACAAGCCATTCCAGTAACCTTTTTTATTAACCTTGAACGTCGTCATTAGTTAGATTTTCATCTGGAAAAATTAGAGTAAAAGTCGTTCCTTGATCTGGGTGACTAATAACTTCAACCTTTCCATGATGAAGCTGCATCAATTGCTGAACGATTGCTAAGCCTAAGCCTGATTCACCATATTTGGTATTTTTCCGTGAAGCATCTGCTTTGTAGTATCTCTCCCAAATATTTTTCAGTTGATCTGGCGTCATCCCAATTCCAGTATCACTGATTCGAAAAATAGTACTTTCAAAACCTTTTTCAGCGGAAATCTGAATGTTGCCGTTTTGCGTGAATTGAATTGCATTTTGAGTAATATTAAAAATCACTTGGACAAAGCGATCATAATCGGCAAAAACGTTAAGTTTATCAGGTCCAGTAACTTCAAGCGTGTCTCCAGCCGATTGAGCTTTTTTCTTTAGCTGTGTCTGGATGTTATGCAAAACATGCATAGCTTCAAAAGCCTGCCGTTTAAGCAAAATTTGACCACTCCGAATTTTTTCATAATCAAGATTTTCGTTAACTAGCCGAATTAAGCGCTTTGTTTCATTACGCATCAATTCAATGCTTTTAGCTTTGCTTTCTTCTGGGATCGCATCATAAGCTAAACCTTCCAATAAACCGTTGATTGTCGTCAGTGGTGTCCGCATTTCATGAGCCGCATCAGCCATAAACTGACGACGCCGTTCTTCTTGCCGCTTGATTTCTTTTTCTGATTTCTTCAAAGAAAAAGTCATGCTGTTGAAATCATTGGCCAATTCATCGATTTCATCACGATCTTTATTAGGAATTTGAATATCAAAATTACCACTAGCAACTTGTCTGGTCGCCCCTTGAAGCTGACGAATTCTTTTAGTTGTATAATGCGCAACTAAATAGCTGATGGCAACTCCAATCGCTGCCGAAATCAGCAGCATATAAATCAGACTTCTTTGAATTTTTGCAAAACTTTCCTCAAGGCTTGAGACCTTGGCACCAACAGAAACGACCGCCACCAGATCACCTTGCCGATCAAAACATGGCGCAAGAATATCTGTCATTTTTTGTTGCTGGCGATTGCCCTCTTTGAAATCACCGGGCCCTCTTTTCCAACTAAGATCGTTTTTTCGGCGGATAATATTACCTTTTTTCAGCTTCCGCCAATCTTTTTTAGAAATTGTCGACTGAAATCCCATTGTCTGAGGATAAAGAACTCGATTACAACTGGTATAAATCGTAAAATGAACCTCCTGATTTTGCAACAGCAACTCATAATTCCTTAATTTTTCACTATCTAAAGAGAAAATGACTTTTCCCTTAGAAGTTTGCGTCACACTCATTGCATCAGTTTTTAAACTATAGGCATAGCCTTCAAGCTGATTCCAGGTGTTCTCATAAATTAAAGATTTAGTCAATTGAAAGGAAAAGATTCCCAAAAGTGTCAGCAGTACAACAATAATCGTAAAAAAAGCCAGCATCTGCTGATAAATGAGTTTCATTAGCTTTCAACCTCAGAATCATCAAATTTATAGCCCACACCCCAAACTGTTTGGATTACCTGTGGCCCAACCTGCTCAATTTTTTGGCGCAATTTTTTGATGTGCGCATCAACCGTTCGCTCGTCACCATAAAACTCGTAGTGCCAAACCAGCTGTAATAACTGATCTCGTGAAAAAACTTGGCGTGGCTTTTGAGCCAAAGTCTTCAATAAATCAAATTCTTTAGGGGTTAAATCCGGGATCAGTTTTCCATTTAGATAAGCTTCCCGTGTTTTAGTATTCATTTTGAAGTGATCAGTCACTACATCAAATCTCTGATCTTCATCTGCTATCACTGTACCAGCTTGGTGAGCAGTTAATGCTGCCCGACGATGCAACGCCTTAATTCGAGCAATTAAGGTAATTGGGCTAAAAGGCTTGACTACATAATCATCAGCTCCCATTTCTAAACCCAAAACCTGATCGCTTTCCGAATCCCGGGCTGTTAAAATAATAATCGGGACAGTACTTGAAATCGCACGAATTTCAGCATTTACCTGCATACCATCCTTTCCAGGTAGGTTCAAATCAAGGGTGATCATATCCCATCCATTTGGATCTGCTTTAAATTTTTCCATTGCTTCGATTCCATCATAAGCATAGACTACATTCCAATGTTCTTTTTGAAAAAACATCGACATCATCTCGGCTACCGATTTATTATCTTCAATCATCAATAATTTCAATCTGCTCCACGTCCTTTAAAAGTTCCTACACCTCAACACTTGACTATCATAACGCAAATTTGCAACTTTTCTTTGAATTTTCAGTAAAAAAATCTGGCTGTGAAACTAATTCTTAATTACTTAACAAAAGCTTGAGACATCTTTGCCCCAAGCTTCTTAAAAAAATATTAAATGGAGATGGCGGGGCTCGAACCCGCGTCCAAGCATATTGCCATTCGAATATCTACGTCCATAGTCATGTTATTTAAATTTCATCACTGATCACGCCACATGGCCTGGCTAACATCAGCGACTAACCTGTTAATCCTCTTTCAGTTACCTCAGATGGTGCCAACTGACGCAAGTCCATTATTGTAGGACCCAGCACTAGTACATGGACAATACTAGGTGGATCTACGCTACTGCGCTTAGGCAGCTAAAGCGTAAGAGTTGTTATTATTTTTTGCAGTTATATTTAACTGAGCGTCTTTACGTCACGCAACTACGAGACGCAATTCGAACTCAACCTATACCTGTCGAATCCAAAACATCCCCATGACTTTATTTTACCATGAGCAAAATCAAAAACCAACTAATTTAAATTTTTAATAAACAACAACTGCTTCTTTTTGACTCAGATTATTATAAACATTAGCCATAACATTGCTTGGCGTATTGACACAGCCACCAGATCCATTATTTAAGTAAGCATCACTTGCCCAATTTGTTCGCCAGCTAGCATCATGAAAGCCACAGCCACTGCTGGTAAATTGAGCCCAGTAATTGACATTAACTGAGTAATTAGCGTTGCCAGCTTCACTGCCTTTTAACACGGACGGTGATTGTTTATACATAATGTACCAGAGTCCCTTAGGCGTATCTTCACCAGTGCTATGTTTGCCTGTCACAACATTGGTAGAAACGACCTCTTGTCCATTTTTATAAATCCACAAATGCTGTTGCGAAATTGAAACTTCGGCATAGCTATCACCAATACCATTATTGCTCAAACCATAGCCCGTTCCATAAGTCAAGTAGCCAACACCATAAATATCTTGCTTAGCTTCCAGTGATTTTTTACCTTTCAACAAAGCCTGTTCAATATGTTCAACTGCCTGCTCAGATTTTAGTGCCCACCCATATGAACCGCCATCAGCAATTTGAACTGTATTGCCATCATGAGTTTTAAATGAAATACCTTTTTGGAGAGTGGCATCTTGTTGATTGATCTTGGCAATTTCATCAGTAAGGTTGGTTGATTCAATTTTATACTTACCATTTGCATAAGTTACTCGCTGAAGATTACTTTTAGTTGAAAAGTTGTATTTATTATTTTGAACTTGATATTCAACTGATCGCTTGCTTATTTGTTCAAGTTTTCTTTTTTCATGCTGAACTCGTTGACTTTTTGCCTTGACTGGTTGTAAATAAACGGCTGTCAATTTAACTTTAGGTAAAAATTGTTGCTGACGATATTGTTTCAATAACGCCTGCAGATTATACTTATTGCCGGCTTTAGCTTGGATAATTTTGATTTTACCACCAGTTAAAACTGCATACGCATCTTTCGGAGACTTGCGTTGTCGATTCTCTTGAATTAATTTTGCTTTGAGCGTAGCAGTTGTTTTGGTGCCTTCATGTTTAGCAACTTCTGACGGTTCAATTAAAAAGCTCTGCTGCTTAGAACTTGGAAAAAAGGTCCATTGACGTTTGATCAATTGCTTAACTTGTGGTAAATCCTTATCAGTAAAATCGGAACCGGAACGATGATACTGATAAATCAATTTGTTCTTCAAATAAATCTTCTGTGAAACAGATTTCTTCTGGAGTCGTTTCAATGTCTGTTTGGCATTTAAACCGCCAACGTTGATTCCATTAATAACGACATTTTGATTAAAATGATTGTAACGATAATAGCCGATACCGCCAATCAATCCAATCAAAATTACCACAATTATGCCAATTAATTTTTTTCTCTTAATGACTCTCACCTCATTATTAAACTAAAAACATCTGAGTCTACCAGAATTAGAATAACATAAATCAGTCAAAAAATTAATCCTTCAAATCCTTTTACTCAATAAATGCTAAAACTACAAAGTTTAAAATAAAGAGCCCGGTACAAATTACCAACATTGGGTGAACTTCGGAAAACTTTCTTTTTGCCAGTTTGACAGCTAAATAAAAAATAAAGCCAGCCGCAATCCCGTAAGAAATCGAGTAACAAAGTGCCATAAAAACTGAGGAAAAAAAAGCTGGAATTGCATCTTCTAAATTAGTCCAGTCAATATTTTTGAAAGACCCCATCATCATGATTCCAACAATAATCAATGCTGGTGCTGTTGCTGCATCAGGGATGATTGCAATTACTGGAGCTAACAAACTGCTTAATAAAAACATGCCAGCAGCTGTCAAACTAGTCAAACCAGTCCGTCCACCTACCCCAATCCCTGAAGCACTTTCAACAAAAGTCGTGACATTAGAAGTTCCAAAGATTGCTGCCACAACTGAACCAATTGCGTCTGAAAACAAAGAGCGATCCATTTTTGACTTAAAACCATGTCCATTAAAAAATTCTTTCTCATCCTGTTTTGAAAAAATTCCAGTCCGTTTCCCAGTTCCAATAAAAGTTCCAATCGTATCAAAAATATCACTGAGACTAAATGCAAAAATCGTCATTAAAGCCAACAAAAACCGACCTGGATCTTGAAATAGTGAACCCATTCCTTGCTGACTAAATGCTGCACCAAAGGTTGTACCAAGTTGCTGAAAAGCCATTGGTAAAGAATTACTGCTAATTGCCGATACCTGGGTAACTCCCATAGGGATCCCTAACAAAGTAGTTGCAACAACTCCAATCAAAATTGCTCCTTTAACCCTTTTGATCACCAAAAAAGCTGTAATTATTAACCCAATCAGCGCTAGAATTGGTGCTGGTTGGTTAAAAATAATCAAAGAGGGCGTGACGCCACCATTAGATACAATTGACTTAACACCATTTTTAAAATGCGTTAAATCAGCGTGGTAGGTCGTACCATTAATTGAAACAATTCCAGCTTGATCGGTAATAAATTTCAAAAAGCCTGCATTTTTTATACCAATATAAGCAACAAAAATACCAATTCCGCCACCGATTGCATGCTGCAAAACCTCTGGGATTGCTTTAATAATCAGCCGCCGAATCTTAGTGATCGTAATCGTGACATTAATCAATCCGCAAAGGAAAACCAAGGCTAAAGCTTGCTGCCAAGAGAATCCTAATTGTAAAACAACAGTATAAGCAAAAAAAGTTGCTAGTCCTAAACCTGGTGCTTGCACATATGGGACATTTGCAAACAACGCCATGATTAAAGTACTAACAACTGAAGCTAAAATTGTTGCCAAGAAAATTGCTTGCGTTGGCATCCCAGTTGAGCCTAAGATACTCGGGGCTACAAACAAAATATAAGCCATTGCAAAGAAGGTCGTTAATCCTGCTAAAACTTCAGTACTAACGTTTGTCTTATTTTCCTCAAGTTTGAAGAACTTTTTCATAATCGCTTCTCTCTCCTCTAAAAAAGAATAATTACATTATAGGGCAACTGAAAAGCTCTTTAAAAAAAGATAAGACAATTCTAATGAAGCTTCTAGGTAAAAATTAATTATTGAAAGCCGGTCGAATCACCATTACCGAGCAAGGAGCATTTTGAGCTAAATAACTGGCCTGTGAGCCAATAAAAATCTTTTGGCGACTGTTAACGGATTTCGTTTTCGATCCACAAATCAAAACGTCTGGTCTAAATGTTGGAATTACATCATTAACGATCGTTGCTGCCGGTTTACCTTCACGAATGAAAGCCTTAACTTTCTCAATCCCGACGTCATGAGCTTTAGCAATATATAGTTTTAAAGTTGCTTCCAAATTCTGACGAATTGCAGTTCGCTTTTCTGGACTCAAAGCTTCAAAAACATTTAAATCTTCAAGTTCCAGTACGGTAACGATTCCTAAAGTAGCCCGATTAGTCTTAGCCATGCTCAAAGCATACTTAAAAGCTGCAAGCGATGAATCAGAGTCATCTTCATCGACTGCTACCAAAATTTGGCTGAAGGGTCGATCTACCAATTCAAAGTTTAAATCTACATCATGTCTTTTCATTTTTGTTTCCTCTTTTCACCATTTGACGGGGCTCCATAAACGTCCGTCCAATTCGCCTTGTAACTGTTCGATCCTTTTTTGTTGTTCTTGCACCAATTGCGCTAACCCGCGATAAAAAGCCCGCTGCTGATACTCTGAACTGTTTTTAGCTAATATTTCAAGTTGCTGCAAGACCCATTCGTTATTTTCCATTTAAGCTATCATCTTCTCTAAAGTTATGAACCATTTGCGCCAGTTCTGCCAATTCTGCTTGATTCTCCGTCACTTGCTGTTTAATCAAGTTTAATCGTTGTTGTAAGCGTGAATCCTTACTCTGACCAATTAATTCTGTTAATTTTTGCAAAAACCAGCTTTCCTGCATTTCAAAATTTTGTGGCTGCGGTAATTCAAGAAATTGTTGATAAGCCAATAGTAATTGTTGACGTTGGAGTTGCGTTTGATAAGCAAAACGCTCAATCAAAAAAGGTGGCAATAACTGCATTTGGAAATGCTTGGCCAAGGCAGCAAAAGGACTAAGCAATTCTGCAAACGAATATCCGACACGTTCTCCTAATTGAAATTCACTAGCTGCATGACTGAAACTAACGACTACCCCCAACTCTTTACCACGTAAATTAAAACCAGAACTTTCTGGCAGGACATCATCCAGCCATTTTTTCAAAAGAGCCGGTGCACTATACCAGTAGAGGGGAAACTGCAAAATAATTCTTTGCTGCGTCATGAGTAAATTTCTTTCATCATTAATTTTAAAAACTGGCTTAGAAGCTAATTCATGCCAAGTAATATTTTTTAGTAAGCTGGCACTGATTTTCAAAAACTCTTGTGTTTCCGAATTTCTTGGCTGGGGATGCCCAACAATAATTAATGTTTTCAATCTTGTTTCACCTTCATCTGATCCATGGTCTGATTCAACAAGTGATCAACAAAAACATTGCCTTGCTCATCTGCATGACCTTTTGTCCAGCTAAAATGTAACTGGGGGAACTTTGCTAAAATTTTGGCTAGTTTTTGCCATAGTTCTTGATTAGCAACTGGTTGGCCTGCAACAGTCTTCCAACCCCTTTTTTGCCAATTATTTAACCAATGTTGCGTAATAGCATTTAAGACATATCGGGAATCTAAGGTTGCAACGATTGACTTTTGCTGCCAATTTTGTTTCAGTAAAAAGCTCAACGCCTGATACAAGGCCATGATCTCCATTCGATTATTAGTTGCCCCAAACTCACCGGCAGAATCAGCATACTGCTGGTGCGCAAATTTGATTAAATACGCCCAAGCTGCTACATCGTCAGCCTTTACATGTTGATTTAACCGGTTCCCATGATTTCGCGAACCACCATCCGTCCAAATTCTAATTTCTGCATTTTGCAAGTCATTACCTGTTTGTGATTGAGTAAGAACTGATTTTTTTTCTACTGACCAAACTGGATTTTTCAACCATATTTGAGCGGCTGTCAAATCATTAAATCCCTTAAAACGTGCTTGAGGAAAATTGTGAACCTCTTGTTGGCAAGCCGCCCAAGTCGGATAAATTCCGGGATGACGTCCATGAGCGACAACGTAATATTTAAATGCGATCACTGCCACTTCCCTTCAGATTACTTAGTTTGATTTTAACTAATTAAAAAGCTTTCAGCAATTTATAAATAACTATACACTGCAAAAAACATCAAAATTGTTCCTGCTAATACCATTATATGCCAATAAACATGCGAATACTTTAATTTGCAAATACTATAAATCATTGCTCCAAAAGTAAAACACAGGCCGCCACCCAAAAGCAAGCTAAAACCCCATTTGCCTAAAGATTGCCAGAGTTGTTGAAAGCCGACTAAACACAACCAGCCCAAAACTACATAGATTGTGGTTTCGATCCACTGAAATTTGACTGGCAAAATTAAGTGCAAGCCAATTCCAGCTAATGACAGAATCCAAATAGCTAACAGTAAACGTGGACCTAAGTTTTTATCCATGCCCAATAAGCAAAATGGTGTATAGGTGCCCGCAATTAAAATAAAAATACTAGTATGATCTAATAAGCGAAAAATTCGATTGGCTCTAGTGAAGTATAGTGAATGAAAAAGCGTCGATGAAAGGTACAAAATAATCAGTGCGCTTCCATAAATTAAGAATGGCCCCAATTGGTGCGGATGGTGTGCTCCTTTGATAGTTAAAAGAATCAGTGCAACGATACTTAAAATTATCCCAATTCCATGAGTTATACTACTCCAAACTTCATTAATAATTTGTTCTTTCCTATTGAGCATTTGACTTCCCTCAAATCTATTTAATTGTAAATATAATATAACATAGTTTACAAGTCTAGATAATCTAAATAATGTATTCATAACATTTTTTTTAAAGTTTAGCTTATCTAATATTATGCTATAATCTAATTAAATACTTTAAAACAAGTGAGGCTAGAATTTTGGAAAATAATCAGTTTGAAATTCAAATTGCTGAACTAGGTAGGGCCAAACTGCCATTATGGAAAGAGTTTCCAGATTTCGAACTTTATATGGACCAACTAGTTAACTTAGGAAATCGTTATTTACAGTTTCTACAGGAAACTGAAATTACTCCTTCTATGATTAATAGTTACGTCAAAAAAGGTTTAATGCACCGGCCAAATAAAAAAAGGTATAATACTGCTAATGTTGCTGAGTTAGTAGCAATCAGTTTATTAAAATCAATTTATTCGCTAGATGCTATCAAAAAAGGCTTGCAGGATGCAACTAGTCAAGCCTCAATTGAAGATGCCTATGATTATTTTGCTACTTCATTTAATCAAACTCTAAATGAAATCACCAATAAATGTTTCACTTTTAAATTTGATACCCAAAAAGATCCACTCTTGTTGACAGAACAATTTTCAATCCATGCTGTTATCTATAAAATAATTGGTGAAAAATTAATTGATCTGTTAGCTCAAGATAAAAATCATTAAAAAGCCTCGGCTTAATTTAAAAAACAAGTTCAATTTTTTACTTACAGCTAGATTTAATAATAAATTTTTCCCAATTGTTGCAAATATTTTTGATTCTTTTCAAAGCCAAATTTTTTTGTCGATTTGCTGATGATTATCGCTAGCAGTGACTTCCCAGCCATATTGTTAAGCGTTCCCTTCGTATCAACTAATCGATCATTCCTTAGAATAAAGGTTACTCCTTGAGCTATACGCAAATCTTCGAAATTGTTACATATGCCAGTACAATAAAAAATCTAGCAGAGCCAATACCCTTAAAAAACGATCGAACCGGTCAAAGGAATACGCCATTTGGTACAATACGCATGAACATTCCATCGGCAATTGCCCGCAAAAAATCAACAATAATTTCCCGCGTTCATCGATAGCAGTGGCACCTAAGACAAAAAGTACACAAAAAAAAATGGAAAGTATACTACTATCACTCAGTGAAACAAAAACATTCATCGAAATATGATTGACCAAATACCACTATGTTTAACTTTGTGCGCAGTTTAAACATAGTGTCCGATGCTTTACTATGTGTATAATGAAATCAATATATTCACCTAAATGAAGCAAGTTGCCAACGATCAAGTCCAAATAATTACGATCGTTAGCATAACTGATAATAAAGGAGCTGAAACTAACATGCAGGCTTATTCTTCTTGCATTCATCAAATTATTCATTGGTTAACCGATACCCAACAGGACCAGATGATTTACCAATAAGAACTGCTCTAAAAACAATCTAAACAATTAGGCTAGCGTTTAAAATTTCTAGAAATTTTAAATTCAGTTTGACATCAAAAGAAAATTCGAGTACTATGTAATAGTTGATTGCTAATAAACAACGTTATTTATTGGGCATTCGCCAAATTGGTAAGGCAGCGGACTCTGAATCCGCAATGTACTGGTTCGAGCCCAGTATGCCCAATTATAGGTTTATAAATGCTATTAAATCTTCTCAAATGTTGATTTAATAGCATTTTTGTTTGCGTAGTTTTCTATATTTTCATTAATTCTAGTTCTTCAGTGCACATGAAGTATACGTGAAAATAGATTATTGGTTAGCATCTTAATTATGCAATTAGCTATTTAAAAATTAGTAATTCAGGTACTCAACCATATTTTAAATATTAATAAATTCCGTCCTCTAGCCAATTTAAGTGACAAAATTCTTTCATCAATATTTACAGATGAAAAATCATGTTACTTTCTGGATTAAGAAAGATAAAGCCAGCTAGTCCAAAATTTTTTTTAACTGATTAGTTAAGGCAGATTTTTGACTTCCCATCAATTGGTAAAAGAATGGTTTTAGTTGATCAGCATTAGCAACATACCGCACCTGACTGTTATCAAGCGCAATTTTTATGATTGACTCAGTTTCTTTGGTCGTCCAACTTTTTATTTTCTCCATGTTTGCAATAATTTTGTATGTTCGCGCAAACGAACGACTATCTTCTAAAGCAAGAATCAAATTAGTCTTACTTCGCTCTTCAGCCAACTCCCGACTATCACTCGCAATTACTTCATTTTGACAGCAATAATATTTTCTTTCCAATTGCTCGTTTTTAGCGGTTCGTTCAATAATGGCTTTCACTAAACCACTAAACAATCTAATGTTTGGTTTGGAGTGTAATCGGCTGGCGCAAAATATTTAATTCTTTCGTCACGCATCATTTTATATACTTTACTTTTATCGTTGCTTTTTGCATCATAAACTCCAATCGAATATCCACCCCGGGAATTAACTAGTTTCATGCAAGGAACATCAGTATCGCTGTCACCAATATAAATCATGTTTCTAAATGGAACCTTCAACTGAGCTGGTGAAAAATGATCATTTACACGCTGATCATTCATATCCAGCAGACCTTTTTCAATTCGAAAAAGAAATTGTGTCTTATTCGTATAATTAACCGCTTGTGCTGGCCAAATTGCAACATCATTCTGATCAAATAAAAACGAACTGGCAAAAATTTTTTTAAACTTTCCACCAACCTTAGATCCCTCGATCATCTCTTTTAAACCAGATGAAATAATATAATGTTCAACATTAACGCCAACTTTATCACCATAGTCTTGAATTCGATCAAACCATGCTTCAACTCCGGGAAATAGTTTAACTTGAGATCCATACTTCATTAAAGCCTGACGGGTAAATAAAGTCTTTCCCACTGACTTTTTTTTCATTTCATACATCCAAGCCAAGTTTTGATCCATTTCCGCTTGTTTAGCAAGATTATTTGATTCATTCCAAAAAGATTTAATATCATACCCAACTGACTGAATAAATCCTTGTGCTTGCATATCATCTGGTGACAACGTTTTATCAAAATCATAACATATCGCTACAACTGGTTGTTCTCTTCCTTTATTCAAAATTCAACCCCTCGATCTAAATTCAAATTATAAACACTTGACTTAATTTATAATTACGCATTTTCAGTTTTAAATTTCCAAAGGCAACCTTCTTAAACTTGAAAAACTTCAAATTAACCTAACACTGAATAAAAAAATAATTATTATGTCACTTTGAAATTTGCACAAAATGGCTTCGCTAAATTGCCAATCAAATGATCTAATTAGCAATGAATTTAAAAAAACTGAGGTCAAAAATTAATTTGCCTCAGTTTTAAATAACTGCTCTAAACTATGAATTTAAGTAATACTGAATATGACTTTTTAAATACTGCAAGAGCTCAGCCTCATTTTGAAACTCATGCGGGCCCTTTTGACCATGCAGACGCAAGGAAATCTTACTGATTTTGATTCGACCAGTCCATGTATAGGTATGCTCAACAATAAAACGATTATTGAGCTTATTTCTACCAAATTTTAGCACGTATACCTTTTCTGGAACAATCAGCGGATTGACGTGCTCTTTTTCATAATTAATGTGACTCGCCTGCAAAAAATTTTTTGTTTTTCGTAGCATGTCATCCCTCCTCACCTTCAAAATCCATTACTAAAACTTTCAAACCTTAACTTCATTACTAACATTATAAACATCAATAGTCTAAGTAGCAATCGTTTTAATCGCAAAAAAAAGTCCACCTCCACAGATGGACAAGCAATAATATCTTCATCACCCGTACGGGGATCGAACCCGTAACTCCGCCTTGAGAGGGCGACGTCTTAACCAATTTGACCAACGGGCAAAATACTCTTATTATTATACATCAATAAAAAAATTTGTCAATTTTATTTCTGAATGATCGTCAAATATTGCAGCCAAACACACACTCCAAAAATAAATAAACAGTAAATAACCCCACCGACAATTACTAGTTCAAATCCACGCCAGGCAATAAACGGTCGTGAAATCATAAAAATTAATGTTAAAATTGACCATTTTAGCAGTTTTAAGTACCATTGTTTCAATTCTTTTTGCATAATTTTTCCTTAATTACCGCTTGAATTTCTGTGTTAATTCATTAATAATTGAAAACTTTCGATCATAAAAGTTAACAACAATTTGAGCAACTGTCACAGTGACAATCGCAAATGTTCCACCAATTTGGCTAAACTTTCCTCGTGGAAAGCTAATACTACCGGGATTCAAAAATAAACACCCCTGCTGATATTCAACTTTCAACTGATGAGTATGTCCAAAAAAACAAAAAGTAGCTTGATTTTTTTGGGCAGTGGCAATTAATTCTTTCATGCCAAAATTCACATAGTAATGATGACCATGGGTAAAAAAAACCTGACCAACTGAAGTAGTTAAAAGTTGCTCATTAACAAAATTACCAGGAAAATCACAATTACCTTCCACCACTTGATATCGTCTGCAAAGTGGATCGGATTTTTTCAACCGTGAATCACCGCAATGAATCATTAAATCAACTTGATTTTGATATTTTTCAGCTATTTTGGTCAAGATTTCTCGATCAGAATGATTATCACTAACGACTAAAAAACGCTTTGGTTGTAATTTATTCATCTTATTCCCACCAATCATCAAATTTTTCAGCTAGCTGGTTGATCGCTTGACCACGATGACTAACTTGATTCTTTTCAGCTACACTCATTTGGGCAAAAGTCTTATAAAACTTTGGCAGATAAAAAAGTGGGTCATAACCAAAGCCATCATTACCAGCAGGTTGTTGCAAAATATATCCTTTAACTTCACCTTCAACGATCAGTGGCTGACGATTGGGGCTAGTTACAGCTAGTGTCGTATGAAAAACAGCATCTCTTTTTTCATTTGGAACATTTGCCAACTTAGTTAAAAGTTTTTGATTATTAGCTGCATCATCATGATCGCCAGCGTAACGGGCCGAGAAGACACCTGGTTCGTCATTCAATGCACGGACCATTAATCCAGAATCATCAGCCAAAGTAGTTGTTTGTAATTCTTTTGTTAAAGTATTAGCTTTGATCAGCGCATTTTCTGTAAAAGTCTGACCATTTTCAATAATTTGTGGCGGATTTTCTAAATCGTTCAAAGTTATAATTTTAAAACCTCGTGGTTCAAAAAACGATCGAAACTCCCGTGCCTTGCCTTGATTTTTTGTTGCAATTAATATTTCTTTCAAATTCACTCTTCCAATCTAATTAGCTTTCTTGATGATTATACGTGAAATTAAGTATTTTTTTCAAGTTACCCAAAACTTTAACAATTCTTTTAACCGTCAAGCTCATCTTCAAGGTATAATAAGTTTATAGATTATAGTTTAGAGGAGATCGTCATGGACGCAAATGATTATCAAAATTTGGTAGAAAAAAAGGACCTAGCAACTTTAGTCGGCTATGAAACATTGCGTGATCTTTTACTACCAGAATTATTAGGGGATAATCCAGACATTTTATATTGGGCTGGTAAAAAATTAGCACGCAAATTTAATTTAGCAAAAGATGAAGATCTGCCAATCTTCTTTCATCAAGCTGGTTGGGGAAAACTTGAACGACTTAAAGCCCATCAACAAAAACAACTCTTCAAGGTTTCTGGCCCAATCATCGCTTTACGCTTGAAAAAAAATGCTGAGTTTCAGTTAGAAGCTGGGTTTTTGGCTGAAACAATTCAAAATCAACTAGGATTTGTCGCTGAGGCGATCATCAAAGATCAAGACTTACGGCATGGATCGGTGACAATTCTTGTTCAGCAGGATCCAGAAGATCCGATTGATTTAGCTCTTATTCCTAATAAGTCAACCTTACATCTTACAGAAAATGAAGCTCAAAAATAAGAAAAGCGATCCAAAGTTATGCCTGACTCGCATTAACCTGGATCGTTTTTGATTTTTTAGAGATATTGTTCCAGTTTTGCCTGGATTTGTTCTTTAGGATGATATCCAATTAAGGTATCGACAACTTGACCATCTTTTTTGATCAGTAAAGTTGGAATGCTCATGATGCCAAACTCACTTGCAACTTTGGTGTTTTGATCAACATCAACCTTACCAAAAGAAACCTTGTCACCTATTTCCTCATCAAGTTGTTCAACAACTGGGCTCTGCATCCGGCAAGGACCGCACCAAGTTGCCCAAAAGTCAGTTAGGCTAACACCTTTACTGGTTGCTGTTTCAAATGTATCATCAGTTAATTCTTTTACCATGATTTTCCCCTCCACTAATTGTTTGTAAGTAAATAATATCAGATTTTTTTTAAAACTCAATCTTTCTGCTTAAATTTATTTCAACTCAACAATGGTTGCTCCATCACCACCAGCATTGGCCGGAGCAAATTTAAAGCTTTTCACTCGCCGGTTTGTCTGCAAAAACTGCGTGATCCCTTCGCGTAAAGCACCAGTTCCTTTGCCATGAATAATGGTTACTGAAGCATAACCTGCCAGCAGTGCCGAGTCTAAATAGTGATCTACTGTTGTCATAGCAGTTTCGTATCTTTGACCACGTAAATCAAGCACCGGAGAAACGTGCACCTGCCTGCTAGACTTAAATGATGAACGAATCCGAACTTTTTCTGGCTTAATTTTTATTTTCTCTAAATTACCCTCAGCAATTTTCATTTTCAAACTGCCAAGCTGAACTTCCCATTCATGTTGGTCGGTTTTTTCCAACAAAGTTCCTTGCTGATCATAAGGTTTGACCAAGACATCGTCGCCAGGCTTTAATTGCTGATCCAATTTGGCTTTACGTAAAACGCGATTTTTACTTAATAATGGTTGATGTAATTCATTCATTTTCGTTTTAGCAGTAATCAGCTGATTTTCTTTAATCGGTGCGCCAGCATTTAACTTCATCTGCCGCAACTCACTGATCAGTTCATCGGAACGCTGACTAGCCTGATCAATAATTTGATTAGCTTGTACTTTAGCTTGTTCAAGTAAATGCTCTTTTTGCTTTTCAAATTTATTAAAGGCAACTTGCAAATCATGATGTAGTTCTTGCCCTTCAGTTAAATATTTGGTTAAGCGGGCGTCTTCTTCTTCAACTTGCTGGCGCTTTTTGACTAAATCTTGAATCATCTGATTTAGGTCCTGACTTTGATTTGAAGTCAGCTGCCGGGCAGCCGCAATAATTTCTGCTGGCAATCCTAGTCTTTGTGAAATTTCAAAAGCATTACTTTGACCAGGTATTCCGATCAACAAACGATATGTCGGTTGTAATGTCTGGCTATCAAATTCCATACTAGCATTGATTGTTGATAATCTCTCATAGCCATATGCCTTCAACTCTGGATAATGGGTTGTGGCTACTACATAGCTACCGAGCGCCGCTAATGCATCCAAAATTGCTACCGCTAAAGCTGCACCCTCTTGAGGATCGGTTCCTGCTCCCAATTCATCTAGCAAGACAAGTGAGCTTTGATCACAGTTATTTAAAATTTCAACAATATTAGTCAGATGTGCCGAAAAAGTACTTAAATTTTGTTCAATTGATTGTTCATCACCAATATCTGCAAAGATCTCTTCAAAAACACCAATTTGACTGCCTTCAAAGGCTGGAATAAACAAACCTGATTGCCCCATTAACTGAATCAATCCCAGAGTTTTTAAAGTAATCGTCTTGCCACCAGTATTCGGTCCGGTAATAACCATCGTCTGGTAATCCTGCCCAAGCATAATATCATTTCGAATGACTTTTTTTTCATTCAATAATGGATGCCAGGTTTGCCGCAAATAAACTTGATTGTCAGCTGAGAGTCGTGGATTAGTGGCTTTTAGCTGTTGAGCATATTTAGCCTTGGCATTGGCAAAATCAAACTCTCCAAGTAAATCGACATTTGCAGCAATCTCTTTGGTATAAGGTGCTAAACTAGCCGACAAAGCTGCTAAAATCCGCTGAATTTCTTCACGTTCATTGGCTTGCCGCTCTCTTAAGCGATTATTTAAATCCAATGCAGCTGCAGGCTCAATAAATAAAGTCTGCCCAGAAGCACTTTGATCATGAACCACACCACCAAAATGCGCCCGATATTCTTGCTTAACAGGGATCACATAACGATCATCACGAATCGTAATGACTGGTTCTGTTAAATACTTAGCTGATTTACCTCTGATCAATATATTTAACTGACTACGCAACTGCAACCGTAATTGGCGCATTGAACGCCTGATCGCTGCTAATTTTTCCGAAGCATCATCAGTTAAATGACCATCCTCTTCAAGAGAACGCAGCAACTGCTTGGTTAATTGCGGAAAAACCTGTAACTGATCAGCCAAAGCATTTAGTGAATGTAATTCAACTTCCTCGACAGCCAATTGATCAAAAAATCTTTTAACCTCAGCCGTTGAACGTAAGACTTTGGCAACTTCAGCTAATTCTTTTCCATTCAGTGCTGCATTGATTTTTAACCTTTTTAACTGCAAATGTACATCAGCTAATTTGGGTAATGGAATACCACCTTTTAAACGTAAAATATCAGCCGCGTCTTGCGTCCGATTCAAATCAAGCTGTACTTGTTGGTAATTTGAACTAGGATACAAATTTGTCAACAAATTTTGCCCAGCTGGAGTTACTAGATATTGCGCCACCTGTTGTTTGATTTTATCGTATTCAAGCGTCGTTAAAACTTTTGTATTCACTTTTATCCCCTCTCAAGAAAAAGTCAGTTTGTCCAAAATCAGTGGTATTTGCTTCAAAATCAACTGAGCCAGCCATGATTCGTTAATTGCTGTTTGTAATGCCGTACTTGGCCAAAAATTAATAACTTTTAAACTTATATAAACTAATAAAATAGCAATCATTAAGGCAATAAGGCCGCCAGCAAAAGCGTTCAGTCCGTGAACTAATGGCAGTTTAGTCAACCAGCCAAACAAATTTGCTAAGCGCTTAAGGATAGTAAATCCAATCATACTTATCAATAAGTAACAGAGCCAGTAGCTAAAATGAGCTGAAATCAAATCTGGCTTGCCAATTACTATTAGAAAGTTTTCAACCAAATTGCTGAGTTTTCCAGCCAAGCTTTGCGCAAGTATCAAGATTACAATTAATCCCAAAAATCTGATCAGCATTTGCAGCAGCCCCCAACGCGAGCCCTTCAAATAAGCAACGATTAAAGTTATGATAATCAAAACGGTCACAATCATTTACTCACCTGCTTTGTCATTTGACGATTGCTGGTCATGCGGTTGCTGATATTTTAATAATTCTGATTGCTTATACAATTGATCAGAAACTGCATTGATTGCCAGCAAAATTGCTGCTTTTTCGTTACTAATGTTTGGCATTAACCGCTTGATTTCTTTTAACTGTTGGTTAACGATCTTAACGACTGCTGTTAGATGTTCATCACTGCTATTACCAACGATTACATAGCTTTTACCATTGATTTGGGCCTTAAAGCGCTTTTTGCCCTCTGACATAAAACCTCCCCTTCCATTCAAAACAATTTTAGCATACCCTTTTGAATATTAGTCAATATCTGAAAACGTCTTAATAAAAATAAAAGACCGCAACAAAACTTTCGCCTTGCTACGGTCCCAAAATTTAAAACGACTATCAAAAGCTACTGCAGTTTATCATCATTTAAAAATGTGTCTAAAACCCCTTCAACCATATTCCACTCTTCATCGCTCTCAATTTCTTGCAATTCACTATTGGCATCAGCTGGATCATACGAAAATGCCAACACATCAACTTGTTCTTCTGGTTGAGCATCTGCTGGAATCAACAGGACATATGACTTTCCATAATCATCTGAATCAAAAGTAAATAAGATTTGATATAAAACCTCATTCCCCTGATCATCAACCAATGTGATCAATTCATCTTGATTTTCATTCATTTGATCAAACTCCATTCCTCAATCTTTGACAAGCGATCCGCGACGATCTAAATAACTTTGTAAGATCAAACCTGCAGCAACCTTATCAATCACCTTTTTTCTCTTTCGGCGAGAAGTATCAGCCTGCTCAATCAACATTCTTTGAGCCTCAACCGTTGTCAAACGCTCATCTTGAAAATCAATTGGCAAACCAAATTCCTTTTTTAACAATTTACTATAATTTTTAGCAGCTGCAACGCGAGGCCCTTCAGTATTGTTCATATTTTTCGGTAAACCAATGACAAAACCGCCAATTTGATATTTTTTTGCCAAAGTTTTAATTCGTTCTAAGCCAAATTGTTGATTATCTTCATCAATTGGTACAATTTCAACGCCTTGTGCCGTCCAGCCTAATAGATCACTAACTGCAACACCAACTGTTTTAGAGCCAACATCTAATCCCATTAACCGCTGGATCATTTAGTTTCACCTTTATCAAGATAATATCTAACTAATTCCTCGATGATCTCATCACGTTCATGCTTCCGAATTAAATTTCGGGCATCATTTAACCGCGGAATATATGCTGGATCACCTGATAACAAATAACCGACAATCTGATTGATCGGATTGTAGCCTTTTTCCTCCAATGCCTGGTATACCGTTTTCAAAGTATCCCGAACATCTTTTCGGTCTCCATCCGCAAAATCAAAGAACATAGTTTTATCCAATGAACTCATTACAAGCACCTCCGCCGCCTATCAGGCTTCTGCTTTTATTCTACTAAAGATAAATGCTTGTCACAATCAAAACATTGCCTTGTAACTATACCGTAACAGAAATGTTAAGTCGAATTAATTTGAAATAAAAATCATTTAATCTTTCTAAAAAAGAGGAGTGTGAAGACAAAAGTTGATCTTAAATATTCACACTCCCAAAATTATTTAGTTATTTTCTAAACATTTAGCTGCGGCTGCTAAAGCTGATTGAATTCCAGCAGCATTTTTACCACCAGCCTGAGCAAAGTCTGGCCGACCACCACCGCCACCGCCAACTAATGGGGCAATTTGTTTAATAACATCACCTGCTTTGATGCCATTTGTAATTGCTTTCTGGTTAGCTGCAACAATTAAATTAACCTTACCATCAGCCGTGGTCGTGGCTAATACCAGAACATCAGAAAACTTTTTGGCTTTCCACTGATCAGCCAGTTGCCGCAACTGCTGCATACCGTTAACTTTGACTTGACTGGCAATTAGTGTATGTTGTCCAACACTTTGTGGATGCTCGAAGATTCCACTTGTTTGTTGCTGAGCTAATTTGCCTGCCAGCTTAGCCGTCTGTTGCTTTAATTGGCGAATTTGTTCTTCCAGTTGCGACAGCCGATGCGGCAATTCTTTTAACTGGGTGATTTTAAGCTGCTGAGCTGTTTTTTGTAAAAGTTGGTTGCGCTTTTCTAAAAAGCTGAAAGCTTCTTTGGAAGTTACCGCTTCGATCCGTCGAACACCTGCACCGACGCCGGATTCGGAAACAATCTTAAACAATCCCAATTCACTTGTATTTTCAACATGATTTCCACCACAAAACTCAGTCGAATAATCACCGATTTTTACGACCCGGACTACTTTGCCATATTTTTCAGCAAATAATGCAATTGCACCCATTTTCTTGGCACTTTCAATGTCAGTCACAACCGTTTGAACTGGTAAAGCTTGCCAAATTTTTTCATTAACAATTTTTTCAACTCGCGCTAATTCTTGTGCAGTAACCGAACCCAAATTAGTAAAGTCAAACCGCAGATATGTTGGTTCAACTAAGGAACCAGCTTGATGCGTGTGGTTGCCTAAAACGTCCCGCAAAGCCTGATCCAGCAAATGAGTAGCCGTATGATTTTTACGAACCTTAGCATGAAAATCTTGATCAACTTCTAAAGAAAAGCTTTCATTGACCTTCATTGGCTGTAAAACCTTGATTGTGTGCAAGTTTTGCCCATTAGGTGCATGCTGGACATCGGTGACTTCAGCGACGACTTGGTCATCATTATTTTTGATCACGCCTTGATCAGCCACTTGACCACCCATTTCAGCATAAAATGGAGTTTGATCAAAAATCACCTTGGCGACTCCTTGGCTGACTTGATCAACTTGTTTTTCAGCAATTACAATATTTTTTAAGACGCCAATTGCTTGCAACCGCTCATAACCAAGATATTTACTAGGAGTTTTAAGATCAGTTAATAAACTCTTCTGAACTCCCATTGACTTAGCATTGCTCCGAGCTGCCCGTGCCCGTTGTTTTTGCTGTTGCATTTCTTGATCAAAACCTGCCTGGTCAACTGTCATCTTTTCTTCAGCTGCAATTTCTTTGGTCAATTCAAGTGGGAAGCCATAAGTATCGTAGAGTTTAAAAACCGCCTTGCCAGCTAATTGACGCTGTTGAGCCTTTTTTGTTTGCTCAATTGTTTCATTTAATAACTGCAAACCATCCTTCAAGGTTTCATTAAAACGGTCCTCCTCCAAATGAACAACTTTCGCAATATAGTCTGCTTGTTCCAAAATTTCTGGATAATAAGCTTTCATAATTTCACCAACGATTGGAACCAACTGATATAAGAAAGCCCGTTTAATGCCAAGCTTTTGTCCATACATCACGGCGCGGCGAATCAAGCGGCGGATTACATACCCCCGACCATCATTTGAAGGTAAAGCACCATCACCAATCGCAAAAGTCACGGCACGAATATGATCAGCAATTACTTTAAATGCAACATCTTTTTCTTCATTTTCACCATAATGATTAACTTGACTAATTTCTTCAGTTTTTTCAATAATTGGTAAAAATAAATCAGTTTCGAAGTTTGTTTTTGCGTGTTGGAAAACTGAAACGACCCGTTCCAAGCCCATGCCGGTATCAATATTTTTATGTGGCAATGGTTCATAGGTACCATCTGGTTTATGATTGAATTCAGAAAAGACGATATTCCAGATTTCCAAATAACGTTCATTTTCACCACCAGGATAGCTTTCGGGATCATCTGCTGGTAAATTATTAAACTCCTGACCACGGTCATAAAAAATTTCTGAGTCTGGGCCACTAGGACCCTCACCAATATCCCAAAAATTATCTTCAACTTCAAAAATATGCTTTTCTGGTACACCGGCTTCTTCATGCCAAATTCGTTTGGCTTCAGTATCTTTAGGATAAACTGTCACATATAACCGATCTGGATCCATACTAAACCATTTAGGACTTGTTAATAGTTCCCAAGCCCAATTGATTGCTTCTTCTTTGAAATAGTCACCAACAGAAAAATTACCAAGCATCTCAAATAATGTATGATGCCGAGCGGTATGACCCACATTTTCAATATCATTCGTCCGAATACTTTTTTGTGAACTAGTGATTCGCGGATTTTTTGGAACAACCGTGCCATCAAAATATTTTTTCATCGTCGCTACACCCGAATTAATCCACAACAAGGTTGGATCATCCTGCGGAATCAACGATGCACTGCGCATAATTTCATGACCCTTGCTCTTAAAAAAGTCCAAATACATTTGCCGAACCTGGCTACTTGTAAGTTTTTTCATTAAGCTTTCCTCTCCTTTGAAAAATAGCAACAAAAACACCGTTGCCAGCCAAGGACGCAATTCTGCGCGGTACCACCTTGCTTGCAACGATGTTTCTCGTTTACCTCTTAAAATCCCGATAATGCTGGGGGGCATTTTCATTCCAGGGAGCATCTGTCAAACACTGGGGAGCCATTTCCACCAATCAAGCCTCTCTTTACCCTCAATTATCTATCAGATATATCCTGGTGCATTTATTATTATAATTATTTCAACCGACGCTTAGTATATCACAGAATTGTCTAACAAGCCATCTTTGTCGTGTCAAGTGTATATGTCAAGTGTCAAGATTTTCTCCGCCGATCAATTTTTCGCTGACGTTGCTGTTCAGTCTTGATTGCTTGCTTGATCTTCTTCCGATACCCTGGCTTTTTCTTTTGCCGTTCCTTTTTGACCAAACCAATCATTTTAGGTGCTAGTTGTTGTTGTTTCAAACGATGATGTTTTCGACGATTTCGCTGATAAGTTGTTTTTAGCTCACCATTTTGCAATACCTTAGGAATAAATTTAATACCCAGCTTTTCAAGTTCTGTAACTTTGGTATCATCATCTGGGCCATATAAGGTAATTGCTGTTCCAGGCAAGCCATTGCGACCTGTTCTTCCAACACGATGGATAAAAAACTCCAATTCCTTTGGTAACTCATCATTGATCACTAAAGAAACACCCTGAATATCAATTCCCCTTGCTGCTAAATCAGTTGCAACAACATACTGATATTCCAAGTTTTGAATGGCCTTCATAGTCTGCTTGCGCTTGCGGGGTGGCAAATTCCCATGAACCTTGGCAACTCTTAACCCCTGTGATCGCAAATAATCAGTCAATTCATCAACACGTTCTTTGGTGTTTGCAAAAACTAAAGCCAAATAAGGTTCGCCTAAAGTCAATAATTTGTAGATCAACTGATTTCTTGTTTTGCCTTTAGTTGAAAGTAAAAAGTTATCAATCGTTGGACTAATCAGCGTGGGCTCTGTTAATTTAACCATTTCTGGAGTTGCCAAATACTTTTTTAAAAATGGTTGAAGCTTGACCGGGATAGTGGCTGAAAAAACCATCATTTGCAAATCGGTAGGCATCGCTGAAGCAATTGCATCGACATCGGCTAAAAATCCCATATCAAGTGTCATATCAGCTTCATCGATCACTAACGAGCTAACTAAGTGAATATCTAAAGCTTGTTCTTTGATCAAATCTAAAATTCTACCTGGGGTTCCAATAACTAATTGTGGCTGACGATGATTTAATTTTTCAATCTGCCGCAATTTATCTGTTCCACCAACATAGTTATGCACAACTAATTCCGGTTTAAAAGCCAAAATTTGCCGTGCAGCCTCATAAATTTGATATGCCAGTTCACGACTGGGCGTGGTAATCACAGCCTGAACTGTTTGTTGGTCAGCTCTTAGCTGATTGATGATTGGCAATAAAAAAGCATGTGTTTTCCCACTACCAGTTTCCGATTGACCGACAACACTTTTTTGAGCCATGATCAACGGAATAATTTTTTGCTGGATCGGTGTTGGCCGCTGAAAGTTGATTTCTTTTAAAGCTTGTAAAATAAACGACTGCAACCCAAATTGTTCAAATGTCTTACTCATCAATTTCTCCCACATAATTTTTGGCGATTTCGTCAAGTTCTTGGATATAAGTTGGAATTTGACTTTCTTGTTCAATTACTGCTCCGCTCGCTAAGGGGTGACCACCACCCTGATATTTTTTTGCTAATTCATTGATGACTGGTCCCTTAGAGCGAATCCGCAGCCGAAAAGTGCCATCTTTTTGCTGAACAATGATCGTCCAGCATTTAACACCAATGATTTTGCCTGGTAAAGGAACAATTGGCGAAGTTCCAGCATCTTTTAAGGCAAATTTTTCTAAGGCCTGCCGTGTTAAAACAATATACGCTGCCTGGTGATCCGTAATCTGCAAATTTTCGTAAACATAGGCTGAAAGGCGGGCAACTGGTAAAGAAATGTCATCTAATTTACGATTAACTGCCGTCTGATCAAAATCGTACTCCATCAACTGCGCCGCGATCCGCATCGTCCGTGGTGTCGTTGCATCATACATAAAACGACCGGTATCACCAATAATTCCAGCGTATAACATCCGAGCTGCATCAGCTGTTAATTGCAGCTGTGGAATTTGATTGACCAAATCAACGACCATTTCTGAACAACTTGAAGCATTAACATCGACCCAACACACATCGCCATAAGGATCCTCATTAGGATGATGGTCAATCTTAATTAACAACTTGCCTTTTTTATACCGCTGATCATCAATGCGTGGCTGATTAGCCGTATCAGTCACAATTACTAACGCATTTTGATAAGCTTCATCTGATATTTGTTGCTCTTGAGCAATCCAAGCTAAGCCATGAACGTTTTCACCAACTTGATAAACATGCTTAGTTGGAAAAGCACATCGAATAACAGCGGCTAAACCACACTGCGAACCGAAAGCATCAGGATCCGGTCGTTGATGGCGATGAATAATGATCGTCTCAGCCTTTTTAATTTGATTAAAAATATCTTCTGCCACTGACATTTTGCTACTCCTTAATTTCTATAAATTGATTTCTTCCCCTGGTTTGACTTTCAAACCAACCTGAGCTGGTAAGTCAGCTAAAAACTGATCAACATCCTGTTCGATAGCCGCAAAAGTATTATAGTGAATCGGCAAAACTTGTCTAGCCTTGACAAATTTAGCAGCAATAATTGCATCTTCAGGCCCCATCGTAAAATGATCACCAATTGGCAAGCAAGCTAAATCAACGCCTTGTCCGTGATTAATCAATTTCATATCGGAAAACAAACAAGTATCACCAGCATCGTAAATTATTTTGTCATCAACTCGCAATTCAAAGCCAGCTGCATTCCCCAATGGCAGTGAAGACCCATCAGCTTGTGGCAAACTAGAAGTATGCCAAGCCGGCACCAATTTAAAACTGCCAAAGTCAGTCCGATATTGTCCACCATAATTCAAGCCAATGGTTTTCAAACCTAACTTAGCAAAATAATTAGCCAATTCAACAATTGCAATCACCGTTGCTTGACTTTTTCGTGCTAACTTCAATGTATCACCAACATGATCCGCATGTGCATGCGTCAGTAAAATATAATCTGGATGACAATCACTTAATTTTAAATCAGTTAACGGATTACCTGTAATAAATGGATCAATTAGAATGTCTTGTTGATTAGCAGCCACCACTTCTAAAGCCGCATGTCCGTGCCAAATTATTTTCATTATTTTCACCTGCTTTACAGTCTACTTATTTTCAGTATACCGATAAACCAAAAAAATTACAAAATTACTGAGCAAAAAAAAGCCCTAGTGAATTAAATTCACTATGACTCTCATTAAGCTCCTTCAATTAAAGATCCAATGACGTCCATCAGCTGATAAAAGCTGATCAGCTTGTTTTGGTCCCATTGACCCGCAAGAATAAGTCGCCAATGCTGCTCTTTGCTGATCCCAAGCATGACGAACAGCATCTACAAATTTCCAGGAATACGCGACTTCTTCCCAGTGAGTAAAATTAGTTGCATCACCCGATAATGCATCAGCCAATAATTTTTCATAGGCTTCCGGTATCAACTGAAGCTTATCAGCTGGGAAAAGATTCAATTGCTGCTGTTGCAGTTGATAGCCTTGCCCAACCTTTTTAGTATTGACTTGCAAGCTAATCTCGCCTTCTGGTTCAACTTTAATCGTCAAAATATTATCAGCTAATTGCTGCGTAGTAAAAATGTTACCAGGAACAGCTTTAAAAATAATATCAATTCGTGTGGCTTTAGTTTGCAGACGTTTACCCGTCCGAATATAAATCGGCACGTTGCTGAAATTTTCATTTTCAACAAAAATCTTTCCAGCAACAAATGTCTCAGTCTGCGATTTTGGATCGATTTGATCTTCCTGCCGATAACCCTTTAATCCATTTGCTGCAACATATTGTGCCCGAACAAAGTTTTGTTTGACCTCTTGCGGTTGATAAATTTTCAAGGCTTTTAACGCACAAATTTTTTCGCGCCGGATGTCAGTTTCACTATAAGAAGCCGGCATATTCATCGTTAATAAAGAAACAATTTGCAAAATATGATTCTGCACCATATCCCGCAAAGCTCCTGCCGTCTCATAATAACCGGCACGTTCTTCAACGCCCAAAGCCTCGCTTAAAGTAATTTGAATATTGTCAATATAACGACTGTTCCACAATGAGCGAAAGATGTTATTGCCGAATCGCAGTGCAAAAATATTTTGCACCATCTCTTTGCCTAGATAATGGTCAATCCGAAAGACATCCTTTTCGGCAAAGTATTGACCGATTGCCCGATTAAGCTCATTGGCACTTTTGAAATCGCGGCCGAAAGGTTTTTCAACGATCATGCGATTATAACCGTCAGCTGTCACGATTTTTTGTGATTTCAAATGCCCAGCAATCGTCCCAAAAAAGCGTGGCGACATCGCTAAATAGAACAACCGATTACCACCAATTTGAAATTTTTGATCCAAACGTTCAGCCAATTTTTTCAAAGTGACATAATGCTCTGTATCATTAACATTATGTGATTGATAATAAAAATGTTTTGAAAATTCGTTGGCTTGCTGCTGATCGTCAGCCGAAACAGAATTTTGCACAACAGTTTGATAATGTACATCACTCCATGGGCGTCTTGCAGTTCCAATTACAGCAAAATGCTCACTTAAAATACCTTTGCGATAAAGTTCAAATAAGGCTGGATAAAGTTTTCGTTTTGCTAAATCACCTGTCCCGCCAAAGATAATAAAGAGTGCCTGTTGTTTTGTCCTCATCTTTAGTTGCACCACTTTCAATTTGTTATCTTTACTTCTGACTCAAGTTTACTTGTCTTAGCAAAAATTAACAAGTTTTTGCAACACAATTCGCTAAATCAAATGAACGCCCTTGTCGACATAAACTATGTCACCTACTAAACCAGTTGCCAGATCACTCATTAAAAAGGCCGCAGCATTACCAATTTCTCGGATCGTCACCGATTTTCCATCAGCCGTTCTTTCTTCTGACATTTTCAGTAGTTGACCATGATCCTTGACTCCAGTAACAGCTAATGTTTTGACTGCACCAGCAGAAATTGCATTGACTCTTACTCCAAATTTAGCCATATCTCGGGCCAAATAGCGGACATTGGCTTCCAAAGCTGCCTTGGCAACTCCCATAACATTATAATTTGGAATTGCCCGTTCAGAACCAAAATAAGTTAAAGTGACAATGCTTGCGGGATTATTTAACAAGGGTTGTGCATACTTGGCAACTGCTAATAATGAATACGACGAGATATTCTGAGCCAAAGCATAGCCTTCACGAGAGGTGTTCATGATATCACCGGCTAGTTCATCTTTATTGGCAAAAGCAATTGCATGAATCAAGCCATCAATTTTATCATATCTTGCCTGAACAGTCGTAAAGGCTTGTTGCAATGACTGATCACTGGTAACATCGCATTCGATCAACCTTTGCTCATCACTGACAAGTTTACTAATGCTCTTTTTCATTCTGGGATTTTGATAAGTATAGATGACGGTTGCACCATTTGCTTCAAGTGCTTGCGCACATCCCCAAGCAATACTACGCTTATTGGCAACTCCCATAACTAAAATCTTTTTACCTGCTAATAAATCCCCCATTGATATTCCTCCATTTGCTTTAAAACTTACGATAACGCATTCTTCTTTTTTCTAACAATTCATCAACCGTCAATCGCTGCAACTGTTCTATTTCCTGTAGCAAAACTTTTTTGATTGCTTTAACTAAACGATATTTAGAATGACTTTCAGGAATAACTCCTTCAATTATCTGTTGCCGTAGTAACTTTTCAGGTGTCAACTGCAGGATCTCAGCTGCTTGATCAGCCTTTGAACTATCTTTCCATAAAATAGCTGCAAAACCTTCCGGCGATAAAACTGAATAAGTGCTATTTTCCAGCATCCAAACCCGATCGCCACACGCTAAGGCCAAAGCCCCACCACTGCCGCCTTCGCCATAGATAATTGACACAATTGGGATTGGTAATTTGCTAAATTCGTATAGATCTTTAGCAATTGCTTCTCCTTGACCATTTTCTTCAGCTGAACGGCCAGGATAGGCCCCAGCCGTGTTAACCAAAAAAATAACCGGCCGTTTAAATTTGGCTGCTTGTTGGGCTAAACGCAATGCTTTGCGATAGCCAGCAGGTTCTGGGCAACCAAAATGAGCCGCTAGTTTTTCTTCGGTCGTCTGACCTTTATTAGTTGAAATCACCGTTACCGGCTGCTGATTCAAATAAGCTAGTCCACCAATAATTGCTGGGTCATCACCATAAACCCGATCACCATGAAACTCGGTAAAATCTTGAAAGGTTTCTGTTAGTAAAAATTTAGCAGATACTTTATCATCAGACCGCGCTAATTTAACGATTTCCGCGGCAGTTCTTTTATGATCCAATAAACCTGCCATTAGCTGTCCCTCCTTTGATGAAATTCGAGCAGCCATCTCAGTTTATTCTTTAATTCAGCGCGCAAAACGATTTGATCAATAAAGCCATGCTTCAAAACTGCTTCAGCATCCTGTAAATCATTGGGTATCTTTTGTCCGGTCGTCTGTTCGATCACACGTTTTCCCGCAAAACCGATCAAAGAGCGTGGTTCCGCCAAAGTAATATCGGCCTGCATCGCAAAACTAGCAGTCACTCCACCCGTTGTCGGATCAGTCAAGATAACAATGTATAAGAGCCCCGCATCACTATGCTGTTTAACCGCCGCTGATATTTTTGCCATTTGCATCAATGAAAAAATTCCTTCTTGCATTCGAGCCCCACCAGAAGCCGTAAATAAGACTACCGGCAGTTGTTTTTGAGTAGCTTTTTCAAATAGTCGGGTCAATTTTTCACCAGTGGTCGTGCCCATCGAACCCATAATAAAGAATGGATCCATAATGCCTAAAGCAAATTTTTCATTTTGAATCTTGGCAAAGCCGGTCAAAACAGAATCATTGAGCTTAGTTAACTGTTGCGATTTTATTAACTTCTTTTGATAATCAGGAAAACTCAGTGGATCATCAGTCAGCAAATCAGCATCAATTTCTTCAAAGTTATCAACTAACCAATTTAAGCGTTGTCGAGCCGTAATTCGAAAACCATATTGGCAATTGGGGCAAACCTTATATTGACCCAAGTCCTTATGATAAAATGACTGATGACATTTGGGACAAGCAATCCAGATTCCCGAAGGTACTTTTTGACTGGCTTGTTTATTGACCTTTATATGTTTGGCACTTAAATTTTTCAGCTCATTAAACAGCTGCATTTAAGCTTCCTCCTTTTTCCACTTTGGCAAAAAAATTTTTTCCAAATACTCAGTCGTAAATTTACCACTAATAAAACCTGGATCATTTATCAAAGCTTGTTGAAAATCCTGATTAGTTTGAACCCCATTAATGATCATTTCTCCAAGCAACCGTTTGATTTTTCTCACCGCTGAAGTTCGATTCTCACCTAAGGCAATTACTTTAGCAATCATTGAATCATAATACGGCGAGATCTTGATTCCGGCATACAAAGCCGAATCAATCCGCATACCTAAATTGCCAACTGGAAAATACAAATAATTAACCGTACCAACTGCCGGCAAAAAATTTTGTTGCGGATTTTCAGCATTAATCCGACATTCAATCGCATGCCCGTGACAAACGACATCTGTTTGTTGACAATCTAAAGGTTCGCCAGCCGCAATTTTTACTTGCTCTTTAACAATATCGATCCCGGTAACCATTTCAGAGACCGTATGCTCGACTTGAATGCGTGTGTTCATTTCCATAAAGTAAAAATGATGCTGTTGATCCATCAAGAACTCTAAGGTACCAGTATTAACATAATCAATCGCCGCCGCCGCTTTTAAAGCAATTTTTCCTAAATATTTTCGTTGCTGGAGAGTAATGAATTCACAAGGACTCTCCTCAATCACTTTTTGTTTGCCACGTTGCAATGAACAATCACGTTCAGGAAAATAAATTGCCTGGCCACTTTGATCACGCAAGATCTGAACTTCGATATGTTTGACATTTTCCATGATTTTTTCCAAATACATTCGTCCGTCGCCAAAAGCGTTTTGAGCTTCTTGTCGTGCTTCATTAAAGGCCTTTTCAATTTCTTGCCGATCGTTAACGCGGCGAATGCCTTTGCCACCGCCGCCAGCTGCTGCTTTAAGCAAAATCGGATAGCCAACTTTGTCAGCAATTTGTCGCGCCATGATTGCATCAGTCACGAAGCCTTCGCTACCAGGGATCACTGGAACCCCACTAGCTTGCATTTGCTGACGAGCATGAGCTTTATTTCCCATTAGATCAATGGTTTTTGATTTTGGACCAATAAATTTGATCCCACAATCCTCGCACATCTCAACAAAGCGACTATTCTCAGATAAAAAACCGTATCCTGGATGAATTGCCTCAGCACCGGTCCCAACTGCTGCACTTAAAATATTTTGCATATTCAAATAAGAATCCTGTGCACGATTAGGACCAACGCAAACTGCTTCATCTGCTAATTGAACATGCAGACTTTCACGATCAGCTTCAGAATAAATTGCCACTGACTTAATGCCCAATTCTTTTAATGAGCGGATAATCCGCACTGCAATTTCACCACGATTGGCAACTAGGACTTTTTTGAACATTAGATCACTCCTCAACCAATCATAAATGTTAATTCAGCAGAACACGCCTTTTTACCATCAACCGTTGCGACAGCTTTGCCTAAACCGACATTATTTCTAATCTTTTCCAAAACAACTTCTAACTTCATCGTATCCCCGGGACGAACTACTTGACGAAATTTAGCGTTCTTAATTCCACCAAAATAAGCCGTTTTATGTTTAAACTCGGGCATTGACAACAGTGCAACCGCCCCAGTTTGCGCTAACGCCTCAATAATCAAGACTCCCGGCATGACTGGATTTCCCGGGAAATGCCCCATAAAAATTTCCTCATGGGCCGTGACATTCCGAATGCCAACCGCCTTTGCTCCTGGTTCTAATGAAATAATCTTATCAATTAAGAGCATTGGATAACGATGAGGAATGATTGCTTGAATTTGAGTAATATCAAGTTCCATTTTATAACTCCTCGATTTCAAATAAAGGTTGCCCATATTCAACAAGTTCCTCATTTTTGACTAAAACTTGCTTAATTTTTCCTTCGCGTTCACTTTTGATCTCTGTCATAACCTTCATTGCTTCAATTACGCAAACTACATCGCCTTGATGCACCAGATCACCAGCTTTTACATAGGCTGGTTTCGTTGGAGCAGGCTGTAAATAAACGCTACCAACCTGCGGTGCTTTGATGAAGGCCTTAGCTGTTTTTTTAACAGCTGGTGTCTTTGCAGTTACTAATTTATCTGCTGTAGATGGATTCGCTGGCGGTGTTGGCCGCAATAATTGTTTTAATAATTTTGTTGATAATTCATTTTTGCTAAGATGCAGCTGAAAATCTTTGGTTTTGATTTCCAATTCACGACAAGGCGATTGATTAAAATCACTGATCAGCCTTTGAATTTCTTTTAAATTCAAAACTCTTCACTCCATTTTTTAAATGCTAAGACGGCATTATGTCCACCAAAGCCTAACGAATTACTGATTGCATAACGCAATTCAGTGGCCGGTTCGCTTTGTTGCGGATTAACCAAATTCACCTGGCAAGCAGGATCCTGCTGAGTTAGACCAACATTGGGTGGCAACTGACCACGTTGCAAAGCCCCAACAGTTGCTACCGCTTCAATTGCTCCAGCTGCGCCCAGCAAATGGCCGGTCATGCTTTTAGTGCTGCTGACTTTTACTTGACTATCATTGCCAAATACCCGATTAATTGCTTTAGCTTCACCAACATCATTTGCCTGAGTTGCTGTGCCATGAGCATTGATATAACCAACCTCTGCTGGTTTAATGCCAGCTTCGGTGATTGCTTGCTCCATAGCCCGAGCAGCACCTTCACCTGTTGGATCTGGAGCAGTGATATGGTAAGCATCACATGTACTGCCATACCCAACAACTTCGGCTAAGACTTGGGCTCCCCGCTTTTTTGCGTGTTCTAAACTTTCTAAAACTAATGTTGCAGCACCTTCACCCATTACAAAACCATTCCGATTTTGATCAAATGGCAGCGAAGCCTTGGTTGGGTTAGTAGCTTTTGAAAGAGCCGTTAAAGCTGCAAAACCGGCAATTCCGATTTCGTTGACGGACGCTTCAGCACCACCAGTCAGCATCACTTGCGCACGACCCTCTTTAATCTGTCGATAGGCCTCGCCAATTGCATTAGTTGCTGAAGAGCAAGCCGTCACAATTGCTGTACAAATGTTTTTAGCCTTAAAACGCAAAGCTAAATTTCCAGCTGCCATATTAACAATCGAAGTCGGCACAAATAGGGGTGAAACACGTTGCGGACCTTTGGTGTACATTTTAATGACCTGATTTTGGATAGTTGTCAAACCACCAATTCCAGAACCATAAATTACGCCAAAATCATAAGCATCAGTGTTAGCTTCATTTATTCCTGCTTGATCAACAGCTGCAACTGCGCTGTCAACTGCATATTGAGAAAATAAGTCCATTCTTCTGGCAGCTTTTTTACCAACACGTTTTTGCGAATCAAAATTTTTAACTTCCGCTGCGACTGTAATTCCGGTTTCTTTAGCATCAAACTTGGTTATTAGATCAATTCCAAGTTTACCAGAAAAAATTCCATTTAAAAATTCATCTGCAGTATTCCCTAGTGGTGTAACAGCACCCATTCCGGTGATTACTACTCTACTCATAAAAAACCTCCTAAATCGTCATACCGCCATCAATTGTTAAAACTTCCCCAGTAATATAATCATTTTCCGCTAAAAAGACTGCTGCATCAGCAACCTCAGCAGGTTGACCAAAACGTCCTAAGGGAATTTCTTCCAGCATTTTTTGCTGAACCTTCTCACTTAAAACTTCAGTCATACTACTTTTGATCATACCTGGAGCAAGCGCATTACAACGAATATTTCGTAAAGCGCCCTCTTTGGCAATTGTCTTAGTTAGCCCAATCAATCCGGCTTTGCTAGCAGCGTAGTTTGCCTGTCCCAGATTGCCATGCAATCCAACCACACTGGCTAAATTAATGATGACACCACTTCTTTGCCGATACATTTTTTTTAAAACTTGGCGTGTTAAATCAAACGCTCCAATCAAGTTGGTCTTAAGAACCTGTTCAAAATCATCGGTTGACATACCAATGATTAACTTGTCTTTAGTAATACCTGCATTATTAACTAAAATATCAAGTTGCTGATTTGACTGATAGATTTCCGTCAAGATTCGTGCTACATCAGCTGATTTGGCAATATCTCCTAAGATTATTTGACATTTAACACCGGTCTTTTTTATTTGTTCAGTCAAATCCTCAGATATTTCATGACGCGCATTTAAAATGATGTCACTGCCATGTCGAGCAAAAGCTAAGGCAATCTGAGCACCAATCCCCCGCGAACTACCAGTTATAAAAACTGTTTTACCTGTTAAATCCATTTTTTGCCTCACTTTAGTGTTGTTAGAAACTTTTGATAGGTTTCCCATTTGCCAATCGCAACAACTGGAACATCAGGCAAAGTTCGTTTAGCAAATTTAGCTAATGTTTTCCCCGGACCAACCTCGATTAGTAAATCAGGTTGATAATCTTTCTGCATATTTTTTAAACAATCAACAAAATGGGTTGGAGAAATAACTTGCTTTGCTAATGTTGCTTTTAATTTATTTGGAACAAATTTCTCAGTTGTCGTATTGCTAATTACTGGAGTTTGCCAATCTTTAACTGGCACATTAGTTAAATAATCTGCTAGTTTCTGACTAGTATTTTTGAAAAGCAATGTATGGAAAGCACCACTGACTTTTAAGGGAATCACTTTTTTGATTCCTTGATTTTTCATTGCCTTGACGGCCTGCTGCACTGCCTCACTTTGGCCCCCAACAACAACTTGTTGCTCAGTATTATAATTAGCAATCCCAACAAAATGATTAGTCTCACTGGTTACTTGCTGGCAAATTTCGGCAACTTTTTGTACATCAGCTTTCAAAACAGCAACCATTGAACCATCCGCTTGCTCTGAGTCAGCTTGCATATAATTAGCCCTTGCTTGCAGCAAACGAATACCGGTTTTCTCATCAAAAGCACCTGCAGCCATTAACGCCGTGTATTCTCCCAAACTCAGGCCCAACATGGCTACTGTTTCAACTGCTGGTAAATCCTGTTGTAATTGATAAAAAACACCTAATCCAAAAGCCGTGATCGCCGTTTGAACATTTTGCGTCCGTGACAATTCGTTATTCTGATTTTTGCACAGGGTCAAGAGATCTTTTTGCAAATAATCGCTCAGTCTTCTTAATGTCTGCTGATAAACTTTGCTGTTTTGGTAGAAATCCAACCCCATGTTGCTAAACTGAGCTCCTTGTCCGCTAAACAAAACTCCAATTTTCATAGAATTATTCCTTCGCTGCTAATTGTTTTTTGACATACTCAACTACATCTTTGATGGTTTTAACATTTTCATCAGCTTCCAATTTAATATCAAGATCATCTTCCAATTCATTCATGATTTCAAAAACATCCAAACTATCTGCATCAAGATCATCCTTAATATCTGATTCTAATTTAATTTTGTCTTGATCAACATCTAATTGTTCAGCCACGATTTCTTTTACCTTGTTAAAAATTTCTTCTTCTGTCATAATTAATCCACTCCTGTGATTTTAATATTTAATAATCTGTGTTCCGACCGTTAAGCCACCGCCAAAACCAGTCAGTGCTAAAATTTGGCCACGTTTAATCTTCTTTTTATCAATTAGTTCATCTAATAAAATTGGCACACTGGCAGCTGAGGTGTTGCCATATGCTGCAATATTCATTGGAAACTTTTTCAATGGTTGCTGCAATCTTTTGGCAATCTGAGTGATAATTCTTGAATTGGCTTGATGAACAATAAACCAGTCAATTTGATCTAGCTGCAAATTGCTCTTTTTGGTTGCTGTAATAATTGATTCTGGAACTCGATGCGTTGCAAAAGTATAAACGTCGCGTCCCGCCATTTCAAAGGCTCCATAACTATGGGGACTATTAGCTGGAAAGCTTGCTAATGGCAATGTTTTACCTGCTTGCAAACTGGTCGCTAATTCACCAAAAGTTTGCAAATGATTGCCCAAAAAGCTTGAAGTGCTTGCCTGCTGATTTTCAAGCAACACTCCAGCGGCCCCATCGCCAAATAAAACAGCTGAGGTCCGGTCATGCCAGTTGATTACTTTAGATAAGACTTCACCACCAATTATCATTACGCGGTGATAATTCATATTACCCATAAACCCTTGAGCAACAACTAATGAATAAACGAATCCTGAACAAGCAGCACTAAGGTCAAAAGCAACTGCTCGTTTTGCATTAATTTTGCCTTGAACAATTGCAGCTGTTGCTGGTGTATAATAATCTGGCGACATTGTAGCAACAATGATCAAGTCAATTGATTCTGGCGACCAACCACTTTTTTTCAACAATTCAGCCGCAACTTCTGTACATAAATCAGAAGTATTTTCTCCTTCACTGATTCTTCTTTGCTCAATACCAGTTCGGGTTTTGATCCATTCGTCAGACGTATCCATCAAATGGCTCAAATCCTCATTTGATACTTGATGTTTTGGCAGATAATGACTGCTAGTAATAATTTTGATTGCTGCCAAATCAATTCTCCTTGTCTTATGAACGCTCGCGCAAGAAAAGTTCTAAATTTCGTAATGCCTTTTCAATTGTCTTAATTTCATCTTGATCTAGATCCTTCAAGAAATTTCGAACCATCATTCGATGAAAAGCAGCATGCGCACGAAACATCAAACGCCCTTTTTTGGTTAAACCTAAGCGAATTACACGACGATCATCATTACTTCGAATTCGCGTAACATAATTCTTTTTAGTTAACCGATCAATGGTTGCCGTCAAAGTTCCCGGCGTCAAATGTAATTCCTTAGCGACTTGTGAAACTGTTTTGTGCTCGTACATCGTAATTGCATTGATTGCATGCATTTCTTTAATAGATAGATCATTAAATTGACTTTTCTTAAGTTCTTTTTCCTCGATCCACAAAATGTCATTATAGATTCTGACTAATGAATCGTTGATTATTTTTGTCCGATTTTCCATTGCGTAACGTCCATCCCTTTTTCTAATATAATTTGATTATCAAAGTATTCACGAAAAAAAACAATCTTTTTGCTAGATTTTTTGATTACGTTCCGCAACAACAAACATCAATTCGGCTGCACAGGCTACTTTTTCATCAACCAATGCCTTGGCAGTAACGATTCCCATATTCTCTCTTTTTTTGGTTAGTTCGATTTTAAGCTTAAGCACATCGCCCGGACGGACAACCTGACGAAACTTAGCTCGGTGGATCGCTCCTAAATAAGCAGTTTTCCCTAAAAATTCGGGAGATTTTAAAATCAAAATCGACGCAGCTTGCGCTAAAGTTTCAATAATCAAAACTCCAGGCATAACTGGATTTCCTGGAAAGTGTCCCCGAAAAAATGATTCATTAATTGTTACATTTTTCGTTGCTGTGATGCTCTTGCCTGCTTCAATTTCATCAACATAGTCAATATAACAAATTGGAAAACGATTAGGGATCAAATTCATAATTTCCTGTGCGTCCATAATTGCCATGCTTGTCACCTCACTCAAATTTATTTCGAACATCAAAATATTCGATACTCAAATAATATTGCATTCAAAATAAAAAGTCAAATTAAACTTAAGAAACCTCCCATTTTTATAATCTCTTATTAAATAATTAAGACAAAAAAATAAAGATCAGCGCGTTGACTGATCTTTATCTGCAATTAAGCAAGTTGTTGAACTAAAAAGTTAATGAGAAGTAATTTAATTTTCCGAATCCTCTTGCTTTTTATCCTCTATTGCCTGTTGCTTAGTTTCTTTTGCTTGTTCATTCACTGACTTATCAGTTGCTTTCACTGTAGCTGAATTCTTGACTTGCATAATTGCTGAAGCCTCAAAGGTCAGATAAATTCCATCACAATCTAAAACTACTGTATGGTTTGCTGTATCAAGACTATCAATGGTACCATGCAAACGTCCTAGAGTTATTACTTCATCACCCTTTTTTAAACTTCCCAACATTTGCTGACGCTTCTGCTGCTGCTTTTTTTGCGGTCTGATCATCATAAAATACATCAGGGCAATCAAAGCGGCAAACATAATGATTGTTGATATTGTACTACTATTCATGATATTCACTCCTAATTATTTAATCAGTTTTAACTTTAACAGAGATTCGTGATGAGTGCTAGGCTTTTTATTGAATTTTGTGATTTTGTTAAAAATTACGATGATTTCTGCGATTAAAACCATATTCTTCAAAGAAACGTTCGCGAAATTCTAACAAATTATCCGCTAAAATTGCTTGGCGAATACTTTGCATCAAGTGTAATAAGAAATATAAATTATGATAACTTGCTAAACGCAAGCCAAGTGTTTCCCCAGCTTTGAATAAATGGCGCAGATAGGCTCGCGAATAATTTTGGCAGACATAACAATCACAACGATCATCTAGCGGACCAAAATCATGTGCATAACTGGCATTTTTGATTACAACACGGCCATGCGAAGTCATGCAGCTGCCATTACGGGCAATCCTAGTTGGCAACACACAATCAAACATATCGATACCGCGAATCACACCATCGATCAAAGAATCAGCTGAACCAACGCCCATCAAATAACGCGGTTTATTGGTTGGCAAAAACGGAGTCGTAAAGTCAAGGACATGATTCATCTCAGCCTTGCTTTCACCGACTGAAAGACCGCCGATCGAATAACCAGGGAAATCCATGGCTACTAAATCACGAGCACTTTGCTGCCGTAACGCCCGGTGACCACCGCCTTGAACAATCCCAAACAAAGCCTGTCGATCAGGATGCTGATGGGCTCTCAAACCCCGTTCAGCCCAGCGGCTAGTCCGTTCAACCGAATGTTTGATATACGAATAACTCTCAAAAAAAGGTGGGCATTCATCAAAACTCATGATAATATCTGCCCCTAAAGCATTTTGAATCTGGATTGATTTTTCTGGTGATAGAAAAAGTTTTTCACCACTTAAATGGCTACGAAAATGAACTCCTTCTTCGGTAATATCCCGAATTTTGGCCAAAGAAAAAACTTGAAAACCACCAGAATCTGTCAAGATACCTCGTGGCCAGTTCATGAACTGATGCAAACCACCAGCTTCTTGAACGATTTTTTCTCCCGGACGCAACCATAAATGATAAGTATTTGAAAGAATTACGCCGGCACCCATTGCTTTTAATTCTTCAGGCGTCAACGTTTTAACAGTTGCCTGAGTTCCAACTGGCATAAACATTGGTGTTGGAAACGTCCCATGTGGCGTAATTAATTCGCCCAATCTTGCACCAGTGTGTTTTTCTTCTTTGATCAGCCGATATTTTACAGCTGGTTGTGACATACAAATTCTCCTATCTTTGTTATTTAATAAACATTGCATCGCCAAAGCTGAAGAAGCGATATTTTTGTGAAACAGCATGTCGATAAGCATTCAAAATATTTTCTCTGCCAGTAAATGAAGCAACTAGCATAACCAACGTTGATTTTGGCAAATGGAAGTTGGTGATAAAGGCCTGAACAACCTGCCATTGATAGCCTGGATAAATAAAAATGTCTGTCCAACCACTATCAGCTTTGATTTCACCGTTAAATTTTGTACCAATTGTTTCCAAGGTCCGAATCACGGTTGTCCCTGTTGCAACGATCCGCCCACCATTTTTACGAACATCATTCAAAGTTTGGGCAGCGTCTTCACTCAAACGGTAAAATTCACTATGCATCTGATGATCCTCAATATTTTTTTCAGAAACCGGACGAAAAGTTCCTAGTCCCACATGCAAGGTTAGATAAACCAACTGAACTCCTTTATCAGCGATTTTTTGCAATAATTCTTTGGTAAAATGCAATCCAGCTGTTGGAGCAGCCGCTGAACCAATTTCCCGGGAATAAACTGTTTGATACATTTCTGGATCTTCAAGTTTTTGTTTAATATACGGCGGCAGTGGCATTTCACCTAAACGATCTAGGATTTCCATAAAAATACCGTCATATTCAAACCTAATCATTCTACCACCATGTTCAAGTTCTTTAGTGACAACTGCCCTGAGTTCACCATTGCCAAACGTGATCTTGGTTCCAATCTTTGCCCGACGCGCTGGCTTGATTAGCGTTTCCCAATTATCACCGTCAGTGTTATTCAACAATAAAACCTCTAAATGGCCACCAGTATCTGGCTTTTCACCATAAAGACGTGCCGGCATGACCCGTGAATCATTCATTACCAAGGCATCACCAGGATTTAATTGATCAATGACATTATAAAAAACATCATCCTGATACTTTCCGGTTTGACTGTCCAAAATCAATAAGCGGGAATGATCACGCTGTTTTAGCGGTGTTTGAGCGATCAATTCTTTTGGTAGCTCATAATCGAAATCTTCTGTTGTTAAATGTTCCTCTGTCAAAATTTCCATCCTCTTCTTTTAATCTTTTTTATGATATGGCAAATTTAAATGTTGATAAGCATTGAACGTGGCTACGCGACCGCGCGGAGTCCGTTTGATCAAACCTAATTGCAGTAAAAATGGCTCAACCATTTCAGTGAGCGTTTCAACTTCCTCGCCAATATTGGCTGCCAAGGTGTTAATGCCGACTGGACCACCATTATAAAATTGAATCATAACTTTTAATAATTGTCGATCGGTGTCATCCAAGCCTAATTTATCAACATGTAACATTTTTAAAGCTGCATCAGCTGTTGATTGGTCAATTACCTGATCATGCTGCACTTCAGCAAAGTCACGAACTCTTTTTAATAACCGATTAGCAATTCGTGGCGTCCCGCGAGAACGACCAGCAATCGTTTGAGCCCCAGAATCACTAATTTGGGTCTGCAACAACTTAGCAGTTCGTTTAACGATCTTGGTCAGTTCTATCTGATCATAAAACTTCATGTGAGCAACAATTCCAAACCGATCACGTAATGGCCCTGATAATAATCCAGCCCGCGTTGTGGCCCCAATTAAAGTAAACGGCGGTAAAGTGAAATGAACTGGATGTGCAGTTGGTCCTTGCCCAATCACAATATCAACATAAAAATCCTCCATTGCTGAATACAAAACTTCTTCAACCACTTTTGGCAACCGATGGATCTCATCAATAAATAAAACATCCCCCGCTTCGAGTTCATTCAAAAGCGCTACTAAATCACCCGGTCTTTCAATCGCTGGTCCGCTAGTTGTCCGTAAATTGACTTGCATCTCATTAGCAATGACAATTGCTAAGGTTGTCTTACCCAATCCAGGTGGTCCATATAATAGGACATGATCTAAGGCTTCTTGACGACTCCTAGCAGCTTGAATATAGACTTTCAATTCATGTTTGATCGCTGTTTGCCCAATATATTGATCAAAAGATCTGGGACGTAATGAAAAATCATTTGCTTCATCGCCAACTGGCTGATTAGATACCAGCCGGTCTTTATCTGACATTCAATCACCTCCTAGTTTTTCATTAAAAGCTTCAAACCTAAGCGCAAATATTCATCCGTTGTTTGTGCTGCAGCCTGCTCCAATTTAGGAGTAATTTTTTTAATCTCGTTTCTAGTATAGCCTAACGCTGCTAAAGCTGCTAAAGCCTCCTGCAATATGCCTGAATCAATTTCTGTTGCAGGAGTTAAGGTCGTCTGGACTGTGTTTGCTACTAGCTTCCCTTTCAAATCCAAAACAATCTGCTGAGCTGTCTTTTTACCAACACCAGGAAATTTTGTTAAATAAGAAATGTTATTGCTGCTAATAGCTGTTATTAAGCCATTAAGATCGTCAGTTGCCAAAATTGCTAAAGCACTCTTAGGACCAATCCCTGAAACATTCAGTAACTTAACAAATAACTTTTTTTCGGCTTGGGTCTGAAAGCCATAGAGTGAAATATCATTTTCTCTGACTGCCTGATAAACAAAAACTTTTTGTTCTTGACCAATTTTAAATTTAAAAGGATTAGCTGCATAAACCAGAAAGCCAATTCCACCTACCTCAATAACAATATACGCCGGATCGATCTTAGCTATCTTGCCAACTAGATAATCATACATTTTATTCCTCCGTTAATTATAGCTGATTTCTTTGACTTTGATGCGGATCTTGAATGCGTTTAAACATTTTTTCCAAAGCACTTTTGGAAAAATGGATCAGAACTGGACGGCCATGCGGACAGTTAAATGGATTCTCACACTCTGCCAACTGACTGAGCAATGCTCGGGCTTGCCGATCATCAAGATGGTGATGGGCCTTAATCGATAGCCGACAACTCATATTAATTGCTGTCTGTTCCCGAAAAGCCGCAATTGAGATCTTGCCATCACGCAAAAGGCAGTCGATCATTTCTCGGATCATTGTTTCTTCCTTACCATCTTCAAACCAAGTTGGATGTTGATGAATAATAAAACTATTTTGACCAAATTCTTCCAGTTGCACACCAACCTCAGCCAATTTAGCTATGTTTTTTTGAATGATCAAGGCATCACTGGTTGAATAATCGAGGACTAAGGGCACTAATAAAGATTGCTGATCTTTGGCAACTTCCCCCATCGCTACTCTAAAGTACTCATATTTGCAACGTTCCTGAGCGGCGTGCTGATCGATCAAATAAAAACCATCTTCTGCTTCTGCCAGAAGATACGTATCATGAATTTGTGCTAAATAACGCAAATCTGGAAATCTTTTTTTTATTGGTTCTGATTGTTCGCTAGCCGTAACCATTGTCGTCTTTGAATTAACAGCTACTTGAGGCTCTTCAAGTACTCGCTTGTTTTGATACTTTTGGTCCCAATTTTTAAGTTTCTCTGTCAAATCTTGACGTTTTTCAATAATTATTGCTTTTTTAGCTGCTGACATGCTGGCTGCTGTGACCGACGTCTTGGTTGCCATTTCTTTGGTTGGTTGTTGAGATTTCAAAGCCTGATTAGTCACAACTATCGGCTGATCTTGATGATGATACTGTTGTGAAGTCTCATTGAGCTTTGCATCTAAGTCTGCAAAATCCAGACTAGTTGGTGCAGATTTAAAATTATCCAAGGCATCTGGAATTAGATTTTCAGTAGCTAACCGCTGATAAATCGCGGTTTTAATCAATTCACACAGCTGTTTTTCTTTACTGATCCTAACTTCTTGCTTTGTCGGATGAACGTTAACATCAACAAGGACTGGATCTAATTTCAAAGCAACAACTGCCAATGGGTAACGGCCAACCATCAGTTTCGAACCATATCCCTTGATCACAGCATTAGCCAACTGATAGTTACGAATGTAACGGCCATTCAACAACAACGTAATATAATTTTTAGTTGCCCGCGTTAACTTTGGCAAAGATACAAAACCGTCAATTGTAAAGTCAAGATCATTGGCATGAACTGACAACATCTGTTGGGCATTTTTCACTCCATAAATTGCACTGATCGTCTGCTGAAGATTACTATTCCCAGCAGTTTGTAATAAAGCCCGTTCATTATTGTGCAAAGAAAAAGCAATTTCAGGGTGACCAAGTGCTAAACGGTCAACTATATCGCTAATCACTGCTAACTCCGTCTGTGGACTTTTTAAATATTTTAACCGCGCTGGCGTATTATAAAACAATGCCTTCACTATGACCTCAGTTCCTTGTGGCCGCGCAATTATCTTTTTATCCACTTGCTGACCACCGCGAATCTCAATTTCCATCCCTTGCCCGTCAGTCATTGCCGTTTTCAGAGTCACATCGGCAACTGAAGCGATACTCGGCAGCGCTTCACCACGAAAGCCTAAGGTTTTAATTTTAAATAAACCACTTTTGTCATGCAATTTACTGGTCGAATGCCGTCTGAACGCCAATTCAAGCTCATCAGCAGCTATTCCCTGTCCATTGTCAATAACTTTGATCAATGAAAGTCCAGAATCAGCGACATAAACATCAATTTGTGTACTTTGAGCATCAATTGCATTTTCAATTAGCTCTTTAACAACTGAAGCTGGTCGTTCAACTACTTCACCAGCAGCTATTTGATCAGCTAAAATTGCTGGCAACTCTTTGATCCTAGTCATCTAATTCCTCCAATCACTTTTGTTTTAATTCCTTTTGCCATTTGAATAATTGATTTAAAGCAGCTAGTGGAGTCATTGAAACTAAATCTGCTTGTTTGATCTCAGCAATTAGCTGTTGTTGTTGGCTGGAAAGTGGAACTTGCTCGGGGACAAATAATGAAAGCTGTTGATCCTTTGACTTTTTTGGGAAACTTGTAGAAAGTGAAGATTTAGTCCGTGAATCGCTTTGAGCCTGAGTTTCCAAGTCTGCAAGTAATTTGGCTGCCCGCCGCAATAATTTTTCCGGCATGCCAGCTAATTTGGCAACGTGAATTCCATAAGATTTATCTGCTGGGCCTGCTTCGACCCGATGTAAAAATGTTAACGTACCATTTTTTTCGACCGCACCAACGTGGACATTTGCTAACTGTTTCAAATTCTGATCTAGGAATGTTAATTCATGATAATGCGTTGAAAATAAAGTTTTAGCATGAATCACATTATGAACATATTCAATAATTGCTTGAGCCAAGGCCATTCCATCATAGGTTGCTGTCCCACGGCCAATCTCATCAAATAAAATCAAACTATTTTGGGTAGCATGTTCCAAAGCTTGATTAGCTTCCTGCATTTCGACCATAAACGTTGATTGACCGCCAATCAAATCATCAGCTGCACCAATGCGGGTAAAAATTTGATCAAAAATTGGTAATTTGGCTTTTTTGGCAGGTACAAAGCAACCAATTTGAGTCAAAACTACGGTCTGTGCCAGTTGCCGCATATAGGTGCTTTTACCAGACATATTTGGTCCAGTAATCAACAAAATATTTAAATTTTCAGGCATCCTAATGTCATTTGGCACGTAACTCTGCTGACCCATAACTTCCTGCACAACAGGATGCCAACCAGCTGAAATTGCAATTTCATGTTTTTTGGTCAACTGCGGTAGCACGAAATGCTGCTGTTCGCTGACAACTGCAAAACTTTGCAAAACATCCAGTGCCGCAACACTAGCTGCCAGCTGCTGAAGACGTTTAATATAATCTTTGATTTGTTCACGCAAATCAACAAATAAACGGTATTCCAAATCAACAGCTTTGTTCTCAGCTCCGAGAATCAAATCTTCTTTTTCTTTTAACTCTGGGGTAATAAAACGCTCGGCATTCGTTAAAGTCTGTTTTCGCTGGTAGCGATCCGGCGGGAGTTTATTCAAATTGGTTTTGGAAACTTCAATGTAATAACCAAAAATCCGATTAAAACCAATTTTTAGATTATTAATGCCAGTTGCCTGCCGTTCATCTGCTTCTAATTTAGCTAGCCAGCGTTTACCATTTTTCATCGCATCTTTATACTTATCAAGCTCTTGATCAAAACCTTCTTTGATCAAATTACCATCAGTAACTGACATTGGCGGATCATCAACGATTGCCCGATCGATCAAATCAACAACCTCGGCTACTGGGTCAATCTTGGTTAACAAGCCTTTAAAACTGCCATCATCAATTGTTGTCAGCAAATAGCGAATCTTTGGCACCTGCTGTAATGATTGCTTGAGCTGTAATAAATCACGCCCATTGACGGTTCCCAGAGCAACTTTACCAGCAAGTCTTTCCAAGTCATACACTCGGGTTAATTCATCGCGCAATTCGCTACGCTCAAAATAGTGATCAAGCAAGTTTTTGACACGTGTTTGCCGCAATTTTATTTTTTTAACTGACAGTAATGGCCGCTCTAACCACTGTTTAAGCATTCGACCACCCATCGCTGTTTTGGTTTGATCAAGCAGCCATAACAAAGTTCCTTGCTTCTTGCCAGTCCGATTATTTTGCAAGAGTTCCAGATTCCTGCTAGAAGCATGATCAATCTTTAAAAAATCTGAAGGTTCATAATGTACAGCTTTTTGTAAATGACTTAAACTGCGCTTTTGTGTCCGAACTAAATATGTTAATAAATGACTCAAAACAGTTTGTTCTAAACCATTTTGAATATCTTGCAAAGCATAACTAACTTCGGCACTAGTTTGTTCTTTGGCTTGGTGCGAAATCATAATTCTTAAAGGATCGATCACTGTTAAAGTCTTTTCAGTGACTGAATCATCAATAACTACTTCTTTGGTCCGCAAGCTTATTAATTCATTCAACAAAACTTGTGGGCTCTCAAGTACAGCAGATTTTAATTCACCGGTTGATAAATCAGCATAAGCAAAGCCAAAATGATCAGCTTGCTGATGAATTGCCGTTAAGTAATTATTTTCTTTAGCTTCTTTTGCTCCGTTGTCAGTGATTGTTCCCGGAGTGACAACCTGAATAACCTCGCGTTTGACCATTCCCTTAGCCAACTTAGGGTCTTCCATTTGCTCACAAATAGCAACTTTATACCCCTGATCCACCAAGGTATCAATATAGCTTTGCGCAGCGTGGTGCGGAACCCCGCACATTGGAATTTTCTCAGCCGCATTTTTATTCCTAGTCGTTAAAGTTAACTCTAAAATTTGCGCACCTTTGATTGCATCATCATAAAACATTTCATAAAAATCACCTAGACGATAAAACAAGAAGGCATCTGGATATTGTTGCTTAACCTGCAAATACTGTTCCATCATTGGCGTTTTTTTAGTTTTTTGTGGCATTAGAATTCTCCTTTAAAACATGAATGGATGATCTGGATTAATTTGAATCGTTTGAATTTGTTTTGCTTTGCCGGACACATCATCCAAGTCTACATAGCAAGCTCCCAAACAGCGTCGGCCTTGTTCATCAACTTCAAAGCGGGTCGGCATTTGGTTGACAAAACGCTTAATGACTTCAGGCCTTTGCATTCCTAAGATGCCATCATAAGGTCCGGTCATACCGACATCACTCAAAAAGGCCGTTCCTTGTGGCAAAATGCGAGCATCATTCGTCTGCACATGAGTATGAGTCCCGATTACTGCTGAAACTCTACCATCAAAACACCAAGAAAAAGCTTCCTTTTCACTGGTTGTTTCCGCATGAAAATCGACTACGATCAATTTTGTTTGTTTGAGCAAACGCTCAATTAACCGCTCAGCAATTGCAAAGGGATCATCAGACGGTGACATGAAAACCCGACCCTGTAAATTTACGACTGCCAGCTTTAACTGATTGATTTGGATTAACGTGTAACCTTTGCCTGGTACTTGACCAGCTGAAAAATTAGCTGGTCTGATCAACTTATTGGCTTCACCAATAAATTCTTCAATTGCTGGATTATCCCAAGTATGGTTTCCCATCGTGATGACATCCGCACCAGCAGACAATAACCTCTTGTATGCGTGACGATCGATTCCCTTGCCATGAGTTGCATTTTCACCGTTAACAACCGTTACTTGTGGATGATACTTTTGTTTCAACTGCGACAAATATGTTTCGAGCATTTCCTGCCCTGCATTCCCCATAATATCGCCGACGAATAAAATTCGCATTTTTTTCCCCTTTTCTAAGTAACCTATTTATATATTTTAGCATTTTTATTTCCTAGGTGCGAAAAGTAGTTCATTTAAAATTCCAGATAGAAAAAACTACAATAAAACTAATGCTTTATTGTAGTTTCACCAAGATTTTTTAATCAATTTATTATGTCTTTTTGAAAAAGTCGATTATTTTGCATATTCAATTGCTCGCGTCTCTCGAATAACTGTAACTTTGATATGACCTGGGTATTCTAATTCATTTTCGATCTTATTTTTAATGTCACGCGCTAAAACTACTGATTCTAAATCATTAACCTCATCTGGTTTAACGATTACTCGAACTTCCCGACCTGCTTGAATCGCATAACTCTTCTTAACACCGTCAAAACTGTTAGTAATTTTCTCAAGTTTTTCCAACCGATGAATATAATTCTCCAGCGATTCACTTCGAGCTCCAGGCCGAGCAGCCGAAATTGCATCTGAAGCTGCAACCAAAACTGCAATTGTATATTTTGGTTCAACATCTCCGTGATGTGAGGCAATTGTGTTAATGACTACATCACTTTCATGATACTTTTTAGTCAACTCAACTCCAATTTGAACGTGAGAGCCATCGACTTCATGATCAATGGCCTTGCCAATGTCATGCAGTAGACCTGCTCGTTTAGCCAAATTAGGATCTTCCCCTAATTCAGCTGCTAGGACCCCAGCAATTTTAGCCACTTCAATAGAATGATCTAAAACATTTTGACCATAGCTGGTCCGATATTTCAACCGGCCAATTGTTTTAATCAAATCAGGGTGAACTGAATGCAGTCCCAATTCAAAAATAGCTTCTTCACCAGTTTCACGAATTTTAGCATCCATTGCCTTAGTGGCTTTTTCAACCATTTCTTCAATCCTTGCTGGATGAATTCTGCCATCTTGAATCAATTTTTCGAGGGCCATCTTAGCTATTTCACGCCGGATTGGATCAAATCCACTTAAGACAACAGCTTCAGGAGTATCATCAATTATCAGATCTATGCCAGTTAATGTTTCTAACGTCCGAATATTTCGACCTTCACGCCCAATTATTCGACCCTTCATTTCATCATTTGGTAACGACACGACCGAAACAGTTGTTTCCGAAACTGTGTCAGCAGCACTCCGTTCGATTGCTTGCGCGATCAGATCCCTTGCAGTTCGATCGGCTTCTGCTTGCGCTTGTGCTTCTTTTTCTTTGATCATAACTGCTAATTCATGATTCATAGCATTTTTAGTTGTTGTCATGATCTCTTTTTTTGCCTGTTCCTGAGTCAAAGCGGCAACGCGTTCTAGTTCAGTTTGTTGTTGTTTGACCAAAGAGTCTGCTTCTTGCTGACGTTTTTCCAAATCCTTTTTTGACTTTTCAATTCGATTCTCTTTTTGAACTAATCCTTGCTCACGTTGCTCTAAGGAAGAATCCTTACGATCAAGATTCTCTTCCCGCTGCAATAATCGATTTTCCTGTCTTTGAATCTCCGAACGTCTTTCTTTCAACTCTTTTTCTATCTCGCTGCGATAACGATGACTTTCGTCCTTAGCTTCTAAAATAGCCTCTCTTTTTTTAGCAGCTGCTTCCTTCCTAGCGTTTTCGATAATTCCCTTCGAAGTTTGCGTTGCTGCATCAAGTTTTTTTTCATAATTTTGCTTACGAAAAACTATACCAAAAGCAAATCCAATACCCAAAGTTACAAGAGCGATGACGAGGTAAAGCAATATTGCATTCAAAATTTCACCTCCACATCGTTATAAATGATTAAAAAGCAAACATAATCATTGATTTGATGTTTAATTATGCATACATTGTTATTTTACGGTTTAAACTAGGTCAATGTCAACATAAACTAATTTCCAATTATTTAAAATGGTTCTGAGGACAGTTAATCTCTCAGAACCATTTTCACAAAATTATTTAATCTGTCGATATTCAAATTTTATCCTTCAGGCAAATTTTCATCTACTTTAGTATCTTCACTATCTGCCTCAGTTGGATCAATTCCGTAAGCTTGGCGAACCTTTCTAGTCAATTCTGCCATCAAATCCGGATGACCCTTAAGATATTGTTTAGCATTTTCTCTCCCTTGACCAATTCGTTCATCACCGTAAGAATACCAAGAGCCACTTTTATTTAATAAGTCTTTTTCAACTGCCATATCAACTAATTCACCGGTTTTAGAAATACCTTCTCCATACATAATATCAACTTCAGCCCGTTTAAATGGCGGAGCAACTTTGTTTTTAACTACTTTGATTCTTACACGATTACCAATAATGTCAGTCCCATTTTTAATTTGTTCTGCTCGTCTGACTTCTAACCGAATCGTTGAATAAAACTTCAAAGCTCGGCCACCAGGTGTTGTTTCTGGATTACCAAACATAACCCCCACCTTTTCGCGAATCTGATTAATAAAAATTGCGATCGTTTTAGTTTTATTGATCGAACCCGACAACTTACGCAGAGCTTGTGACATTAATCTAGCTTGCAAACCGACATGTGAGTCGCCCATTTCCCCTTCGATTTCAGCCCTTGGAACCAATGCCGCAACTGAATCAACAACTACAATATCAATTGCCCCTGATGAAACCAAGGCATCGGTTATTTCAAGTCCTTGTTCACCTGTATCTGGCTGTGAAAGCAACAGTTCATCAATATTAACGCCTAAGTTAGTTGCATAAGCTGGATCAAGGGCATTTTCAGCATCAATATAAGCCGCTACGCCGCCTTGTTTTTGAATTTCAGCCACTGCATGCAAAGCGACCGTTGTTTTACCAGAACTTTCAGGTCCATAAATTTCAACAATTCTTCCTCTTGGATAACCACCGACTCCCAAAGCTTCATCCAAAGCTAATGAGCCACTTGAAACAGTTGAAATTTTAGTATCAGCTTTTTCACCCATTCGCATAATTGAACCTTTGCCAAAGTTCTTTTCAATTTTTTTTAAAGCTGCATCTAAGGCTGCCTTTCTTTCATCGGCCAAAATCAATTCCTCCTTCAGTAAACATAATTGTCTATTAAGATTCTTTCAAAAAATTAATCGAACAACCGTTCGCCCTATTTTACCAGTTTTCTTCTGATCCAGTCAAGTCCGGTTAAAACTGTTCTTTCGCGAATAAATGGTCGCGTTTTTGAAAAATGAAAGACTTGGCTCTCAACTGGCTGATCCTTAAAACTTAGCCCGATCCAAACCGTTCCAGCCGGCTGACCTTCTAATTTAGCTGGTCCTGCTACACCGGTAAACGAAACTCCGATATCCGTCTGTAATAGAGCTTGTGCCCGTTTAGCCATCCATTCAGCCGTTTGTGAACTGACCACTCCATAACGATCAACAATTTCAGTTGGAATCCCTAATAAGCTCTTTTTAGCTGCTTTAGAATAGGTCACAAAGCCACCTGGAAAAACTTGTGAAACTCCCGGAACATCAGCTAAAGTCGCTTGAAATTTTCCAGCCGTCAAACTTTCAGCTGCTGTTATGCTCAACCCTTGCTGTTTCAATAAATTGACAACTACTTTTGCCAAGCTATTATCATCACCATACCCATAAAAATAATCGCCAATCCGATTGTTAACTGCTTTCTCAAGTTGATCAAGTAATTTGGTCGCTGCTAAATCGGACTGACCTGTAGCTGTTAATCGCAAGGTTACCTCATTTTCTTTGGCATAAGTCGCTAAAGTCGGATTAGTTTGCTGGTCAATTAAATCTGCCAATTTTGCCGCAATCATTGATTCACCAATACCAAAGAAACGCATAACCCTTGAAGCCAGCACGTGTTGATTCAAATAAGTCTTTTGCAGTTGAGGAATTGCTTGTTTAACAAACATTGGTTGCATCTCACTTGGCGGTCCCGGAAGCAACAAGAAATCAGTTTTGGCAGGATCACGGTAAAAATCACCAACAGCAAAACCAGTTTCATTTTTTAGTGGGAGCGAATCCGCAATATACAATGCTTGCAAACGATTATTTGCGGTCATTGTTTTATGAGTTTCAGCAAAATAGCTTTCAATTTTTTTCAAAGCTACCGGTTCACTCTGTAACTTTTTACCTAAAAATGCTGCGACCGTCTGTTTAGTCAAATCATCTTTAGTCGGACCCAAGCCACCAATTAAAATTACTAAGTTGCTACGAGTAGTTGCTAATTTGATTGCAGCTGTTAAACGTTGCTGATTATCACCGACAACGGATTGATAGTAAACATCAATTCCTAAATCTGCTAAGCGTTTAGCAACAAATGGTGCATTGGTATTGACAATTTGTCCAAGTAATATTTCTGTTCCAACTGCTATGATTTCAGCATTCACAATTATCCCTCCGTCTTAATATACGCTAAGAAGTCAAAAAAGTCTTTAAAAAAACCCGCGGCAAATCACCCGGGTTTAATATAATTTAAATTTTATTTGCCAAATGAATCTGCAAAAATTTCACGGCTATGCACAAAATAATCAATTCCAGAATAAACCGTAAAAAATAGACAAATATACAACAAGATTTCACCAATTGGAAAATTAATTGCTGCAAAGAAAATATTATTTAAAAATAAGAAAATAATTGCCAGCATTTGGGTTGTTGTCTTAATTTTTCCAGGCATAGCGGCAGCAATTACCTCACCATCATTTTCGACTACAATCAATCGTAATCCAGTTACTGCTAGTTCGCGACAAACAATAATTGCAGCAACCCAAGCAGGAACTTTTTGCAGCGAAACTAAAATAATAAAAGCTGTCATAACCAACATTTTATCGGCTAATGGATCAGCAAACTTCCCAAAATTTGTTACTAAATGATGTCGCCGGGCAATTTGCCCATCAGCGAAATCAGTAATCGAAGCAGTTGCAAAAATCACAGCTCCCCAAATCTGAGCAACTGGAATCACCGTGCCACCAACCGCAACACCACCCCAATTCCAGGGAACTAATAAGACGATCATGAAAACCGGAATCAAGAAAATCCGAATGACCGTTAATTTATTCGGCAAGTTCATCAAAAACATCCTTTCAATCAATCTTGGCTTTGGACATTAACAGTCAACGTTCTAACCGTCAATGTACTGTTATCTTTCAAAAAGTTAAATTTTTTCCCGTTGATCGTAATTGAAGTTGCCTTAGAATTCCCCAAATTGAATGAAAGTTTGGTAGCATCTGCTGGAAGCGACACTTCATGCGATTGTCCAGCAGTTAATGTTCCTTGCCATTGCTGACTGCCATCAATTGAAATCGCACTCCAAGCTTTGGCACTTGCCGTTAATTTAATTTTACTTGTTTGTTTTTTAGCAGTTGTCAGTTCATAAACAAAAGACTGGCCTGAATTGCTGGTAAGCTTAATTTTTTGGCTAGTTTTTTGTTTAGTTGATTTCTTTTTAGTCGAATTCTGCTTTGCTGAACTTGAACTAGCTTGCGAACTCTTCTTAGTGGTAGAATTTTCTGATTTTTTCTGACTTTTAGTACTGGAAGAAGAAACCGAAACCTTGCTGCTTTGAATCTCCTGAGAACTGGAATTCTTTTGATGATTATTCCAAGCCACAAAGTAAATCGACCCTAAAATGACCACAACTACTGCCACAATAATAATCGTTGGTAATAGATTCAAAAAATGATTGAAACGATCCGTTCGTTGCAAATCTTTTTTTGTAGCCGCTGTTCTGGTTGTTGGTTCTTCAACTGTTTCTACTTGCTGTTTTGGAGACTGTAATTGGTTTAATAACTCAGCTGGATTTAAGCCGACCGTCTCAGCATATTGTTTAATAAATGCCCGAACATAAAAGACACCTGGTAAAGCCGCAAAATTTTCCTCTTCAATTGCAATCAAATACTTTTTTTGAATTTTGGTGATTTGTTGCAAGTCATCTAAAGTATAGCCCTTTTCAATTCGTGCTGATTTTAAAGTTTTTCCTATTTCACTCATTTAAACAACTCTCCATTTAAATAATCCCGATATCATTTTTAATTAAAAACCTAATTTAAGTATAGCATAGGCTTGGATAAATATTAATTAAGAATTGGTTATTTCAGCCAACCTCCAGTTACATAAATTGTTTGACCAGTCAAATAATCAGCTTCTGTAGCTAGAATCACTTTGACCCAGTAAGCTATTTCCTGACTGCTGGCAAAATGTCCGGCAGGAATCTCAGCTGCCACAGCTTGACGAACCGTTGGAGAAAACATATTGTTCATGCGAGTCGCAACCGCTCCAGGTGCAATTACATTTACGGTCACTCCTAATGATGCCACTTCTTTACTGTAAGCATTGGCAAAAGCACTTAAAGCTCCTTTGACCGTACTATAACCGACTTCCATTGCACTGCCAACTCCGCCATAAATCGAACCAATGAAAATGATTCGGCCAAAATGATTAATGGCTAATTTGTCCGCCGTAACTTGAATCAAGTGCAACGGCGACAGAAGCTGCATTTGCACCATTTTAGCCATTTCTCTAGCTGGCAGTTTTTGAAAAAGCCCATAGTTCGTCGTTCCTTGTGCAAAGATGAGTGCATCTAAACTAAACAACTGCTGGCTAAGTTCATCCACCGCCTGGTCAGTTGTCAAATCAGCTTGGACCAGCAAAAAATCTTGTCTTGCAAATTTCATTGTCAATTTTTTTTGCAATTGGTGAGCACGCTCACTTGATTTAAAATAATGTAAATATAACGACCAGCCATCAGCTGCCAGCTCCTCAGCGATTTGTGTTCCAATATCGCCTGAAGCACCAATGATCAAAGCCCATTTTATCACTGATTTTCACCTCTTGGATCAATTTCAAATTTGCTAAAACTCGCAGTTTGCAAAAAACATTGCCAAGCATTTACAACTGTTATCAAATCTAACTCTTCAATGACTTTGATCTGGTCAAAAATAGTTGCTTGATCAAACAATAATCCCTGATCTTGATTTAAAATACTGCTAACTGAATCCAAAGCAGCAATTTCGCCACCTAAAAGATCTCGCTTGGCCATCTCAAATTGATTAGCTGTGATTGGAGAACTTGTTGCGGTTTGTGAAAAGATTTGTTCCAAGTTGGTAAATAATTTTGCAGCTGATTCAGTTTCTCCGGTCAAGACTAAATAATGAAACCCACGATCGACCTGAATTTCAAAACTGAAACTGTCATCAATTAAGCCTTGCTGATAAAGGCGCTGGTAATTATCGGAAAGTTCGCCAAAGTACAAACTGCTGGCCATCTCCAACGCTAAGGAATATTTTAAACCGGACTTGGAAGTGATTTCCACTGAATCAGTACCTTTAACTCCAAAGGCTACCTTGACTCGTTGAGTCGGTAAAATAATTGTTCTGTTTTTAATTGTCGGGCCTTGAATTTCTTGAGCAGTTAAATTCGCCCGAAAAGTTTTTTTAGCTGGAGGAAATTTTTTTTGCGCTTGATTGGTCACAATCCAGTCAAGAACTTCATTGGGATCAACAGCGCCGGCTACCATTAAGGTCATTTTTGTTGGATGATAAAAAGCCTGATAGCATTCCAAAAGATCCGTTGCCGTGATTTGTTGGATCGAAGTTAAGGTCCCCGCAATATCTTTTGCCAATGGATGTTTGGGATATAAATTAGCTAAAATTCCTGCATATAATTGCCAACTAGGATCATCGGCATACATTTTGATTTCTTGACCGATAATTTTTTTTTCACGTTCAATTGCTGCTGGTTGAAAATAAGGTTCCTGTACAAAATCCAACAGTGTTTCCAAATTTTCACGGACATTAAAAACCGTCGTAAACAAATAATTGGTATTAGTGTAAGTTGTAAAAGCATTTGCGTCTGCTCCCAAGTGACTGAAAGTTTCAAAGGCATCATGATCCGGCTGCTCAAACATTTTATGCTCTAAAAAATGAGCTACTCCTGCTGGAAAAGTCCGCTGAGCCTTTGCTTGACCAACCGCAAAGGTCTCATCAATTGAACCAAATTCAACGCGCAGCATTGCAGCTGTTTTGTGGAAGCCTTTCTTAGGAAAAATTTTAACCGTTAAGCCATTCGTCAGTTGCGTGATGCATTCATGCTCCCGAAATTCAGGATAATCAATAATTTTCATTTGATTTTTCCCCTTCTAAAAATGTAACTGCTTGCAGCTGTGCCTTTTGAGCAACTTGGGCGATCTCTGCTGAATCGACGGCTAACAGCTGTTTTTTCCATTCAACTGCTGTCCAGCTTTTATGCGTCAAGCTACCAAATAAAGCTCGATTTAAGCCACTGCTTTGGCTGTCTAACTGGCTATAATAATTGTTCAGAAGCGTCTGTTTGGCATCCGTTAACTCAGAATCGGTAATTCTACCAGCTCTCAAATGAGCTAATTGTTCCAAAATAATTTCAATGACTTGAGCACGATTTTTTGCGTCGATTCCCGTTTGAATCATTAGCCAGCCGCGAAAACTGTCATATGAACTGCTGGCGTAATACGCTAGGCCAGCTGCCTCACGAACCTTTAAAAACAAACGGGACATCGGCAATCCACCAAAAATTGCGTTAAAAAGCAAAGCAGCACTAAATTGCTGGTCTCCGTAATAAACTGGTAAAGCAAATCCTAAATCAAGTTTACTTTGACTAACTGGCTGATGCAACTGACTGTGCTTGGCTTTTTTTACTAGTTCTTGCTGATAGAAAACAGGCAAATTTCTTTGATTTTTGGCAAGAAATTCAAAAGTCTGCACTGCTGCTTGCGCTTTAGCAAAGTCAACATCGCCTAAGACAATGATTTCAACTTGATCATGTTCTAACATCTGCCGATAAGCTTGCCACAAACTGTGAGCAGTAATCTTTTCTAACTGAGTTAACGTGCCAAATGAAGGTTCCTGCTGTGCCGCAGAGCTAAAGAAAGTTTGTTGCAATTTCAGATATGTCAGCAGCTGTTTATTATCACCCACTGACAACAACATTTTTTTTAAATTTAATTTTTCTCGTTCAAAATTTTTAACTTCAAACCCATTACCAGTCACTAATGGATGAAAAATAATTTGATTTAAAAAATCAATTCCAGCTTGCAGACTGTTTTTTTGTGGATTATATGGTTCTGCCAAGCTTTCAAACATAAAGCTTAAAACCTGCAGCTGACCCTTTCGTCCACTGGAAACACTAAATTCAGCCCCATATAAAGCAGCTAGCTGACGAGCAATTGCTTGTTGAGTTGGATATTGGTTTGAGCAAGTTTCTAAAAAGTTAGCCAGTAATAGCCGGCTAGTCTGCATCTGTGGTTTTAATTCAGTTAAAAAATCAACCGCTATTCTGACTGTCTTAAACTGTTTCATCGGGATGACGGTTAAAAAAACTCCTGGTTTGATTTGTTTACGCAAAACTTTTCCTCCTAAGATCAAATCTTAAAATTTATTGATCATCTTTGGGCTGTTGATCGATAAACACCTTGCGCGGCTTGCTGCCTTCCGCAGGACCAACGATTCCTTTAGTTTCTAGTTCATCGACCAAACGTGCCGCTCGATTATAGCCGATTCGAAAGCGCCGTTGCAACATTGAAATGCTGCATGCCTGTTCATGCGCAATTAATTTGAGGACCTCAGGAAATAACTCGTCTTCCGGTTGTTCGTCTGTTGCATCTGCTTGAGCTTCTTCATCCGAAACAATTAGTTTTTCATCATAATCAGCTGTCTGCTCTTGTTTGATAAAGTCAACCACATTAGCAACATCTTGATCAGAAATAAAAGCGCCTTGAACCCGGATCGGTTTATTTAATCCCATCGGCAAAAAAAGCATATCCCCACGACCTAACAGTTTTTCTGCTCCATTGGTATCAATGATTGTTCGCGAATCAGTTCCGCTGGAAACGGCAAAGGCCATCCTCGAAGGGACATTAGCTTTGATCAACCCCGTGATGACATCAACCGATGGACGCTGAGTTGCTAAGATCATGTGGATCCCAGCCGCCCGGGCCATTTGGGCTAAACGAATAATTGCTGCTTCAACCTCGTTAGAAGCAACCATCATTAAATCGGATAACTCATCAACAACGATCACAATATACGGCATCAATGGTTCATGACTGCCAGTTTCTTGATTTTGTCTGGCGATCATTTGATTATATCCCTTTAAATTACGCTGACCAGTATTAGCAAATAATTCATAACGATGCTCCATTTCGGCAACTAATTTGTGCAGTGCCCTCGAAGCTTTCCGGGCATCAGTGACGACTGGTGTTAATAAATGTGGCACCCCATTGTAAACTCCTAATTCGACCTTTTTGGGATCGATCAACATTAACTTTACCGTATCTGGACGACAATTCATTAACAAACTGGTAATAATACAATTAATAGCAACTGATTTGCCACTACCGGTTGAACCGGCGATCAATAAATGCGGCATTTTCTGCAAATCAACTGGAACAACTTTGCCAGAGATATCACGACCAATTGGGACTAGCAAAGGATGCGACGGATCAGCTGGTTGTTCCTCCATAATACTGCGGAAAGAAACGGTTGAGATTTGTTGATTAGGCACTTCAATGCCAACTAATGGTTTACCAGGAATCGGTGCTTCAATGCGAATATCCTTGGCCGCCAAAGCTAAAGCTAAGTCGTCTGCCAAATTGACAATTTTGCTGACTTTAACTCCGACTGCAGGATGAAGCTCATACTTCGTAACGGATGGTCCCAAAATTGCACGTTTAATTTCAACAGCCACACCGAAGCTTTTAAAAGTCTGCTGTAAAATTTGGGTGTTATGTTCAATTTTTTTATATTCTAAGCTTTGATCAGCTGCTTTTACTTCTTGCAACAATGAAATTGGTGGTAACTGATAATCATCTTTAACTTGGGTTTTAGTTGCTAAAAGCTCATTCTTGGCCGGTATTTGAGTTTCAGTTGCTGGAATTTGTGCAGAATCATTTTGCCAACTTCCAGTTTGAATAACTGTCTGTGTCAAACCCGGTGTATCTTCATCAATGGCTTGCTCAGTTGTAGACGTAACCTTTTTTTTAACTGCTAAATCGGCTTGACCGGCTTGGCGGGTAATCGCTAATTGCTGCCGCTTATTATGCCAAGTTTTGAGCTTAACATCCAGCCAGTTACTAGCAAGCTTCAGACCAGTTATCAGCTGTCTAATTAACCAAATGACCGCCTTTGAAAATTGATGCAGCGTTTTAGTAAAGGACAGTCCCGTCAAAAGGCAAAAGCCAGCCGCGATAATTAAAGCAGCCGCCAGATAAGAACCAAACTGGCCGACCAAAAAATAGGTCAGTGAATAAATCAGACTGCCTAAGAGACCACCGCCAACATGACCGCCAGAACTGTTAGTACTTAAATCTGCCCAAAGATATTGCCAAGTAATATTAATAAAATGCGTATGCAGATCTAATTTAGAAAAAAACCAAACTGTCAGCCATGAGCAAAGACCTAAAAGAATCGCCAAGCCACCCCAAAGTTTCAATGGAGCAAATGTTGGTTCTTTGCCAAGCGCTAGCAAATAAATTCCCCAGACAAGTAAAACAACTAAACCCAGCCAGCCCAAATCACCAATCAGCAGCCGAAAAACATTTAAACAAGCAACACCTAAAAAGCCAGCTTGAAACATTCCTAACAGACTCCAAGCTATAAAAATCAAACCGACGATTTGCGGTGATAAGGTGAAATTTTTTTTTCTTTTTTTCCGAGTTGCTTTTCGTCTGGCCACATCGCTGCCCCCTTAAACTAAATCTTGACTGTCTTTTATTTTAGCATTAGTCCTTCAGTTTATCATGTGAATAATGATGACTGATTTCTAAGTTAGGAAAATTCTGCTGGCGCATAACTTCATAAATAATGATAGCTGCTGAATTAGACAGATTTAAAGCCCGAATATGTTGATCGTTTTGCGGGATCCGTAAACAATGTTCATAATATTGCCGCATAAATTGTTCCGGCAATCCGGTCGTTTCTTTGCCAAAAATAAAATAATAATCGTGATCACAAGGTTGAAAGTCCTCTTGAGTGTAAGCTTTCGGAGCAAATTTAGAAATCAAGAAAAATTTAGCATTAGTTTGCAAAGCTTTCATAAAAGTCGGTAAATTTTCATGATAACGAATATCAACGCTTTCCCAATAGTCCAAGCCCGCACGTTTCAAATGTTTATCATCAGTTGAAAATCCTAATGGTTCGATCAAGTCTAAAACAGTGTTGGTTCCGGCACAGGTTCGAGCAATATTTCCAGTATTTGCTGGCATCAACGGTTCAAATAAAACAATATGGTTTGTCATTTTAAAAACCTCGATTTGTAAATTTTTGGACAAAAAAAGCGTAGCCATTCGGTGTGGGCACGGCGAACGGCTACGTTAAATGAAGTACAATCATTCAGCAACTAACGACAGTTCCGTTAATTACTAACAACCGATTTCTTAAGGAAATTTAAACACCTAATTTTTTGTTTTTCAAGCTTTTTTCACGAAAAAGTTTATTTTCAATTAAAATTTGTAATTAAAAGGTCAACATCAATAGTTATTTGCGGCAAGTCTTGCCCAGCTGCCCATAATAATTGTTTTTGAGAGGCTCCCCATTGTAAAGGGGTCATTTGCAACAAATCTTGAAAATCAGTATTTTTTAAAGGAAATTGATAATTTATTCGAATTTGACGAGCTCGTGGATAATGTTGCAAAAACAAATCCCGAACTTTTTCATTACTGTACTGATAATGCACTGAATTCTTTTCATATAATAAATGCCGCAGTTCGATTAAATAATCATTAGCTGGAATAACTTTGATCAACAGTCCCTTGGTACGCAAGACACGTTGAAACTCTGCATAAGCTGAAGGAGTAAAAATATCTAACAAAACATCGAAACTTTGGTTAGTAAATGGCAAAGCTGCCAAGTCTGCCACACAAAAAAAGGCCGGCCGATTAATTTGAGTAGCCAAGTTGATTGCCTTCTTTGAAAGATCAAAGCCAACCAATTGATCACTAAAATTTCGCTGCTGTGCTAAATAATTTAAAGCTGCTCCCTGACCGCAGCCAGCATCCAAAATATTTAAAGGCTTTTTTGGAAGCAAGGTCCCGATTCTTGCATAAATTTTATCAAATAAGCCATGCTGCAATAAACGCTGACGTGCCTGCCAAAATTTATTATCATCATAATTGTTGGCTGAATGATGCCTAGTCAAAAAAAGGGTTCCTTTGCGTGATAAGTCAAAGACGTGACCTTGCTGACAAGCGACACTGTAACCTTTGATCTGACAGAGTGGCTGTTGACAATCCGGACAACGAAAAAGGTCTAAATTATTTTCTAGCCAAACTGTCGCTAACTCAATTTTTTTCATCTATTGGACCTCAAGATACTTTCCTTTGACTAACTGAACTAAAGCCCGCTGATCAACGCGAACTGAGCGTCCAACCTTCCCAGCTGAAACTGAAATTTGTGCAAAGGATTTGATCCGCTGATCAAAATAAATTGGAAAGTCTTTTGCAAAACTAATGCCGATCGGTGTATTAGCACCATGGACATAGCCAGTAATGTTGATCAGCTTTTTGTTATCTGCTAAATGAACTTGCTTTTTTCCCAGCTGCGCGGCAATTTTTTTCAAATCAATTTCATACTCCAGCGGCAGACAAACAACTAAATAATCGTGATCATCACCGTTAGCTTCCAACACGATCGTTTTTAAAATGCTTTTAGGATCAACACCGGCTGCCTGAGCTTCTGCTAAAGCGGTCATTCCTTGATTCAACCAATCAAAAGACACTTCTTGATATTCAATGTGATGTTGATCTAAAATCCTTTCTTCATTAGTTTTTTTGATTTTTTTCTTTTTTGCCATAATGATTTTCCTTTCAATATAATCTCTAAGCTAATTATAGCCATAAAAACTTAATCAGTCATATCAACATTTTTTGGCAATAACCGAATATTATTTAAAAATCCAGTTTTTTTATTTGACTTTTGCTTAGCTATGAAGTAAATTATACAAGGCTTGTGGAAAATTTCTAGCTTATCCAGAATGTGAGGTCTTATTATGCAAGTATTTGATTACGAAGATATCCAATTAGTTCCCAATAAATGTATCGTTAAAAGTCGCTCAGAAATTGATACCAAAATAAAATTTGGTCCAATGACCTTTAAAATTCCTGTCGTTCCAGCAAATATGCAGACGATTATCGATGAAGCTTTAGCCGTTTGGTTGGCGCAAAACGACTATTTTTACATTATGCATCGTTTTAATGAAGAAGAGCGTTTGCCTTTTGTTAAGCGGATGCATCAACGAGGTCTGTTTGCCTCAATCTCTGTTGGCGTCAAGTCCAAAGAATATCAGCTAGTCGATGCTTTAGCTAAGTCTCATCTTGTTCCAGAATATATCACGATTGATATCGCTCATGGTCATGCTGATACTGTGATCGAGATGATCCACTATCTCAAAAAAAAGCTGCCGGGTACTTTCGTGATTGCGGGAAATGTTGGCACCCCTGAAGGAGTTCGCGAATTAGAAAATGCCGGTGCCGATGCTACCAAAGTTGGCATTGGGCCTGGCAAAGCTTGCATTACTAAATTGAAAACTGGTTTTGGAACTGGTGGCTGGCAGCTCGCAGCTGTTCGCCTTTGCAGCAAAGCAGCCAGCAAGCCAATTATCGCTGATGGGGGAATTCGCTACAATGGCGACATTGCTAAATCGATTCGTTTTGGTGCTTCAATGTGTATGATTGGATCTTTATTTGCTGGTCATGAAGAAACTCCTGGCGATGTAATCGAAAAAGACGGTCAAAAATATAAAGTCTATTACGGTTCAGCTTCACAATATCAAAAGGGCCAATATAAAAATGTTGAAGGGAAAAAATTATTAGTCCCTTATCGCGGAAAAATTGCTGATACCTTAAAAGAAATGCGTGAAGATTTACAGTCATCAATCTCTTACGCTGGGGGAAAAGAACTTTCTGCATTACGAAAAGTTGATTATGTAATCGTAAAGAACTCAATTTTTAATGGTGATCAAATTTAATTTTTAAGTCAAAACCAGCTAAGGAAATAACTCCCTAACTGGTTTTTTAATAAAATTCTTTTTAATGAGTTTGTGGCACATAACGGATCAAACTACCAACCTTAATTTGAGGTAACTGGTAAGGAGTCAAATAAATCCCATTATGTTGCGGTTGTTTCGGAACCGGTTCAAAGAAAAGCGTTGCATGACCAATAGCATCCATATTATTTTCAACCAACTTGCCCACGTGAATGACTTGATAGCCTTGGTCATCGATCAACAGCTGATCACCAGCTTGAAGATGAAATCCGTTGTCGTTTGCCGAAATAAAACGCTGAACGATTGAAACTCTTCTTAATTGTTGTGATGCAGTCTCATCAAAAAGAATCAATAACGGATCACCAGGTGAGACAGCCTCTGGTCCAATTTCAACAACTTTTGCTTCTAACATAGCCATCAAGGCTCCTTTACACTTGTTTTAAATACAATATTATTGTAACATATGGCCGGTAGAATCTGTATTGATTAATTTGATTACTTATTTCTATACAACTCTGATTATGGAGGTTTGCTTAATTATGTTAGAACAAATTTTCTTTGGAACTTACACTAAAAGGACTTCTCAAGGGATTTATCAAGCAGTCCTAGATACCAGTCAAGGCCAGTGTTCTGAACCTAAATTATTAACTAAAATTGCTAACCCGACTTATTTACAACTTTCAGCAGAGCAGCAATTATTTTCAGTTGTCCAACAAGCAAACCAAGGCGGCATTGCCCAGTTCTCTTTGCAAACGCCATCAGTTCCTCTGATTGCCAAAGATTTAGCTTTTGGTGCCCCCCCTTGTTATATTGGACTTGATCCGCAGCGACATTTAGTCTTTACGGCCAATTATCATACTGCTATGGTCAAAGTTTTCCGAGCTAGTGCCACTGAACCATTAAAGTTGCTAGCTCAAAAGAAATTTACTGGTCATGGACCACGACCTGAGCAAGAGGCGGCTCATATTCATTACGCAGATCTAACACCTGATCAACGCTTAGCAGTCTGTGACTTAGGTGCCGATCGAGTCTATACCTATTCTGTTACCGCTGATGGGCAGTTGCTCAATGAACAAATCTTGCAGTTGCCAGCTGGTTTTGGCCCCCGTCATCTTGTTTTTCATCCCACAGCTCAGATTGCCTTTTTAGTTGGTGAATTAAGCAGTCAAATAGCAGCCTTACAATACGACCCAGCGACTGGAAAATTTAAGTTGCTCCAGCAATTAGCAACCATTCCTAGTAACTGGCAACAGCATAATGGTGCTGCTGCTGTCAAGATCTCGGTTGACGGCAAATTCGTTTATGTTTCTAACCGTGGTCATGACTCACTAGCAGTCTTTGCTTGGAAAAAACAGCAATTAGAATTGCAGCAATTAATTTCAACTGAGGGCAAGTTCCCTCGTGATTTTGAAATTGATCCGACTGGTCAATTTCTTTTAGCTGCTAATCAAAATAGCAATAACGCTACCTTATTTGAACGTTCCGTCTTAAATGGCGAACTGATCTGCCGGCAAAAGGATCTTCCATTGCCTGAAGGAGTTTGCGTCAAATTTGCTATTAAAAATTAACTTTGTTAAAAATTAAGTGGTAAGAGGCAATTTTTCTCTTACTGCTTTTTTAAGCCACTAAAATACTTGAAAACTATTTAAATTGACCATTTTTCCACCCAAAACAAAACTTTGAGCAATTAGTTTTTCAGCTGCTTTAAAAAAAAATTGATTTTCGTTGAGATCTGAACTGGACTTAAATCATCAGTAGCAACTACCAAATCGGCACAAGCATAGTACCTTGAATTTCGCTGTTGCTTAAGCGCAGCTAATTGCTGAAAACTAAGCTGATTGACTAGCGGCCGCGCCTGGTTGTTACTAACTCGTTTAAAAATTGTTTCGATGGATGCCTCTAGTAAAACTACCGGCACTTGACTTTGCTTTAATGAGGTCAGGTTGTCACTCATGACTGGGGTCCCGCCACCCGTTGATAAAATTCCATCTTTATTTAAATGATTCAGCAATAATTGATGTTCTAAGTTCCGGAAAGTCTTTTCACCAAAACGTTCAAATAGCTGATTAATAGTCAAGCCAGTATGTTCGACGATCACTTGATCCAAATCAAAATGTGGCACTTGCAGATTTTGGGCTAACAACTTGCCAATCGTTGTTTTGCCAGTTCCCATAAATCCAACTAAAATTGCCTTCATTTTTTCACTTCCTTTGAATTACCTGATAATTATTACCTATTAAGATCTCTTTAGCCTGATATTGATCCATTTGACTCATAAAGATCAACTGCAAGATACCGTCAATTTCTTCGCGAATCTCTAAAATATGCAAATTAACTAAATTTATCTCGGCTTGAGCTAAAATTTTAGTAATTTGCGCGATTGCACCGACTTGATCAGGAATATTGACAAATAAATCATAAAAATCTGGGACGCGGCCCACTTTTTCGGGTCCTAACTGATCTCGACTGGTTTTAGCCGCTGCAAAGAAATTATAAATTGCTGTTTGATCCGCTGCTAAAAGCTGTTGCTTGATCATTGTTAGTTCTTGCAGATACTCTGTTAACTGAGCTGCCACAACTGCTCGATTAGTTTTTAAAATCGCCGTCCACATTTGCGGATCAGAAGAAGCAATGCGCGTGATCGATTTAAAGCCTCCTGCCGCCATGCGCATCCCTAAAGCTGAGTGATCAAAAGCACGTTGCGTTTGATTAACCAAAGCGGCAGCAATTATATGTGGCAAATGACTGATTTGTCCAACCAGATAATCATGTTCTACAGCCGAAAGCTCGAGCCATTTGACTTTAGTTGCCCGCAACAGTTCCTTTAGACGATTGATTTGACATGAATCAACTGCTGGTGCAATCAAAAAGTAAAATGCATTTTCAAATAAATCCGTCCGTCCAGCAGTTACTCCAGATTTATGAGATCCAGCCATTGGATGACCACCGATAAAAGTTGTGTTGGCTGACAAGGATTTGGCTGCTGTCATGACTTGGGTTTTGGTGCTGCCAACATCTGTAATAATTACTCCTGGCTTTAATTTCATCTTAGCCAACTGCTTTAAAGTTTGGATAATGATAGTAACCGGTGTAGCTAAAATTATAAAATCAGCAGTTTGAGCAGCCGTCAGCTTGTTAGTAGCTCGATCGATAATTTGTTTTTTTAAAGCAAATTCTAAGGTGGTTGAATCTTGGTCTGCAGCAATAATTTTAATCGTCGGATCAGCTGTTTTGATCGCACGTGCTAATGAACTGCCAATTAGGCCTAAACCATTGATAAAAACTGTTTTCATCCTTTCACCTACTTTGAATTTTGAAGCAATGTTTGCAAATCACTGAAAAATTCTGGATAAGAAACTGCTACTGCTTCAGCATGATTCAAGAAAAACTGCTGTTTAGATCGCAGCGCTGCAATCGCCAGCATCATTCCGATTCGATGATCACCGTAACTTTCTAATTGGTTCGTTTGCTGCTGCCAGTTGGAGATGCCTTGGATGATCATCCCATCTGGCAATTCCGTAACTTGAACCCCAAGTTTTTTAAGTTCAGCTGTAACCGTCGCGATCCGATCAGTTTCTTTGACCCGCAGTTCAGCTGCTCCAGTAATTTTACTTGTTCCAGCGGCACAAGCTGCCAATAAAGCCACTAGTGGTAATTCATCAATAATCGCTGGAATCTCGGCAGCATGAATTTTAACTGGCTGCAATTGTGCTGAACGAACTTCAATACTTCCAAGCGGTTCGCCATCATTTGGTAAGCGGTCAATATCAATTGCTGCTCCCATCCTTTGCAGAACACGTAGAATTCCTGTCCTAGTTGGATTCAAGTTAACATTTTTAATAATCAAATCGGAATGCGGGACAATCGTAGCAGCCACTAAGAAAAAAGCCGCTGACGAAATATCACCAGGAACCCTAATCTCTTGGCCGGATAATTTTGCCCCTGGTTCAACCTTGATCGTCAAATTGTCTGCCGCTGTAGTGACCCTGGCCCCAAACTTTTGCAACATGATTTCCGTATGATTTCGCGTTGGGAGTTTTTCAATAATAGTGCTTGGTGCTGATGCCTGCAAGGCAGCAAAAATCAATGCACTTTTGACTTGGGCACTTGCAACTGCTAATTTAACCGTACTCCCATGCAAAGAAGCTCCCTTAATTTTTAGGGGCAAAGTTCCAGCTGGTGAAGGAGTAATTTTAGCTCCCAGCTGGCGAAGCGGCTGACTGACCCGTTTCATTGGTCGTCGACTTAAAGATGCATCTCCACGTAAATAACTGGTGAAATCTCTTCCAGCCAAAATTCCCATCAAAAGCCGGGTTGTCGTACCAGAATTCCCCATTTCCAACCAGTCCGCAGCCGCTTTTAGACCTGAGAAACCTTGACCATTGACAATTATTTGCTGTTGATCAACTTTCAGCTCGACTCCTAAAGCTTGCAGAGCTTTTAGTGTTTGTTGACAATCCTTTGACCACAAAAAATGATCGACGACTGTTTTACCATGACTGATTGCACCAATCATCAATGCTCGATGAGAAATACTTTTATCCCCGGGCATTGTCAATTCACCATGTAAACCAGTTTCCGGCAATCCAGCTAATTTAATTTTTGACATTTGCTAGTTCTCCTTTAATTTGATAAACTGCCCAAATCATTTGCGGTTCAAATTCCTTAATTATTCTTTCAAACGGCCGGATTTGAACCAATTGTTGGTTAGTTAGGACATAACGGCTATCAGTTGAACGATACTTCTGATAGGCTAAGTACTTGCTGGCTGAGCAGTTGATTTGAGCTGATGGAATGATCTGTGATACCAAATCAGCTAAGGCAGCATGTGTATCAGCTAAATTATTTGAGCTTTGAGTATTTTCCAATAAAACTAAAGGTGACAGCTGAAATATAAAGGCATTTTTCAAAGTTAGCTGATCTAAATTACGATAATGCCATTGTCCCCAAGACAAATTCAGCTGACTCGATCTAAAAGCTGTTGGGATCAATAAATAATCATCTGTCAAATTGGAAAGTTCGATAAACAACTGTTCGAAACTGGGATGAAGAATTATCTCACAAGCTTCTTGAACAAAATTTGCTGCAAAATACTGTGCAGCTTGATTGCTATCGGTTTCTGCTGGCCCAAGCGTATGGATTTTCAAACGGTCACCTTCTTAATATTCACGAATTTCTTGCCGATAAGCAGTTAACTGTTGCTTGAGTCGGGTTAAATTGCTGCCATCAAAAGTCGCCGTAACCACTTTGGCTAATTCAATAGCAACAACACTTTCAACCACAAGTGAAGCCGGTACAATTGCCGTCGTGTCAGAACGCTCAACATTAGCTTTTTGTACCTGATGAGTAGTCAAATTGACACTCGGCAAAGCTTTGTACAAAGTTGGAATGGGTTTCATAGCAGCTTTAATAATGATTGGCATACCATTAGTCATTCCACCTTCAAAGCCACCTAAATGGTCTGATGTCCGCGACCAGCCGTTAGCTTCATCCCAACAAATTGGATCCATTACCTGGCTGCCAAATCTAGCAGCAGCTTTGAAACCATCACCAATTTCCACTCCTTTAATTGCATTGACTCCCATAACTGCCGCTGCCAGTTTAGCATCTAGTTTAGTGTTCCAACTAGTATAACTTCCCAGACCTGCTGGTAAATTTTCAACAACTACACGAATTATTCCTCCTAAGGTATCACCAGCTTTTTTAGTTTGATCGATCAATTGATGAATCCGCTCAATTTGTGCTTGATCGATAATTCTTAAATCATTAAGTTTGATTTGTTTTTCAATTTGCTTAACATCAGTAGGATAGTTGCTAGCCGCTTCAATCTTGCCAACTTGTTCAACATAGCCGACTAAATTAATTCCCAACTGAGCTAGCAATTGTTTACAAATAGACCCGATAGCCACACGCATTGCTGTTTCCCTAGCGGAAGAACGTTCTAAAACATTTCGCAGATCTCGTTGCCGATATTTCATCCCACCAACCAAATCAGCGTGACCTGGACGGGGACGTTCAACCTTGCGCAAAGTATTTTTTTCATTGGCTGGACTTAACGGATCCATGATCTTGGACCAATGAGAATGATCAATGTTTTTAATTACTAAAGCTAAGGGCGAACCAAGTGTTTCTTGATGACGAACACCGCCAACCAGTTCAACTTGATCATGTTCGATCTTTTGACGATTGCCGCGACCATAACCACCTTGGCGGGCTGCGAGCTGTTGATTAAGTTGTTTAAGATCCAAATGCACTCCGGCTGGAAAACCTTCAATGATCCCGGTAAGTTGTGAACCATGTGATTCACCTGCTGTTAAATAATTCATTTAAAAAACCTCCTGAATTTAATGATTTTTTTCTTCAAATTTTAACTTTTTTTCTTTTTGATTGGCTGCTTGATAGTTTCGCGAATTTTTCATGATCTGACGATAAATATCTTGCAAATAGGGCACTAACTGCTGATCTGAATTTTGAGCAGCAATTTTTTGGAGAATCATTTGTTCACGAGCCTGATCTAAAATTGGCTGATGTTCTTGTGACTTAATTTGGCCGACTTGATCAACTGCTTGAAAACGTCGCTTCAACAAAATAACGATGCCTCGATCAATCAAGGATATCCTTTGACGAACTTTTTTTAAAGTCGTTATTGTTCTAAGCAATCTCCAGATTACCAGCACCAAACCCAGACCAATCAAACAAATAATCATGTTAGACCTCAAAGCTAGAGCAACATTCGTTTTAGAAAGCCAGCCAGTTAAGATTGGAACTGAAAAAAGTGCCAAACTGCCAAAAGTAAAAAAGATCCCTGTCAAAAGGCCCTTGATTCGCGGAAATAGCTTTAAAAACAGGTTTAAGCCAGTTTGCATCACCCCGCCTGCCGCAGTCACACCAAAAGCAAACGAGGCAACTGCCAGCAAGCTGAAACTTTGTCCCCAGCAAACTAAAGTCAAACTTACAAGTGCCAACAGATTCAAAACTAAAAGCAGTGTTGTTTCGCTAACCTTTTTCCTTAAAAGCGCAAAGACAATCAATACTCCAGTAATTGAGCCAATACTATAAATTGACAACAGAAAATGGGACTGCCAATTTGAAAAATTTAGTTCTACTTGAGCATATAAACTGATCCATTGGGTATACAAAATCATAATTGCCATCGATGTGTAGCCATAAAGAGCTAAGCAAACGGCCAGCCAATTTTTTTTCACCGCCGCCAGCTGCAAACTATCTTGCTGCGAAACTTGAGTTATCGTATTAGCTAATGGAAACTTAACGGGAATAAATAGTCCTAAATTTATTATTAAAATGACCGTTGGCAGAACAAATGACCAACCAAACCAAAGTTCTCGATTTTCTAGAAAGGCAACTAGCAATGGTAAAATAAATTCACCGGCAGACATAAAAGCTTTAATCAAAATATTGGCTGAACCATTATTCCCGCCTAATTCAATAAAAGTCGGATAAGTTCCTGTATCAAGGGCTGAATTAGCAATTCCGGCTAAAATAGCTAATAAATAGGCAATTTGAATTGTTGGTGCAATCAACATTCCACTGAAAAAAATCAAGTAGCAAACCATTCCAAAATATATAAATTTTTTGCGACCGAAGCGATCAGCTAAAACTCCTAGCACTAAGTAAGCAAATAATTTTCCAATGCCAACTCCTGAGATTACATAGGAAACTGTCGCTAATGGTTGATTCCATAAATTACCCAGCTCCTTCATATTCTGAGCTAGAATGATCAACCCGATTCCATGAACAAAATAATTTAAATATAAACAGGTCACCAATCTAGTGCGATTGCTTAATCTCATCTAAAAAACCTCCTATAAAAAAAGGCCAACTAGATTTTTACATCTAGTTGGTCCTTGCCTAACTCCGTTTACCAACTAGATTTTTTAGTCTAGCTGGCAAAAATGTCTTTGCACATCTAGACACGAACCTCCCAGTCCGTGTCTAGTACACAAACACGGACTTTACTTAAAGTAAGTAAAGCCATAATAGTAATAAAATTGTGTTTGTGTAAAATTTGACATTTAAAATTCCTTCTTTAAAAATTATGATATTTTTATTAAAACATGATTAAAAATCAAAGTCAAGCCCTAATTTTAATTTCAAAAAAAAAACGTTATTGTTTAAGAATGAAACGTAAAAACATTTGCGCAATATTAAAATATATCAAAACTGAGGTCAAGTCACTAAGTGTCGAGATAAATGGACCTGAAGCTACTGCCGGATCGACGCCTAGTCTATTCATTAACATTGGGATCAACGCTCCAGCTAAATTAGCAACAATAATTGCACACATCATTGCTAAACCGATCACTATACCTAAAATGAAATTCTGTTTCCAAATTCCAACAATAATCATAATCGTTGTGCCAGTGATCAAACCAATTAACAATCCGGTCAACAATTCTGAAAAAATAATTCTTAACAAACCTCGATGATCAGCATCCTTATCCGCTAAACGTCTAACAGCAACTGCTAAGCTTTGGGTACCAGCATTCCCAGCCGTTCCAGTGATTGAAGAGATAAAGACCGCTAAAATACTGGCTTCACTAACTAAACTTTCATAATGTGAAATTAAGGAGGCAGTAGACATCCCCAAAAAAAGCAAAGTTATCAACCATGGCAGACGCTTGATTGCTGCCATAACAGGATTATCTGGATTTTCATCAATATCGACACCAGCTAAGCCAGAGTAATCTTCTGCAGATTCCTCATCAATCACATCAATCACATCATCAACCGTAATGATTCCAATTAATTTATTATCAAAATCAACTACTGGTAATGCCAAAAAGTTATAGTCACGAATGGTTTGCGCTACTTCTTCTTGGTCAGTGTCAACCCGAGTCGAGATCACTTGTGAACTCATGATTTCACTGATCAAAGCATTATCTGAAGCAGTCAACAGATCTCTTAAAGTCACGATTCCAATCAACTGTTCCGCTTGATCAACTACATAAACATAATAAATTGTTTCTGCTTGTTTTGCTTGGATCTTTAAGACATGCATGGCTGACTTAACTGTCTGATTACCTAAAATCGACACAAACTCAGTTGCCATGATCGCACCAGCAGTTTTATCTTGATAATGAAGCATTTCCCTGATCTCAGCAGCTTTTTGTGGTGGCAAAAAATGAAGATACCGCCCCAAATCTTCTTGTTGGGCATTTGCCAAAATGTCGACCACATTATCAGTATACATGGATGAAATCACTTTAGCCGCATACTTAGGCGTCATTTCAGCCATATATTTCGCACCAGCAGCTTTATCTTCAAGTTCGTTAAATGCCTCAGCTACTTCATGAGCTGTTAGATAACGATATAAACGCTGCCGTTGCCGCAAATCTAGTTCAGTAATTATTTGTGCCTGCTGATAAACGTGTAATTTTAAAAAAATCTGCTGAAAACGAGTAGCTGATTGGCTATCAAGTAATTTAGCAAATTTATTTTGTTTAATTTGATTGTTATTTTTTACTTCCGTCATTTTTAATCCTTCTAACCCTGCTCCAGCAAATATTTTTTCATGTCTTTCGGAAGTTGACAAGTTATTTCAATCAGCTTATTACTTAATGGCTGTCGAAATTTTAAATGATAACAGTGTAAAGCTTGCCGTTGCACTACTTGATTAATTTTTCCGCCATACAAAGTATCACCGATTAACGGGTGGCCTAAATAAGCACAATGAACTCTAATTTGATGCGTTCGGCCAGTATGTAACCGCAAATGACAAAAAGCAACTTGTGCAAAGTTTTGTTCCAACCACAATTCCGTCACTGCCGTTTGACCATCGTTTTCAGCTACTTGACGTTTGATCAACGAATTAGGATCCCTGGTCAAGGGAAGAGCAATCAACAAATGAGAACGGTGAATCTTGCCCATCAAAATAGCAGCATAATCTTTTTGAACTTTAACTTTCAACGAATCATTTAACAACGCATGCGCAAAACGATGCTTAGCAATCAACACCAACCCAGATGTATCACGATCAAGCCTGGTAACAATATGCGGGATAATATTTTGGTATTGACGAATCTGATAATACCCCCAAATCCGATTGACTAATGAATCATTTGGATGAAGCGGTGAAGGAATCGAGGCTACTCGAGCTGGTTTATTGATGACTAAATAATCACGATCCTCGTAACAAACCTCAATTGGAACAAATGATGGCTGGAGATTCGGTGAATGTTCCGCTGGCAATCCAAGCGTCAACTGATCTCCCGGAGAAATGCAGTCGATTTTTCGACAATTTCGACCATTTAATAATAATCGTCCACCGTGATGTCTGACAGCCGTCAACAAACGCCGCGAAACACCGTGATGCTTAAGAAAACTTTTAATTTTAAATTTTTGTGGCTGTTGGTTGGTCCAATTAATTTCCAAATTCATTGCCGATAAATGCATCCTGAACTCGTCTCCAAAATTGCATATGCCGATATTTAGCAAAATGAATACTCTTTTTAGAAATTTTATATCTAATCTGTTCAATCTGTTTTCCATGAAAAGTATCCTGATCAACAGTTAAGATATAATCGGACTGGCGATCTGGGACCAAGGTTATCCAATCACTAGGAGCAATGATCATTGGTGAGCTTAATGTCCGAAATATTCGATTATTGATTGAGCTGATCTCAGTAACTTGCAAGACTTTCAAATTAGGATGAATCACTGCACCTCCTAGTGATTTGTTATAAGCTGTCGACCCAGTCGGGGTTGAAATGCAAAGCCCGTCTCCACGAAACTTTTCAAAAAATTCACCGCCAATGTAAACATCTGTGACCATTGTGGCACTGTTTCTCTTTAAAGTGGATTCATTTAAAGCCAAATAATTAACAGCTTTAACTGACCCTTGATACTTAACTCGAATATCTAGTAATGGATAACTGACAGCTTGACCATTATCCGATTGTAAACTGATAACTAAATCATCGATTTCATCTTCGCGCCAATCAGTATAAAAGCCTAAATGACCAGTATGGACACTCACAAAACGGACTGTGTCAATAATTGCTGCATACTTATGAAAAGCAGAAAGCAACGTTCCATCGCCACCAACTGTAACGACAATATCTGGATTTTTTTCGTCATAAACAAAATGAGTATCGGCAAACTTTTTTTTAAGACGTTGACTAATTACCGTCGAACGGCAGCCCTCATTTGCATAAATTGCGACTTTCATAAATAACCTCTTCTAATTCAAACTAACTACTTGAAGTCTGTTTTACATTGCACCCATAGTTTACCATACTGTTTTAAATAATGCCCCTTTTAGAAATGAAAAGAAATTGTAAATCAGAATCATTGAAAAATTTTTTTTATTTGTTAAGCTATAAGTAGCTCAAAAAAATCATCGCATTTAATCTTAATGGGGGAAAAACGGTGTTAGAATTATATCTCTTTATCAATCCAATTGGCACCAGCTGTTTTAATTCAGAACAAAATATCTTAAGGTTAGCTGAGGCTCTAAAAGATCGACTTAAATTTTGCTTCATACCCTTTATCAATCTTGAAACGATTTCCTCAATGATGGTGGAAAATTCTTTACCGTTGAATAATTTAAATTTGCGGAATCGACTTTTTCAAAAAGCTTATCAAGCATCGCTAGATTACAAAGCTGCTTTATTTCAAGGAAAAAAACACGGTCGTGAGTTTTTGTTAAGCCTACAGCAAGAAATATTTGAAAATAACGTTTCTTACTGCGATAAACTTGTTCAACAAATTGCCGCCAATAGTCACCTTGATTGGGAAATGTTCACTAATGATCGTCGTTCAAATTTTACAGCTAATTCATTTCGCCAAGATCTGCAAATGGCCGCTGAAATGAAAGTTCGCAATTATCCGACAATTGTAATTTACAATCTGAAGGGAATTGATTGCGGTGTTTCTTTAACGGAGTGCAATTCCTATCAGTTATTAGAAGATTTATGCAACGGAAGATTTAACGATCTTTTAATCAACCAGAGCAATTCTAAAAATCAAAACATTCCTCATTTGCATACTTTATGATTATGAAGCTTTTCATTTATTAGAGATGTTTAATAAATGAAAAGCTTTTTATATTGTGTATTTTGTTAGTCTAAGCTGCCGAGCTTTCAAAAAAAAAATAATTTTGGCTTTGCTTTACAAAAGGCCAGGCATCTAGCAAGGGTAGTTGATAAATCTGCCAAGTAATCAACTTCAAAGCTTCCGGCTGTTTGGGGCTTTGATAGTTATTTCGCAAAAACTGGCTTTGCCAAATAAGTTGTTTGCTGATAAAAAGTGGATAGTTAAGGGAAAACAGTAACAACTTTGCTCCCAAATTTCTAAAAATTATCTTTTGTTGATACCAAGCCATCTGTTCCTGAAACAAGTTTCCTTGGCAATATGAACAAGCTTTTAAAAAATTTTTTTGTTGACGTTGGCGCGCTTGCGATGATAGTTTTAATGGTTTCGACAGTGTCCTCATAAACTTTTGTAATTTTAGAAGACTAGCTGTCTGGAAGCAACGGTACTGTAAATTCAAAAAATCAGGTTGTTTGATTTGATAAATAAGTACAAAAACTCCTTGATCGAAAAGATAGTAAATTAAGTAAAAGCCCAGATTTGAATGCCATTTCATAAATTGAGCAATTTGTTGCGTCATTCTTTTCTTGGGAAAATGGCGCTTGCCAAGGATCCACCAGTATCTTAGTCCCTGATTTACATAACCGAGCGTTCGTTGTTTAAAGGTTGCTAGTTTAAGTGGTGCACACTGAAATTCAACAGCTAATAATTTGCCGTTCAAATCCACTAACAAGTCAGGTCGTTGCTTTATTTTTGACAAATAAACTTCTAACTTACAATAATAACCGGCTTGCGAAAAATTTGCTAATAACTTTATTTTTCCCGCTAAATGCTCAACTGTCTCTCCTTCTTCATGCAGAGGACATTGATGATAGTGCGCAAAATGTGGGATTCTCAATTCACCTTTTTTTAAAATCACCATTCCATGGCAGATTGGGCAAGAAAATTGTTGATTAGCTGAATTTAAAGCTTCAAAAGCAGTTACCTTGTTACCGGCTGAATTTTCTGCAATTAACATATGACCACCTCATTATTAATTACGTCAATTACTTTCCACGAGACTAAAAAGCAGCTGCAAATTTATTGCAACTACTTACCTGCTTCAAAAGCTTATTCAGTTTACCTATTTAAAATAGTAACGCGCCAGTTCAAATGCTGAAGACTTAAGCAAACATTTTCCACGTTCTTCCAAAACATCATGTTCAAGACTGACATGTTTTCCAAATTCCTCTAAAACTGCTAAAATATCGTAAATTTCAGCTTCTTCAATTTGTTCAGTAAAGAAAACAACGTCTAAATAAAGAGTCTGATTCAATAAATACAAACTGGAGCCAAGTTCATCGGTTTTTAAAGCTTTAGCCAACTGAACAAAATCTTCAAAATCTGCAAACGCAAAGACATAATGCTGACGTTTAAAGTTTTGGTCATCTATATATCCAGAAACTCCATCCCCATCATCCTTAATTGCTGTTTCATGCTCATTTTTTAAAATATTTAAACCACCATTTTTAAGATAATCTGACAAAGTCTGGTCATTAACTAATGAGAAACTAACATCGTCATCACCACTAGCCTGTGAATCCTTCTTTTTATTTTCTTTAGTTGTTGCTTTACTGATAAATAACTCAAGCCCATTACGACTTGGCAATAACTGAAAAGTAACTGCTTCATTTTCTCGAAACTCATGATCCACATCAACCTCTTCTAAAATACTATAAAAGAAGTTTTCAATTTCTTTATGGTTCCCCAGCAAATCAAGAACAGTAATTCCGCGCTCGTTCAAATCTTCATTTTCAAGTAAAACACGAATGGTATTGTCATTGATTTTTTCCATTTCCATTTCCGGTCAACCACCTTTCCGAAGCACCCTCTCGCTTTATAATAACTAAAATTTGAAAATTGTAAAGCTCTTAACTCAAAATTATTAAGCAATCTAAAGAAAGTTTTTATAATCAAAAAACTGCTAGCATCAATCTAGCAGTTTTTCACTAAAACTTTACGTTACATTCCAAAAAGTGTAAATTAAATTCCCGCCATTTGCTGAATCCGTTTCAATTCTAATGCTCGCACTTCACGTGGTAAGAAGCGCCGAATTTCATCTTCGTTATATCCAACTTGCAAACGTTTTTCATCCATAATAATCGGTCTTCTCAATAAACCAGGATTTTTTTCGACTAATTCAAAAAGTTTTTGTAATGGGATATCATCCAAATCAATATGCAACTTTTGATAGGCTTTTGAGCGCTTGGAGATAATCTCTTCCGTCCCATTTTCAGTCATTTGTAAAATTTGTTTAATTTCATTAATGCTTAACGGTTCGGAAAAAATATTACGCTCTTTGAAAGGAATATTGTGTTCCTTCAACCACGCCCGTGCTTTACGACAAGAAGTGCAACTTGGTGATGTATATAGAGTAACCATATTTTTTCGCTCCTTTAGATTGAACCAGCTAACAATTAACATTGCCTACAAGCTTATTATACTACTTGTTTCAAAAAATTGATACCTTTATTTTTAAAAAAGACAAATTCTTTTTTAAAGTTTGTGATAAAAGTATTTATAAACCCTTAGCTAGCATGAAAATCAAAGTGAAATCATTTTTGGAGTCTATGGTTGATTATAATACACATAAGAAAAATATTCTGTTAAGTATAAGTTATACTGATTTAAAAAATTATTTATGACTTTTTTTAATCGACTGATTGTAACTTTTTTGGTGGGTTGTGATTGCTTAAATGATCCATCCAGTTCCTGTAATCGGATTCAAAAGTTATGTTCCCTAAAGGTTTCATCAAACTTATCAACTAACAAGTTTCAAAATAATTGGTCTTTAAACTCAATTAAACTATAATCAGAGTATAGCATAGTACTAAAGCGTTTGCGCAGGTTGGAGATGAAATTTAATGAAAAATTTTAATTTGACTTTTGGGTCAGAAAATATTTTGAAGCAAATTATTATAGCTCATCCAGAACGCCAGTTGAAACTGCTTATTTCGTTGACGAATGAAGAAAATTTGATGTTATTTGATTTTTCTGACTTACCAACAATCTTTAAAGCAGGTCTAAGTTACCAAGTAATTGAGCAAAAGTTCGTTTGGCTGGAAAAGAGTCTTTATTGTTTCGACTACTTCAAACTCAATACAATTGAGCAAAAAGAGTTTCAACAGTTGAAAAGAATCTTGTTAGACAATTTAAATAATTATCTTTTAGGGCAGCAGTCACAACATGATTTTGAATTCGTAATTATTTCTAGTTGGCAAAATCTAAAAGATTATCACCATTGGAAAAATCAGAGTTCTTTTTGGGAGTCTAAAGCAGAGTTTTTAAATAGTCAATATACGAGGGTCTTCCAAGCCATTTAAAAAAGAGGAAAGTTATGCAAAAAACAGATTTAGGTTTTACCAACGTTCAAAAATTAGCCCCAACAATTATTGTTGATTTACGCTATGCAACTCCTAATAACTTTACTCATCAAGTGATTTATGATTTTAAGATTGCTATCGCCCGAACTGGTACCGCTAAAAAGTTAGCTCAAGCTAGTCAGAAATTATTGTCAGCTGGCTATCGAATCAAAATTTGGGATGCCTTTCGTCCAGTAACTGCCCAAAAAAAGCTTTTCCAGGTTCATCCTGACCCAACCTTTGTTGCTCAACCCGATCCAAACTTCAGTCACCAAAAAGGGGTGACCTTTGACTTAACTTTAACTGATTTAGTAGGAAATGAATTAACAATGCAAAGCGGCTTTGATGATTTTTCAAAAAAGGCCCACCGAAATTATCCCCGAACCGCTCTTCAAGAAAAAAACTATCAGTTATTAAATCAGGCTATGTTAGCAGCCGGATTTGTTGGTTATTCGGATGAATGGTGGGATTATCGTGATAAACAAATGGATGAATATCCGCCATTACAGGCAAATCCGATTGATTACGCTTAATTAAAAAAGCAATTGGAAAATTAATTTTTCCAATTGCTTTTTTCTGACGTTTTTAAATAATTATGATCAAATACTAACCGATCCTATCTTAAAAGTCGATCCCACAAAACAATTTGACCCGCTTTTAATGACTTGGGAACATCGATTATCCGCTGATTCGAACTTCCTCTAAATTGCAACGTCAAGTCTTTCTTCGCCAGCTCAAAACGACCATCAACTAAAATATCGATCAATGATAAAAGTTCCAATTTATCAGCTGAATCCCTTAACAGTTCATCCCAATAATAACCACTCCACGACCAAACATCTTTTGTATGACCATAGACTCTCCTTAGTCGCTTAACAAGTTGAATGCAAACTTGAGTATTCAAAAACGGTTCACCACCCAGCAAAGTTAGGCCCTGACAATAGGGCTGCCCAAGATCTTTAATAATTGCATCTTCTAAATCTTGCGTATAAGGAGTCCCGTAATGAAAACTCTGAGCTGCTTTGTTATAACATCCCGGGCAGGCAAACTTGCAACCACTGACATAAAGACTGCAACGCACTCCTTCACCATCAACGAAATTAAAGGGCTTGTAATCAGCAATATACTGCTGACTTAAATCGCTGGCCAGCCATTCCTTAGGCTGCGGATCACGTGGCCTACGAATATTTTTTGCTTGTTTGGTCATCTTCATCATCCTTAATTGAATAAGTTTTTCGCACGAGAAGCAATTTCAACATGGCGACCATGAACCATCGGACGAACCAGCGGATTCCCTAAATAACCGCAAGTCCGTTTGACACAATCACAAGTCTTAGGATCGTGATTGCCACAGGTTGGACACTCAAATCCTCTTTCAGTTGCTTTAAACTCACCTTCAAAGCCACATTTGAAGCAATGATCGATTGGTGTATTAGTCCCCAAGTAACCCACTTTATCATAAGCCCAGTCCCAAACAGCTTCCAAAGCTTTCGGATTCTGCTTCAAATTAGGATATTCACAATAATGAATAAAACCACCTGATGCATACTTCGGATAATCCATTTCAAAAGTAAGCTTTTCAAACGGAGTTGGATGTTTACGAACATCATAATGGAAACTGTTAGTGTAATAATCCTTGGCAGTAATATCCGAAATTCGACCAAAACGTTCAGAATCTAACCGACAGAAACGATCAGTCAATGATTCACTTGGAGTTGAGTATAAACTGAAATGGTAGTCATATTCATCTGACCATTCAACACACTTTTTCTTCATTTGCTTAACAATTTCAAGGGTGAACTTATGAGCTTGCTGATTATGTTCCCAATTAGATCCATAAAAAACAGTTCCAACTTCATATAAACCAATGTAACCTAAAGAAACCGTTGCTCGCCGATGCTTAAATAACTCATCAACGTCATCCTCGGGTTTGAGCCGCTTACCAAAAGCACCGTATTCATATAAAATTGGCGCATTATCCGGTCGAGCTTGTTTAACCCGGTTTACTTTGAAAACTAAAGCTTCCTTGCAGGTTTGCATTCGTTCATTGAAAATCTCCCAAAAAAGCTGCTTGTCTCCTTGAGATTCAAGCGCAATGCGTGGTAAATTAACCGTCACGACACCCAAATTCATTCGACCAGAGTTAACCTCATGACCATTTTCATCTTTCCAGCCCTGTAAAAAGCTCCGGCATCCCATTGGAACTTTAAAACTGCCAGTGATCTCTTTAATCTTATCGTACATTAAAATATCTGGATACATCCGTTGGGTTGCACATTCAACAGCTAATTCCTTAATATCATAATTAGGATCTCCAGGATGCAGATTTAAGCCCTGTTTCAAAGTGAAAATTAATTTAGGAAAAATTGCGGTTCTTCTTTCCTTACCTAAGCCAGCGATCCGAACTTTAAGAATTGATCTTTGAATTTCACGTTCAATCCAAGAAGTGCCTAATCCAAAACCAATTGTGGTGAATGGTGTCTGACCTTGAGACGAAAAAAGCGTGTTGATTTCATACTCTAAGCCTTGCATTGCATCATAAATATCCTTCTTAGTCCGTTCAGTAGCAAACTTTTTCTGTTTTGCTGGATTATCAATATAACCCTGAGCTGCCTTAAGGTGCTTAGTATAATTTTTTTGAGCAAATGGCGCTAATAATTCATCAATGCGATCGGCTGAACAACCACCATATTGACTAGAAGCAACGTTAGCGATAATTTGCGACATCTGTGCCGTAGCTGTTTGAATGGAATGTGGGCTTTCCACTTCAGCATTTCCAATTTTAAAGCCATGAGTCAACATTTCTTTAAAGTCGATCAGGCAGCAATTAGTCATCGTGCTCCAGGGAGTGTAATCTAAATCATGATAATGGATATCACCGCGTAAATGAGCCTTGGCTACATGTTCCGGCATCATTTTCAAGCCTAATGTTTTAGCAACTGCGCCTGCTGTCAAATCTCTTTGTGTATTAAAAACCCGACTATCTTTATTTGCATTTTCATGAACTAAAGCCGGATCTTTTTGCTGCAATCTAACTAATCTGCTGGTTGGATCAGTTGCCTTTTGCCATTCAGCTTGACGCCGTTTATGTTCTTCAACAAAATTAATTGCTTGTTGATTGAGTCCCAACTTGTTCAAGGCAACAACCATTTCACGATAAACATCAGCGGCAGCAACTATGGGACGATTTAAATTTTCTAAAACTTCATTAATTACTTTTTTTTGTAGAGTATCAGTAACTTTTAACTGATTTAAAACTAAACCCAACTTATAAGCAGCAAATGGGCGTTTAGCACCATCACGCTTAACCAAAACTGTTGGCACTTCAATTGCTTTATTTTTCACTTCAACTTCCTGTTTCGGTGCCATTTTCGTCCCCTCCATTTATTCTTTAATAACTACATTCTATATCCGTTTCAGTCCAAAAACAATATATATTGTTTATTAAAGTTTGATATATACCATATATTGTGTAAGATGGAACTTGATTTAAGCCAATCACTATCAGCTTTTGATAATGCTCAAACTTTCGCAAGAAAAATTCATTTATGCTAAATCTGGTCAAAGTTTAGTTAAGCGTTATAATAAGTTTAATGATTTTTTGGTAAAGGAGAGATTTATTTGGAAGTCAAACTAGATGAGCTTAAAAGAAAAGTTATCGCTGGAGCCAGTGAGCTGTTGCAAGTTGCTCAATTAGAAGCTGATGATATTTTTGTACTTGGTTGCAGTACTAGCGAAATTCAAGGTGATCGAATTGGTAAAAATTCAAACCTTGAAATTGGTCAAACAGTTATCAAAGCTTTATTATCACTGCTTAAGCCGCAAAAAATCCAACTAGCAGTCCAAGGGTGTGAGCATCTTAATCGTGCTTTGGTTGTTGAGAAAAAAGTAGCTCAAGCCAATAATCTTGAGATAGTTTCAGTCTACCCAGCACTTCATGCTGGTGGAGCAGCTCAAGTAGCAGCTTTTGAATACTTTGAAGAACCAGTTGAAGTTGAACATATCATTGCGCAAGCCGGAATGGATATCGGCGATACTTCAATTGGGATGCAGGTTAAATTTGTCCAGATTCCTGTGCGGACTTCAATCAAGGAAATTGGCGCCGCTCACACTACTTATTTAAGAAGCCGTCCGAAATTGATTGGTGGTCAAAGAGCAAAATATCAATGGGAAGATCCAGTAAAAAAATAGCCAAAGAACCAGCTATGACAAATTAAGTCGTTCATAGCTGGTTTTTTGATAGTACAAATTCATTTAGGATCTGTCACTATTGAATATGTCAGTGTAGGAAATTCCTTTTTTAATAAACTGATAAATTTCACTTGTTGCCGCTGATAATGATCTCCAACAGCCAACAGCTCAATTTCTCTTCGGGAATCGTCAATTTCATTTGTTTGCCGCAAAATCTTAATCAGTAAAAAGGTCCTCGGTAAATCATCAAGTATAAACTGTGGCCACTCAACCACACTAACGCCACTACCATTAAAATATTCCTCTAAGCCTAAATCATTGCCACCAGTCTTTTCAAGACGATAAACATCTAAATGAAATAGTGGAATTCGACCTTGATGGTATTCATTTACAATATCAAAAGTTGGGCTCTTGATTCGATGATCGATTCCCAGTCCAAGTGCAAGACCTTTGGTAAAAGTTGTTTTACCAACGCCCAAGTCACCTTTTAACAAAATTACATCATTTGGCTGGAGCAATCTTGCTAGCAATTGTGCGATTCGTTGTGTTTCTGCAAAATCTCTCGTCAAAATTCTCAGCAAATCCGCTCACACTTTCATTTTTAATTATTAATTGCCTGCAAAGCTGTGATCACAGCCACTTTATAGACATCATCTTCACTTGCACCCCGGGAAAGATCCGAAACCGGTTGATTCAAGCCTTGCAGAATCGGTCCAATCGCTGTAAATCCTCCCATACGTTGAGCAATTTTATAGCCAATGTTACCAGCTTGCAGTTCTGGAAAGACAAAAACATTCGCTTGACCAGCAACTTTAGAACTTGGAGCCTTTTTAGCGGCGACACTAGGAACAAAGGCCGCATCAAATTGTAACTCACCATCAATTAGTTCAGTCGGCGCTAGTTGCTGAGCAATCTTGACAGCTGCAACAACTTTGTCAACAGCTGGCGATTTAGCTGAACCTAGCGTTGAAAAGCTTAACATTGCGATTCTAGGATCAATCTTAAATAATCTTGCTGTTTTAGCACTTTCAACCGCTATTTCGGCTAATTGCTGAGCATCTGGATCAATATTGATTGCACAATCAGCAAACAAATAGCGTTCTTGACCGCGAACCATGACAAAAGCTCCACTCGTTCTGGAAATACCCGGTTTGGTTTTAATAATCTGTAGGGCTGGCCGAACCGTATCCCCAGTCGGATGAGCCGCCCCAGAAACCAGGCCATCAACTTCACCAAGGTAAACTAACATTGTCCCAAAATAATTAACATCTCGTAACATTTGTCGTGCTTGTTCTTCAGTATTTTTACCTTTTCGGCGTGCAACAAAAGCTGCAACCATCTTATCAAAACTTGTAGCAGGATAAGCCGCCGGATCGATCGTTTGAACTTCAGTCGGTAACGTTTGCCCCGCATATTTTTCAATTTCAATCCTTTTGCCCAGAATGACTGGTTTTAAAATTCCATCTTGAGCTAATCGAACAGCGGCTTTGACAATCCTGCCATCATTTCCTTCTGGGAAAACGATTTTTGGGGATGCAGATTTAACCTTTGCAATTAATTCTTCAAACAGATCCATTATTTTTCCTCCTTAACATTTTTCAAGCAACTTCAATTAGTCAACTTTCCCGGGATCAGCTGGCAACCGCCAGTCGACTGGCTTTTCTCCCATCGCCAATAAAGCAGCATTCGTCTTCGAAAAAGGACGTGATCCAAAAAATCCACGATTAGCAGATAACGGACTAGGATGAGCAGATTTCAATACAATATTAGTTTTAGTGTCGATCAGTTTGATTTTATCTTGTGCTGCTTTGCCCCAAAGAATGAAAACAACTGGCCTTTGCCGAGTTGATAAAGCAGCAATTGCTTTATCAGTTAGTTGTTCCCAACCTTTTCCATGATGCGAAAACGCTTGACCATCGCGAACTGTCAAAACTGAATTCAACAACAAAACACCTTGATCGGCCCATTTCTTTAAATAGCCATGATTAACCGGTTTAATTCCTAGATCATTTTCCAATTCTTTGTAAATATTGATCAGTGATGGCGGCAACTTTACTCCTGGTAAAACCGAAAAACTGCAGCCATGCGCCTGATGCGGGCCATGATATGGGTCCTGTCCGAGAATGCAGACTTTGACCGCTTGAAAGGGAGTCCACTCAAACGCTTGAAAAATATGATACATATCGGGATGTATCTGCTGGGTAGCATATTCTTTTTTTAAAAAATCATGTAATTTTAAATAATAGTTTTTTTCAAACTCTGGACCTAAAACTTCCTGCCAATCATTATGAATGAACGTTTTCATAATTTCACCTCGAATTTATTTTAACATAAAATACTTTGCTTGAGTGGCGACAAATTACTTTGACTGCTTAAGGAAAGATGCTAAAAAAAAACACGTTTTCATGGTAGAATGAAGTAAGAGCCTACTATTATTAAGTGAGGGATTGAAAATGATCCAAATTATAGCTTCTGATATGGATGGAACCCTATTAAATGACAAAATGACAATTTCTCCCGAAAATGCAGCTGCTATCAAGCAAGCACAGGCTGCCGGCGTCCATTTTATTGTTTCCTCGGGTCGGCAATACAATGAAATTAAGCCATTGCTTCAAGATGCTGGTATTAATTGCCCGATGATTACTTTAAATGGCGCACAAGTATTTGATGAAACTGGAAAACTTTTGAGTTCTGCCCCGATCAGCAGTCAATTAGCAACGAAAATCATGCATTTTTTAAAACAACAGAAATTGTATTTTGAAGTCATTACTTCACAAGGCATTTATTCTGATAACCGTTCCAAGCGGATTGAAAACTTTGCTGAACTCCTAACGCGCATCAATCCAGAAACGCCTTTTAAACTAGCTGTTTCATTTGCTGCAGCAAGAATGGAATTGATGAAGATCAACTATACCGACAATTATTTTGAATTGATCAACACACCGCATTTGAAAATTTACAAGATCGTTGCTTTTAGCAATGAAGGAAAAAAAGTTCTTGATCCGATCAAAGATAAAATTAAAAAGATTGATTCGTTAGTAATTACTTCATCAGCAGCTTCAAATCTTGAAATCAACCAAATCAATGCACAAAAGGGTATCGCTTTACAAAAATATGCTGATCAACTAAATATTCCCATGGATAATGTAATGGCGATTGGTGATAACAATAACGATCTCTCGATGATTCGTATTGCTGGGGTAAGTTACGCAATGGATAATGCTATTGAGAGCGTTAAACAAGCTGCTAAGCGCTTAACTGTTTCTAATCTTCAACATGGTGTGGCCGTTGCTATTCGACAAGTTTTAAAAGAAGGATAAGTTTAATTCAAAAAGGGGGCGTCGACTATTGCGTACACTTTATGCCCGCAAGTATCGTATGTCTCATCAAGGCGCGACAACTGTAACTGACAAAAATTTTGATACCATCTATTTGGTTGTTGGTAAATGGGGCCGCCATGGTGATGTTTTATCTGTCTACGCGATATCCGGCGAACTCTTGGCTGAGATTCGCCAAGTTGGATTTGGAATTTTTCCACGATTTAATTTGTATTTCAAGCACCGTTTTATCGGCAAGTTACGTAGATATCACTTCGGCAAAAAGGATCTGTTAGTTGTCAAAGAATTAAACTGGTTTGTCGTTGGCGATATTTACTCACTTAATTACCGAATCTTTAAGGGAAGAACACAAATTATGCAGTTGCATGAAGTCCTGCTTGCAAACGGTCGTTTTCTACAGCTTAAAATTGATTCGGTTCACCATGAACCAATCTGTTTGTGTATTGTTGCAATTTTAAATTACTTTGCCCAAAAACCAGCTGGTAAAGTAAAAAAAGTTTATGAAATTAACTTTAATTTTGATTAGGAAGTGCCTTTTATTTTGATAATTCGTTCTGCTAAAAAAGATGATGCTGTGCAAATCGTTCCGCTTTTTAAAATTATTTTAAATGAGATGGAATTGCCATCATTAAAAAAAATTCCCGTTGCAAAACTCGATTACGTCATCGAAAAATCTTTCGCATCACCACAATATCTCAGTAGCCTAGCGCAAACGCTAGTAGCTGAGATTAGTGGCAAAGTGGCTGGTTTTGCCTGGGGATACCCTGATAAAAATGAACACCAAGTTGATGAGGTTATGCGGTCTTTTTTCCCGGAAGTCGGCTTACCTGCTAATACCCAAATTTTTGATGATGATGAGGCTTTTCCAGCTGAGTGGTACCTGGACTCAATTGCTGTCTTGCCAGAATTTCAAGGACAAGGAATTGGAACTGCTCTGTTGAGAAAGTTACCTCAAATAGCAAAAAATTATGGTAAAACAAAAATTGGTTTAAACGTTGATTGGGCAAATCCGGGTGCTAATAGATTATATCGCAAACTTGGTTTTATTAAAATTGGGACGACTAGATTGAGTCAACATGAATATGATCATTTGATTTTAAAACTAAATTAAAAAAAGGATGTTCAACTTATTCAAAATCTAATAGTTGAACATCTTTTTTAGTTAAGAACTTTAACAGTAACGGTCCTTCTTCCCCAACTTGAAGCTTGCTGAACACTTGAAAAGTGCAAATCAATAATATTACCCTTGATTGCTCCACCAGTATCGCCAGCAATTGCTACTCCATAACCAGAAACCCAAAGCAAACTTCCTAAGGGTATCACGCTTGGATCAACAGCCACACATTTTGGATTCTCACTAAGATTAATCCCTAAAGCACTATAACTGCTAGCACCAGCTTCAGCACTAGAATAGCCAGTTGCTTGCATTGTCAAACTTTTATCATTGCTATTATTACTGTTATCATTTGCACTGCTTGAAGTTGACTGAGCTGAAGACTGAGTTTGACTAGCTGTCGTTGAACTACTCGTTTGCTTAGCCGTTTGATTTTGATTTTGTTGTGCAGCGACCGCCGAACTTTGAGCTGCTTGTTCAGCCGCTTGTTGTTTTGCTTGAACATTCTTAGCCCAGGTTACTTTATTAGCTAGTAATTTTATCTCATTTTGATTATCTGCAACCATTTGTTTTAGACTACTGATTGATTCACTCATTTTTGACTTGTCGACTGCCAATTCTTTAGCCTGTTCAGCTTGTTGGACTTTTAACATCGACAGCTGTTTTTTGGTAGTTGTCAATTGCAGAACACTCTGTTTAACAGCTGAAAAGCTTTCATTGTATACCGCTTGCAATTTACTCAGCGCGATAAGGTTTCCGACCCACTGACTAAAGTTCTTTGAGTTTTCTAGGAAACTCAAACCACTTTGTGTCCCCTTTTTCTGTTGTAATTCCCTTAGCCGCTGTTTTGCTTCAACTATGCGTTGCTTTTTTTCACTTTCTGCTTGTTGCAGTTTTTGATTAGTCCTTGCTAATTTCTGTTCAGTGATTTTCTGATGCTGATTAACTTTTGTTAACTGTTGATAAATATCATTAACTGAGGCTATTTTGGCAGCTAACTGATTATTATTTTGATCAAGTTTATTCTTGGCAGTTGATTCTTGCTGCTGCAAGTCACCAATCTCATCAGCCATAATCTTTTGATTTACTACGACTAAGCTAATACAAGTTAAAAGAATAATCAAAATATTTTTAAATCCCCAGGTTTTGAAACCTTGTTTTTGCATAAAAACGCCTCTCATATTATGTTTATAACTTACATATCTTTTATAAACATATTTTTTTCGACACCTCATACCTATCCCTTGTTATATTATAATTATCAATTATTTAGTAGAGGTTGCATTCAAGTTACAAATTATTACCATCCAGTGTCAAAAAGTTAAAAAAAAAGAACCTCCCTTAGAAAAGTTCCTAAAGTGATTCAATAAAGCTTAACTAGCCATAATTTTTCAAAACCCGTTGAATTTGTCGTTGCTGATCACGCTTCTTAATCGTTTCGCGCTTATCATATTCGTGTTTACCTTTCGCAACTCCCAGCAAAACTTTAGCGAAACCATGTTTAAGATAAACTTTCAAGGGAATTAAGGTAACTCCTTTATCATTCAACTGGTTAGCTAGATGTAAAATTTCTTTTTTATGCAATAATAATTTGCGATTTCTTAATGGATCATGATTAAATTGGTTACCTTGAACATAAGGAGAGATGTGAACATTCATCAACCAAACTTCACCGTTTCTGATTTGAGCAAAACCATCTTTCAAATTTACTCTCCGAGCACGAACTGATTTGATCTCCGTTCCTGTCAAAACCATCCCAGCTTCAAAAGTAGCCAAAATATTATAATCATGATTTGCTTTTTTATTTTGAGCTAATGGACGCATCAGAAACTGATTTTTCTTTAACAATTATCTCACTCCCCTCCCTTAATAAATCAATGCGAATTTTTAAACTTATCCTTAAATGGTTTAAAGCCCGTACGTTGGTTTGAATGGAAACTCTTTTTACCATTCCGACCTGTGCGACGATGGTTATTGAACCTCTGACTCTGCTCAGAACTACCGTATTTTTTTAACAAATCGGTTTTAGGTGCAGCTTGAGGGTTCAAAATTTTGAAATTAACTTCCTTTTGATCAACATCAACTGATAAAAGTTTAACTTTGATTGGTTGACCGATTCTAAAGGTCCGTTTTGTTCTTCTGCCAACTAAGGCCATTTGTTTTTCCAAATATTCATAGAAATCATCATGCATCTCACTGATATGCACTAGTCCTTCAACCGTATTTGGTAAAGCAACAAAAATTCCAAACTTAGTCACTGAACTGACTATTGCATCAAATTCTTCACCAACATGATCAGCCATGTACTCAGCCTTTTTCATTGCATCAGTTTCTCGTTCCGTATCAACTGCTTTTCGCTCCATTTGTGAACTATGAACAGCGATTGTTGGGATTTGATCTTTAACTTCCGCCTGAACAGCCTCACTAGTACCGTTCTCTGAGTAATACCTGATCAAACGGTGGACCAACAAGTCTGGATAACGTCTAATTGGTGAAGTAAAATGTGTATAATCAGCTGCCGCCAAGCCAAAATGTCCCAATGGTTCTGGTGCATACTTAGCCTGTTGCATTGAACGTAGCAACATTGTTGAAACCATTGTCTCCTCTGGTTTACCGGCAACTTTTTTAATAATTTCTTGCAGCATTTTTGGCCGAATATCCTTCAGTGAGCCCTTAACTTGAATCCCAATACTTGAAAGAGCCTCAAAAAATGATAGCATTTTTTCTGGCTTAGGATTTTCGTGAATTCGATAAATAAACGGAACACTTAATTTTCGAAAATGTGCTGCAACTGTCTCGTTAGCAGCCAACATAAATGACTCAACCATTTTTTCGCCAATTCCCCGGTGACGTAAAACAATGTCAACTGGATGACCTTTGGAATCAAGAATAATTTGTGCTTCATCATCTTCAAATTCAATTTCTCCACGTTGACGGCGCATTTTTTTCAAAACCTTATGCAACTCCGCCATCGTTTCAAACATCGGAACTAATTGCTGATATCGTTCCATTGTCTTTTCATCATGCGACTCTAAAATATTATTAACTGCTTTGTAAGTCATTCGTTCGCTTGTCTTGATGACACTTGGAAAGATTTCATGTCGAACTACTTGTCCCAACGGATTAATTTCCATCTCGCAACTCATTGCCAAGCGTTCAACTTGGGGATTCAAAGAGCAAATTCCGTTCGAAAGTTTTGGTGGCAACATTGGGATGACACGATCAGCTAAGTAAACCGAAGTACCTCGTTTAAATGCCTCATCATCTAATGGTGTTCCTGGAACAACATAATGAGAAACATCAGCAATGTGCACTCCTAGATGAAAATTTCCATTTGACAGTTTCCAGGCAGTAACTGCATCATCTAAATCCTTAGATTCAATGCTATCAATCGTGACTAAATCTTGCTGCGTTAAATCACGACGGCCACGTTTTTCCTCTTCAGTTACTTGATCTGGAATATTTGCAATTTGGTGCATAATATCCTCAGGAAATGTCGTTGGCAAATCATGTTGGTAAACAACTTGTAGAATATCAATCCCAGGATCATTGACGTTACCAATAACCTTTGTAGCTATCCCCTTTAAAATTCCTGGTAAATGGGAATTTGGATAAGCCGTTATCTCTGCCAAAATAATTTCACCTGTAACTGGATGTAATCCCTGATCAGTTACTAAAAAACGATAATGAGCTAACTTTTTATCTTTTAGCTTAATTTCTCCGATGGTACTTTCATCATAATTTTGGGTCGGATCAATAAAAAATTCCCCGACGACATGTGTTAAAGCATGTTGAACAATGGTGACGATCTTTCCTTCAGGCCCCCGACCAGTTTTTAAATCAGGTGCTTTCAATTCGGCAACTTCAACTTGATCACCATTTAGAGCTGCCATTGTTTGGGTTGGATTAATAAAATAATCCTGTTTTTCAGGATCGACACTGACAAAGCCAAAACCTCGATCTGTTGCGTGAAATTCCCCCGCAACCGTTAACATTGAATCATCTTTAGCAATTGTAAACGCCCCATTTTGATTCAAAATAACCTTTTTCTGACGTTCAAGTTGTGCAAGAGTTTGGACAATTAATTTAAACTGATCTGCACGCTTCATCATTAAATCATCAGCTAATTCCTGTACTTGAAACTCTTGATCGGGAGAATTTTTTAAAATATTTAATAAATTTTCACTTATTTTTTCTTTATCCATTTAATTCCTCGTACTATTTCAAAATATTCATGATAAATTCTTAATTATTTATCAAAATTAAAACCCCCAGCAATTTTTAGCAGGAGGTTTTCGCTCAATGTGATGAAATAAAAACCAAAGCCAATGAAAGTGCAAAGAACAGAATACCTAGAATGACTGTTACTTTCTGCATAAATGCTTCAAATCCACGAGGCTTCTGTTTGCTAAACAAATCCAGCGCCCCTCCAGAAAGTGCGGTCGCAGCATTATCATTTTTAGCTGGCTGCATCATAACTGCTACAATAATTAAAATTGAAACAATTATCAAGAGCGTTAATAGAAAATTGTACAAAGTCCTACCTCCTTAGAATGTAATCTATATCTACTTTAATGTAGCATAAAAACAGTTCTATTTCCAGTTTGAATTCTGGCAAAAAAAAACTATAAGTCATTTTTACAAATGACTTATAGCAATTCTAATCAAAATTTAGATTATAATTATTTGTTTTCGATTGCATCACGGGCAGCAGCGCTTAAATTATAGAATGAATGTACACCCTTGTACTGAGCAACATTTTTACCTAATTGATCTTCAATTCTCATCAACTGATTGTACTTAGCGATCCGGTCAGTTCTACTCATTGAACCAGTCTTGATCTGACCAGCATTGGTAGCAACAACCAAATCAGCAATTGTTGTATCTTCTGTTTCACCAGAACGATGAGAAACGATTGCTGTATAGCCAGCTTCCTTAGCCATTTCAATTGCTTCAACAGTTTCGGTTAAAGTCCCAATTTGGTTAAGTTTAATCAAGATTGAGTTAGCTGCTCCCATTTCAATACCTTTCTTGAGGTATTGTGTATTGGTTACAAAGAAGTCATCGCCAACTAATTGAACCTTTTTACCCAATTCACTCGTAATTGTTACCCAATCATCCCAGTTATTTTCATCAATTGGATCTTCAACTGAAATAATTGGATATTTGTTAACTAAGTTTTCAATATATTTTACAAATTCAGGAGTTGTAAATTCTTCACCCGTTGACCAACGGAGCTTGTATTTCTTAGTATCATTATCCCATAATTCTGATGCTGCAACATCAACTGCAATTGCAACATCTTTACCTGGTTTGTAACCAGCAGCTTCAATTGCTTTGATCAGGTATTGCAATGGTTCTTCATTATTGGCAAAATCAGGTGCGAAACCACCCTCATCACCAACAGAAGTTGCTTTACCGTCAGCTGCCAACAAGTTCTTCAAGTTGTGGAAAGTTTCTGAACCCATCCGAACCGCTTCTTTAACGGTTTTAGCACCAACCGGCATAATCATGAATTCCTGGAAATCAACTTTGTTATTTGAGTGAGCACCACCATTAATAACATTCATCATCGGTGTTGGCAAAACATGCGCATTAAAGCCACCTAAATAGCTGTACAACGGAACTTGAAGTTCATCAGCAGCAGCACGAGCAGCAGCAATCGAAACAGCTAAAATTGCGTTAGCACCAAGTTTTCCTTTGTTAGGAGTACCATCTAATGCAATCATTGCCTTATCAATTGCAACTTGATCAGTAACTTCATAACCAACGATTTCTTTTGCAATTACATTATTAACATTATCAACTGCTTTGGTTACGCCTTTGCCCATATAGCGGGATTTATCGCCATCACGAAGTTCAACAGCTTCGTGTTCACCAGTCGAAGCACCTGAAGGAACGATACCACGGCCAAAACCGCCTGCTTCAGTATAAACCTCAGCTTCAACGGTCGGATTGCCACGTGAATCTAAAACTTCGCGAGCATAAATTTCAGTAATACTAGACATAATACACTCTCCTTTGAGTTTGCTTAGCTTGAGGATTACCTCAAACTTATTTTAAGTGTTTTTGACAAAAGTTTCAATTATTAATTAACTAACGGTCTTTTAATCCTTAAAATGAACTAATTGCAAAAATGATTCTGGTACTAGTGAAGCTCCGCCAACTAGACCGCCGTCAATATCCTCTTTAGACATTAATTCCTTAACATTAGCAGGCTTTACCGAACCGCCATATTGGATCCGTACTTTATCAGCAACAGTTTGGTCGTAAAGACTTGCAACCGTCTTGCGAATTACCGAACAGATTTCTTCAGCTTGATCAGCACTAGCAGTTTTACCAGTTCCAATTGCCCAAATTGGCTCGTAAGCAATAACTAACTGAGCAACTTGATCAGCAGTTAAATCTTTAAGGGCAGCCTTAACTTGTCCAGAAACCCATTCTTCAGCTTTGCCAGCTTCACGTGTTTCTAAGGATTCACCACAGCAAATAATCGGCAATAAACCATTGCGGAAAATCGCATGCGCTTTTTTATTAATATCTTCATCTGTTTCATGGAAATAATCACGGCGTTCTGAATGACCAATAATCACGTACTCGACACCCATATCTTTTAAAACTTTTGGTGAAGTTTCTCCGGTAAAGGCACCTTTATCTTCAAAGTAGCAATTTTCAGCGGCAACTTTTAATTCAGAACCCTTAGCATTTTCTAACAGAGCTGGCAAATCAACTGCTGGAGCAGCAATGACAGATTCAACTGAAGTAGCACTTGGCAAATTATCCTTAACTGCTTTAACAAATTCTGCTGTTTCACTAGGATTCATGTTCATTTTCCAGTTACCAGCAATAATTGGTGTACGCACAAAAATCATCCTTTCATTCAACCTAATTTAAATTTTAATATTTATTTATCTGAAACAGCAGCAATCCCAGGCAATGTCTTACCCTCAAGATATTCCAACGAAGCACCGCCACCAGTTGAAATATGAGTTAATTTATCGGCAACACCTAACTGTTGAACGGCAGCAGTTGAATCACCACCACCAACAATTGTTGTGGCTTCACTTAAAGTACCCAAGAATTTACCAACTTCAAGTGTACCCTTTGCATAATTACTCATCTCAAAAACACCCATTGGTCCATTCCAAACGACAGTCTTTGCATCTTTCAAAACATCTTCAAACAAAGCAATTGATTTTGCTCCAATGTCAAGTGCCATATAACCATCAGGAATTTCACCTTCAACAACTTTATTAGGTACATCATTTGAGAATTTCTCCGCAACAACTGAATCAACCGGAAGAACCAGTTTGTCACCAGCTTTTTCCATAATAGATTTAGCTAGTTCTACTTTATCTTTTTCGACTAATGAATTCCCAATTTTCATTCCCTTTGCTGCATAGAATGTATAGGTCATACCACCACCGATTAAGATTTTGTCAGCTTTGCCCAACAAATGATCAATAACACCGATCTTGTCAGAAACCTTAGCACCACCAAGAATTGCAACAAATGGATGTACTGGATTATCAACTGCATTACCTAAGAATTTAATTTCTTTTTCCAACAAGAAGCCTGCCGCTGCTTGTTCCATATTGCTGGCAATCCCAACATTAGAAGCATGTTTACGATGAGCAGTACCAAAAGCATCGTTGACATAAACATCGCCTAATGATGCCCAGTACTTGCCCAATTCAGGATCATTGCCAGATTCCTTTTTGCCATCTAAATCTTCAAAGCGGGTATTTTCAACTAACAGAATATCACCATCATTCATTTTACCGATAGCTTCTTCTAGTTGTGGCCCACGAGTTGCTGGAACAAAGGTAACTGGTTTTTTGATCAAATCAGCCAAGCGCTCAGCAACTGGACGCAACGAAAGCTTCTTCTTATCATCTTCCGTTTTTACCCGGCCAAGATGTGAGAACAAGATTGCTTTGCCACCATGTTCAGTAACATATTTAATTGTCGGCAAAGCAGCAACAATCCGGTTATCATTGCCAATTACGCCATCCTTAATCGGAACATTAAAATCAACACGAATTAAAACTTTTTTACCTTTTACATCTAAATCTGATACAGTTAGTTTAGCCATAAAATATTCAGCCTCCATATTTATTAAAAGAAAAAGCGAAGAGAGTTTTGCCTCCCCCCGCCTCGATGACTTGCAATCAGTTTATCAACTTAGCGTTTGCTAAATCTTAAAGCATGCTAGCAAATTTCTCTAATGTACGGATCATTTGTGCTGTAAAGCCAGATTCATTGTCATACCATGCAACTGTCTTAACAACTTGTCCTTCACCTTTACCAACAACTTGTGTTTGAGTTGGGTCAAAGACTGAACCAAATGTTGTACCAATGACATCTGATGATACAATTTCATCAGCGTTATAGCCAAATGATGGGTTATTTTCAGTAACTTTCTTAACAGCAGCATTAACTTCATCAGCTGTAACTTCTTTGTTAAGAGTTGTTACTAATTCTGTTAATGAACCAGTAATAACTGGTACACGCTGTGCATGACCATCAAGTTTGCCATTTAATGCAGGAACTACCAAACCAATTGCCTTTGCAGCACCAGTTGAATGCGGAATTGTATTTTCAGCAGCAGCACGTGCATTACGAACGTTACCCTTGCGATCTGGTCCATCTTGAAGTTTCTGAGTAGCTGTGTAAGCATGAATAGTTGTCATTGTACCAGCTTTGATACCAAATGCATCGTTAACTGCTTTTGCCAAAGGTGCCAAGCAGTTTGTAGTACATGAAGCAGCTGAAACAATTTTGTCATCTGGTGTCAATGTATCGTCGTTAACACCATAAACAATTGTCTTCATCTTGCCAGCAGGTGCAGAAATCAAGACTTTCTTAGCTCCAGCATCAATATGAGCTTGAGCTTTTTCTGTTGAAGTATAGAAACCAGTTGATTCAAGAACCAACTGAACACCGTCATTCTTAACCCAAGGAATGTTATGAGCATCTGGTTCAGCGTATACAGGGATCTTCTTTCCGTTAACAACCAATGAATCTTCTGTTGCCGAAATTTCAGCATCAAATTGACCATGAGCTGTATCATACTTCAAAAGATGTGCCAACATTGCTGGTGAAGTTAAATCGTTAATAGCAACAACTTCAAGACCTTCTGAAGTTTCAGCGATACGACGAAATGCAAGACGACCGATACGGCCAAAACCATTAATACCTACTTTAGTAGTCATACTAAAATTTCCTCCTTTAGGAAATAAAAATTTATTTTAAAAAGCGTGCTGGTTAAACACTACTTTTTTAAAATCGAATTTGCGGCACCCTCATCCGTAACTAACCACGTCTGACTTGGTACATGTTTCATGTATGCTACAATTGCTTTCGCTTTTGAAGTCCCTCCAGCAACTGCTAACACACATTTCATCTTAGCGAGATCCTCTAACTGCACACCGATTCGTGGGATCTTATACACTATTTTACCACTTTCATCAAAAAAATAACCAAATGCTTCTCCAACAGCATGTTTTTTTTTCAACATTGCAACAATCTCATTATTCATATCTCTTCTTTCAGCCATTTTCACAGCCTGCCCAATACTATGAATAACTGCATCACTGCTTCTAATTAATTGAATCACCTGTTGGATAGTCGGCTCACTGAGGAGCGGAGTGTAGGCTTGTACACTTAATTGCTCTGGCACATATAAAACTCGGTGTTTTCCTCTGGTTCTACGTGCCATCGCAGCACTAACACTGTTTGCTTGAATCGCAACTGTTTCGCCAATTCCTCCTCGAGCGGGGACAAAAATCAAGTCACGGTTATCAGACAATTTAGGAGTTAAGCAATGAGCAATCTTTGCCATTGTCGTCCCACCCATAACAGCAACAACATTATGACCCAATGGTAGCAAAATCTCAAGGGCTTCTTCAACTAATTTTCCCATTGATTCAATTACCCTTGCTTGCTCATCTGTATTGCCAGGAACAATCATACAATGTGAAATTCCCAAGAACTTAGCCAAATCAACTTCTTGTTGTTGAATTCCAACTAAGTCATCCATTACTTTTCTCAATCCAAAAGTAAGTTCTCTACCTTTTTCAGTAACCGTCATCCCTGAACGGGAAACACTGATCAACTTTTGTTTCTTCAAAAAATCTGTTTCTGTACGTAAAACTCTTTCAGTCAAGCCCATTTCTTGAGCCAAAGTACGCCTACCAACTGGCTGTTCCCAATATATATGCCGAATAATCATGAAACGCTGGACCAAAGTCTCAATCATGTCAGGAGCAATTTGCTCAATCCATTCTAACTCTTGGTTCATTTCATAACCCTTCCTATGGGACAATTTTGAGCCAACGGTGTCACCAAACGATCCAGCTAGTTAAAAAAACAAGCTACCTTTTTGTTTTTATCGCACCTCAACTACACCCTGAATTATAGCAACAATTTACCATTAATGCAAGCAAACTAGTAAATTACGCACCAATCAACTCAACTAATTTTTAGGCTTTTTAAAGCTCAAAAATTCACTTAGGTAATTTGTCTTCATTAAAAAATCCCTTTTACTCTTTTTGCTTTCTTTTTGTCGACGAAGGTATATACAATTCTTCGCGATATTTTGCGACTGTTCGACGTGAAAGAAAAATTTTGCTATCCTCCAATACTTTTACCAACTTACTATCTGATAATGGATGTCTTGGATTTTCTGCTTTGATTAAAGCCTTGATTTGAACTTGGATGCTTTCAGCAGACAAATCCGCATTAGTTTTGCTACTAACTGGCCTCTTGAAAAAGCCCTTCAATTCAAAGATACCAAAATCACACTTTAAATACTTCCCATTAACAGCACGACTAATTGTGGATTCGTGCAATTGTAGCTTTTGTGCTACATCTCTTAATAGAAGTGGCTTTAAGGGATGACTTTTTTCTAAAAAGAAATCTTTTTGGAAGTTGGCAATTTCTCTTCCAACTCTTAAAATAGTAGTTCCTCGCTGTTCTAAATTGTTTATTAACGTTTTATACTCTGACCTTTTGTGTTGCAAAAAATCTTTTACTTCCTGATCAGGTAAATTTACAAACTTTTCGAAGTAACTTTGTTTAAAGACGATTTCGGGATTAGTTTTTTTAGTTAAGACTACCTCAATCTTTTTTTTGAAATAATCAACTTTAAAAATTAAGTCAGGATAGATATAGCCAATTTCCTCAGTTCCAAAAACTGAGCCCGGAGCAGGAGAAAGGGTTTTTATATATTCAACTATTCGATCAACTTCTTGAGTTTTGATTTTTAATTGATTCTTAATTTCAGACCAATCATGCTCGACAAATTCATCAAAGTATTTATCAATCACTTGATAAGCCAGTTTTGGTGCTGATTGATCGGCTTGGATTTGTAATAAAATACACTCTTGCAAGTTTCTTGCTCCAACCCCTGGTGGATCCAGTTGCTGTAAAAGGGTCAATGCATCTAATAAGGTCGTTTGGTCAACTTTTGTTTTATTGCAAATCAAATCCAAGTCCGCCCTCAAATATCCATTTTGATCAAGTTGATCAATTAAAAAAATCACCCAACCACGAATATATGTCCGACGCATTGTTAATTTTACTTGCGATAATAAATAGTCTTTTAATGTTTGTCGATGATGATCAGCTAGATTATCTAAGACAAACTGTTGATCACCAATTGAGGCCTTGGATAGAGTATTTTCTTTAACTTGAATAAATGGATTATCTAATTGTTTTTGATTTAGAAAATTGTGTAAATCCTCAATACCATAACGTAAGACCTTAAGTGATTGTTGCATTTGCTGATTCATTGCTAAACGCTGAACCTGTTTTTGAGTTTGGTTTAGACTCGCTTCAAAGGGCATAATTTTCTCCTTTAATTTTTTAAACCTTGTTTGTAAATCAAAGGTTGCATTTTTCTGCTTCTTCAAGTAAAATAAAATAGTATTGCGCCGCTAGTGTAATGGATCGCACGCAAGATTCCGGTTCTTGTAATGTGGGTTCGACTCCCACGTGGCGCATGGGAAAGTTAACCATACTTTTTCACATTTCCTTAAAGCCTTGATTTTTCAAGGCTTTTTTTGCGATCCTTCAATTTTAGCTAATTACTTGCTGTGCGGTAAAAATAATAATTGGAATTCAATCTCTTAATGAACACGTTTTTAGTATAACATAGATGTTGTGCTGATTCTCGTTTACCAATTTGTTAGTCTAAGGTCTTCTATATCAGTGGAATACAAGCTTGTTTTAAAATTAAGCTACCATCACTGTAATTAAAAATTATCCAGCAATTTCTTTGACCTTTTTTGACCATTAGAGTAAACTAGCCTTAATGATGCCAGAATGATATGATAGAGGTATCAGTTAAATTGATCAGGGAGGTTATTTAACATGAATTTAGTTCCTACTGTCATCGAACAGTCGTCACGAGGCGAACGAGCTTATGATATTTATTCGCGCTTGCTTAAAGATCGAATCATTATGCTATCTGGAGAAGTTAATGATGATATGGCTAACTCAATTATCGCTCAACTGCTTTTCTTAGACGCACAAGATTCTGAAAAAGATATTTATATCTACATCAACTCACCGGGTGGAAGTGTTTCAGCAGGATTAGCAATTTACGATACAATGAATTTTGTGAGTGCAGATGTCCAAACAATTGTAATGGGGATGGCTGCATCAATGGCTAGTGTCTTAGCAACAGCTGGTACTAAAGGTAAACGCTTTGCTTTACCAAATTCAGAGATTATGATTCATCAACCTTTAGGTGGAGCTCAAGGACAAGCAACTGATATTAATATTGCCGCTGAACACATTTTAAAAACTAGAAAATTAATCAATAAGATTTTGGCAGATGGTTCCGGTCAAAGTATCGAAGTTATTAATCATGATACTGAACGTGATAACTTTATGACTGCTCAACAAGCTCTTGATTATGGATTGATTGATGGAATCATGAAAAATAAGAAGAATCTAAAATAATTTGCTAAAAAAACTGCTTTTAAAAAAAGCAGTTTTTTTATAAATTCGAAATTTTTTTACCTTCCCTTAAAGCAGTTGCATACTCGTTAATTTTTCTTAATCGATGATTAACACCTGATTTTGAAATTGGACCATTTGGAACTATTTCTCCCAATTCTTTCAGTGAAATTTCTGGATGGGACAGACGAGCCAATGCAATTTCACGCAATTTAGGCGGCAGTTGATTTAATCCAATTTGTTCTTTAATAAAGTTGATGTTAACAACTTGCCGATTAGAAGCATCAGCAATCTTATTTAAATTGGCATTTTCACAATTAACAATTCGATTCACAGAGTTTCGCATATCACGTACAATTCGAATATCCTCAAATTTTAGCATCGCACTAGTTGCCCCAATTAGCGATAAAAATTCACCAATTTTTTCAGCTTCCTTTAAATAAGTTATATAGCCACTGCGACGTTCAGTTTTTCGGGCATTTAAATGATACCGATTGATCAATTGACAAATCAAATCATTCTGTTCTTCATACAAAGAATAAATCTCCAAATGATAGCGGCTCGTTTCAGGGTTATTAACTGAACCAGCTGCCAAAAAGGCTCCTCTTAAATATGAGCGAATCTGACTATCATGATGAAGTAATCCAACTGCTGCTTGACGAGTAATTTGATGTCCATCAAAAACTCCTAAATCAGTTAAAACTTCTTCTGTTCCTCTTTTTAAGCGGACAATATACAAATTATTTTTTTTAAGCTTCATTTTTCGTCGAACTAGAACTTCACTTTCAATTGCGTAAAGCTCCTTCAGCAAGCGATAGATTCGACGAGCAATTGCTGGATTTTCTGATTGAACATTCAAAACAAAACGATGATTTGCCAAGCTTAAGGATCCACTCATCATAATCAGCGCCATCAATTCAGCCTTAGCATTCATTTGACGAACCTCAAGCAAAGTTAGCTCTTTTTTGACATCACTTGCAAAAGACAAATTTATCGTCCCTTCCTTTAATTAAACTCATCATCAATCCAGGAAAGCGGCCGACTAGTCAACTCCATTAATTCATCGACAACCTGGCTACCGTTATGAAAAACACCATGTCCACGTAATTCAAGAAAATTATCAGAAATTACTCGACATCCCTGTGCACGCAATCCATTAAAATCATGTTTAACTTGATACAAATATTCATCATATTTTTGATGGTCCAAATAATCATGTGGGACTGGTTTTGTATTTACTAAAACAGTGTCAATAAAGTTCTTGCCTAAATGGCGGTTCAAAACCCGAACATGATCAGCATCACTAAAGTGCTCTGTCTCACCTTTTTGGGTCATAATGTTGCAAATATAAACAACTTCAGCTTGTGTTTGACAAATGGCCGCTCCCACGTTAGAAATCATTAAATTTGGTAAAATACTGGTAAAAAGGCTGCCTGGTCCTAAAACGATTTGATCGGCATGCAAAATGGCATCGATCACTTCTGGCACCGCTGCCGGCTGCTTATTTGCTACAGAAGTTACCCAAACTCGCTCAATTGTTTTTCCAGCTGCAGAAATTTCAGACTCACCGCTAAGCTTAGTGCCATCCTTAAAAGCAGCATTCAAAATTAAAGGCTCGTTTGCTACCGGATAAATATGACCATCAACTTTCATCATTTTAGCCAATTCTTGAACTGCATTGAAAATTCCGTCACCATTCATTTCCGACAAAGCAGCAATAATTAAATTGCCAATTGCATGACCAGAGAAAAATTGATCTTGTGAATCAAAGCGATATTGAAAAATCTTTTTGTATATTTCTGGAAGATTTGAAAGTGCCACTAACACATTCCGAATATCTCCAGGTGGCACAACATTGATAAAGTCACGGATTACGCCGGAAGATCCTCCATCGTCAGCAACAGTTACAACGGCAGTAATCTCAGCATGCTGTTGGCGAAAAGCCCGTAGGATCACTGGCAAGCCCGTTCCACCACCAATAACCACAATTCGCGGTGAACGACGCTTGGCTTTCGTATAAAATGTCATGAGCGATTAACAGTCTCCTTTCTGCGAGCAATGTCTCGATGATTGATTTTAACTGGATAATCCCTCTTCAATTCACTGCCAACTCGTTTAGCTAAAGCGACCGATCGATGCTGTCCACCCGTACAGCCAATCGCAATTGTTAAACTAGTTTTACCTTCTTGCTCATAACCAGGAATTATTTCCTTAAGCATTTTGATAAATAATTGATAGAATTCTTCTGTCTTGGCTGAATTCATTACATAATCATAAACCTTTTGGTCCAAGCCAGTCTTGCTTTTCAAAGCTGGTACATAGTAGGGATTTGGTAAAAAGCGAACATCCATAATGATATCAGCATCAATAGGTAAACCATATTTAAATCCAAAAGAAAGCACTTCAATATGGAACGATGCCGTTTCCGCAGTTTGAAAATTGTGGAAAATTTCTTCTCGCAGCTGGCGAGGTGTTAAACTGCTTGTATCGACTACTAGTTGAGCCCGCATTTTAATTTCCCGCAATAAATCTCTTTCCAAACGAATTCCATCCATCAAGCGACCTTCCATCGCCAATGGATGAGAACGACGAGTTTCTTTATAGCGTGCAACAAGTTCCGCATCTGAAGCATCTAAAAATAAAATTTTAGCATCAACAAATTCTCGATTACCTAAGTTACGTAACATCTCAACAATTTCGTCATAAAAGGCTCTAGAACGCAAATCGATCACCAAAGCAACTTTGTCGACTTTGCCAGATTCACGTACTAATTCCCAAAATTTTGGCAACAGTGCTGGCGGCATATTATCAACACAGAAATAGCCCAGATCCTCGAAGCTTTGAACCGCCACGGTCTTGCCGGCACCACTCATTCCTGTGATCACCACCAATTGAATTGCTTTTTTCATTTTCTTCGTCCCTCTTTCAAACTCCAATGTATTATATCATGCAAGATTTATTTTTGGCTATTAATAAAATAAACTAAAACCGGCTTCAAATTCAAGCCGGCTTCAAATTTATTCTTAAATTATTCAACTACTCGTCGTTCAAATGGGTCAGAAGAAATTCCTTCTGCTAAAATCTTCTTGCACCATTCCTGAGCCGAGAATAATGAATGATCACGGTAATTGCCGCAACTCTTAATATCGGTAGCTGGAACATCTTCCCAGGATGCCTTGGCAATTTGCTCGAGTGACCATTTCAAAGCTTTGGCAACTGTCTGGGTGTCATGTTCACCCCAAACGATCAAATGAAAACCAGTTCGGCAACCAAATGGTGAGCAATCAATGACCCCTGGCAATTGATCACGAATATAACCAGCCAGCATATGCTCAATGGTATGCAAACCGCCTGTTGGAATTGCATTTTCATTGGGTTGTACCAAACGCAGATCGTAATTAGAGATTTTATCACCCTGAGGACCTGTTTCAACCGTGATTAACCGAACATAAGGTGCCTTGACTGCAGTATGATCTAAAGTAAAACTTTCAACTTTTGCCACTTAAATCCCTCCAATACATATTCATCTTAACTCTAGTCATTTTAAGTTAAAAATGCAAGCACTGCTTTGTTTAACGTAAAGTTTTCATCCGTTCCAACACTTGCTTTAAATAAAAACCAGTATAGCTCTCCTTAACTTGGGCAATTTCTTCCGGCGTTCCAGTAGCCACAACGGTTCCACCGCCATCGCCACCTTCTGGACCTAAATCGATCAAATAATCGGCACTTTTGATCACATCTAAATTATGTTCGATCACTAAAACTGTATTACCCTTAGCAACTAAACGCTGCAAAACTTGCAATAAACGGCGAATATCTTCACTATGCAAGCCAGTCGTTGGTTCATCAAGAATATAAAAGGTTTGACCATTTGATTTGCGATGTAATTCAGAAGCAAGTTTCATTCGCTGTGCTTCACCACCAGATAAAGTTGTTGCCGGCTGACCTAACTTAACATATCCTAAACCAACATCAGCAATTGTTTGCAGCTTATGATTAATTTTGGGAATTGCTTTAAAGAATTCAAGTGCCTCCGTGACGGTCATATCTAAAACTTGGGCAATATTTTGGCCTTTATATTCAATTTCCAAAGTCTCAGAATTATAGCGTGTCCCATGACAGACTTCACAAGGAACGTAAACATCTGGTAAGAAGTTCATTTCGATTTTAATGATTCCATCACCATGACAAGCTTCACAACGACCACCTTTAACATTAAAACTAAACCTCCCTTTTCCATAACCTCGCATTTTAGCTGCATTAGTTTGAGCAAATAAAGCCCGAATATCATCAAAAACACTAGTGTAGGTTGCAGGGTTACTGCGTGGCGTCCGGCCGATTGGTGTTTGATCAATATCGATCACCTTTTCCAAATTTTCAAGGCCAGTGATCTTACGATACTTTCCTGGTTTGGCTGAACTGCCATTTAACTTTTGCGCTAAAGCTCGTTTTAAAATCAAGTTAACTAAAGTTGATTTGCCTGATCCTGAAACACCGGTAACAACCGTCAGCGTACCCAATGGAAAACTCACGTCGATTTTTTTTAGATTATTGGCGGAGGCTCCAAAAAGCTTAACAAACTTGCCATTGCCACTGCGCCTGTTAGCCGGCAACGGAATAAAACGTTTACCAGCTAAATATTTACCCGTCAAGGATTTGCTTGAACGAGCAACTTGTTTGGGAGTACCTGCCGCCATTATCTGACCACCTTGACTGCCAGCGCCCGGACCCATATCAATTAGATAATCGGCGGCTTTCATCGTATCCTCATCATGTTCAACAACGATCAATGTATTTCCTAGGTCACGCATTTGCTTTAAAGAAGCAATTAAACGATCATTATCACGCTGATGCAAACCAATTGATGGTTCATCCAAAATATATAAAACACCCGACAAATTTGAGCCGATTTGTGTTGCTAGTCGAATTCGTTGAGCTTCCCCGCCCGATAAAGTTCGCGCTGAACGACTTAATGTCAAATATGCTAGGCCAACATTAACTAAGAAAGTCAAGCGATCAATAATTTCCTTTAAAATGGGTTGGGCAATTTTTTGACGCTGAGCTTTAAATTTAAGCTCTTTAAAAAAGGCCAGCGTTTGCTGAATATTATAATCGGAAACCTCGCCAATATTTTTTTGAGCAATCTTGACGGCTAACGCTTGCTGATTTAATCGATAACCATGGCAAGTTTGACAAGTTAAACTTGTCATATATTTTCGCATTACATCACGCGTAAAATCACTATTGGTTTCATGATAGCGGCGATTAATATTCGGAATTACTCCTTCAAATTGAGCATCAACATCGCGCACCCCGCCAAAATCACTTTCATAATGAAAATGAAAAGTTCGCCGCGGCTGTCCAAATAAAATCTGCTTTTGTTGAATGGCAGAAAGCTGATTAAATGGCACATCCAGCGGAATCCTAAACGCCTGACAAGCTTGTTTTAATAAAGCCGGATAGTAGTTAGAACTAATCGGATTCCAGGGAATAATTGCTCCTTGGGCAAGGGTTTTAGTCGGATCTGGAACGACCAAATCTTGGTCGACTTCTAACTTGACTCCCAAGCCATCGCAATCTGGACAAGCTCCAAATGGGGCATTAAAAGAAAACAACCGTGGTTCCATTTCACTAATTGTAAAGCCGCAATACGGGCAGGCAAAGTTCTCTGAAAATTGTAGCATTTCACCATTGATCACATCAACCTTCAAATAACCATCAGACAATCTTAAAGCTGCCTCAACCGAATCAAATAATCGCGAACGAATCTGCGGTTTAATAATCAAACGATCAACTACCACGTCAATTGCGTGCTGCTTGTTTTTTTCAAGTTGCGGTACTTGATCAAGATCATAGGTCTGCCCATCGACTTTGACACGGACAAAACCTGATTGTTTAATCTTATTCAGAACAATTTTTTGCTGACCTTTTTTAGACCGCACAACCGGAGCTAATAATTGAACTTTGGAAAGTGCGGGCAATTCTAAGATTCGATCGACCATTTGTTCCGGTGACTGACTCGTAATCAAGTGACCGTCATTCGGGCAAATTGGCGTTCCGACCCGGGCCCACAGCAAACGCAAATAGTCATTGATTTCAGTAACTGTTCCGACCGTCGAGCGTGGATTTTTAGACGTCGTCTTTTGATCGATCGAAATTGCTGGTGACAAACCATCGATCGCATCAACATCTGGCTTGTCCATTTGTCCTAAAAACTGCCGCGCATAAGCCGATAAACTTTCAACATAACGGCGCTGTCCTTCAGCATATAAAGTATCAAATGCTAATGAACTTTTACCTGATCCTGATAGACCAGTAATAACTACCAATTTATTCTTGGGTATCGTGACGTCAATATTCTTCAAATTATGTGCCCTGGCACCATGGATCACTATCTTATCTTGACTCAAGTTAGTGTTTGCCTCCCTTTTTGATCTGGCCCTTTAGTTCAATAATTGTATCGCGCAGAGCCGCGGCCGCCTCAAAATCAAGTTTCTTAGCCGCTAAACGCATTTGTTCTTGCAGATCGTTTAACATTTGCTGCTGCTCGTTTGGTGTTAAATCAGTAAAAGCTTTCTCAGTTAGACTTTGTTGACGCTTATCTTTTTTCTTGACCGGTTTGCTGATTGAAATTAAATCACGAATTTTCTTTTTAACCGTGTGTGGAGTAATCTGGTGCTCATCATTATATCCTTTTTGAATTTGCCGGCGCCGTTTAGTTTCCTCAATGGCTGCTTGCATCGAATCAGTGATCGCATCAGCGTACATAATCACCTTGCCGTGTTCATTTCGGGCTGCTCGACCAATCGTTTGAATCAAAGAGCGCTCACTGCGTAAAAAACCTTCCTTATCGGCGTCAAGAATCGCCACTAATGAAACCTCTGGCACATCGATTCCTTCACGCAATAAGTTGATCCCGACTAACACATCAAACTTTCCTAAGCGTAAATCGCGAATAATTCGCGTCCGCTCAAGTGTTTTAACATCTGAATGCAAATACCTGACTTTGATCTGTAATTCTTTAAGATAATCAGTCAGATCTTCAGCCATTTTCTTGGTTAAAGTTGTCACAAAAACACGCTCATGGCGTTCAATCCGCAAATTGATCTCACCAACTAAATCATCCATTTGCCCCATGATTGGCCGAACCTCGACCACTGGATCCAACAAACCAGTTGGTCGAATGATCTGCTGCACAATCTTATCTGTCTGAGCTAATTCATAAGGACCTGGTGTGGCTGACATATAAACTACTTGATGGACATGTTTTTCAAATTCACTTAAAGTCAACGGTCGATTATCAAGGGCACTTGGCAACCGGAAACCATAATCGATCAGCATCTGTTTCCGCGCCCGATCGCCATGATACATTCCGCGGACTTGTGGCATCGTCACATGTGATTCATCGACGACTAATAAGAAATCTTTAGGGAAAAAGTCCAACAAAGTATATGGCGGTTCTCCTGGTTTTCTTCCATCCATATGCCGCGAATAGTTTTCAATTCCAGAACAATAGCCCATTTCACGCATCATTTCAATGTCATAAGTCGTCCTTTGCTCTAAACGTTGTGCTTCAAGCAACTTGCCAGCTGCTTTTAGTTCTGTTAGACGAACTTCTAGCTCAGTCTGAATTTGTTTAAGTGCTCGTTTCATTGTTTCTTCATTCGTCATAAAATGTGTTGCTGGAAAAATTGAAACATGTGTCCGTTCAGTAACGATCTCGCCGGTTAAAGCATCAAACTCGCAAATTCGGTCGATCTCATCACCAAAAAATTCAATCCGTAAGGCGCGTTCGTCCCGCGAAGCTGGAAAAATATCAACAATATCGCCATGGACACGAAAGCGACCACGTTGAAAATCAATATCGTTCCGCTCAAATTGAATACCGACTAATTGACGTAGCAACTGATCACGGTCGAGCTGCTGTCCCTGACGCAAGGACAAGGTATGTGCTTTATATTCATGAGGATCACCTAAGCCAAAGATCGAGGAAACTGAGGCAACGACGATCACATCATTACGTTCTAACAGCGAGCTCGTTGCTGAATGACGCAGTTTATCGATCTCATCGTTAATACTTGCATCCTTTTCGATATAAGTATCACTCGATGGCACATATGCTTCTGGTTGGTAATAATCATAATAACTAACAAAATATTCAACCGCATTATGCGGAAAAAACTCTTTAAACTCACTATACAACTGCCCAGCCAGTGTCTTGTTGTGAGCCAAAACTAAAGTGGGCCGATTAACTTTTTGAATGACATTTGAAATCGTGAAAGTTTTACCCGTTCCAGTTGCTCCCAATAGGATCTGTGCTTTTTGACCAGCTAAAACACCTTGAGTGAGCTGCTTAATTGCTTGCGGCTGATCACCAGTTGGCTGATACGAAGATACTAATTCAAACTTGCGATCTGTTTGTCTTTCAATCACTGACTGTCCCCTCACTTTTTCTTTCAAAAATCAGTACATCCCGCCGTTCTCTCACACCATCATACGTATGGTTCCTTATACAGTTAGACACTCTAGATTTGCTGGAAAGTCTTGGTTATATTCATCAGCCCAAGGTTCGCCAGCTTTTCGTTCGTTAAGGTCTATTCCAATACGCCCGCGTGGTTTGTATCAAGCCGCTTACGTGCCATTTGCGTAAATATAAGTCTCTCTTAATGATTCACTAGTTGTCTCAGTCGCTTATTAATTCGAGTTTTGGTTTTCTTCCATGATTTTCAAATCCACTGACGAATACGCGCACGTAACCACAGGTCCAGTCGTTTGATGAAAACTTGCAGCTTGCCTAGGGCTTCCTTCAGATTCCATCTCACGGTGGAAACTTTTGTCTTTGGTTCGTGGTTCCGACCACTACCGCCCACAGGACTTTCACCACCTAGTTAGTATTCATGTCGGGCGCACTAAAAGATGGGCCATGACAAGCACCTTGTCACAGTCCATCATCATGCTTATTCATTTTAACACAGCGAACATACTTTCGCACGCAACGACTACTAAGCATTATTTACTGGCAAATTCTTCAATCATTTTAGTCCTTAACTCGCGAATTCGTTTTGACCAAAATACATCATAAATATCAGGATTCTTCAAACGCAGGCACGCTTCTGGCAACTCTTTGATCTTAGCTTGAGAATAAGCTTTAACTTCCAAAGTCCTTGGTTGTTGATAGACCAGCTCGCCAGCAGCATAGATTTGCTGGTGTAATGGTTTTAATTTCCAATTTTTTAAACGACGGAGCTGAATCGTTTTGTTTGGATCTGAATTGTAGATTCGACTATTAGCTCGAACCTTTTCATCAGCCGCCAACAACAAATCACCGCGGGCCTTGCCTTCTTCATCGTATAAACGATAAGGATGTTTAAAACCAGGGATCGTAGTTTTTTCAACTGTATTGCTGAGCTTGATTTTAGGGATAATTTTACCATCTTCTTGGATCGCAACCATTTTATAAACGCCACTGAGGACTGGATCCGAAGCAGCAGTAATCATTTTTTCACCGACACCAAAACTATCGACCTGTGCCCCCTCTTCTAAGACATTTTGAATGACCTCTTCATCAAGAGCATTTGAAATCGTGATAGTGGCTGATTCAAAACCGGCTTGGTCGAGCATTTTACGTGCTTGACGTGTCAGGTAGGTAATATCCCCGGAATCAATCCGAATTCCAAATGGTCCATCGATTCCTTGCTGTTTTAACTGGCGGAAAATTTCGATTGCATGCAAAACACCAGAGTTTAAAACATCGTACGTATCGACCAATAACAAACAATTATGTGGGTAAACACGCATCCAAGCTTCAAATGCTTCCATTTCACTTGGAAAAGACTGAACCCAGCTATGAGCCATTGTTCCCATCGGCTTTAAACCGAATTCTTTAGCGCTTAAAACGTTAGCTGTTCCGGAACAGCCGCCAATCACCGCAGCCCGTGCTCCATAGGTAGCAGCGTCCGCCCCTTGTGCTCGTCGGGAACCAAACTCCATAACTTTACGACCGCGAGCAACCATACAAACTCGGCGTGCTTTAGTCGCAATTAGGGATTCGTGATTGATAATATTCAGCAGCATCGTTTCTAAAAGCTGGACCTGTAGCAACGGTCCTCTAACCGTCAACAATGGTTCATTTGGGAAAGCCGGTGTACCTTCTTTCATTGACCAAACATCACATTTGAAATCAAAATTTTTCAGGTACTTCAAAAATCTTTCTTCAAAAGTTCCCAGCTGTCGCAGAAATTCAATATCTGAATCACTAAAGTGCAGGTTACTGAGATAGTTAATAACTTGATCTAACCCTGTATAAACAACTAAGCCCCCTTGATCAGGGACTTTTCTAAAGTACAAATCAAAGTATCCAATCTTTTCAGGATTTTCTTTAAAAAATCCATTAGCCATCGTTAATTCATAAAAATCTAACAACAGCGTCAAATTACGCGTCTTCATCTTTTCCTCCAAACAGTTCTGTCAAGACATCCTAAAAAACAAGGTATACTAATGTGTCTAACATGTCAAGTCTGACAATTGCCAATGCTGTTCAACAAAATTTGTCAACTACCAACTTAGTTAAATTGTTTTATAAATTAAAAATCCGACTTCAAGTTACTTAAACTAACATCCTAGTTTAAGTAACTCAAAACCGGATCAATCATCCAAAAAATTTTATTGTTCAGCAAATTTATTCAAGGCTGTTTCAAATGCTTCACGCTTAGCAAAAGCCTCAGCCTGTTTGTTAGCTTGGGTCCCAATATAAAATTTAATTTTTGGTTCAGTCCCGGAAGGCCGAACAGCAATCCAAGAACCATCAGCCAAATAATATTTCAAAACATTTGACTTTGGTAAATCAATGGCCGTGATGGTCCCATCAGCCAATTTTTTTTGTGAACTTTGGAAATCAGCTGTTGCAACGACTTTTTGCCCAGCAAAATCTGTTGGGGCCTCTTGACGGAATTTATTCATCAAGTTAGCAATTTTTTCTGGGCCATCAATTCCATCAAAGGTAATTGGTGTCGTTTTTTCAGCAAAAAAGCCATACTTTTTAAATAATTCCTGTAAACCATCATATAAATTCATACCACGACTCTTATAATCAGCAGCAACTTCTGCTAACATCACTAATGACTGGATCGCATCCTTATCACGTACAAATGGACGAATCAAGTAACCATAACTTTCCTCAAAACCAAACATAAATGTGTGTGAACCAGTTGCTTGAAAATTCTTAATTTGTTCTGCAATAAACTTAAAGCCTGTCAAAACATTGATCATCTTAACTTGATAATGTTGAGCAATCGCTGTAGCAAACTCACTTGAAACTATTGATTTAACTGCTGCTGCATTTTCAGGCAATCTCTGAGCTGCTTTGCGAGCCTTCAAAATGTAATTCAACATTAAGGCTGCAATCTGGTTACCCGTCAACAATTGGTATTCGCCATTTGGCTGACGAACAGCTACTCCTAAGCGATCAGCATCTGGGTCGACTGCAATCAATAAATCAGCATCTTCTTTTTTGCCCAGCTTAATTGCCAAATCAAAGGCTTCTGGAAATTCTGGATTAGGATGAACGACCGTTGAAAATTCAGGATCTGCAACTGCTTGTTCCTTAACCATGGTGAAATTAGTAAAACCCGCTTGCCTTAAGGCTTTTTCGCCTAACATTGCTCCCGTCCCATGTAAAGGAGTAAAAATTAGTTTCAAGGTTTTGCCTTCTTTAGCAACTAACTTATGATTGATCGTAATCTGATCAAGTTCTGCTAAGTAAGCCTGATCAACGTCATTACCAATAATTTTCATTAAACCTGCTGCTTTTAGCTGCTGTTCATCAGCCACTTCAATTGCAAATAGATCAGCAGCTTGACGAACATATTTAGTGATCAAATCTGATTCCTTAGGAGGCATCTGTCCACCATCAGGACCGTAAATTTTATAACCATTATACTGTTTAGGATTATGACTAGCAGTGATCATAATTCCTGCATATGTTTTTAAATGGCGAACAGTAAACGACAATTCTGGAGTCGGACGCAAGCTTTCAAAAACAAAACTCGGAATTTGGTGTGCTCCCAAGACACGAGCTGCTTCATGTGCGAAGTCTTCTGAATGGTGACGGGAATCAAAGCTGATTGCTACGCCTTGTTGCTTAGTTTTTTCATCAAGTGTATCCATAAAACGGGCTAATCCTTCGGTTGCTTGACGAACGGTATAGATATTCATGCAATTAATTCCAGCACCGATCACACCCCGCATCCCAGCAGTACCGAACTCAAGTGGTGCGTAAAAAGCCTCTTCTTGCTTTTCAGGCTGATCCTTGATTGCTACTAATTCGGCCTTTAATTCGGGGTCAAGTTTTGGATATTCGACCCAAGTTTGGTAAGTATTTTGCCAACTCATGATACCACTCTCCTTAAAAAATAATCACAATTTATTTCAAGTTAAGTATACTATAAAAACGCTTTGAAATAAAAAACATCCTAAAAAGGATGTTTACAGAACATTTAAAATTAATCTTTTAATGACTCTAAATAATTATAAGCATTTTGACCTGCTATTCCGCCATCACCGACCGCCGTAGCAATTTGACGCAATTGCTTTTTCCGCACATCACCAATTGCAAAGACTCCTGGCACGGAAGTCTCCATTTGATCATTGGTTAAGATCCAACCATCTTGATCAGTGATTCCTAAATCAGCAAAAGGTTCACTGACTGGCAATAAACCAACATAAATGAAAACTCCATGAACTGGGACTTCCCGATCTTCACCAAGCTTTTTGTTATGGGTCATAACACTGGTAACCTTTTTCCCATCACCCTTAATCTCGGTCACGATCGTATCCCAAGTAAACTTGATTTTGGAATTAGCAAAAGCTCGATTCTGTAAAATTTTCTGAGCCCTTAACTGATCACGGCGATGAATAACATTGACCTCAGAGACCAACTGAGCTAAATATGAGCTTTCTTCAATTGCTGAATCACCACCACCAACTACGGCAACATTTTGATTTTTGAAAAAAGCACCATCACAAACTGCGCAGTAAGAAACACCTCGGCCACTGTAATCTTTTTCACCGGGGACACCCAATTTTTTATATTGCGAACCAGTTGCAATAACCAAAGCAGCCGTTTCAAATTCACCATTATCCGTTTTGATTAATTTTTTTCCAGCTTCGTCAACCGTTACCTTTTCAACGTTTCCATAGGCAAATTCTGCTGAAAATTGAGTTGCACTGGCATACATTTCTTTGGCCAAATCAGGACCTAAGATAGATTTAAATCCTGGGTAATTTTCGACTTCGGCAGTATTGTTCATTTGACCACCATAAATTCCGCGATCAAGCAGCAGCACAGACAAATTAGCTCTTGAAGCGTACAAAGCAGCCGTCATTCCGCCGGGACCGGCGCCAATGACGATCACATCATAATGTTTTGCTCCCACACTTGCTCCTTCTTTCTTCTGTAATTTTGTATCCAAACTAAGCACAAGTTAGATTATATCTAACAAATAACTTAAAGCAATTTTTCTGCTCTTATTCCGATCTTCCTTCGCGCTGCATTAATTCCGCAATTACTTGCTTGACATTCCGACCATTGTATAAGACATCATAAATAGCTTCAGTGATTGGCATTTCAATTTGCTGTTGTTGGGCCAACTCATAAGCAGCCTTAGTGGTTGATATTCCTTCAATGACCATTCCCATATTATTTATAACTTCTTTTAAAGGAACGCCTTTGCCAAGCTGATTGCCGGCCCGCCAGTTGCGTGAGTGAACACTAGTACAGGTTACAATTAAATCGCCAACACCAGACAAGCCAAGAAAAGTCTTGGCCTTTGCACCCATTGCGACGCCTAAACGTGAAATTTCAGCTAATCCTCGCGTCATCAAAGCTGCCTTGGCATCATCGCCGTAACCTAGGCCATGCAATGCACCCGCTCCTAAAGCAATAATATTTTTAAAAGCTGCCCCTAATTCAACGCCAATGATGTCATCATTGGTATAAACTCGGAAATAATTATTCATAAACAGCTGTTGAACAGTCTTCGCAGCGTTCAAGCTTTTGGCAGCCGCCGTAATCAAAGTAATGTCTTTGCGGGCAACTTCTTCAGCATGACTTGGCCCTGATAAGACAACAACTCCGGCACAGTCATTGACTGGTATTTCTTCTTCAATAACTTGTGAAATCCTTTTGTGTGTTCCAAGTTCCAGTCCCTTGCTAACATGAACAATCAAAGGCTTTTTAGTTTGTTGTCGCAAAACTTGATCAATTTTACCAGCTACATCACGAATAGCCTTCGTTGGCACCGCAATGATTACCACGTCTTTACTGGTCACTGCTGCTTGAAGATCAGCTGTGGCAACTAAACGTTGATCATATTTTAACTCCGGCAAATAATGTCGATTCGTATGCTGCTCATTTAATTCCTTAACTTGATCGCTTTCTCTAGTCCAAATTTGAACCTTTAAACCATTTTGGACTAAAACATTAGCCAAAACGCTCCCCCAAGAACCAGCACCGATAACAGCCACTTTATCAATTTTCAAAATATCCACTCCTAAACTTCTTGATCAAATCGTGTAATTCCATCCAGGTACCAAGGCTCTAACGGATGCCAATACCGTCGTGCCAATAGCCAACAGATTGCCCCGATAAACAGCATCACGGATAGCCACTGCGAAACCCGCAATGATCCAAGCATTAAGCTGTCAGTCCGCATTCCTTCAATAAAGAAACGGCCAAAAGAATACCAAATAACGTAACTAAAGAAAACTTCACCACGCTTAAATAACTTTGGCCGATGACGCAAACTGATCAAAACAATAAACCCTAAAATATCCCAGAGTGATTCATATAGAAAAGTTGGTTGATAGTAAACTCCATTAATTTTCATCTGCTGAATAATAAAAGTCGGCAAATGCAAGTCTTGTAAAAAAGCCAAAGTCGTTGGTCGCCCATGAGCTTCTTGATTCATAAAATTGCCCCAGCGGCCGATTCCTTGTGCCAAAATAACAGTTGGGGCCGCTACATCTAAAAACAGCCAGACTGGTACATTGCGGCGCTGGCAAAAAAAGATGACCACAACAATTGCACCAATCAAACAACCATAGATAGCAATTCCACCATCCCAGATCCGGTAGATCTCATCTAAATGCTGGCTGTAATATGACCACTGAAAAATTACATAATATAAACGAGCTGTAACGAGTGAAATTGGAATTGCCCAAAGAATATAATCATAAAAAACATCTTCATCTAATCCACGGCGTTTCCCTTCCCGGACTGCCAAAAAAACTGCTAAGACAACGGCACTGGCGATAATAATACCATACCAATGGACTTCAAGCTCACCTAGCTTAAAGGCAATTGGATTTAATGCACCTAATAGAAAATTCAAGCTTTGCACTTCCTTAATCATTATTTGTAGAGTTTTCTTTGATCAAAGCATTTAAATTCCTTTCAAATGCCCTAGTTGCATCATAACCCATTGTTCTTGCACGATAATTCATTGCTGCTGCTTCAATAATGATTGCTAAGTTACGGCCAATTTTAACAGGAATCGTAATTTTAGGAATATCCACATCGAAGAGCCGTACTTTTTGTTCAGCACTGCCCAAACGATCAAATTGTTTATCAGGACCCCAATTTTCTAGATGAACAATCAGTGAAATTTCTGTTTCTGTCCGAACAGCTCCTGCCCCGAACAGATTCATTACATCAATGATTCCAATCCCTCTGATTTCCAATAGATGTCGCAAAATCTTGGGAGCCTCACCCATAATCGTCTGTTCATCCTTTTGATACACTTCAACTCGATCATCAGCAATCAAACGGTGTCCACGTTTAATCAGATCGAGTGCTGTTTCAGATTTACCAACCCCAGAATCACCCGTGATCAAAACACCCAGACCATAGATGTCGACTAAAACCCCATGCATTGAACGCCGTTGTGCCAAACGTGATTCTAAAAAATCTGTCATTTTAGACGAAAGCCGGGTAGTTGGTAATTTCGAACGTAAGACTGGGATCTGAACGGCTTGGGCAGCTTGATTAAGTTCTTCTGGAACTGGCAGATAACGTGAAATCACAAAGCAAGGAGTCACATCAGCTTGACAAAGATTTTTCATAACAGCTTGCTTTTTATTTTCTTCCATTTTGCGTGCATATGAAATCTCCGTCATTCCCAGCAGTTGAATCCTTTCAGCTGGATAATATTGAAAATAACCGGTCAATTCCAACCCCGGTCGCGAAATATCACTTGTAGTGATCATTTTGCTTTTTAAGTATTCTTTACCTGAAAAAACCGTCATCCCGGTTTCTTTTACCATTTCTTCAACACTAACAGCGCTTGTCAAAATATTGCCTCCCCTTAAAGCTTCGAATTCATTATAGCCTGTGAAAACTGAAGTGATTGGTAATTACCAAATTAACTAGGCTCAAAATCAATGCAACAAAAAAGGCCGCCCCAAAACTAGAAAACTGGAATCCTGTCCCAACAAGCTTAGCGGTTAACTCCAGCATAAAACCATTGATCACGAAATAAAAGATCCCTAAACTCATAATCGTGATTGGTAATGAAAAAATAACCAGGAGCGGTTTAACAAACATATTTAAGACCCCTAAAACAACTGCGGCGATCAGTGAGATCCAAATGTTTGAAACATGCAAGTATTGGGGAAAAAAACCTGCAGTAGCGATAAAAACAACTGCATTCAAGATCACTCGCTGCCAAAAGTACATAATAACTCCTCCAAATTTAGTCCTTTATATTTTTTTCACGAACATCGTGAATTATTTTTCTTCTTTTAGGTTGCCGTTCGTCAGTTGAATCTTTTGGCTTGGTTGCATCTCGCCACAACTGCCAAAAGCCCCGATTCTTCGGTGGAATCAACACGATTAAAATTAAATAGCAACTGATCGTTAAAAAAGTTAAATGCGGAATCACTGCAAGAATTAAAAAAATAATTCGAACTATCCAAGGCTCAATTCGAAAATATTCTGCTAAACCGCTACAAACTCCGGCAATTATCCGTTGATCTGAGCGTTGAATCTTTCTACCATTACTTTTCACAATCTTTCCTTCCTTTCAGCAACTTTATAATTAAAATTGTACATTTAGCAATTAAATTTGGCAAATCGTTTATTCCTGTAAATCATCATTTCTACCAGGATTCAATTCAACAATTTCACCTTTTTTTAAAAATACGATCCATTCACAAAGATTTGTCACGTAATCACCGATCCTTTCTAAATAAGTCGCTACTAAAGTATAATCTGACCCACTCACAACTGACTGCTGATCAATTTGCATAATCTCGACACATCGCTGCCGGATTTTAGCCAGCTCATGATCTAGAAATAAATCTTGCTGCGCGATTTTCAGCGCTTGCTGCAAGCTACGCTTAACATAGGCATCGAGTGCCGCTTCAAACATTTGATATGCATAATGACCCATTTTAGCAATTTCAACTTCGATTTCGGCAATTCGGTATGTTCCTTTCATTTTGATAGTGGCTCGAGAAATGCTAACTGTATGGTCACCGATTCTTTCAATATCCGAGCTTGCTTTCAAAATTGTAATTACTTCACGCAAATCAGAAGTTACTGGTTGATATAAAGCAATCAACTCAAGTGTCATTTTTTCTAAGTCAGTCTCACATTGATTGATTGACAGGTCACGCTCAATGACTTGGTTGGCTAAATCTTTATCATGGTCCGCAAAAGCTTTGACCGACCGAAAAATTGCCTCACTGACTAGCATTCCCATCTCAGCAAACCGAACATGCAGCTGATCCAATTCATGATCAAATGTTTCTCTCATGGTTTCACTTCCTCAAGAGCTAATATCTTTGTAATTCCCAACAAATCAAATATTTTTTCCTTTTAGACATTTTTATTAGCTTGATTTTATACTTTAATCTTTCAAAACGCAATTAGCTTGCTGATCAAGAGCCAAACTTTTGCGCTAAATAATTATCAGTTTGGCTTTTTTGAGGAGCTGTAAATAAATTTGAAGTTTTCCCGGTCTCAACCAGTTTACCAGTTTGAAATAGTGCCGTATAATCTGAAATTCGAGCTGCTTGTCGTAAATTATGAGTTACCAAAATAATTGTTAATTGATTTTTTAACTCCAATAGGACCTGCTCAAATTTATAAGTTTCCTGTGGATCAAAATTTGCCGTTGGTTCATCTAACAACAAAATTTGCGGCTGCAATAACAAGATTCGAGCTAAACAAAAAAGTTGTCGTTCACTGGTGGATAGGTTGACTTTTTTTTGAAACAATTGATTTTTTAGCCGACTCCATAAATGAACCTGTTGAAGAACCTTTTCAATTTCGATCATTAATTGGGAATGACTAATTTTTTGATTATATTTAGGAACTAAAGTCAAATTATTGTAGAGAGACATTGGAAAGATTTCCGGTGTTGAAAATAACATTCCGATCAGCATCCGCAGTCGATAACGATCGATTAAAGACTGATATAAATCGACCCCCTGAAAAATAACTTTTCCTTGAACCAGATAATTTTGTGGATTCATTTGATTTAAAGCAGCCAAGAAAGTGGTTTTACCTGCCCCTGAAGGACCAATAATCGTCGTAATTGTATGTTTAGGAAAACTCAAAGAAATATCTTGCAAGATGGATTTGCCATTAAATACCGATAGATTTTGAGTTTTAAGTATGTATGCCATAAAATTATCTTCCCTACTTTGACTGTTGCATATCAGCAGTTCTTTGCCACCAAAGCCAACTATAAACTAATAGGTCAAAACTAACGATTAACAATACCAGTAAAGCAGCTGCGCCAGTTGAAACTTGTAAACTATTTATGCCTGATCCTTCAGTATTGATTCTCCAAATATGAACAGCCAACGTTTCAGCTGGTCGAAACGGACTTAAAGGACTGGCCGTATTCAACGGATCAAGATTAGTCCAGTCTAGTTGCGGAGCACTTTGACCAACTGTATAAATAACTGCTGCCGTTTCGCCGATGATCCGCCCAGAGCTTAAAATGATCCCGGTCACGATTGCTGGACGAGCATTAGCAATTACAACTTTTCGAACACAATCCCAACGAGACAAACCTAGCGCTAAACCAGCTTTTAGTTGACGCGGATCAACTGCTCGTAAAGCATTTTCAGTCGTTCTGGTTAATAATGGCAAATTTAAAATTGTGAGCGTTAAGCTTCCAGACAACAGAGAAAAGCCCAAATTTAATTTGACCACAAACAATAGAAAACCAACTAGTCCAATAACAATTGCTGGCAATGAGCTCAAAACTTCAAGCATTATCCGGATCAAATTCGTTAACCAAGATTCTTTAGCGTATTGATATAACCAAATTGCTGTTCCAAGAGCTAAAGGAACAGATATCAATAGGGTTAATATCAACAGATAAAATGTATTAAATAGTTGAATACCGATACCGCCACTAGTTAAATAATTACTACTTCCAGTTAAAAAGCTCCATTTTAATTGAGGTAATCCAAGCCAAAATATAACTGTTAATAGACCAATTGTCAGCACAATTACAATTAAGGAAGCCAAATATAATAAAAAATTAAAAATCTTTTCTTTTGATTTTCGGTTAAACTTCATTTTTTTCTTCTCCAAATCAAATAATGTGCAATTAAATCGAATAACAAGGAGATAACTAATAATAATCCGGCTAATGCCCACAAAGCGTTACTTTCTCGACTCCCAACAACTGCATCACCCAATTCAATCGTTATGACACTAGTCAGGGTAGCTGCTGGTGAATTAATTCCAGTCGGAAATAAAGTTGCATTGCCAATAACCATTTGAACGGCAATTGCTTCACCAAATGATTGTGCAAAAGCCAAAATCAACGCCGTTCCTAAGCGGGGCCAAGCCAGGGGAAATACGATTGTTTGCCAAATTTGAAACCGATCGGCACCCAAAGCTGCAGCTGCCAACCGTAAACGATCTGGAACATCAACCAAAGCGTCTAAACTCAATGATACTAAGGATGGCAAAATCATAATTGCCAGGACAATTGCGGCTGCCAACCAACCATACCCAGTTCCACCAACAAGCAATCGTAACATCGGAACAACTAGCAACATTCCCAACAAACCATATACCACTGCTGGAATTCCAACTAATATTTCCAAAATCATTTTTAACCATTTTGCTAGCTTTGACGAAACAATTTCACTCAGCATGATTGCAATCCCTAGAGCTAAAGGAGCAGCTAAAAGCAAACTTACTAGTGAAACTAATACTGATCCAGTTAATAGCGGCAAGGCACCAAAATCACCCTCCGCAACTTGCCACTTAATTCCAAACAAAAATCGAGATAGTTTAACGTGATCGTGAAAAAAAAGCCAACTGCCCTTAAAAATTACAAATAAAAAGACTATTAAGACGCAAGCTATAATTATTGCTGCACAAGTTGCCGTAACAAATTTTCCAAGTTTTTCCCGTTTAGCAGCTGCTGATTTTTTGAATAAATTTTCTTTGCTTGAATCCATTTACTTTACCTCAATTATTCATTTAAGATAAATTACTTTACCTTGCTGATTGCGGACAACTTTCATAGAACTGATCGGTATAAAGCCAAATCTTTTAAGCAGTTTGTTGATTGAAGGCGAAGTGAGATATTTTAAAAAAGTTTTTGTTTGCGAATTCACTCGCTTGCGGGTGTACAAATGTTCATACGACCAAAGCTTCCAGTGATTAGTCAAAACATTGTGTTCATTTGGACTAACTCCATCAATTTTAGGTTTAATAACACCAGCTTTAGCATCTGGAAAGGCTACATAAGAAATTGCTCCTGGGGTATCTTTAACTGTCTGATACGCAGTTAAAGATGAAGATTGCTCCTGAGCAATCAGACTAGGTTTTCCTGATAAAGCTAGTTTTTCAAAATTTAAACGTGTTCCGCTACCAGCAGCTCGATTAATAACCGTAATTGGTAGTTTTTTTCCACCTAACTGTTGCCAATTAGTCAACTTTCCAGTAAAAATTTCGCTAACTTCTTGTCTAGTCAAATCTTTTACTCCTGCTTGCGGATTGATGATCAAAGTAATTCCCATTACTGCAATCTTGTAATCACGCAATTTTTTTTGATCAATATTAGATTTTTGACTAGCAAAAACATCAGATGTGCCAATATCAATTGTTCCTTCTGCAAGCTGACTTAAACCTGTACCTGAGCCTCCACCTTGAACGTTAACATAAAAATGCGGATCAGATCGACGTATTTGAGCTGCCGCTGCTTCAATGATTGGCTGAGCAGCAGTTGACCCAGCAACCGTTAACGAGCTCTGTGATAATTTTCGACAGCCACCCAATCCTAAAACTAAAAATAATAACAATAAAACCAGTTTACGCTTACTTAACACCACTGTCCTGCTTTCTTTTTTGGGTTAGAGGCAAAGTCACTGTAAACTCTGAACCAACGCCAACTTGGCTAGTTACTTTGATTGTTCCTCCCAAGGCCGCAACATATTCTTTAACAACTGATAAACCTAAACCTGTACCACCTGTTTGTCTGGAGCGCGAAGTATCAATCCGATAAAATCGTTCAAAAATCCGTTCTCTTTGATCGTTAGCAATTCCCCATCCATTATCACGAACTTTAAATTCCCACGATTTAGAAAGCTGAGTACTTGATAACCAAACCGAGCCAGTTGGATCATTATATTTAATTGCATTTTGCAAAAGATTATTTACTACGTGGCGAAATTTATTATAATCAACCACTACTTTAAAAGCAGGTGGGACATCATTAAATATGCTAATTTGTTTCTTATCTATTTCAGGCTTAAAAGTTTGAATAATTTCCTGCAAATATGGAAATAAAGCAATTTGATCAGTCTTTAATTCTGCATCAGCACTAATTCGAGCAAGTGACAGAATATCTTCAACTAAAGCTGTTAGTTTTTGACTCTCCTGATGAATAATCCTCAAAAACTCTTTTAAAGCTGTCGGATCGTCAGCTGCACCATTTAACAAAGTTTCACTAAATCCGGTAATTGCTGTAATGGGGGTCTTCAATTCATGACTGACATTGCTGACAAAGTCCAGTTGCATTTGTTCAATCTCTTTTAACTCCGTAATATCATACAATAAAACCATGACTAGAAAATGGTGTTGGCTAACTGGTACAAAAACAATGTGCGAATCAACAATTTTATCATTAAAGTCGAGCTTGATTTCTGCATGCTGTTCTTTTTTTGTTTGGTAAGTTTTTTCAATTAAGCGACTTAAATCATAATTGCGCAATTCATTTGCATAAATCTCTCCTGGTAAGTTCATTTCTCGCTCCATCAACTCACTCATTGCATGATTACTCAAATAAATTTTTTGATCTTGATCCAAGACCATCACTCCAATTGTTAAATACTCGATCAAGGAAAAATAGCCGCGTTGTTGAGTAACAAAGCTTTTAGCTAAATCTCGCTGCAAGCTTTGGATTTGATTGATCGAATGGGCCAACTGATAGTAACGATCGGTTGGTGCTAATAAAAGGTGCTTAGCTTTTTGACCTGCCAAAATTTTTTGCAATTTATTATTTAAAAGTCCGATTTCTTGTCGCTGTTGCTTTTCTTCAAAATTAATCCAACTAAAGGCAATCACACTCAAACTCAGACTGATCAGAACTAGCCAAAACCAGCTTCTTTTGGTAAACATAACGACCAAAGAAAAATTATTGGTGATAATCGTTAGTGACGAGCCAACCATTAACAACAAAAGAATCATTAAAAAATAAATAAAAAAGCGTTTAATTGTTTTGATTGCTTTCACCTTCAAAACGGTAACCAAAACCGCGAACTGTTTGAATATATTGTGGATCTTTCGGATCATGCTCAATTTTTTCACGCAAATGACTAACATGCATGTCGACCATTCTTGTTTGACCGACATAATCATAGCCCCAGACGCCGTTCAATAATTTATCACGACTCAAGACTCGTTGCGGCCGTTTAACAAAATACGCCAACAGTTCAAATTCCTTAGGAGTTAGTTTAACTTTCTCGCCATTTTTTTCAACTGAATAATTTGTTAAATCAACTATAAAATCAGGAAATCGATAAACATCCCTTTGTTTTTCTTGATCCTCGGTTTCATTTGACTGCTCATCTTCAGTTCGGCGGGCGATTGCTTTAATTCGCGCTAGGACCTCACGTGGTGAAAATGGCTTGGTTAAATAATCATCCGCTCCTAACTCAAGGCCAATAACTTTGTCATATTCCTCACCTTTAGCCGTTAAGATCATAATCGGAGTTTTAATTTTTTCTTGTCGTAAACGTTTAGTAACTTCCAAGCCATCCATTTTGGGCAGCATTAAATCCAATAGAATAAAATCATAATTATTCGTCAAAGCCTGCTCAAAAGCACTTTGTCCATCCATAGCGATTGCAACCTCATAGCCAGCACTTTTTAGGTTATACTTCAAAAGTGTCACGATTGCCATTTCATCATCAACAACTAAAACTTTTTTCATGATCTTTTCCTCCAAATCAATGAAAAATAATCATACCAATCTCATGGGGTGCTCCAGCAAAAATTGCTCCCTGGGTCAATTTTAATTTTCCAGCATAACTTCGGACCTTTAAGCGACAATATGTTGGTTCTTGTTGCAAAGCATGATATAACTCCCTTTCATTTTGTACTTTTAAACCATTACAGGTTAAAATCACATCTCCAGGCTGTAAATTCATTTTAGCTGCTGGTGTTTTAGGTTTGACAGCAACTATACGAATCCCGTCATGTGTTTCAAAATACCAGTTGCTTTGTTGACGCATAAAACGATAACGCACTCCAGCAACGGTCAAAGTTACGCCTAAAAGAACTAACCAGGCAATTGGGACCAGCTTGATCCATAGATAACAACTAATAGCAGCTAACAAAAAGACTATCATCAACAATTGCAGCTGATGTTTTTTAAATTTTAATGTTTCACCAGCTGCTTGTCGTGAAAAACTTATTCCACTGGAGATTACTGCTGGCAAAATAAAAATTGCAAATGAGTGACCGGCTAAAGTTAAATACGGCCAACCAGGAACCAAAGTTTGAATTTGTGAACCAGGTATTAAACAAACCAAGGGGATCAAAGTTAATTCACGCCATGAATAATTAACCAACCTCCGACCACGTTTTCCAGCTTTGATAATTGGCAAGAGCATTGTCGGATCAAATCTCCAGAGCATTAGCAGCTTGAAGCCTGACAAGATCGCCCCTAAAACCATTAATGCCACACCGCTTTTCAAAAAATTATCCCAAGTTGAAGTCAGCAGCCCCCCCTGCAAAGGTTTAATGATTCCCAGACTATTTAAAGCAAACAACAAAATACTCAAAAAATAAAACCAAATACTGTCGATCGTCAATAATCCAAAACAAAGCAGTTCAACAATGATCAAGATTTGATAAACTACGATCCATGCTGATGGTAACATTATCCCAATTGAAATCATAATCAGACTACCAATCAAAGCAAATAATATACCATTCTTGATCAAATGCCGACCTTCATAAAAGTCATTATTGATAGCAATCCTAAATTGCTTTCTTTCAATTTTAATGCGTTTAAAATAGCTAATAATTACTGCAATGATCGTTAGCCAAACTACCGGCTGTAAAATAAACTCTGCCAAGGCTTTTATTAACATTTTTGACACCTTTCCTGGATTTCATTCTTATCTTCAGTATAGCAATTCTCCATTGATAGTACAAAATGATTCTTTTACTAAGCTAAAAACAGCAAGTTAAATCGCTAGTTGGAGTCGCAAAAGTTTCAGGATGAACCCTAATTTTAAAACATTATAAAAAAAGACTAGAAAGAAATAGCTTTCCTAGCCCTTTTGAACATCCTTAGCTAAATTTTTAAAAAGCGTCTCATTGATAAGCCCGAACCCAAGGCACCAATAATAATCCCAATTAAGATCAACAATAAATCAATTTGCACCAGAAACGTTCCCGGTGTCAATAAGCGGTAGCCTGTACTTGCTAATGAAGCACTTAAAATTCGATAAAGCCAAACATAGCCGAAATCAACAATAATTATTGGAACAATTGCACCAAACAATCCTGTCCAAGCACCTTCAAGAATAAATGGCCAGCGAATAAAACCATTGGTTGCCCCGACTAATCGCATGATTCCAATCTCATCTTTGCGTGACAAAATGGTGATACGAATTGTGTTAGAAATCAAGAAAACTGCCACAAACAATAATAACAAACTAATTCCAATTCCCCAAGTTCGAATATTATCAATAATCTTAAATAACTTTTTAGCTGAAGCACCACCGTATTTAGCTGTATAAACATATTTCATTTTCTCAGCCTGCTTAGCTACTTTAACGGTCTGTTCAGGTTTTTTAGTTTTAACCACAAAAACATCATTTAAAGGATTATCATCGCCGCTAAAGAGTTTAAATTCCTTACCATAACTACCGATCACATTTTTAAGTTCTTGTTTCTTACTCGAATAACGAATACTTTTAACTTCATCAAGTTTCGTTAAATTCTGGCGAAGATTATTCTCTTGTTTTTTAGTTGTTCCACGATTGATCAAAACTCGAACTTGGACATCGTTTTCAATATCTGAAGCTACTTTATTGACATTCATCAGAATTGATAACAAAACACCAACCAATAAGAGGGTTACCGCTACTGCACTTAAGGCAGCAACTGTCATCCAGCCATTGCGTTTTAAACTCTTAAAACTTTCGATCAGATGACGTTTGAACGTTAAACTATTCATGCTCCGAAAAACCCCCTTCTTGTTGATCGCGAACAATTTTACCACTTTCGATTTCTATAACTCGATGTTTTCTTTCATTAACGATCGTACTATTGTGAGTAGCCATAACAATTGTTGTTCCCTGTTGATTGATTCTTTCTAAAATATCCATAATACCACCAGCTGTTTCTGGATCAAGATTTCCAGTTGGTTCATCAGCAATCACAATCTCTGGCTTATTAGCAATCGCTCTTGCTATTGAAATTCGTTGCTGCTCACCACCAGATAATTCATTTGGAAAAGAATCAGCTTTATCTGCTAGTCCGACTAACTCTAAAACATGTTCAACTCTATCTTTTGTTTCTTCAGGCTTTTTACCAATTACTTGCAGGGCATAGGCCACATTTTCAAAGACTGTCAAGCGTGGTAATAATTTAAAATCTTGAAAAACCACTCCTAATTCACGACGCAAATAAGGAATCTCATGACTTTTGATTTTATCAAGTTCAAACTCATTAATTTTAATTTTACCCGAAGTTGGTTTTTCTTCGTGATACATCATTTTAATAAAAGTTGATTTGCCAGCACCACTTGGTCCAACAACATAAACAAATTCCCCTTGTTTAATCTGCAAAGTAAAATCAGTTGCAGCAGTTGTATTATCATATTTTTTGTAAACATGAGTAAATTCGATCACCTAAACTCCTCCTTACCAAACTTGACACTGATGTATTATAATCCATTAAAGGCACTAGAAAGTTGCAACCAAGTTACAATTGAATTTCAAATGACCTTTTACTGCGGATTTTGATTGCTCAACTGGTACTGTAAATATGCATTAATAAAACCATCCAAATCACCATCCATAACCGCTTGAATATTACCAGTTTCATAACCCGTTCGATGATCCTTAACTAGTGAATATGGGTGAAAAACATAGGATCGAATTTGTGAACCCCACCCAATTTCCAATTGTTTGCCTTGAATTTGAGCTTTTTTCTTTTCCTGTTCTTCAAGCTTTAATTCATATAAACGCGAACGCAGCATACTCTCAGCTGTCGCTCGATTTTGAAATTGCGATCGCTGAGCTTGACTAGAAACAACGATTCCAGTTGGGATATGGATCAATCTGACTGCCGATGAAGTTTTATTGATGTGCTGACCACCTGCTCCACTTGAACGGAAAACTTCCATTTTAATATCTTCCGATCTTAACTCGATTTCAACATTATCATCAAGTTCTGGCATAACATTAACTGAAGCAAATGACGTATGCCGCCGACCAGCTGCGTCAAATGGCGAGATGCGAACTAAGCGATGAACACCTTTTTCACTGCGCAAATAACCATAAGCATTTTTTCCTTTGATTTGCAAGGTTACACTTTTAATTCCAGCCTCTTCTCCAGCTAGATAATCCAGTACTTCCACTTTAAATTGATGCTGTTGAGCCCAACGATCATACATTCGCAATAGCATTGAACCCCAATCCTGTGATTCAGTGCCGCCTGCTCCGGGATGAATTTCTAATAAGGCATTGTGCGCATCATATTTACCATTCAGGAGCAATTCCAACTGATAGTCCCGTAGTTTCTGCTGAACTTTAACTAATTTACTACCCAATTCATGCTGTAATTCTTGATCAGTTGGCTCCTCTTTTAGCATTTCAACTAAAACTTTTAAATCATCTGTTGCATCACTCAATAATTTAAAATTATCAAACTTGGTCTTTAAAATATTGTTTTCATCAATGACCGTTTGAGCTGCTTTTTGATCATTCCAAAAATTGGGATCGGCCATTTTAACTTCATTTTCGGAAATCTTCTCATTTAAAGCATCTAAGTCAAAGAGACCTCCCAAAGTCTTGGACTTTTTGTTCAATTTTTTCGATAATTTTTTTGGCTTCACTTAATTCCAAAAGTTTCACTCCTTTGATAAATTACAATTCCTTTTTTTATCCATCTTAAATTAGTATGCCTTAAGTGTTACTTGGCACAATAAAAGCCGGTCAATTATCAAAATTAATCGGCTTTTAAAGTTTGTTTACCGGCGAATGTTCTCACGAATTTCAGCCTTTAAGAAAATTCTAGTAACATCGGATTCAATGTCACCAATCATCTGTTCAAACATTCGATAACCATCAGTTTGATATTCAACTAGCGGATTCAACTGTCCATACCCTCGCAAACCAATTGATTGCCTTAGCTGATCCATTTCGTCAATATGATCTGTCCAATGTGAATCAACTACTCGCAAGATAACAACTTTTTCAAACTCTAACATTTGTGCTGGATCATAAAGTTGTTTTTCCTTAGTTTTATAATTAGCTTCTGCTCGGTTCATCAAGTAATCAATGATTTCATTAGGTTTTTTGCCAACTAAATCATTCATTGAAATACTATTTTCGTTGACCATTGCTGCAATCGCAAAGTCAAGGACTGCTTGCAGATTCCAATCTTTGCGTTCGCCTTGAGTATGCATTTCAACTACATGAGTTACATTTCTTTTGATCATCGGCATAATAATTGGTTTCAAGGACTTATCTTCCATAATTACTTGTTGCCGTTCGGCATAGATAACCTCACGTTGTTCCCGCATTACATCATCATAGTGTAAAACCTGTTTCCGCGTATCATAATTGTTACCCTCAACCCTTTTTTGAGCTGATTCAACTTGACGACTGATCATGCGGCTTTGAATTACTGCATCATCTTCAGCTACTTTAAACCTTTCAAGAAGGGCCTTGACACGATCTGAACCAAACCTGATCATTAAGTCATCTTCTAGGGACAAATAAAATTGCGAAACCCCTGGATCTCCTTGCCGACCTGAACGACCACGCAACTGATTATCAATTCGCCGTGACTCATGCCGCTCCGTACCAACAACTGCTAAGCCGCCCAATTCACGAACACCAGGTCCTAGCTTGATGTCAGTACCACGACCAGCCATATTAGTCGCAATCGTAACCGCTCCTCGTTGACCAGCATTCATAATAATCTGAGCTTCTTTAGCATGGTTTTTAGCATTTAAAACTGCATGTGGAATACCCTCATGATCTAACATTTGCGATAATTTTTCTGAGGTTTCAACGGCTACGGTTCCAACTAGAACTGGTTGGCCCTTTTCATGTCTTGTTCGAATATCATCAACAACTGCCTTGAATTTACTATTTAAAGTTGGATACAACAAATCCGGCCGATCATCACGAATCATCGGTTTGTTAGTTGGAATTGAAATAACTTCCATATTATAAATTTCCCGAAATTCCTCATCTTCGGTTTTGGCTGTCCCAGTCATTCCGGCAATCTTTTTGTACATCCGGAAATAGTTTTGATAAGTAATGTTGGCCATCGTCTTGGTTTCTTGCTGAATTTCAACTCGCTCTTTGGCTTCAATAGCTTGATGCAGGCCATCTGAGTAACGACGACCCTCCATAATTCTTCCAGTAAATTGATCAACAATTAGCACCTGCCCATTAGAGACCACATAATCCTTATCACGCAGCATAATGAAATTAGCTCTTAGCGCATTATCTAAATGATGATTTAATAGTGTATTATCGGGATCATACAGATTCGAAAGGCCAAAATATTTTTCAGCTTTGCGAATGCCTTCTTCTGTCAAAGCAACGGTTTTGGACTCCCAATCAATTTTGTAATCTTTTTTTTCTGTTAATGTCTTGGCAAAACGATCAGTTCGAAGATATAAAGATGTTGATTGTTCTGCCTGTCCAGAAATAATCAATGGCGTCCGTGCCTCATCAATCAAAATTGAATCGACCTCATCAACAACAACAAAATTTAAAGGTCGTTGCACCATATCCTCTCGATAAACGACCATATTGTCACGCAAATAATCAAATCCCAACTCACTATTGGTTGAGTAGGTAATATCACAATTATATGCTTTCCTTTTTTCATCGGGGGTCTTATTAGAAATATTCAACCCAACTGTTAGGCCAAGCCATTTATACAATTCACCCATTTCAGTTGCATCACGTTGTGCCAAATATTCATTAACTGTAACAACATGTACGCCATCACCCGTTAAGGCATTTAAATATACTGGCATAGTTGCTGTTAAAGTTTTACCTTCACCAGTTTTCATCTCAGCAATATTGCCTTCGTGCAAGACAACACCACCATAAATTTGTACTCGAAATGGGTAAAGACCTAAGACGCGCTTAGCCCCTTCACGTACCACCGCAAAAGCTTCCGGCAACAAATCATCGAGTGTCGCGCCAGCTTGATAGCGTTTTTTTAACTCCGGAGTCTTAGCTTTTAATTCGTCATCACTTAAAGCAGACATCTGATCAGCAAAAACTTCAACTTTATCAGCAATTTTGCTAAGACGCTTTATTTCTCTTTTGTCACTTTCAACCCATTTTTTTAGGACATTTGCCATGTCTTTAATCCTTCCTTAAAACCTAAAATACTTAAAAATCGAATATCCAATATACCATTTTTTATTCTAGCATTTATTAAATCAATTTAAAACTATAATATAAAAACAAGCGATAAAATAATCGCTTGTCTTTTTCTCTATTCTGCTTAAAAAAGCAACTTAATCTTCGTTTGCTTCAATTAAACCATATCGTCCATCATTCCGCCGATAAACGATATTAATTCCATTAGTTTCAGCATCCTCGTAGATAAAGAAATCATGCCCGAGCATATCCATTTGTAAGATAGCTTCTTCGCTATCCATTGGTTTGAGTGAAAAGCGCTTGGTTCGAACAATATCGAACTTTTTGTCAGACTTTTCCTCATTTGCAGCAGGCACAGTAGGCGTTTCCAGCCCTTTGAAACCTTTTTCGCGAGACTTGCGATTAATTTTTGTTTTATATTTGCGAATCTGTCTTTCAAGTTTATCAGTCACCAAATCAACACTCGCATACATATCAGGTGAGGTTTCTTCAGCACGCAACACTAAATATGGAAGTGGAATGGTTACTTCAACTTTAGCAGTTTTATCTGAATAAACTTTTAAATTTACGTGGGCAGTTGAACTCGAAGTATCTTCAAAATACTTTTCCAATTTCTTCAACTTTTTTTGAATATAAGTGCGAATGGCTGCAGTTACTTCAATATTCTCTCCACGGATACTGTACTTTAACATAACAAACCTCTCCTTTCACAACTAGCATTGCCGACAACTTTTTTAAGTTGCTTTAATGCTACTTCTATTATAAAGGAAAGCGTTCTATTAAACAATTAATATCTTTAAATTCATCGTGCCAATGTCAGAGATTTGATTGAACTGACACCAGCAGCCTGCAAAACTTTACTAGCATGATAAAGTGTTCTTCCCGTGGTATAAACGTCATCTATCAGCAGACAGTCTTTTTGTTGCAAATTTATTTGCGATTTTAAAGTAAATGGTTGTGGTAAAGCCAACCGCTGATAGCGCTTTTTATGTGACTGTGAATCTTTAAAAAAATCTGGTTTAACAATTAAAACATCAAGATAATCAGTTCCCGCCAAAAAGCCCTCGACCTGATTAAATCCTCTTTGCTGCCAAGTGGTTGGTGAAACTGGAATTGGAATTATAATTTTTTTATTTCCAATTTGTTTAATTACTTGTTGAAATTTCTTTTGGAAAATCAATCTCAGCTGATAGTCTCCTTGAAATTTGTATTTTTCAAAATATTTTTTCATTTGCAGATTATAGCAAAAAAGTGCTCGATTATTCAACAGCTGCTGTGAAGAATTTTTGGCCCAGCTTTGACAATCCTGACATATTTTTTTAACTGCTTGTTTGCGCCCACATCCAGGACATGCTGTTTGTGGATTGATTGGAATAAACTGTTGTTGACATTTTTGGCAAAGATATTTCTCGTGGCCGGTAAAATCAAACAGCCAATCCAATAAATTACTTTCAATACTGTTTTGCTGACAAAGCAGACAAATTCTCATTGCTTATTTTTTCCCCCTGTCGATTTAGAAATTTGATTTGCTTGACCGCCCTTTTAACTGCTTGATTGAGCATCGAACAAACAAAGATAACTTCTCCAGTTGGTCGTTTTAAACTGCGGCCTGCCCTTCCGGCAATTTGAACTAATGATTCCTCACGAAAAACTTGTTCATCGGCACCTAAGATAACGACATTTAGTTTGGCAAAAGTTACCCCGCGTTCTAAAATAGTTGTAGTGATCAAAAACTGATATTTTTCTCGTCTCATTGTCTGAACCTTTTGTTCGCGCTTTTCATCGCCAGCATAAACCGAAGAAAAAGCTAATTGCGGAAAACATTTTTTGATTGTTTTTTCGATTTCAACCAATAATCTGATTTCCGGCGAAAAAATCAGGACTGGTAAACCGGCTGCAAACCAATCTTTTAAGGCTTTAAACAATCGGCGATTTAGCTGGTAATGCAGCAAGTCTCGTCGCCAGTTTGGCAAAGTCATAATTCGTGGAACAGGCAATAAATGGCCGTGAAATCTTAAAGGTAAGTAACCAAAAGCTAGTTTGTGCTGCTTGATCTTAGTTAGCAACTGTTTGGTTGGCGTTGCTGTCAACAATAATAATGAACTGACCGGCTTACGTGCTTTAGCAACTGCCATTTGCAATAACTGATTATTAACAAATGGAAAAGCATCAACTTCATCAATGATCAACAAATCGAAAGCTTGATAAAAGCGGATCAATTGATGCGTTGTGCAAATTACTAACTGGCTATAATGATATTTCATTGGACTGCTAGCGTGTAATAGGACAATTGAGGTTCGATCGAAAGCTTGCTGCAATCGAGGAAAGAGTTCATTGCAAACATCGATTCGAGGCGTTGCAATACAAATACGTTCTTTTCTCTTGATTGCCTCGCTAATTGTCGGAAACATAATTTCTGTTTTACCAGCTCCTGTCACGGCCCAAAGTAAAAATTCTTTTTTGACTGCAGCTTGTTCTTTTAAAATCAGTGCACACTTTTGCTGTAGCGGCGACAGCTTGCCTTGCCAAGATAATGGTTGTTCGTTAACCGGAAATAAATTTGGTTCTGGAATCGTGTATAATGAATCCTGTGATGTTAAACGACCAAATTGCAGACAATACGGGCAATAATCAGCTCCATTTGGTAAATGAAATCGTTCTTTAGAAAAAGTTTGCTGGCATCGCTGACAATAAAGCTGCTTGCCACTAGTTTTTATCGCTGGCAGTTTAGTAACTTGGGGAAGCCTTAAGTCAGTTGTTGATTGAACAGTTACCAAACGACCATAAAAGTCTGAAACTTTCATATTTTTCCTCCACAACTATAACTACGCAAAGATGGTGATTTTAATTGGAAAAACCTTTTTTATTATTAGCTAAGTCAGCTCAGGCGCAACAGACTATCAAAAAATCGATTTTTATTGCCTACGTCAGTCCAGCAGCTTCAAAAACGGCGGCTTTGAATTTTATTGAATCAATCAAGCAGCTTCATCCCAAAGCTCGCCATCATTGCTATGCCTTTTTAATTGGCGAACAAAATCAAATCCAACGTGAAAGTGATAATGGTGAACCAGCAGGCACTGCTGGCGTTCCAATTTTGGAAGTCTTAAAAATGGAACAATTACATAATGTCATTGCTGTAGTTGTTCGTTATTTTGGTGGCATCAAATTAGGAACAGGAGGATTAATTCGTGCTTATAATTCAACTACCAGTCTAGCAATTGCTGCCTCTAAGATTTGTCAGCGTGTCAAAGTCAGCCAATTTAAATTATTAATCGATTATCGTCAATTGGCTATCCTACAGCATTTTTTAGACCAACAGCAGATTAAAATTAATCAGATCACTTACCAAGAAAAAATCACCCTTGTTTTTTCGGTTCCCGTGTTGCAAGCAAAGCAACTGAAAAAATCAATCATCAACTTGTTAAATGCTAGACTGACTTTAACTGTTAGCAATGGTGGATTTGAAAAAATACCCTATCAACCTTAAAAAATAGCAATTTTTTCAAACAGGTTAATGACAAATAAGGAAGCTGAGCATTTACTCAGCTTCCTTATTTTTTGTTATTATGATCGATTTTAAATAACCGCCCAATCCAATTGATCAACGGCCTGCGCTGACTGCCAACTAAGCCAATTGATTCCACAAACAATTCTAAGCCAAACAGTGTCGCCACGGTTAATAAGACTGATCCCAAAACATTTGAGAACGGATAAAGCAATGCAATGAACGAAAAGATCAACGCGATTCCGTAAATTACTAATACCGTTTGCGTATGACTTAAGCCAATTTCCATTAAACGATGATGCAAATGATGTTTATCAGCCTGAGAAATCGGCTTTTTATTCAAAATTCGTCTCAAAATTGCATAAACTGTATCGGTAATTGGAACACCCAAAATAATTACCGGAATAACGATTGTAATAAAGGTCGCGTTTTTCAAGCCATACAATGAAAAAACTGCAATCATAAAACCAATAAACAGAGCACCCGTATCACCAAGATAGATTTTAGCTGGATGGAAATTGTATGGTAAAAAGCCTGCAATTGCTGCAACCAGCGTAAACATCATGACCGATACATACGTTCCAGCAACATTTAAAAACAAGTAACCTGTTATTCCGCTAGTTGTTAGGGCAATTACCGCTACTCCTGCTGCTAAACCATCCAAACCATCAATCAAATTGACCGCATTTGTGATTGCTAAAATCCAAATTACTGTAACTGGTAAACTTAACCAACCTAATTCAATACTACCTAAAAAAGGCAGGGTCAAAGTTGTCATCTTAATGTCACACAGAAAAAAGACCACTAAAGCAGCCACAGTTTCCCCAATTAATTTTTGCCTGGGTTTCAATTCATAAATATCATCAATAATGCCTGTTGCTAAAATTACAATTTCTGCAACTAATAAAGTCCACAACTGTCGCGATGGATACTGCTGACGCAATAAGAAAAAATTTACAAAGTTAAATGATAAAAAAATTGCCAGTCCACCCATTGTTGGCATTGGAATTTTATTAACTCGTCTTGCATTGGGATTATCGACGGCTCCAATTTTAAAAGCCAATCTGCGCACGAGCGGAGTTAAAACAAGAGAAAGTACCCCAGCCACAATTAATGACGCAATTATAGTGTACATACGCCGTCCTCTTTCTTTTAAGATCTCAAAGAAGAACCCTTGCCGGCTTTAATTAGAAAACCCGCTCTTAAGCTCATTATGCTTTATTATACCATAGTTGACAAATCAAGTTTTACTCATTCAAAAAATTTACCACCCAGATTATTTTTTTAAATGATAACTATAAGTTGCAACAATAATATTCTCACGGGAATTCAGAACAGCTCGTAAACGCAGACTTGTTTGATTATGCAAAATATTCTGCCATGGTTTCCGCGGTACGAATTGTGGAACCAGAACCGTCGTCGAATAATTTTTTTCTTTAGAATTTTTGGCTATTACATCACAGAAACGTAAAACTGGCCCAGCTACCGAACGATAAGAAGAATGCAAGTCAACGAACCGCACATCTGGGAAAGAATCCTTAAACTCTTTAGCCGTTTCATGTTCTTTTTGGGGATTAGTGTCAAAAGAAACATGCATAGCAATCACGTAATCACCAATTGAACGTGCATAATTAATAGCCCCCGTTGTGACATGAGTTACCGAACTAACTAAAACTATAACCGTTGCTCCATTGTAATTATGCAACTTAGCCTGTTCATTATTTAAACGTAATTGAGCTGCAACTGTTACATAATGGTCATGAATCTTATAAAAACCAAATAATAAAACTGGCATAATGATCAGATATGGCCAAACATTAGCAAAATGCAACCAGAACAAAAAGATGACCAAAGCTAACGAAATTACGGTTCCTAACAAATTAATCAGGGCATTAATAATCCAGTTTCGACCACGCTCACGGAACCAATGAATGATCATCCCTGATTGTGACAGGGTAAATGGTACAAAGACACCAACTGCATACAACGGAATCAATAAATTAGTTTTGCCGTGGAAAATAAAAATCAAAACAATTGCCCCGACTGCTAAAGAAATGACACCATTTGAATAAGCTAAGCGGTCACCCTTGTCCATATACATATGAGGCATAAACTTATCTTTAGCTAAATTGTAAGCCAAAATTGGAAAAGCTGAAAACCCTGTATTAGCGGCCACCGCTAAAATTAAAGCTGTTGATAGCTGCAGCAAGTAATAAAAAATTCCTCTGCCAAAAACTGTTGAACCAATTTGTGATAAAACTGTTTCTTTAGAATTAGACATAATTCCTAAGTAATAACTGAGAAAAGTTACCCCAATCAAAAAGGTTCCCAATAGAACCGCCATAATTGCTAGTGTATTGGCTGCATTTTTACGCTTGGGCTTTTTGAAATTAGGAACAGCATTACTAATTGCTTCAACTCCAGTTAATGAAGAAGAACCGGCTGAAAAGGCCTTTAAAAATAAAACCATTGTCATCCCGGGGACAGCGCTACCAATTGCTGCGGCAGCGTGATAAACTAGCTTGCCAGCTAATATATTGTAAGTACCCCAGCCAATCATTCCAATCAAAACGATTACAAAAGTATAAACCGGAATCGTCAAAAAAGAAGCCGAATCCTTCATACCACGAAGATTCAAAGTCATAATAAACAAAACAATAACAACCGAAATCGCAATGCTATAAGGTCTTAACAACGGAATCGCCGAAGTAATCGCCTCTGTTCCTGAAGTTACAGAAACGGCCACCGTCAGCATATAATCGACTAGCAGTGAGCCACCGGCAATTAGGCCGGTCCATGTCCCCCAATTCTTGGTAGCGACCACATAAGCACCACCGCCAGATGGATAAGCATGGATGATCTGCCGATAAGACATCGTAATTGCAAATAACAAGACCAAAACAATTGCCACAGCTGGTAAAGTATACCAGGTAGCTGCTGCTGACAAAGCAAATAAAACTGTCAAAATTTGTTCAGTGCCATAAGCCACTGAAGACAAGGCATCTGAAGACAATAGTGCCAATGCTTTAAACTTGGTTAAAGCTTGGCCGCCTTCATCTGTAGTTTTAAGTGGTTTGCCAATCAGCAAACGTTTTAGATAATGCCACATTCAATCTTCTCCCTTGACTATTCAATTCATCAAAAAAAGCTAAACAACCAAGATTTTTTCAATCTTTCTTTTTCCTTAACAAACAATTTATCACAAATTTAAATTAGATGCACCTTTTATTAAAATAAAAAAGCTAAGGCTGTTAACCTCAGCTTCATTTGAAAGTACTTTTTAATAAAACTAATTAATTACATTGCACCATTCATGCCATTTACGCCAGCTGCACCACTATTTGGAGCTTTTGGTTCAGGCTTGTCAGCAACTACTGCTTCGGTAGTTAACAATAAAGCAGCTACACTAGCAGCATTCTGCAGAGCTGAACGCGTTACTTTGGTTGGGTCAACGATCCCAGCATCAACCATATCTACCCACTGGTTGGTGGCTGCATTATAACCAATGCCTTGTTTCTGAGACTTAAGTTTTTCAACAATTACTGAACCCTCAAGGCCTGCATTTTCAACAATTTGGCGAACTGGTTCTTCAAGAGCACGCTTGACAATATTGATTCCAGTTTGAACATCGCCACTTTCTTTCAAGCTAGCAACATCCCCAATTACATCAACTAAAGCAGTACCGCCACCAGGAACAAAGCCTTCTTGAACAGCAGCCCGTGTTGCATTTAAAGCATCTTCGATCCGATACTTGCGCTCTTTCAATTCAGTTTCAGTTGCTGCACCAACTTTTACAACTGCTACGCCACCAGCTAATTTAGCCAAGCGTTCTTGCAATTTTTCGCGATCAAAATCAGAAGTTGTTTCACTGATTTGTTTCTTGATCGTTTGAACACGTTCAGCAATTGCATCCTTATCTCCAGATCCTTCGACAATCGTTGTCTTTTCTTTAGTGATTGTTACTCGACCAGCTGAACCTAATTGCTCAAGGGTAGTATCTTTCAATTGTAAGCCAAGATCATCAGTAATAACTGTTGCGCCGGTTAAAGTTGCAATATCTTGCAGCATTTCCTTGCGACGGTCGCCAAAACCAGGTGCCTTGACAGCAACTACATTGAACGTTCCACGGATCTTGTTTAAGACAAGTGTTGGCAAAGCTTCACCAGTTACATCGTCAGCAATAATCAACAGCGGGCGTCCTTGTTCAACGATTGATTGTAGCATGTTCAAGATTTCTTGAATGTTGGAAATCTTTTTATCAGTTATCAAAATATATGGATTTTCAAGGTCGGCTTCCATCTTATCATTATCAGTTACCATGTATTGTGATAAGTAACCACGATCAAATTGCATTCCTTCAACTACATCAAGTGAAGTATCAATTCCTTTTGATTCCTCAATTGTAATAACTCCATCGTTACCGACTTTTTCCATTGCATCAGCAATCAACTTGCCAACTTCTTCATTAGCAGAAGAGATTGAAGCAATCTGAGCAATATCACTCTTTGATTCTACCTTGTGAGACATTGCATGCAACCCATCTACAGCCTTTTTAGTTGCTAATTCAATACCTCGACGAATACCAACCGGGTTTGCACCAGCAGTTACATTCTTCATGCCTTCATTAACAATTGCTTGGGCTAAAACTGTTGCTGTTGTTGTCCCATCACCAGCAACATCATTAGTCTTAGAAGCAACTTCTGAAACCAATTTAGCACCCATATTTTCAAAATGATCATCTAAATCAATTGCTTTAGCAATCGTAACACCATCATTCGTAATCGTTGGTGAACCATAAGACTGTTCCAAAACAACGTTCCGTCCTTTAGGTCCTAAGGTTGACTTAACTGTATTTGCCAGTTTGTCAACTCCAGCTAACATTCTTGTTCTTGCATCTTCAGAAAATTTAATTTCCTTTGCCATTAAAAATTCACCTCATTAAGTATTTTAAAAATTTTTCAAGTATTTAAAACTTTATTCTACGACAGCAACAATATCTTTTTCGTGAACTACCAGATAATCCTTGCCTTCATATTTAACTTCAGTGCCAGCATACTTGTCAAAAACAACTGTGTCACCTGTTTTTACTGACAAAGCTACCTTTTCTCCGTTATCAAGTACGCGGCCATCACCTGTAGCAACAATTTTACCAGTTTGCGGTTTCTCCTGGGCGTTGCTTGCTAAGACAATACCACCGACTTTCCTTTCTTCTTCTTTCTGAACTTCTAAAATAACGCGATCTCCTAAAGGTTTAAGCACTTTGTATCCCTCCAATTTAATTATGCTTTTAGCACTCTATGTTCCTAAGTGCTAACCACAATTAATACTATAACCACTTCAATTAACAATTGCAAGCATTTATCACTCACTAACTGAAAGTGCTAATTTTATGCTATACTGTTCAGAAGTAAGTTGAGATAAAGGAGTTGCCAACATGACTTTAAAAAAGAACTCACTTTGGTTACTGATCGGATATTTAGTAATCGTCAGTCTATTTTCATTGATAAGTGTTTTTTTTAAAACTAGCTCAATGCTTTATACGCTGTTAAGTTTGACCGCAATTATTGGAGTTTTGATCTTATTGTACTTTAATTATAAAAAAGCTCGCTATCGCAACTGGCTGGAAAAAAGCACCCGTTCCTGGTCAATTAGTTTATTGATTGCTTTGGGAGGGGTACTAGCCGTGTTAGTTGCTCAGCGAGGTTGTTTGTGGATTGAAGTCAGCTGGCTGCACCAATCTGCAGTTTCACAAAATACGGCGGCCATGTTGACCATTATTTCACACTATCCAATTTATTTACTGTATGTTTTATTAGCAGCACCCATTATGGAAGAATTAATTTTTCGCAAGGTATTATTTGGAAACTTGATCACATTGATCAGTCCTAGGCTAGCTGGCTTGATTTCTTGCTTGCTTTTCACCATTGTTCACGCAGACGGTCACTATTTAACTTACGCAGCGATTGGGGCAATCTTGTGTTTTGTCTATTATTTGACTGGACGAATTCAAGCTTCAATGCTAACTCATATTTTAATGAACTTAGTGATCGTTTGTCTCAATATATGGCCCTTACTCAAGTGAACTCAGGCTTCGGCATCATGTGAACCAAATTTATCAAGGAAATAAATTAAGGTCTGTAGCTCATTAGTTAAATCAACATTTTGAACTCTAACGGTATTTGGTACCGTGATCCGCATCGGCGTAAAGTTTAAAATTCCTTTAATCCCGACTTCGACTAACTCATTAGTTACTTTTTGAGCAACACTGGCTGGGACGGTTAAAATAACAATTTTAATTTGCTGGACAGTCAGTTGCTCTTTCATGTCATTCATATGATAAATTGGAACACCGCTTTGAATCGTACCAGTGATGTCTTCATTGATGTCAAAAGCTGCACTAATACGGACATTATTGCTTTGATGAAAATTATAATTTAACAGGGCATGACCTAAATTGCCGACCCCAATTAAGGCAACATTTGTCAACTTATCTTGCTTTAAGGTCTTACGAAAAAATGATAATAAGCTATTAACATCGTAGCCATAGCCACGTTTGCCCAGTGCGCCAAAATATGAAAAATCGCGGCGAATAGTTGCTGAATCAACCTTAACAGCATCAGCAAGTTCTGTTGAAGAAACTCTTTTTTTGCCAGCATCTGACAAAAAATGTAAATAACGATAATAAATTGGCAGCCTTTTAGCGGTTGCATGTGGTATTTTAGTGTTTGGCATGAATATTGTCTCCTAAATTATCAAATTGTTTTTTAATTGGAATCATCGCCGACTCAGCTTATTGTGAAAACAAATTATTAACTTTTTTCACAATAAACTGGGTCATGCAATCATTGATTTTTCCTACTTTATGCTACACTATATTATATTAAGTTGCAATTAAAATAGGAATCGTTGAAAAAATTCACAAATGAAAAGCCGACTTTTCACAATAAATAAGATTTTAGGAAGTGAAAATATGATTTTATTACAAGTTCAACAAGTTGCTCGGCTATTTGGAGCCGATATTTTATTTAAAAAGGCTAATCTAGATATTCAAGAAAATTCACGCCTTGCCCTTGTCGGCCGAAATGGAATTGGCAAATCAACTTTATTAAAAATTATCATTGGTCAAAATGCGCCTGACGAAGGTCAAGTAATCAAAACTAAGGATTTAACAATCGGCTATCTAGCCCAAAATACTGGATTGGAATCTGCTAATACTATTTATGATGAAATGCTGTCGGTCTTTCAGCCGCTGCAGGAACTAGAAACAAGGATTCATCAACTCGAGCAGCAAATTGCTACCCGCCAAGACACTGGATCTGAAAACTATGAACGGCTTTTAAACCAGTATGATCAATTAATGCATGATTTTAAGGAAAAGAACGGCTATGGTTATCAAGCAGAGATTCGTTCTGTCTTACATGGCTTTAAATTTTTTGAAGAAGATTATGACAAAAAAATAGCTAGTTTATCTGGTGGTCAAAAGACTCGGCTTGCTTTAGCCAAACTATTGTTAGAAAAGCGTGATCTTTTGATTTTGGATGAACCGACCAATCATTTAGACATTGATACCTTAAATTGGCTGGAAAATTATTTGCAAAGTTATACTGGAGCTTTATTGATCGTTTCACATGATCGCTACTTTATGGATAAAACCGTCAATGAAGTTTATGAGTTGACCCCACAAGGAACAGTTCATTATCCTGGTAACTATACAAAATATGTTCACGAAAAAGGAGAACGACTTTTACAAGAACAAAAGGCTTACGCCAAACAACAGGCGAAAATCAATAAGCTAACAGACTTTGTTAATCGTAATTTAGTTCGGGCATCAACTACTAAACGCGCTCAAAGTCGGCGAAAACAATTAGAAAAAATCCAACGACTGGAAAAACCACAGACTGAATTAAATGGCCCACGTTTTTCTTTTCAAAGCGATCATGACAGCGGCAATGTTGTTTTAAAAGTCAATGATTTAAAAATTGGTTACAACAATCAGGTTATTGCCGGACCAATTAATTTTGAATTGCGTAAACGCCAAATCATGGCAATCGTTGGACCAAATGGAGTGGGAAAATCAACTTTTTTAAAAAGCATTCTCGGTAAGATCCCGGTGATTAGTGGTGAATGCCATTTTGGAGCTCAAGTAGATCCTGGTTATTACGACCAAGAGTTGAAAAATCTTCATGATCAAAAGACTGTCTTAAATGAAGTCTGGGATGATCATCCAACTATGCCAGAAAAAGATATTCGCTCAATTTTAGGCAGTTTTCTTTTCAGCGGAGATGATGTTTTAAAAAGTGTCCATCAATTATCTGGCGGAGAACGAGCACGTTTATTACTGACTAAATTAGCTTTAAATCATCATAATTTTCTTTTATTTGATGAACCAACTAATCATTTGGATATTGAGAGCAAAGAGGTCCTAGAAAATGCTTTGCTTGATTTTGATGGAACAGTGCTTTTTATTTCACACGATCGATATTTTATTAATAAAGTTGCTGCCACAGTTTTAGAAATAACTCCTAAAGCTAGCCAATTATATCTAGGAAATTATGATTACTATTTAGAAAAAAAATCCGAACAGCAATTATTAGCCCAACAAGCTGAAAATCAAAAGCCAGCAGCAGTACTACCAGCAACCAATACTTCTGCTGCCAATGAATATCAGCGCAGTAAGGAAAATCAAAAAGCCAAACGCAAGTTAAAACGCGAGATCACTCAGCTAGAAACTCAATTAGAAAAGCTTGAACAACGGGCAGCTTTGATTCAACAACAAATGGCAGAACCAGCGAATTACTCTGATCCAGAAAAAATCAAAGACTTGCAAACAAAATTAACTGAAAACTCCACTCAACAAAAGCAAGCTGAACAAGCTTGGGAAGATAAGTCAATCGCCCTAGATAAACTACAATAGCAATTTATGCTAATTACGGCTAATTAACATAAATTGCTATTTAATCCAATCGAATTCTAAACCTGGAACTGCATTGAGACTTAAATCAGCTCGTTGTCCGCCTTTCCAGGCTACATAACCAGCTGCGCCGATCATGGCTGCGTTGTCACCACACAATTTTAACGGGGCCTGCAAAAAGTCGGTTTGAGGAAATCGCTGCATTGCTTGCGCTAATGAGGTCCGCAAGCCTGTATTGGCCGCAACTCCACCAGCTAAGATCAATTGTTTTACGGGATATTTCTCCAAAGCCTTGACTGTCTTGCCAATCAAGACCTCAATGACGCTTTGTTGGAAACTGGCAGCCAAATCAGCTTGATCAAGATTTTGGTGCAGTTGTTCAGCATGATGAACTGTATTAATAAAAGCACTCTTCAAACCGCTAAAACTAAAATCAAAATTATCCTCATTGAGCATCGCCCGCGGAAAATTGAAGGTATCTTTTCCTTGATGAGCCAATTCGTCGATTTGCCTACCAGCCGGATAAGGGATCCCCATAACTCGACCAATTTTATCATAAGCCTCCCCGGCAGCATCATCACGTGTTTCACCAATAATTTGGTAGCAATTAACTTTTGGCAGATAAACTAATTCAGTATGGCCGCCGGAAACTAAGAGCGCCAAAGCAGGGAATTTGATTTCACCAGCAAATCTGGCGGCATAAATGTGACCCGCCATATGATTAACAGGAATCAGCGGCAAATGGTGAGCAAAAGCCACGGCCTTAGCAGCTGTGACACCCACTAATAACGCCCCTACTAGGCCTGGGCCATACGTAACAGCAACCGCGCTTAAATCATCATAAGTTACTTGAGCACGTTGCATTGCATCAGCCAAGCAGATTGTAACTTGTTCAATATGATGACGACTGGCAACCTCAGGAACGACTCCACCAAATCTCTTTTGACTGTTAATTTGAGTCGCAACAACATTGGCTAAGATTCGCTTACCATTTTCGATTACAGCGACACTCGTTTCGTCGCAACTTGATTCAAAGGCTAAGATCAAGTCTCTTTTTTCTTTTTTCATTATCTTTCAGTCTTCCCTTTAACTAAATACTTCATTATCACTGCATCTTCATGATTTGATTGGTAATAACTTTTGAGTGTTCCAATCGCTAAAAAGCCAAATTTTGTATAGAGTTTTTGTGCAATCAAATTACTTTTTCTGACTTCTAGACTCATCGTCCGATAGTTATTTTGTCGTCCTAATTTTTCAAGACTCACTAATAAATTAGTTGCTAAATCTTGACGCTGAAAGCTTTTAGCAACTGCCAAATTTGTTATATGCATTTCTGCTTTGTGTGGGTAGAATTCCGCTCCAATAAACGCTACCAACTGGTCCTGAAATCTTAAGAGTAAATAAAGTTTCTGCTGAGTATTTTTTACTTCTGCTTCAAAAACTGAAAAGTTCCAAGCTGTTTCAGCAGGAGAAACCTGCTGGCGCAATGTTAGCATTTCTGGAATATCTGGGACTAAAGCATGGCATAACAAATATTTTCGATTGTGAATGTAAAGCACGCAATTGCTAAAAGACGGGACTTGGTTTTTTCGATCATGAAAGATCAATGATTTAAAATTTTTCAACAAGTGGCTCATTTAATTTCTCCTGATGCTTTGCTAACCACTGTGTTTCAGCTTGCGTTAAACGCAAATACGCCGGAACATATGCATGAATATTTTCCAATGGCTGCTTTTTTCTACCTAACAAGCCTAATTGATAAGCTTGCGGATAATTTAAAATTCCCGTTGACCAGCTCAGAATTTTTTGTGGCAAACTCTTTTGCAAAAAATCACCAAATTTGTGAGCAGCGCAACCAACGAAAACTATTTTTGAATAAGCTGCTAAAATTTCAACCAGCTTAGTTAGGGCTAGATGCTGATCAGCAACTAAATTAACTAACTGTCCCTTCGAATAACAATAAACACCCGCAAAAACATTCTGGCGTCGCGCATCAAATACTGGAACAATGACCGTTTGAGAATCAATCGAAGTGAGTGGAGCTGCTAAGACTGCTAAGCTCGAAACACTGACTAATTCTTTTTTTAAAGTAAATGCCAGCATTTTAGCGGCCGTCCCACCGATCCGCAGTCCGGTATAAGAGCCAGGTCCTTGGGCAATTACAATTCGATCAAGCTGATCAGGACTCAATTCTGCTTGAACAAGCAACTGATTTATCACTGGAAACAGTAAAGTACTATGATCCTTTTGCTGATTATTCAACGTGACAGTTGCTAATAAATTTTCATCTTTTAATAAGGCAACACTCAAAGGCTGGTTTGAAGTGTCAATTGCTAAAATAATCATTTGGGTTATCCTTTCCATTTTGCTTCCGTGAATTATCATATCACATTTAACAATAATTTAATTACAAGTTTTGATCAGCTTAAATCTTTCTCGGCTTAATAATTAGCTATTCAAGCAAAAAGTCGGAATGATTATTATTCCGACTTTTGATAAAATTAGCAATCAAATTTTATTTTTCAAGTAAAGCAAAGTTTGATTTTTGCTGATTAATTTTAAAACTATGAATTGAATTGGCAACATCAATAATTCCTTAAATGCTCTTAGTGGAAAAATTGCCATGAATGAAGCATGATATAGTATCGTCAGCCACCAAGTATTTAGCAAACTGTCAATGACAACCAAATTGATCAAAATTGCCACTAATAAACGCCAACTGGTAATTTCCTTTTGATAAAAAAAGATCCCATAGACCAAGCCTGCCAAGACAGCTGAAATCGTAAAGCCAAAGAAGTACCCTCCCTGACCACTACTCAACAGTGTCCCAACAATATCGGCACATCCGTTCGCCAAAGCTGCTAATACTGGTCCAAACCAAGCAGCCATCAAAAAAGTGACCACAAAGGTAAAACTGATCCTGACCGACCAGATACCAAAAGACAAAAACTTGGCAACGACCAAATTTAGTGCCACCAATAATCCAAGCAACACAATATTTTTCGTTGTCAAGCGTGAAACAAGACTATTCATTTAGACATCTCCCTATATTGGAGCTGCCACAAAATTAATTGCGGCGAATGCGAAAATAAAACCGCAGGATGATTCCTTTCGTCTGGAAGACACATTCCGTCCTTCCAGCACTTAACGCTTTATTTTCTACCCCGAAATTTGTACTTAAGTACTTTATCAGTATACCACAATTTATTTTGTTAAAGTCGCTATTTTTTCCCAACGACATTCTGCACGACAATTTTCCAAATCTTGTGTCAAAATCTGGTGGTAACTGATCAACTGCTGTCCTAGGTTAGTTACTGAAACTTGACTAGTAACCAACTGGCCATAATAAACTTCACGCTTATAGCGAATATTAACAGCTTTCAAACGATGTGTCAGTAAAAATTCCCGTGGCAACGCATCAATCAGCCAGTCAAAGTAATGAACATTATTAACATGATGGTTGCCATCCAAATCCATAAATCTTACTCGATAAGTTTTGGCGGGATAGGTCGGTTCTATGTTTGCTTTCTTAGGCTCTGGCAAATGTTCGACCTTATTCGTATAAACTGATCCATAAGGTGCTACCAATTCTGGCAGGACTTTAGTTAACTTACGTTCTTTTTGATTAATCAAGACAAAAACACTATGCATCTTAGCTAACAGCTCACCAGATTGATTTTCTAACCAAAAATACCGATGGCAAAAGAACCGATTGTAACTTTGTGCCTGGGTTTTAATAACAACCTTTTCACCTAATTTAGGCAAACGATCAATTGTCACTAAATGCTGAGTTACTACCCAACCAAGATTCATTGACTGAACCTTTTGAGCAGTCAAATTTAAATGATTGCTTTGTTCTTGAGAAGCCAGCATAAATAAATTGACCAGCATCCCTGCTGTTAACTGGCGTGTCTGATCCGTTTCATAAAATACAATTTGATGATCGAGCGCAAAAATCCCTGCTGTCATTAAGTTTCACTCTCCTAAATGATGAAAAGCATTATAAACGATTTGTTTTTTTAGGTTATTTTCCTTGGCAACTTGTTTGATTGCAACATTTGGCTTAAGTTTTCCATCAGCTAGCAGCCCCTTAACTTGAGCCTCAATTTGATTGACTGAAAGCTGTTCAACCTTAGGAGTTGCTATTTTACCTTCAATAAGCAGACAAAACTCTCCCCGCACATTTTCTGTTTGACTCCAAGCCAATGCGTCGGTTAAATTCCCCCGGAGATACTCTTCAAATTTTTTGGTCAATTCGCGTCCTAAAACAATTTTTTCCTTTGGTCCAAAAACAGTCAGCAAATCTTTTAATGTTTGACTTAAATGATGAGGGGCTTCGTATAAAACCATTGTTACTTGTTGCTGAGCTAGAAAAGCTAGCTGTTGCCGACGTTGCTTTTTCTGGCGACTTAAAAAACCAAAAAATAAAAACGGCTGTGGTGCCAGACCCGAGGCAATCAAAGCTGTTAAGCCTGCATTGGCTCCCGGCAAAGCTACAACTGGAATCTTTTGCTGAATACAAGCTCGCACTAATTCATGTCCCGGATCGCTAATCGAGGGCATCCCAGCATCACTGACTTGGGCGATTTTTTGACCAGTTGCTAATTTTTTCAGCAACAACGGGATTCTTTCTTGAGTATTATGTTCATGAAAACTAACCTGCGGAGTTTTAATTTCAAAATAATTCAACAGTTTTTGCGTATTGCGTGTATCTTCTGCAGCAATTAAATCGACTATTTTTAACGTTTCAACTGCCCGAAATGTCATATCAGCCAAATTTCCAATCGGTGTTGGCACTAAATAAAGTGTTCCCGATTGATCTGTCGGTTCAAAACTGCTAATTGCTTCAAGAGTCATGCATGTCGCTCCCCATAAATAATATTTTGACAAAAAACACAAGGTTCATCATTCAAGCGCCGTGTCCCATACATATTGTCAACATTGCAGACATGAAAACCTTCCTCATAAAGCTTTTCTAAATTTTTTCGCGACTTTGACAAACCACTGCCATTTGACTGCTTTTGTTGTTCCAATTCTTGCAAATGATCACGCAAATGCTGATTTTCGATTTCCAACTCTGCATTTCTTTCAATGACATTCATTAACTTTTCTTTGATTTTGTTAATTTGCTCGACTGAGCGATTTGTCTGCTTTTCCAATTCAGAAAAATCATCATACAGTTTACGATTATTCAAAAAAAGCACCTCGATATTTGCTTACTATCCATGATAACACTTGATCAGTTGCAGCGTCAGCGCCTCGAGTAGATTTTGAAAATTGATGTTTTCCTGCTGTAGCTTAGACTGATTCAAAAGCAACTCTACTGCCGTTAGCTGTTTAGTCAAAGAGTACCTTTTTAACCGTTTATTAAGCTGTAAAGCTTGATCTTGAAAGTAAACCATTTTAGTCCCAATTGCACAGCGCAGCAAATCCTTGCTAAATAGTTCCAACAGCTGTAAAAATAAGTTTTGTTTTTTTCTATCGGTGATTAATGGCATAAATTTAACTTGTACGTCAACTAATGCCAACCATTCATTGTTCAAAATTTTTAAAAACCACTGCGTCAATAGTTTGCTCAATTCAAAAACAGTTTTTTCATCCGCTAATTGCCGAGCAGTTTGCATGTCGACCGTTAGACCAGCTAAAAGTGCACTCAAACCCACCCGCTGATAAGCCAGAATTCGTCGTTCTTCAGAAGGTAACTGCATTTTAAATAACTGACAGCGTGAAACGATCGTTGGCAGCAGCTGACTGAGACTGGCAGCCAGCAAAAAAACCGTCACTTGACCATTTGGCTCCTCAATAAACTTCAACAAACTATTTGCTGCACTCGCCGTCATTTTTTCAGTATTCTCAATAATAATAACCTTTTGACGACTTTCAACACCGCTGCTACTGAATTCGCTTTTTAAAAATCTAGTTTGTTCAACCTTGATGCTATTACCAGTTGGCAACAAGTCAATAACATCTGGATGATTACCAGAAAAAATTCGCTGACATTCAGCACATTTTCCGCAAGGGTGTCCCATCATTGGGTGTTGACAAAAAAGTCCGGCTGCAATCCACAAAGCCAGTTCATGTTTTCCACTGCCAGCTGGTCCAACTAATAAATAAGCATGGACTAATTTTTTTTGCTGAATCAAATCAGCAAAATACGCTGTTAATCGCGGCTGTTGAGCAACAATGTCTTCTTTTTCTTCCAAGCTTAACACATCCTAAAACTGATAAAAAGAATCAATTGGCAAAACAAAGACTGTTGCTCCACCAACTTGAACTTCAATTGGATAGGCAGCTGATGAGTCCATTGAGGCATCAATGTTGACTGGCGGAGTCATAAATCTTTTTCTTGCTCGTGAAGATTCTTTGATCAAATCAAGGATTTTTTCGACCCGTTCATTTTCAACGCCAATCATAAACGTCGTATTACCAGATTTTAAGAAACCACCAGTAGTCGACAATTTGGTGGCCCGCACATTCTCTTGAATAAATAAATTGCTCAAACGATTGCTATCTTTATCTTGAACGATTGCAATAATTAATTTCATCTTGCTTTCCTCCCAAATGTTTCAGCTTAATAGTTCCGGTAGATGTTCCTTTAAAGTTTTCCTAGCTTGTTCAATAACCCTTGTCAAAGTTGTCGTAGCATCAATTTTTACGACTCGTTTTGGTTCTTCAGCAACTAAGCGCAGATATGAAGCTCTAACTCGCTGATAGAAATCCATTTTTTCCTGATCAAGACGATTAATTTGATTTTGTCGATAATGACTAATTCGTTGCAAACCAATCTGCGGTGGTAAATCAAAATAAAGCGTTAAATCAGCTTGCAGGCCGGCTGTTGCAAATTGATTAAGCTCAGCGATTGTCGTTTCCCCCAACTGACGCCCTGCTCCTTGGTAGGCAACAGAGCTATCAACATAGCGATCACAAAAAACAATTTTCCCGGCCGCCAAGGCTGGCAAAACATTTTCAACCAAATGTTGGCGCCGAGCGGCGGCATATAATAATGCTTCAGTACGTGAATCCATTTTTAATGAATTTGCGTCTAACAATAATTGACGAATTTTTTCAGAAATCTGGTTGCCACCGGGTTCACGGGTAACTATCACGCGATGCTTTTGCTGTTCATCCAAAGCTTCCATCAACTTCTCTAAGACAGTTGTTTTACCTGAACCATCTAATCCTTCCAACGTTATAAATTTTCCTTCCAAGCTGATAACTCCTAACTGTCATTAACTATACATTTATTTTACTTTACTAGTCAGCGCCTGTCTAACGAATCAAGTAATAAAAAACCTGACTTTTAATCCTTTTAAAAAAGAAAATAAAGTCAGGAGCATTCATCAATCACTTTCCAGCATTGATGTCCGAAAATGAGCTTTAACTTTTCGCCGTCGTGCCTCACGATATAAGAATTCATATTTAGCTGCTGCTAATTCAACAACTGCATTTAATTCATCATCTGCCTCGCGAACTGCTATTAGAGTTTGCTTCGAACGATTCCAATCTTCAGTCGCAATCTCAATTGCATCAAGCAAATACTCATCATATTCTCGCCGCAATTTATGTTTTGTTCGTCCAAACATTTTGCAATCACTTCCTTTAAATCTCTTGCCGTCCTTCAATTGCTTTATACAAAGTCATTTCATCAGCGTATTCAATATCGCTCCCGACAGCTAAGCCATGTGCCAAGCGAGTAACCTTGATTCCCGCCGGTTTTAACAAGCGTGATAAATACATTGCTGTTGCCTCTCCTTCCGGGGTTGCATTCGTTGCAACAATTACTTCGTTGATCTCGGAGTGCGTTTGCAGACGCTTAACTAAAGCGGTAATGTTTAAATCATCTGGACCTTTACCTTCCATTGGTGAAAGGACCCCGTGTAAAACATGGTAGAGGCCATGATATTCATTCATTCTCTCCAGCGACATAACATCTTTGGAATCTTCGACCACAATCACTTTGCTCTGATCACGACTTTGATCGCGACAAATTTGACAAGGATCATCTTCTGTAACATTTCCGCAAATACTGCAATATTTCAAATTACGTTTAACTGCCTGTAAAGCAGCCGCAAACTGATCAACATCTGCTTGCGGCAGATTAATCGTATAAAAAGCTAACCGGGTGGCAGTTTTTTCGCCGATCCCTGGTAAATGCATATAGCTATCAATCAACTTAGCGATTGGTTCTGGATACTGCATACTCTGTTTCCTTTCTTAACTGATATTACATTCCAGGAAGATTACGCGTATATTTGCCCATCGTCTTTTGAGTCTCGGCTTCAATTTGCTTAAGTGCATCATTGACCGCCATAATGATCAAATCTTGCAGCATCTCAATATCATCTGGATCAACCGCTTCAGGTTTGATTTGAATATCGGTCATTTCTTTTTTTCCTGAAAATTTAACTACAACAGAATCGTCAGCTGCATGACCGCTAAACTCCTTTTTTTCCAGTTCAGCTTGATCTTGTTTCATACTTTTCTGCATTTTTTGCATTTGGTGCATCATACCTTGCATATTCATTCCACGCATCATAATAATTTCATCCTTTCAATTAATTAATCATCTTTAAATTCAACTAATTTTTCAGCTGCTTTTCCCCAAATTTTTTGCGCAGTAAGCGCTTGTGGATCTTTGGCTGACGCGACTTTTTTTGTGACGGTTTTGGTTGGTTGCTCTTTATCATGCTGATATTCTCTTAAATAATTTTGTCTAATTTGTGGCCATTGTTCCTGCGGCAAAAAAGTCAATTTGACTTGGCGTCCTAACAAAACAGCCAGGTCTGTCACCAGTTGCGTTCGCAAATGCTGATTTTCAACAGCTTTTTCAAATAAGAAAGCATATTGAAAACTGATCACAGCAGCAGTTTGACTAGCAGCAACTGGCTGGCTGACGTTCATGATTGCCCTTTGAGTGACTGAAAGCTTTGCCATTAAATCTTGCCAGACATCTTTGAGCTCATCTAGACTCTCCCGTGAAGCACTGCCTAAAACTGCATAAATTTCTTTGAGATTTGGGTGAATTTTAGTCTGTTTTGTTACTGAAACTTTTTTGGGTTCACGGACCTGATTTTCTACAGGCATCGGTCGTTGTACTAACTGATCTAACTGCTTTTTTAAAGCTGTGACTTCAGTTTGTAGCTTAGTAATTTCCGCTTCGGCTGGTGCGGTCGCGGTGGATCGGTTATTTGGCTTGAGTTGACAAAGTTTGACCGTCGCCACATCCAAGTATACTGCTTGATGGGTCGCAAAACGCATTGCCTGTTGTTCTTGACTTAAAATATCTAAAGCCTGATAAATAACTTTCGTTGGTATTTGTTTAGCCAAAGAAACCAACTCTTCTTTTGCCTTTCCTTTTTGATCCTTGAAAACCGTCTGCTGTAGCAACAATTGCCGACAATAATCGATTAGACCTTCAAATAATTGATTGGGATCTTTGCCATCAGCCAGGAGTTGTTGGAGCTGCTGAAAAGCTGGCGCTGCTTGCTGCGAAAAAACTGCCTTTAAATAAGCTGCCAATTGTTCTTGGGCAACACTGCCAGTAACTAATAAAGCATCCTTCAGAGTTGCCTGATGATTACCAAATGACAAAACTTGATCCAACATACTCAAAGCATCACGCATACCACCAGCAGCAGCTTTAGCAATCACTTCTAAAGCTGCTGGGTCAAAAGTGACCTTTTCTTGTTTTAATATATATTCCATCCGCTTGATCAAAGTTTGATCATTAATGCGATGAAAATCAAAACGCTGGGTCCGTGAAATAATCGTTGCCGGAATTTTATAGGGTTCAGTTGTTGCCAAAATGAAAATCACATTAGCTGGCGGCTCTTCCAAAGTTTTTAATAATGCATTAAATGCTCCGGTTGAAAGCATGTGCACTTCATCGATAATATAAATTTTATAATCAGCCTGGGTTGGAGCATACTTAACTTTTTCACGAATATCGCGAATCTCATCAACACTGTTATTAGAAGCAGCATCGATCTCAATCACATCATTCAAACGTCCTTCGGTGATTGCTTGGCAAGTATCACACTGATTGCAAGGCTCACCATCCTTTTGAAAATGACAATTGATTGCTTTGGCAAAAATTTTAGCTGCCGAAGTTTTTCCGGTACCACGTGGCCCAGTAAAAAGGTAAGCATGACTCGTCTGCTTAGCCGCAATTGCATTTTTTAATGTCTGTGTAATCAATTGCTGGCCGACCAAATCAGCAAATTGTTGTGGCCGCCAAACTCGATAGAGTGCCCGATACCCCATGTCAAATGCTCCTTTTTTGCTTATTCACTTAAAAAAAACTCCCGACCAGCACCGATCGAGAGGTTAATTACCAAATTAACTTGGAACACATGCAATACTCCGCTTAGTGCTGCTTCCTTCCGGATCTGACACGCTTCACCGAGATCACATTGTCCCAAGGCCTTACGGCACTCTCTATCTTACATGAAATTGATCAAAAATTCCAGTCCCTTATTTTGTTTTTCGCTTTTTTTGTCGAATTTTTCTAAAAAAGTTCTGTAAACGCTCAGCTGCTTCTGCCTCTAAAACTCCGGCAATAACTTGAGCTTGATGGTTAAACCTTTGATCAGTCAATAAGTTCAACAAGCTGCCAGCCGTTCCAGCCTTAGGATCGGCGGCACCATAATATACCTCAGCAATCCGTGCATTGATAATTGCTCCACTGCACATCGGACACGGCTCTAAGGTGACAAACAATTGCGCCCTTTCCAGCCGCCAGCTATGCAAAAAAGCATTTGCCTCTTCAATTGCCAACATTTCAGCATGGAGCGTAGCATTTTGACTATGCTCGCGCAGGTTATGGCCACGACCAATAATTTGTCCCCGATAAACAATTACGCAGCCAATCGGAACCTCGCCGATCTGAGCTGCTTGATCGGCTTCAAAAAGTGCTGCGCGCATATATTTTTGCTGCTCCATTTTATCCAACATTTTATCCCTCGCTTACCTTGTTGCCAGCAAAACATAATACCCCTTCTGTCGTAACAGGACTTGCGTTCGACCATAAACAGCTTCTAACTGTTTTTTGGCTGAAGGAGCCCCCTGTTTTTTTTGAATAACGATTATTAGCTTTCCGTTTGGATTTAAATGCTCACGCGCTTCTGTAATGATTTTTTTGACAACTTTCTTCCCAGCTCTGATTGGTGGATTAGAAATGATCAAATCATAATCTGAATCGCTAATTTGCTGATAAACGTCTGAAAACCAGATCTTAACATTCGTCAGTTGATTTAACGCAGCATTTTTTTTGGCCAATTCCAAAGCTCGCTGGTTGATGTCGATCAAGTCAACTTGGTTTTCGGGAAACTTTTTGGCCAATGCTAATCCTAAAGGACCATAGCCACAACCCACATCCAGTATCTTTTTAACATTGGTCAAGTCGAGCTGGTTAATAGCCGCCAACAAAGTTCGACTACCAAAATCAACAGTATTTTTTGAAAAAACACCATTATCAGTAGTAAAATAAAATCTGTTGCCCAGTAAGTCAAAAGTCCATTCTTGTTCATGATGACTTGCTGAGGGATTTTGAGAATAATAATACTCTGTCATTGTTAATTCAACCTGCCTTAGTAAGGTTTTTACTTTGATACTATATATTGTTTGCAATTTGCAATTCAAGCCAATATGTTGTGCTTTGAACTTGAAATTTTTGAAAGATGTTGTATACTAAGCATACAATACATTTAGACGAGGTGCCAATCATGACTTTATCAATTTATACAAAAAATAATTGTATCCAATGTAAAATGACCAAGAAATTTTTAGCTGAACACCAAATTGCCTATGAAGAACATAATATCAATCGAGAGCCAAAATACATTGATTACCTAAAAGAAAAAGGCTTTCGCAGTGTTCCTGTAATCGAAAGAAACAGCAACCCAATTATTAATGGTTTTCGTCCAGATTTACTGAAAAATTTGATTGTACGCTAAATTTTAGTTGAATCAGTCTTAAACAAGAGTTTCGTTGATAATTAGTCTGCGAAACTCTTGCTAATTTTAACCGTCTTACTTTAAAAATCTAAAGAAAGTGGTGGCAAATTTGACACTTAAAGATATCGATGTCGATAAAGTTACTTATTATGATTTGAACAATGAAATCAACATTCCCGTCAATGGTCAAATTCCTTTAAATAAAGATCAAGAGGCGCTAGCAGCTTTCTTAGCAGAAAATGTCAAGCCCAATTTAATGACTTTTGCTTCATTGAAAGAACGGATAAATTACTTAATTGCTAATGACTATTTGGAAAAAGAATTTATTGAAAAGTATGATTTTTCATTTATTGAAAAGCTCGGTGACTTTTTAAAACAAGCTGATTTTCATTTTAAAACATTTATGGCCGCTTATAAATTCTATGCGCAATACGCTTTAAAAACTAATGACGGCAACTATTATCTTGAAACCTTTAGTGATCGAGTAGCAGCCAATGCGCTCTACTTCGCTGATGGTGATGAAAAGCTGGCAATGCAATTAGCCGATGAAATTATCCATCAACGCTACCAACCGGCAACACCAAGTTTTTTAAATGCCGGCCGCAAACGGCGAGGTGAATTAGTTTCATGTTTTTTGATTCAAATCACTGATGACATGAATTCGATTGGTCGCGGCATTAACTCAGCTTTGCAGCTTTCACGAATTGGCGGTGGTGTTGGCATTACTTTAAGCAATTTGCGCGGCGCTGGTGCTCCAATCAAGAACATCCAAGGCGCTGCTTCGGGTGTAGTTCCAGTTATGAAACTTCTAGAAGATAGTTTTTCGTATTCTAATCAGTTAGGTCAGCGTCAAGGAGCTGGTGTAGTTTATCTTAACGTTTTTCACCCTGATATCATTGCTTTTTTAGCTGCTAAACGCGAAAATGCCGATGAAAAAGTTCGGATCAAGACTTTGTCGTTAGGTGTGATCGTCCCGGATAAGTTTTATGAACTGGCTCGCAAGAATGAAGATATGTATCTGTTTGATCCATGGGGAGTTGAACGAGTTTATGGCGTTCCATTCTCCTATGTTGATATCACTAAAGAATATGATCACATGGCAGCCAATCCTAAAATTCCCAAAAAGAAAATCAGAGCCCGTGATTTGGAAACAGAGATCAGCAAGCTGCAGCAAGAGTCCGGCTATCCATATATAATCAATATTGATACTGCTAATCGGGAAAATGCTATTGCTGGCAAAATCATTATGAGCAATCTTTGTTCTGAAATTTTGCAAGTTCAAAAACCATCTAAAATTAATAACCAGCAAGATTACGATGTTTTGGGAACTGATATCAGTTGTAATCTTGGTTCAACCAATATTGTCAATTTAATGACCTCTCCTGATTTTGGAAAATCGGTTGAAACAATGGTTCGTGCTCTGACCTTTGTAACTGATCATTCCGATATTGATGTTGTGCCTTCTGTTCAAAATGGTAACCATCAAGCACATACGATCGGTCTGGGAGCGATGGGCTTACATGCTTTTCTCGCTAAAAATCAAATTCGTTACGGTTCGCCTGAGGCAATTGATTTTACTAGTGTTTACTTTATGTTATTGAATTATTGGACCTTAACAGCTTCAAATCGCATCGCCAAGGAACGTCAAGAAACTTTTGTTGGTTTTGAAAAGAGCCGCTATGCTGACGGCAGTTATTTTGATCAGTACTTGAAAAAAGATTTTACTCCCCAGACCAAACGTGGTCAAGAACTTTTCCAAGGAATTTTCATTCCAACTACTAATGACTGGCAAGCATTAAAAACGGCGGTGATGAAAGATGGTTTATACCATCAAAATCGGCTGGCGGTCGCACCTAATGGCTCAATCTCATATATTAACGACACAACAGCCAGTTTGCATCCGATCATTAACCGAATTGAAGAACGTCAAGAACGGAAAATTGGTAAAATCTATTATCCAGCACCTTATCTTTCCAACGAAACCTTGCCATATTATCAATCAGCTTATGATACTGACATGCGGAAAGTTATTGATACGTATGCTGCCGCTCAGCAGCATGTTGATCAAGGGATGAGTTTGACATTATTCATGCGTTCAACAATCCCTGATGGCTTATATGAATGGAAGCAAGGACGAACTAACAAAATGACGACCCGCGATTTGACCATTTTACGCAACTATGCCCATGCTAAAGGGATCAAATCAGTTTACTACGTTAGAACTTTTACCGATGATAAAACTGAAGTTGGGGCAAACGAATGTGAAAGCTGTGTCATTTAAAAATAAGGAGCAAGCATCATGACAGAAGATTTTTATCGCGCAATTAATTGGAATGAATTAGAGGATCAAATTGACAAAGCTACTTGGGAAAAATTGACCGAGCAATTCTGGTTAGATACTCGGATTCCATTATCTAATGATTTAGCTGATTGGCGAAAAATGTCGCTGAAGGATAAATTAGTTGTTGAACATGTTTTTGGTGGTTTGACCCTTTTAGATACCCTGCAATCACAAGATGGCATGGCATCTTTAATGAAAAATGTTCGCACTCAGCATGAACGTGCTGTCTTGAATAACATTCAATTTATGGAATCGGTCCATGCAAAAAGTTATTCTTCAATTTTTTCAACGTTGAACACTCCCAAAGAAATTGAAGAAATCTTTGCTTGGACTCATCATAATCAATATTTGCAATATAAAGCCCAGAAAATTGATGAGATTTATTTACACGGAACTGCCTTACAAAAAAAGGTGGCTTCAGTTTTCTTGGAAACTTTCCTTTTTTATTCTGGCTTCTATACTCCACTTTATTGGCTGGGACATAATAAATTGGCAAATGTCGGCGAGATTATTAAATTGATCCTGCGAGATGAATCAGTTCATGGGACTTACATCGGCTATAAGTTTCAGTTAGGATTTAATGAATTGAGCACTGAAAAACAAGCGGATTTAAAGTCATGGATCTATAATTTGTTATACGACCTTTACGAAAATGAAGAGAAATATACCCATGAACTTTACGATCAAGTTGGTTGGGCTGAAAAAGTTTTGGTATTTCTTCGTTATAATGCTAACAAAGCTTTAATGAATCTCGGATTAGAACCACTTTTCCCAGATACAGCTGATGATGTCGATCCGGTCGTCATGAATGGTATTTCAACTTCAACTGCCAATCATGATTTCTTTTCTCAAGTCGGTAATGGTTATTTGCTTGGTGATGTCGAACCAATGAATGATGCTGATTACTTGATTGGAAGCAACACACAAGCCCCTAAACATTAGTTAGTATAATTAAAGAACCACCCATTTAGGATTCCGTGAGGTACTGCATCCTAAATGGGTGGTTCTTCTTTAGTTAAAAAATCCTAAAATCAATTATACTTTCAGAATAACCAATTTTGCGATCTGTTTCCGTATTCGTTTAACTTAAATTTTATTAAAAAACAAAATACGCCGCAATTTTGACTTGGCAGTTACTTTTTCATGATGATTGATCACACTTGTTAATTGTGCCATGGTAATCAGCAGTGAACTCCGACGGCGATAAGCGGTATATTTAGGTCGCCAAAGAGTCACATATTTATCTTTGAAAGAACGCAACCCTTGGAAACCATAGAAGTGTGAGCCGTACTCATAAATCAAATGAGCGGCCTTTTCTTCTAAAAAACTATAGCGCGACTTACCAACATTAGCTAAAGGTGCCATTCCCATATTAAAGTAATGATAACCTTGTTGTTTGCCGTAATTAAATAGCTCAATAAAAATCATGTCCATCGTACCATCAGCTACATCACGCCGATAACGCATCAGATCAATCGATAAAATTGCTTGATTGACTGGCATCAGCGAAGCAAAAGCAACAACTTCATTTGTCTGATCTTTAACTGTCGCGATCGGCGCTTGGTTCAAATAATCAGTATCAAAAAAGCCCATGGAAAAACCTTTTTCTGTTTGATCATTCAGCCATTCTTCAGAAATTTGATCTAATTTTTCTAAGAAACCTTTTGTAAATGGTGGCTGCAAAATTTCAAAATGATAGCCTTGACGTGCTAAACGATTCATAATTGCCCGCTGAGCACGCTGCTTTTTTCCAGTCAAAGTAAACTGATCTAAATCAACGAGTCCTTCTTCACCAATTTTAATAAAGTCAAATCCCAGTTCATGTAAATATAAAGTCAATTCTGAGTTAACTTCATAAAAGACTAACTGACAATTTTCTAAATCTGCTAATTTTAAAAGTTGACTAACAGCTTGCGGCAAAAACTGCTGATTGCCAACTGGCTCTCCCATGATCATTATTTTATTGGCTTTACGCCGGTACATGAAAAATAGTTGATCACACCCTTGGGACTGATAAAAATATAAGAACTTATCATTTAAAAAAGCTAAGTGGCTAGTTTCGTTACCATCATATTTTTCAATAATAGTTTTTGCCCGTGCCAAATCTAGTGAACGTTCAATTTGTCGCGGACCAGCTGCTAAATAACTAAAAGTTAATAATAAAACGCCAGCAGCTAAAATCAAACCGATAAAACCTGAAAACCAGACCTTTTCTGACGGAAAGAGCAGTATTTCAGGAACATGATGGTGCAACATATATTGGGGTGAGTTAACTGCTCCAATAATTGCGTAAAGCAGAAAAACCAACATAAAAAGACCACCATCAAGGGTTAACTTTTCCGCCGAGTAAACAAATCTCTGACGATAAAGCTCACTATGTGAAAAAATAACTAACAATAAAACTATAGCCAAAAAGGCTAGCAAACCATCAGAAACTCCATAGCGTAATGTATCCGCCATTCCAATCACCAAAAAGACAATTGTTGGCCAATAAGCTCGACTGATCTTAGACTCAATACCGCGTGCTAATCCGAGCAGCATGAATCCACATAAGATGGTTGTCAATTGACTAAGGAAAAATAAGGTGTAAGGATAAAATCTTATTAAAAAGGAATTATTAAATGTAAAACCTGGTACAATTGCTTCTAATAAGATCAAGATTCCAGCCGCATACAGTAAAAGTGTCAAAACTCCATGAGCCAGCTTACGTAGGATTGAAACAGGTAATCCGTCCAAAAAATGATTGATCTTCTGTCCTAAACCATGAATAAAAAAAACTAGACCAACAATAAACGGAACGACATAATAAAATAACCGATAAAACAATAACCAAATAACGATTTTAGAATTACCGATCCCTAGTGGTGCTAAACTTAACAGCATAAAAACATCAAATGAGCCCAAACCACCTGGAACCATCGAAACAATTCCCAAAATCGTAGCCACAATATATAGCATGAAGACTTCAGCTAAATGTTGTTGAACGCCTAATGATCTGCCAATTAGCAAAAAGAAACCACTAACCGCCAACCATTCAAAAATCGAACCAATCGTCAAAGTTACTTCTTTTTTCAAAGTCAAACCATTTAAAAGTTTATGATTTTTAAAAAAAGTTGCTAACAAAACTAAAGGAAAATATAAGCCACCACCAATGATCCAAACTAAATACTGTGAATAGCTACCTGCAATCACGTTACTAACCATTAATCCTAAAACTACCCAACAGCAGAAAGAAAGGCCTGATAACAAAAACAAAGCGATTTTAGATAACGCACCCAAAATATCAGTTTTGCTAGCACCTTTGCTATAAAAGTTTGCCCGTAAAGTCGCGCCAATGAAGCCACCAAATCCTAAAAGATTAGTAAATGTATTGGTGATCAAACCGCTTTTTAAAATGTATTTTCGTGGAAATTTTTCTGACAAAAAACTGACCATCACGAAATCATAAACAAACATTGGAGAAATTGCAATAAATCCTCCGATTAGTAATAAAATAATGATTTGGGGGTCCGTTTGTGCTAAATCAGTTGAGATTTTTTCCCAAGACATTTGGCGAAAAATTCTTCCTAATTCAAAAAAAACGAAAATTAAAACTGAGAGAACAAAAATCAGTTTTAAGATCAACATTCTTTTTTCTAACCAGGTTATCAGCCGTCTCATTAAATTCAATTTAATCCGCTCCAATTTTTCTAGCCATACTTATGCTTATATTTTACCAGAAAATAGACGGTTAACAAAAAAAGCCACAAGCAAAGGCTCATGACTTCTTGCTAAAACTAAAAACTATTTAAGAGTAACAACTCCACCAACAGCTTCAAGTTTAGATTTAAGATCTTCAGCTTCGTCTTTAGAAACGCCTTCTTTAACGATTGAAGGTACGTTATCGACTAAGGCTTTAGAATCCTTCAAACCAAGACCAGTAATTTCACGAATAGCTTTGATGGCTTTGATCTTTTGATCACCAGATTCAGTCAATTCAACATCAAATGATGTCTTTTCTTCTTCAGCAGCACCGCCTGCTGCACCTGCAGCTGCAACTGGAGCAGCAGCTGAAACACCAAATTCATCTTCAATAGCTTTAACTAGGTCATTCAATTCAAGAATGCTAGCATCTTTTAAATCAGCAATGATTTTATCCTTATCCAATGCCATTTTTATTTCCTCCGATTTTATATGTTTTAAATTATTAATAACTAACTGCTCTATGCTGCATCGCCGTTTTCTTCCTTATTCTCAGCAACGGCTTTAACTGCATATGCAAAGTTGCGAACAGGTGCTTGCAAGACTGAAACAAGCATTGATAACAAGCCTTCGCGATTTGGCAGTTTGGCAATTTCCTTGATTTCTTCCAATGAGGCAACCTTGCCTTCAATAATACCGCCTTTAAGTTCAAGAGCATCAATATCCTTAGCAAATTTAGCTAAGATTCTAGCTGGAGCAACAACATCTTCACTTGAAAATGCAACTGCTGTTGGACCGGTAAATGTTTCATCCAAACCCTCAAAGCCAACTTTATCCGCTGCACGCTTCAAATAGGTGTTTTTAACAACCCGAAGTTCAACGCCCTCCTCACGTAATTGCTTACGTAATTCGGTAACTTCTTCAACAGTCACTCCACGATAGTTAACAACGATAACAGAAACTGAGTCCTGAAACTTCTTTGCAAGGCCATCAACGATTTCAGCCTTTTTAGCAATAACTTCTTTACTCACAAATTTCACCTCCCATCTTGAATTGGTCAGGCTTTCTACAAAAAAACTCTATGTCACCCAAGACATAGAGTAAAAGATTCCAAGTAAATAATCATTCATTACTCCTCGGCAGGTAGATATTAAGGCAACAACGCCACCTGAGTCTTAGGTAGAGCCATAAAAATTGACCTCAATCAATTTAACATATAAATTGATCAAAGTCAACTAATAATCAATAATTAATTTTATAATGCACTAATATCAAGTGTGACACTTGGTCCAAATGTTGAAGCCAGTGAAACATGCTTAATATACTGTCCCTTTACAGATGCTGGACGTGACTTAGCAATAATATCTTGAATTGCTTTAAAGTTTGCAGCTAAAGCGGCAACTTCAAAAGATACTTTACCTAATGGAACATGAACATTACCAGCTTTGTCGGTCCGGTAAGTTACCTTACCGGCTTTTGATTCACTGACTGCTTTTGTTACATCCATCGTAACAGTCCCAGTCTTAGGGTTTGGCATTAAGCCCTTTGGTCCTAAAACTCGTCCCAAGCGACCAACTTTAGCCATCATATCAGGAGTAGCGATAGCCACATCAAAATCAAGCCAACCATCCTGAATTTTTTGAACCAGGTCATCATCGCCAACAACGTCAGCACCTGCTGCTTCCGCTTCTTTAGCCTTTGCCCCGCGAGCGAAAACAATCACCTTTTGTTCTTTACCAGTACCACTTGGCAAAACTACTGCTCCACGTAATTGTTGATCAGCTTGTTTTGTATCCAAGTTTAAATTATAAGCAACTTCGACTGTTGCATCAAAGTTTGCAAAATCAATTTTCTTAACTAGTGTTAACGCATCCTCAACACCATATACCTTATCTGCTTCAATCTGTTTAGCAGCTTCGAGATACTTCTTACTTTTTTTAGCCATTGGTTTTTTCCTCCTTGCAAAATGTGGTGTAACGGATATACCTCCCACTTGACTTAATTGCTTTTACAATCAGTCCGTCTGAGAAGCATGGCCGTAGAAAATTAGTCTTCTACAACAAAGCCCATGCTTCGTGCAGTACCTTCAATCATGCGCATCGCAGCTTCAACATCTGCAGCGTTTAGATCTTGCATTTTTGTTTCAGCGATTTCCTTAACCTGAGCTTTAGTTACAGTTGCAACTTTTTTGGTATTAGGTTCGCCAGAACCATGTTCAACCCCAGCAGCTTTTTTCAGCAAAACAGCAGCAGGCGGTGTTTTAGTAACAAAATCAAATGAACGATCTTCATAAACATTGATCACAACAGGAATAATCATTCCAGCCTGATCAGCCGTCCGAGCATTAAATTCTTTGGTGAAACCCATAATATTGATTCCAGCTTGACCTAACGCAGGTCCAACTGGTGGTGCCGGAGTTGCCTTACCGGCAGGAATTTGTAACTTAACAACGTTAACAACTTTTTTAGCCACGGTACATACCTCCTTAAAGTCCGTGCGTGGTACGGATGGCTAGCTAAATTTAGCCTCCCACATGTACACAAAGCATACTCTATTAGTATACAATTTCTCAATCAAGAAAACAATCCCTTTAAACTAATTTATCAACTTGATCAAAATTTAATTCAGTTGCTGTTTCGCGACCAAACATATCAATATTGACCCGCAATTTCATTTTCTCTCGGTCAATCGCCGTAACTTTGCCAACTAAGCCCTTAAAAGCTCCTTCAACGATTGTGACTGATTCACCAACTGAAACATCAAAATCTTGATGACGCGAACTCATCCCTAGCCGCCGCAAAATCAATTCAACTTCATCATCCAACAACGGCGCTGGCTTGCTGCCGGCACCATGTGAACCAACAAAGCCTGTTACTCCTGGTGTATTTCTAGCAACATACCAAGATTGATCAGTCATGACCATTTCAACTAAAACATAACCAGGAAATGTTTTTTTATTTTCTACCTTTTCCTTACCACCCTTTGTCGTTTCATGTTCCTCTTCTTCTGGAACAACGACCCGAAAAATATAATTTTCCATTCCCATTGATTGTGCTCTTGATTCAAGATTTGTCTTAACTTTATTTTCATAGCCGGAATAAGTATGCAAGACATACCATCTTTTTTCCAAAGTTTCTGCCACGATTTTTCCTCCTCAATTTGAAATCAAAATAAAAAAACTTCGACTCCTCGAAGTTTCCCATCCAAAGTTAAGTATAACATAAAAAATGCTTTTCAATCAAAAAGTTAAACAAACAACTGTAAAATTTCTTGCACAACGTAATCCACGATTGCAAAAAAAATCGTGAATAAAATTGAAGTCACAACAACAGCTTTGATGCCCAAAGCTGCTTTTTTGCGATCGGGCCAGGTAGTATCCTTCATTGTCTGAATAACACTTTTATAAAATTTCATTACTTTTCTCCTATCGGGTTTCTTGATGCAGCGTATGGCGATTGCAATGCTTACAAAACTTTTTAACTTTTAATCGTTCTGTACGATTAGGATTAGCAGTGATCATGTAATTACGTGAACCACATTCTGAACAAGCCAGAGCTAGTTTTTTTTGTGCCATCTTTATTCTCCCTATATCTACTTAATTTGACTCTATCACGCTAATAAATGGTTTGTCAATTACGAGAGTCTTTCTTTTGCTCCAGTTGCCGGCGCAAAACTTCCATTTTTTTTAGCTGCTGTTGATTCCAAGGAATATGACGCATGCTTGCTTGATCTTGGTATTTTTTTGATTGGTCACGAATTTCTTGCTTGGCATGTTTGATATCCTGATGAAACTCCCAAGCCGGAATGCGAATTGCTCCCTTAGAAAAAATTGTCCATTGTTCTGCTTGATCGCTAGTCGCCACCGTGACCAAAGTTAATCGCGTTTGCAGCTTGCCGGTCAATGCTTCGATATAAGAATCCGCTGTTTGGTCTTCTGCTGTCCAAACTATTTCTAGACCTGATTTGCGGTATTCTTTCGCCAACCCCGGCACATACATTGCATCAAAAACAACGATCATTCGCTGATAATTTCGCAAGCGACGATAATTAACTAAAGTGTGTAATAAACGCTCGCGAGCAGCAGCTAAATGGCCGGATTTTTTTAATTTGGCCAACTCAGGCCAGTTGCCAATCATATTATAAGCATCAACGATTAAAATATTGTTTTTCATTCTTAATTTCCTCGTGAAGTGAATCCTTGATAAATCAGCAAACTTGCCGCAACGCTAGCATTTAGGCTTTGCACATGCCCAACCATCGGAATCGTCAGCAATTCATCACACTGTTTTTTTAACAACGGACTGATCCCCTTACCTTCATTACCAATCACTAAAGCAACGGATCCTTGAGCATTCCACTGACGATAGTCTTTACCCGCCACATCAGTTCCAAAAATCCAAAATCCAGCTTTTTTCAATTGTTTGACAGCCTGAACTAAGTTAATTACCCGAGCAACTGGAACATATTCAATTGCCCCGGTTGAAGTTTTGGCAACAATTGAGGTCAATTGAACTGCTCGCCTTTGAGGAATAATTATTCCCGTAACGCCAGCTGCATCCGCTGTTCGAATAATTGAGCCTAAATTATGGGGATCTTCAATATTATCCAAAATCAATAAAAATGGTGCTGGTGCCGACTGAGCTTTTTCTAGTAAATCAGTTAATGGCGTATACGCAAAGGCAGCCAACGTTAAAACAATCCCCTGATGATTTTGTCGAGGTGCCAATTCGTCTAACCGACTTTTAGGAACCCGGGAAATAACAATTTTTCGCTGTCTAGCCAATTTTTCAATTTGGGTAGCAAAACTTTTTTGCAGACCCTTTTGTAAAAAAATTTTGTTGATCGTTGTTTGCTGATTGTTTAACGCTGCAATTGCTGGATGGCGTCCAATGATAAATTCACTTTTCTGGTTATCTGCTGTCATTTTAACTCCTCATCTACTTGTTGAAGACACCAATTAGCCAACTTTTCTAACCGTGACTGTTCATTTTGCAAGAACAAATAGCCAAAGACTGCTTCAAATCCAGTTGAGATTCGATAAGTTATTACATCCGTATTTTTAGCACTGGTATGACTTTTGGCATTACGACCACGTTTAAAAATCTCTAACTCTATTGGCTCTAAAAGCTGTTCTTTGGTCATCTTTTGAATCAGCTCGGCCTGGGCTTTCGCTGAAACATAATGAGTTGCTAAATGCTGTAATTTAGTTGGTTTACTAATTCCCTTTCGTAGCAAGTGACGACGAACATAAACTTCGTAAATTGCATCACCCATATAGGCTAAAGCAATTCCATTGATTTGATCAGCAACATTTTCTTTATCCATTAGCTAGTTTCCACCTAGTTCCTTGTGGAGTGTCTTCCAAAATAACACCTGCCGCTTTTAATTGATCACGAATCGAATCACTTCGAGCAAAATCGTGGTTTTGCCGAGCTATGTCACGCTGTTGAACTAAATCATTGATTTTGCTAGTAAATTCTTCGCCCTTTTGTGGCAATGTTAGTTTAATCCCCAAAACCTCGGTCAATTGTTGCAGCTGTCCTTGCAGGCACAAAAGATCTTGTTTAGAAACTTCGGTTGTTGCAACTGAAATATTCAATTGCTTGGCCAACTCATAAATCGCCATCACCGCATTTTGCACATTGAAATCATCGTCCATGGCAGCAATAAATTTTTGACGTTGCAAGCCAGCAAATTCTTGGAGCTTAGGAGCTAAAGGACCGTCATTGGCAGAAGCCAAGCGATAAGCTGCATTTTGATAAGCTGTTTTTAACTTATTCAAGTTAGCGGCAGCATCAGCTAAGTTTTCCCGACTATAGCGAATTGGCCGGCGATATTGCGTTGTCGCCATGAAGAATCGTAAAACCTGTGGATCAACTTTTTTAATCAATTCATGAACGGTAATAAAGTTACCCAATGATTTACTCATTTTCTGATCATCCGCACCAATTGTCACAAAACCATTGTGCAACCAATAGTTAGCAAATTTTTTACCAGTTTTAGCTTCACTTTGAGCAATTTCATTTTCATGATGTGGAAATTCTAAATCCTGTCCTCCCGCGTGAATATCGATCGTCTCACCTAAAAAACGAGTCGCCATGACTGAACATTCAATATGCCAACCAGGTCGTCCTTTTCCCCAAGGTGATTGCCAATAGATTTCATTTGGTTTAGCTTGTTTCCACAAAGCAAAGTCGAGTGGATCTTCCTTTTTGGCTTCGTCAACTGCTGTTACCCGTTGACTAGCCCCTTGTTCCAATTCATCGATTGACTGACCAGATAGTTGCCCGTAATTTTTAAATCGGCGTGCACGATAATAAACATCCCCGCTCGCCTGATAAGCATACCCTTTATCCAGCAAGACTTGAATAAAATCAATTATCTCAGCCATTGTTTTGGTAACTCGTGGATTAAGCGTGGCCCGCTGAATATTTAAAGCATCTGTATCGGCATAAAAAGCTTTGATATATTTATCAGCCACTTGCAAAGCTGTCAAATGTTGCTGCTGAGCGGCTTTAATGATTTTATCATCAACATCGGTAAAATTTGAAACATAGTTGACTTTGAATCCACGGAATTCAAAATAGCGGCGAATTGTATCAAAAGCAATTGCACTCCGCGCATTGCCAATATGGATATAGTTATAGACAGTCGGTCCACAAACATACATATTAATCACACCAGGACTTAGTGGTCGAAAAGATTCTTTTTTATTAGTCAGAGTATTATACAGTTGAATCAAACTAACGCCTCCTTCAATCGTTTTATGACAACTAAAGGTTCGAAACAAGCCTTCCTGTTTCGAACCTTTTCATTCAAAAACATTTCTTTAGAAATTCTTCATTTCAGCTAAAGTTTGTTTCAGATGAGCAAGTGCTTTCTTACGACCAAGCAACTCAATTGCGGCTGCTAATTCTGGTCCCTGTGTCTTGCGAGTTGTCCCAATTCTGATTGGCATATACAATTTACGTCCTCGTACACCCGTTGCCGCTTGAATATCATAAATCGTATTTTGAATTTCTCCAGCATCAAACAATGGCATTTTTTCAACTCTCTTAATGAACTCTGCCAAAACTAAAGCTGCATTTTCATCAGCCAATTCCTGCTTGCATGCATCATCTAAAACTGGTGGATCATTAAAGAAAATCTCAGATAATTCATTGATTTGACCCATATAAGACATCTGTTGCTTAAATAAACTTGTTAGTTCGCGGGCCCAAGCAACGGTCTTCGAATCTGGATTTTCCGGCAATTTTTTAGCCTTGATCAGCTGTTTGATCGATTCATTAGCGATTCGATCCATTTTAGCATTTTTAACATATTGATTATTGACCCATTCAAGCTTCTTTGCATCAAACGAAGCCGGTGAACGACTTAAGCGCTTAGGATCAAACATTTTGATCAGCTGTTTGCGCGTAAAAATCTCTTTTTCACCAACTGGCGACCAGCCTAGCAAGGTAACAAAGTTAAACATTGCGTCCGGCAAATAACCAAGTTCACGGTACTGTTCAATAAATTGCAGCACACTTTCATCACGTTTGGAAAGCTTTTTACCAGTCTTGGTATTGATGATCAATGTCATATGGCCAAAGACTGGCGCTTCCCAACCAAAGGCCTCATAAACTACTAATTGCTTAGGTGTATTAGCAATATGATCATCGCCTCTTAAAACGTGAGTGATCTTCATCAGATGGTCATCCACAACAACGGCAAAGTTATAAGTTGGCATTCCATCACGCTTTTGAATGACAAAATCACCGCCGATCGTATCAGAGTCAAAGCTGATTGGCCCCTTGACCAAATCGTCGAATTCATAAGTCCGATTCTTAGGAACTCTGATTCGCACAACTGGTTTTAGCCCTGCTTGTCGGCATGCTGCTTGTTTTGCTTTGATTTGTTCATTAGTCAAGCCTTCATATTCATAAACATAATGCGGAGCAATTCCGTTAGCTTTTTGTTCCTCACGCTGTTTTTGCAACTCATCTTCAGTTACAAATGATTCATAAGCCAAGTTTTGATCTAAAAGCTGTTGGATCAACGGTTTATAAATCGCCATTCTTTCTGATTGACGATAAGGTCCAACCTCACCAGGTTTATCAGGTCCTTCATCCCAATCAATCCCTAACCACTTTAAGTTTTCCAGTTGGCTTCGCTCACCATCTGCTATATTCCGTTTTAAATCAGTATCCTCAATTCGAATTACAAAAGTCCCATTATTATGACGAGCAAATAAATAATTAAACAATGCAGTCCGGGCATTGCCAATATGCAAATGGCCGGTTGGACTCGGAGCATAGCGTACACGAATCTTTTTATCTGCCAATGTTAGCGCCTCTTCCTTCTTTATTAATTATTACTATCAAAATAGTTTACACAAAAATATTTTACACTGAAAGTCAATAAAAATAAACAGTTTAAAACCAGCAGCTTTAATTTTTGGCTTTGATTTCACGAGTAGCATGCGTTGGTTTAGCAAAAATCATTCGCCCAGCGTCTGTTTGCAAAGCGCTGGTTACCGTGACCTCGACTGGCTGATTTAAATAGTATCGACCATCTTCGACAACAATCATCGTCCCATCATCTAAGTAGGCAACCCCCTGCTGCCTTTCAGTTCCATTTTTGATTACTGTCACCGTCATTTTTTCGCCGGGAATAACTCTTGGTCGCAAGGCTTTAGCTAAGGCATTAACATTTAAAACTTCAACATTTTGAAATTCGCTGACTTTGTTTAAATTATAATCGTTTGTCACGATCACCGCATCCAACAATTTTGCCAATTTAATCAGTTTGCTGTCGACTTCTTGAATGTCCTCAAAGTCACCTTCATACATTTCAACGGGTACTTTTTTTTCTTTGCGCAATTTATTTAAAATGTCTAAACCACGCCGGCCGCGAACCCGTTTGATGCTATCAGCGGAATCGGCAATATATTGCAACTCATACAAAACAAAATTTGGTACTACGAGTGTTCCCTCAATAAAGCCGGTTTGAATCAAATCATAGATTCGACCATCAATCAAAATATTGGTATCCAGTAATTTTAAGCGATGAAAGTTCTCACCGGCTTTACGTTCAAGTACCTTATTTTTTTCATTTTCGCCAACTAAACCATCCTTTTTCCGAATTACCAAAAGCTTTTTTAAATCCTCAAGGTGATTCTTACCAAAAATGAAACCAAGGTAACCTAAAATCAGCATTAAAATGATTGGCAAAATCGTGTTTAAAATGAATAATTGCGAATGCGAAAATAAAGTCGATATCAATACAGCGATCAGCAGGCCAATAATCGTTGAAATACTGGCTGAAATAATTGTTAAAGGATTTTGCCGTGCTAAATTCATTTCTAACTTTTTGATTACAGCCTCAACTGGATCAGTTGCAATTAATGACACCAGCCACATGATCAATAAACCAACTAACATATTAACAAATGCATTATTGATCCAAACATTGGTCTGCCAACCAATTAGCAACCAAAAATAGGGTAAAAACGAATATCCTGCCCCAATTCCAAGAGCAAAGAAAATAATCTTAATAATTTTTTTTCTCAACTAATTCACTCCCTTCAATTAAGATCAATTTCATTTACCAAAAACTAATTTTAAAACTTGATTCAAGGTAACGACTGGAATAACCTTAATTTCTGTTGGCAACTGCCAGCCGCCAAAATTATTTTTGGGAATAAAAACACGCTTAAAACCAAGTTTAGCTGCTTCAGCGACTCGACTGTCAATCCGATTCACCCGTCGAATTTCACCAGTCAAGCCCAGTTCACCGATAAAGCAATCGCTGGCTTGTGTTTCTTGATCACGATAGCTGGAAACAATACTGACTGCCAAACCTAAATCTATCGCGGGTTCATCAAGTTTAACACCGCCAGCCGCTTTAAAATAAGCATCTTGATTTTGTAACAGTAGACCGGCTCTTTTTTCTAAAACTGCCATGATCAATGATACCCGATTATGGTCCAAACCAGTTGTTGTTCGTTTGGCATTACCAAAAGCCGTCGGAGTGACCAATGATTGGACCTCAACCAATATTGGCCTCGTTCCTTCAAGCGAAGCAACAACTGCTGAACCCGTCGCCCCTTTTAGACGCTCCTCCAAAAAAATTTCCGATGGATTTAAAACTTCCTGTAAGCCATTTTCCTTCATCTCAAAAATTCCAATTTCATTGGTTGATCCAAAGCGATTCTTCACTGCACGCAAAATTCGATAAGCGTGATGCAAATCACCCTCAAAATACAAGACCGTATCAACCATGTGTTCTAAAATCTTTGGTCCAGCAATGGCACCGCCCTTGGTCACATGACCAACAATAAAAATTGTGATTCCTTGCGATTTTGCCAGTTGCATTAATTCAGCGGTAACTTCTCTGATTTGGGAGACACTGCCAACCGCTGTTTGCATATCTGGTTCTTGCATTGTTTGGACCGAATCAATTACCATAAAATCAGGTCTTACGTCCACTGCAGCTTTTTTGATCAACTGCATATTTGTTTCTGGATATAAATAAAACTGATCGTGACTGACGGCCAAACGTTTAGCTCGTAATTTGATTTGAAGTGCACTTTCTTCACCAGAAACATAAAGAACTTTTTTACTACTGGCTAATTGACCAGAAACTTGCATCAAAAGTGTCGATTTGCCAATCCCTGGATCACCGCCAATCAAAACCAATGAACCTGGAACGATCCCGCCACCGAGTACACGATTAAGTTCTGGTGAAGCAGTTTGAATCCGCGGATTTTGCTGCAAACTGACCTCGCTAATCAATTGCGGTCGTTGATATTTAGCAGAGTTAGCAAGCCAAGCTCCAGGCTTTGAAGCAGCCGATTGTTGAACTTCTTCAACTAAGCTATTCCAGCTGCCACAGTTAGGACATTTCCCTAAATATCTAGATGACGAATAACCACATTTTTGACAAACATACTGTGTTTTAATTTTAGCCAACTTTTGGCCTCCCTCAGTCTAAATAATACTAGCATAATCTTTTCTTTTTAGTTAACTTAGACAAGTTTTTTTAAACTTTCTTATTTTCCCGATGAGCCAAATCCTCCTTGACGAGTTAACTGTGGCGTCTGCTCATCATCAGCCAATAAGAATGGGATAAAAATGCCTTGGCCAATTTTTTCACCCTGTTTAATTTTTTGATCTTTCAAGCCAAAATTAATTAATTGAAAAAATATTTCACCTTCATTGTTAGAATTATTATAATAATCCGCATCAACGATCCCAACACCATTAGGTAAAATCAGACTGCGCTTAAGAGGATTGCTGGAACGATTAGCCAGCATTAAAAATTCATCTGGCTGCATATAGGCTTTGATCCCCGTTGGTACTAAAAACGGTCGCAAAGAGTCTTGCGCCGCTTGTACTTCAAGCGACGTCAAAGCCTGCTTATTTTTGTTTAATTGCCATAAAACTTTGATGAATTCTAGACGCCAAATACTTGGCAAAACAAAATCTTGAGCAGCAAAAAAATCATAGCCAGCTGCATTTTTGGTTGCCCGAACTGGTAATTTGACCTTTTCTTGACAGTAGCGACCAACGACTTCAAATCCACGTTTCACTAAAATCACTCTTTCTCAGTATAATTGTCAGTATCAATATTATTTTAGCATAGTGTCGGCTGATTCTAAAACCTCAGCTATGTTATAATTCCAATAGAATTAATAATTTTCTAGCGAGGAGTGAGCTTATGAATCAAGATCAGCTAAAACAACAAGTTGGCAGCAAAGCCGTCGATTTGATCCATGATCAGATGATTGTTGGTTTGGGTACCGGATCAACCGTTAAGTACATGGTAGAAGCACTAGGCGAAAAAATCAAACACGAAAATTTAACTATTACTGGTGTTGTAACCTCAAAAGCAACTGCTTCTCTGGCCAAAAAATATGGGATTCCATTACGGACTGTTGATCAAGTCGATCATATTGATTTAACCATTGACGGGGCAGATGAAATCAGTTCTGACTATCAAGGAATCAAAGGTGGTGGCGCAGCCTTATTATTTGAAAAAATTGTTGCAACTAATTCACAAAAAAATGTCTGGATCGTTGATCAAAGTAAATTAGTTGATAAGCTAGGCAAATTTCCATTGCCAGTTGAAGTCATCCCTTATGGCAGTCAAAAAATTTTTGAACGCTTTGTTAAAAAAAATTACCAACCAACTTTTCGATTAACTTCAACTGGTCAAAAGAAAAGAACTGATTCCGGCAACTATATTATTGATTTGCATTTGCAGCAGATTGAACGCCCCTTTCAATTGGCTCAGGAATTAAAACAGCAAGTTGGCGTTGTCGAACAAGGACTTTTTCTTGATTTAGTTAATACAATTATTATAGGAACCGTTAATGGTCCAAAGATTATTCAGGCACGTTAATTTTATTCTCGATGCCATTTATCCTATAATGGGATTATTAGATTAAAGGAGCTGATTTATTTGTCAAAAGCAATTGATACTTCATTATTAACAGAATTTCAAACAGATCTTGAAAAACGCCCTGAACATCAAGTGATTGAACGGACTGTGACTAAAAATGGAATTTTTGCCAGTGCTACCGATTTTCAAAGTCAAACAGCAATGACACCAGTTTTTTCGATCGATCTTGATACTGGGGATGTTGCTAACCAAAAACAGTCCGGTCGCTGTTGGATGTTTGCAGCTTTAAACACTATGCGGCACGAAATTAAAAATAAATTCAAGGTCCCTAAGGATTTTGAATTGTCGCAGAATTATACCTATTTTTGGGATAAATTAGAAAAGGCTAATTATTTTTATGAAAATGTGCTAAAAACTGCTCAGCTACCATTAACTGATCGTAAAATTGCTTGGTTAATGGCTACTCCACAACAAGATGGCGGACAATGGGATATGATTGTGGCAATCATCCAAAAATATGGTGTTGTTCCGCAATCCGTGATGCCTGAAACCTACAATTCTTCAAAATCTAGCGAGTTCAATCGGACATACAATTTAAAACTACGCAAAGATGCCATTACACTGCGGGCTTTAGTTGCTAAAAAAGCTAGTGAAGCAGAAATTGCTAAGCAAAAAGCTGCGATGCTCAGCGATGATTACCGGATGTTGACTTACAGTTTTGGTGAGCCGCCAACAACTTTTGATTTTGAATATCGTGATGCCGATCAGAATTATCATATCAAACAAAATTTAACCCCGCAAAAATTCTTTAAAGAATATGTTGGCTGGAATCTTGATGATTACGTTTCAATCATTAATGGTCCAACTGCTGACAAGCCATACAATCAGATGTATACCGTTGAAATGTTGGGAAATGTCGTTGATGGCCGCCAAGTTCGACATTTAAATGTTGATATGAATACTTTCCGTTCAGTAGCTTTAAAGCAGCTTCAAGCTGGTGAAAGCGTTTGGTTTGGCTGTGATGTTGGTCAGGAATCGGAACGACAAAAAGGCATTATGGATACTAAACTTTACCGTAAAAATGAGCTTTTTGACATCAACTTTGATTTGACAAAAGCACAACGTTTAGATTATGGCGAAAGTTTAATGACGCATGCCATGGTTTTAACAGGAGTTGATGTTGTTGATGGTCAACCAACCAAATGGAAAGTTGAAAATTCTTGGGGCAAAAAAGTTGGCAACGATGGATTCTTTGTGATGAGCAACGATTGGATGAATGAATATTGCTATCAAGTTGTGGTTAACAAAAAGTACTTGTCAGCTAATTTGCAACGAGTTTTAGCTGAAAAACCGAAAGTTTTAGCTCCTTGGGATCCAATGGGAGCTTTAGCCTAATTTTCTTTAAAATAAAATAACTTTCAAAAAAACAGCAGTGGGGTTAACCCCACTGCTGTTTTTTTCAGCTACCTAATTCAGTTTTATGCTTTATCTGCAACCGGTCATCCAAATCATAAATAATTGGTGCCGCATTTTCGACTTCGACTCCATCGATTGATTGGTCGTCAATGTCCTCTAAATATTTGATTAGTGCTCTTAAAGTACTGCCATGTGCAACTACGAGCTGATTCTTACCATGTAATAAATTCGGTGCAATTTGATCTTGCCAATATGGAATAATTCTTTTGGAAGCCATTTTTAAACTTTCTGCTCGCGGTAAAATCGTTTCTGGCCAATTTTGATAACGTCGTTGATGATTGTCAGGTCGACTCAATAATGGTGGTATCGTGCTATAACTGCGCCGCCAAAGTGCAACTTGTTTTTTTCCATAAATCTCACGAGTTTTGTCTTTGTTTAAGCCACGCAAAGCACCATAATGCCGCTCATTAAGCCGCCAAGTTTTTTTGATTGGAATCCAACATTGATCAATTTGATCAAGAATTATATAAGACGTTTCAATTGCTCGGGAAAGCATTGAAGTGTGCAACTGAGAAAATTTGATCTGAGTTGACGCCAATAATTTTCCCGCTTTGATTGCTTCTTGCCGGCCTTGAGCTGTTAAAGGTGAATCTGTCCAACCGGTATATTCATTCAGCCGGTTAGCCAAACTTTGCCCATGACGTATGATTACTAACTTTACCATCTAACCGCTCCCCGTATTATATGCTTCCCTTATCATAACAAAAATTATTGTGAAAGAGAAGACAAGCCGTTTGATTAGAAAAGGGAATGTAATTTTAAAATTACATTCCCTTAATCTATACTTATTTAATTTTATAACGCTTGTTTTTCTAATTCAAACGGCCAGCAAAACTTGGTGGAAATCCAGAGATTGAACCCACACTGACATTTGCTCCCGAGTGCGGAGCATGAACAAATTGTCCACCACCAATATAAATAGCGACATGGTATACTCCGCCGCTATTTTGCCAGAATAATAAATCTCCTGGCTGAGCAGCTGAAACACTTTCACGAGTTGTCATTGCAGCTTGTGAAGCAGCATTATGCGGTAAGCTAACGCCAAACTTACTATAAACGTACTGCGTCAAACCTGAGCAATCCATTCCAGATAAACTTGCTCCACCATATACATAAGGAATATTCATTTTGGTCAAGGAAATAGCTGCTGCAACGACTGAACTAGTATCCACACTTGAAGCATTCGCTGTACTTGAAGCTGAACTTGAAGTTGCAGATGTTGTCTTATTTGCCACTTGCTCCTGGTTTGTCGTTGAACTGTTACTGCTATCAGTCGTTGTGCTTGAAGTAGCATCATTTGCTTCACTGACTGCTTGATCTGCTGTCGTGAGAGCTTTAACAACTGTACTCTGATTTTTAGATGTTTTAACTGTTTTGGCTGCTTGTTGAGCTTTTTTAAGAGCACTTTGGGCAGCTTGCCGTGCAGTTTCATCTTCTTTAGCTTTTTTAACTTTCAATTCAACTTTTTGCACTGCCAAATTAGCCATTTGTTCATTTAATTGATCATTAAGTTGCTTTTGTTTATCTGCCGCTGATTCAACTTTGGCTTTATCGGCAACCACTTTTAGCTTGTCATTTTTTTGTTCAGCTAAAGTTTGATTATTGGCTTTGACCATAGTAACAACTGCGGCAACACGATCGATTGCATCACTGAAATTTTTAGAATTTGTTACAAACTGAATTATCGATCCGGCATCATTTTCTTGAGCTGAACGAGCTTGTTGTTCCAAATGCTTTTTTCGAGCATTGATATTAGCAGTTAAAGAATAAATCTCTTCTTCATCTTTAGTTTGCTGTGATTGAAGTTTTGAAATATTCTTTTGCGCCTGATCAATCGAACTCTGCGTTGCCTCGATTTTTTGATTCACAGCTGTAATTGCATCATCAGTTGATGATGCAGCAGCTTTAGTTGTTATTCCAATTCCTGTTAACAAAAACGTCGCTGCTAAAACGATTCGTGATACTTTTTTCACCAAACTACACCTCGCGTCTATTTCAATTAAATAAGTTAAATAAGTATTAAAATTAAATTCGCTTAATCACTTCTTTAATACTAGCATTTTAAAGTCCAAATAACGTTTACATTATTTTTACAAATATAGCATTTTATTAGCACTAAGAGCGTATATATTTCATTAATATTTCAAATATTACAAAAACAGTCAAGCTCAATTAATTTATTGAGCTTGACTGTGAAAATCAATCTTAAATAAGTACATTAATTAATCGTTTGTGTCAAAACCATTAAAACTGGAACCATTACTAAAGATAAAATTGTTGTTTCAGTAACCATGATCGCAGCATAATCTGCATCTGCGCCATATAAACTAGCAACCACTGGCGCATTAGTCATAACTGGCATGGCAGATTGTAGAATAAAAACCTGTTTCATTAAAGTTGGCATTGAAGCTGGAATGACTAATAAAGTCATCAGTAACGGGGCAAACAAGAACCTTCCTGATAAAACAAGTAAATTATCCTTGCCAAAAGCTAGCTTAGATAGCCCAGCATGTGAAATTGAATAGCCAATAAAAATCATTGATAAAGGAATTGTCAAGTCACCAACGTATTGCAAATCGCTATCAATAAAATTTGGTAAATGAATTTTCAGCAAAACTAAGATCACACCTAGAATAAATCCCAGTAAAGGTGGAGAAAAAATTTTCCCCAAGGTCTTTTTCCAACTAAATGCTGCGTCCACCGTGCCATCTCGTTGGATCAAATATGTCCCAATTGTCCAAAAAATTGTAGTGTTAGCCATATAATAAACTAAAACATACGGGACACTGGCATTGCCAAACAAAGCTTCATTAATCGGCAAGCCAACAAAAACCGTATTTGAATTAAAAAACATTGATGAAAATAAACCCGCATGTTCGTTTTTAATATGAAACAGTTGCACAAAGGCGAATGCTAATAGCATCAAAATCATCATTGAGATAACTGGATAACGTAAATCAGGAATCATCTTTAGTAATTGACTAGCAGTAAACTTATGCGTAATCGTAATAATCATATAACAAGGTAAAGCAATTTGAGTAACTAGCCGGGCAATCAGACGACCAGAGTTCTCATCAAACCAATTTCTTTCAGTTAAAATATATCCCAGCACGATCATAACTAAAATTACTAGCACCCCAGCAACACTATGTAGAAAAACTTCCATATTTTTCCCTCTTTTGTAATCTGATATTAATCAATGTATTTTTTAGTATAACATAATAATTTCTTAGCAGATTGAAGAAGCAGCTTTCATTTACAAAAAATTAATTTATTTTTAAATAATATTAGCAAATTAATTGTTATACTGATTAGTAGTATAATTTTCTTATATTGTTTGTTAAGGAGCCTATCCATGGATAAAAATGATAAAAAAAATTTTGATTTTGTAGAAACTCCCCTGCGACGAAGTTCGTATAATAATCTGCATCGGAAAGTCCCGGCACATATATTAAGGAAAAAAATCTGTGGTGTATTATTAATCATTTTATTAATTTCATTTTATAGCGCCGGTGCTTATGCTTACCATCTATTAAGTGAAGCCAAAACGACGATCCACCAAACTTACCAAAAGACAAATGTCAAAAAACTCAGAAATGTTTCGCAAGTCTTAAAGCAGAAAAAACCGGTATCGATTTTGTTACTTGGAACTGATACTGGAGCTTTAGGACGAACCGATAAAGGGCGAACCGATACATTAATTGTGGCAACTATTAATCCAACAACCAAAAAAGCAACTTTAACCAGTATTCCACGTGATACTCAAGTTAAAATTGCTGGTGATAGCAGTTCATATGGAAAAATAAACTCAGCTTACACAATTGGCGGTGTCAGTTCAACTATCAAAACTATTCAAAATACTTTACACATTCCCATCGATTTTTATTTACTCCTTAATATGGGAGGCTTAAGAAAAATTGTTGATGATTTAAATGGGATCACAATTAAACCATTGCTGACTTTTAATTATAGTTACGCACATGTTAAGAAAGGTAAAACCGTCACTTTAAATGGTAAACAAGCTTTATCTTATTCCCGAATGCGCTATTCTGATCCTGAAGGTGATTATGGGCGGCAAAAGCGGCAAAAACAAGTTATTAAAGCGATTATTAATAAAGCCTTATCAACAAAAACCATCACCAATTACAAATCAATTTTAAAAACAGTTAAAAGTAACATGCAGACTGACCTAACTTATAATGATATGATTACACTTGAAACAAATTATAAAGATGCTGCTGGTTCAATCAAATCATATGTTTTACAAGGTGAAGATGCTACTATTGGCGGATTATCATACCAAGTCGCAACGGCTGAAGAGAAAAGAAAAACCTCTAATCGAATCCGAGCATCTTTGGATCTAAATCCATCAACCGCTAACTTTGTGGGTCAAATAAATAGTTATTCTTCTAATTACGGAAATTCTTATAACAGTAATCGTTCAAGCACTAGTCATTACTATGAAAACAGTGCTTCAGATAATGATCAGTATTATGGAAAAAGTTCCGAAAGTTATTCAAAATATAGCCAAACGTTTTCTAGCGACACTTCAAATAGCTACGGCTTTGGTAATTAGAGTCCCAATATACTTAATTTAAAAAGAACGGCAGGAAAAATCAAAGATTTTCCTGCCGTTTGATTTTTATTCAGTTAATATAACGCCCGCCTGAAATCAGCGGATCGAACTTTAATAGCCATGTGTTTTTAGCTACATCATTTATCAAGAGTTACATTTGCTAAATTCACCAACAAACAGCCAAAAGCCAATCCTGCTCCAAAACCTGTCAATAAAGCATGTCGTGGGTGCTTGCCAGCTTTGAGTGCTTGATCAAGTCCGATTGCAACTCCAGCTGAAGAAGTATTGCCAATTTGATCGACATTAATTGCGAAACGGTTTAAAGGCAAATTCAAACTACCAGCCAAGTTCTCGATTAAGCGCAAATTAGCTTGATGCGGAACAACTAAACCTAATTGTTGGGAACTAATTTTTTGTGCTTTTAGAAATTCATCAATATAACGAGGGACCGTTTGTGAAACAAACTCAAAAACTGCGTGTCCATCTTGGTAAAAAGCATCAATCTGCGGGTACTGATCAGCTGAGATCTTTTGAATAACTGGAATTCGACCGCTATGAATGACCTCAGGAGCTGGTTGAGTCAAAAGCTTTTCTCCTAAAAAGAATTCTTCATTATTTTGATCAGTTGCTGACAGTAAAACTCCGCCAGCACCATCACCAAAGAAAACGGCTGAAGTTCGATCGTGGAAATCAAGCATTTTAGAATTAACTTCTCCAGCAATTACCAGCGCATGCTGATATTGACCAGAACGTAAAAACTTTTCAGCAGTGCTTAATGCAAACACGAATCCCGCACACGCAGCACTTAGATCAAACGCAAAAGCATGACTGGCACCAATTTTTTGTTGAACTAAAACGGCTGTTGCTGGTGTTAAAGAATCTGGCGTAATCGTTGCAACAATGATCAAATCAATCTTTTCAGCCGGCAAATGACTTGCTGACAGTAATTGTTGCGCTACATGAGTGCACAAGTCAGAAGTGTTTTCGGCTAGCGCAAAACGTCGCTGTTGGATCCCCGTATGCTGTTGGATCCATTGATCACTCGTTGCCATAATTTGGCTTAAATCATGATTTGTAACTACCTTCGTTGGTAAATAATGAGCACTTGCTGCTAATTTAACTGCAACTGTCATAAGAGCTTTCTCCTTTTAAAATTATCTTAACTAAAAATTAAGGACTAGGAACAAAAAAACGTTCCCAGTCCTTTTAACTTTTACTGCGGGTAAATGGATTCGAACCATCACGAGTCTCAACAACTCACCAGATCCTTAGTCTGACGCGTCTGCCAATTCCGCCATACCCGCAACAACATTCATCATTATAGCAAATTTGAATCGTAAAAACAAGTGATAGTTTAGTTTGGATTAACTAATTTCAATTTTCCACGACAAATACCGCAAACCAGCCGTTTAGTATTAATACGCCGCTGTCTTTGATATTGACGACCGCAATTTTGACAGACGTATAGATAATGATAATTGACCACTGTTAACCATGGAACATAACGAATTCCGCCAACTGAGCTCAGAAGGTGTTTAAAAGCTGCTGAGCGATGAGAAGCATCTTGTTGCTGCAAGTGAAGATGATAATGACACAGTTCATGTTTAATCACTCCGACCAACAGTTGGCGACCACCTTGCTGCCAAACTTTGGGATTGATCTCAATATTATGATTTTTCAACAAATAACGACCACCTGTTGTTTGCAAACGCCGATTAAAATAGATTTGGTGTTTAAACGGCCGTTGAAAAAAATCTAATGAGATCTGCCGTGTCATTTCAGTTAATATCTGATCATTCATTGCTTTGAACAATTTTATTTCCAAAAATCATCATAAACGTTAATTGGCAGATGACGTTTATGTTGGGTCTTTAGATACCAAGTTTCAATTTTTTCGGCTGACGAAGTTGATACATCTTTCCCTTCAAGATAATTATCAATGTCCTGATAGGTTACTCCTAAAGCAACTTCATCAGCTAAAGCCGGACGGTTTTCTTCCAGATCAGCGGTTGGAGTCTTCAGATATAAATGTTCTGGCGCATTTAAAACTTTTAATAATGCCTTTCCCTGCTGCTTATCTAAGCGCCATAATGGAGTAATGTCTGCTCCACCATCACCAAACTTGGTAAAAAATCCTGTAACCGCCTCTGCTGCATGGTCAGTGCCGACTACTGCACCTTGAAAAGCACCCGCGATTCCATACTGAGCGATCATTCGTTGGCGCGCTTTAATATTACCCTTGTTGAAATCACTAATTACGAGGCCATTGCTTTCCAAACTAGCAACGGTAGCATCAGTTGCAGGTTTAATGTTGACTCGAACTGTTCGATCAGCTTGCATAAATTCAATCGCATCCAGAGCATCTTGTTCATCAGCTTGGTTACCATAAGGCAAACGGACGGCAACAAACTGATATTCTTGATCCCCAGTCTCTTGACGAATTTCATTGATGGCCAATTGCGAGAGTTTCCCCGCCAAAGTAGAATCCTGTCCACCTGAAATTCCCAACACTAGGCTTTTTAAAAATGAATGCTTCTTTAAATATGCTTTCAAAAAATCTATACTGCGGCGGATCTCTTTAGCTGGATCAATTTCTGATTTAACGTGCAATTCTTTGATTATTTCTGCTTGTAATTTACGCATACTTGTTCCTCCGTAATTGAATGTAATATTTTCTATCATCACTTACATTTTACCTTTTTTTTAAGCAAATTTCACGATTTTCTTGTAAATGTTGTTATAACGGCTAATTTACTTGTTCAAGTCAATTCTGGTATACTATTAACAGTTTGATATGAAAGTGAGAATTAAAATGTCCAACATAAAACGAATCTCGATCTTAGGTATCGATTTTGATTGCCTGACTAATGCTGAACTTTTTCAGCAACTGCAGCGCGATCTTAAAAATCAAACTCGACGTTTTATCGTTACTGCCAACCCAGAAATAGTTCTGTATGCCCGTCAACATCCCCAATATGCTCGAATCATCAAGCATGCCAATTACGTAACGGCCGATGGAACTGGCATTGTCATTGGCTCAAAAATTCTTAAACGACCATTACCAGAAAGAGTTACCGGTTTTGATACTATGAAAAAGTTGCTGCATTTGGCAAATGATCGGCAAAAAAAAGTTTACTTTTTAGGTGCTAAACCTGAAGTTCTCAAAACAACTTTAACAGTCATTAAAAAAAATTATCCTAACTTGATCATCGCTGGAGCTCACGATGGTTACTTTAAAACAGATCAAGCCATTACCGACTCGATTCAACAAACGAATCCAGACATCGTATTTGTTGCACTAGGTTTCCCAAAGCAAGAAAAGTTTATCTACCAGTCATATTCAAATTCGCATGCCATTTGGATGGGTGTCGGCGGCAGCTTTGATGTTCTAGCAGGTAAAGTTAAGCGCGCTCCAATTTTTTGGCAGCAACACCAAATCGAATGGCTTTATCGCCTGTTGCAGGAACCTTCCCGCTTACCGCGAATGATGGCCTTACCTAAATATCTCTGCTTGGTACTTGCCGAAAAATTCCACTTGATCAAAAAATAAAAAGCTGAAGCAGTGAAACTAGGCACCTCGAAAAAGTGGTTAGCACGGAATGATCACCTGTTTCAGTTTTTCATTAGCTTTTGAATTCCAAGCCCGACAACTTTACTTTTCAAGATAAAATTCAAAACGTTCGCCGACATATTGAGTTCGAACATATTCAAATGGTCGTTGATCTGTTAACCAAGTTACTTGATGCAGTCTTAGGATGGCTTCTCCGCGTTTGATCTTCAAATATTCAGCAATTTTTTCGGAAGCTAACATCGCAGAAACCTTTTGCTGGGCATGACCGATTGCATAGCCATGCTCTTCTAAAACATGATAGAGTGAGCTTGTAACCTCTTCTTTACTGAAGTTTTGGACTAATTGATGGGGAACGGTGGCTACCTCAAAGCAAATTGGTGTTTGATCAGCATATCTGATCCGTTCCATTCTTAAAACCAGCTGTTTTTCATTCAGCTGCAACTTTTCCATTTCACTCAATGAAGGTGTCGTTATCCGATATGAAACTGTCTTACTGGAAGGTACCTTGCCTTGTGCACGTGTCAATTCAGTAAAGCTAGTGATTCCCGACATCTTTTCTTGCACCTTTTTTCGAGCAACAAAAGTTCCTGAACCAACCCGTCTTTCTAAAATTCCTTCATCAACGAGCGTTTGAATTGCCTGTCGTAAAGTCATGCGACTAACACCAAAATCAGTCGCTAATTTTCTTTCTGCTGGAATCCTTTGACCAACGACCCACTTGCCGGATTCAATTTCTCGTTTGATCTGATTATGAATTTGAATATAAATTGGTGATGCTGTCATTGGTCAAGCTCCTTTTCTTAGCTAATTGATATACCTTCTGCCTTGACTATAAGTCTCTTTTAAGTTTAATCCTTGGTCAAAAATATTCAAGTCTGCATCTTTACCAATCTCTAGGGTCCCTTGCTGAGCTAACTTAAACTCTTTGGCCTGATTGACTGAAGTCATCCAAACAGCTTCTTCTATGCCGCAACCAGTAAAGCGCATAATATTTTTAAAGGCATCCTGATATTGCAAGACTGATCCAGCTAAGTTGCCAGATTCAAGACGTGCTTGCTTGTCCTTAACAATGACTTTTTGACCGCCTAATTCTGAGATTCCTTCTGACATGCCCTTAGCCCGCATTGAATCCGTAACTAACTCTATTTTATGCGGACCTTTTAATTGGTAAGCCAAGCGAACCATGTCCGGGCAAACATGAAAACCATCGGCGATCATTTCACAGTAAATATTGTCTTCCAATAATGCATGACCGGTAACCCCAGGCTGACGATGCTTAAATTCCCGCTGAGCATTATACAGATGAGTCACGTGCGAAGCTTTAGAATGCAACAAATCTTCTCGCGTAGCATTACTATGTCCAACTGAAGGAACAATTCCATGGCTTAAACAATAATTTTCAAATTCTGCTGCATTTTCATTTTCGGGTGCGAAAGTCACTAACTTGACCAAATGACCGGATAATTCATTCCAGTGATCAAAAAGTTCAATATCTGGAGCTTGAATATATTTTTCGGGTTGAGCACCTTTAAAGACTGGTGAAATAAAGGGCCCTTCCAAATGAATTCCTTTGATAACAGGATTTCTCGCCGCTGCTGTTCTAATTCCGATCATCGCTTTGGCAATATTTTCATGTGACTGTGTCATAGTAGTTGCAAAATAGCTCGTAATGCCTTCATGGATCATTTGTTCGACCATCTGATCAATTTGATCAGAATCGCCGTCCATGGCATCAAAACCATAGCCACCATGACTATGAACATCAATGAAACCTGGCACAATTTTTGCCCCGGCTAAATCAAAAGTTGCTTCATCGGCAACTTCAGCTTGATACTCGCTAATTGGTCCCACATTCAAGATTTTTTGGTCAAAACGCAAATAACCATCCTCAATTACTGAAACTCCGGTATAAATTTTCGCATGTTTTAAAACTGTCTGCATAATTTAATCCTTTCCTTGATCCTTAGCAATCGTTGCATCAATTCCTTTGACAATCGATGTCATAAATCCTGCCTCTTCCATGGCCAATAAACCGGCAATCGTTGTTCCGCCTGGAGAAGAAACTGCATCGATCAAATCCCAAGGAGTCTGTTCATCACTTGCTAAAACTTTTTTGGCACTGCCGAGAACAGCCTGAGCAGCAATTTTGGTAGCTTGTTGTTTGTTAAAACCATATTTCACTCCCGCTCTTGACATTGCATCAATAAATAGATAGACAAATGCCGGAGAACTACCGGCTAAGGCAACAAATAAGCTGAAATCTTTTTCAGCTACTGTCATTGTTTGACCAAGTTTACCAATTAACTTTCGACAAAGTTCAAAATCTGCAGCTGATAAATTCTGATTAGCAGCTATTGCCGTCATTCCCGCATTGATTTCGACATTCACATTTGGCATAATTCGCAAAATTTTTAAATCATGATTTTGAAACTCTTGTTCCAGCTGTTTAAGCGAAAAACCAGTTACCATCGAAATGATGATTGGGTGTTGCTGAACCACTGTTGCCCTAATCTCTTGCAAAACAGCCGCTAAGGTTTGCGGTTTAACTGCCAACAATAGTAAATCAGCTTGCTGAGCAACTTCTATATTATTTTTGGCAGATCTTAAACCATATTTAGCTGCATATTTTTCATAATTACTTGGATGTGCGCTATGAATCACAAGTTCATTTGGTGAAACTGCTTTAACTTTCAACCATCCTTGAATGATTGCTTTAGCCATATTTCCAACACCAATAAATCCAATTTTCATTTTCACGCCGCCTTTGAAATTGATATATACCAATATCTTGAATTTACCTCATCTTAGCAGTAAAAGTCAATAAAAAAAGCCGTTCCTAATGAACGACTTACAATCAACAAGTTATGGAAGGGAGTGGATTCGAACCACCGAACCCGAAGGAGCGGATTTACAGTCCGCCGCGTTTAGCCAGACTTCGCTACCCTTCCAAATAGATGTTAATTAACACCTGACTTAAATAAGTATACGCTACTTCAATCAAAATTGCAATCAACTATTTGACACCACTCATTAATTTTTCGATTCTTGGTGAAATAACTAGTAGCAACAAGCCAAAAATGATCGTGATCGTACCGATAATTCCAAAATAGGCAATCTCTGTACTATGATTATAAAATCTTACTAACTGTGAATTCATCGCTTGAGCAGCAGCATCGCTTAAAAACCACATACTCATCATTTGCGACTGAAAAGCTTTAGGAGCCAATTTGGTCGTTGCCGATAAACCGATTGGTGAAATTAACATTTCACCAATAATAACTATTACCCAGCTCATAAAGAGCCAAAGTGGAGAAACCCTTGAATTCGTTCCGTAAAAGAACACCGGCAGTATCATCCAAAGAAATGAAATTCCAGCAAAGAATAAACCATACGAGAATTTCTTTGGCGATGACGGCTGATGCTTACCAAGTTTAGTCCATAACACTGCAAAAATTGGCACATAGATCATAATAAAGAATGGATTTAAACTTTGAAAAAGGCTTGATGGAAATTTGATTAGTCCAAAGAAGGACAGCCGTGTTTGCTCATTAGCAAATAAAGCCAGCACAACCGATCCTTGTTCTTCAATCGACCAAAACAAAATGCTGGCAATGAATAAGGGAATATAAGCTTTAACCCGTGAACGCTCGACTTTGCTAACTTTGCGGCTGGCAATCATCATAATAAAATAAAAGATCGGGATAAAAATCGCAACTATTGTAATTAAAAAAATAATATTTTGTAAATTTAATAGCTCAAATAGTTTCATAATAGTTAAAATTAGTCCAGTCGCAATTATTGCTAAAAGTGACCAACGTAAAACTTTTTTTAAATCCTCTGGTTCTAAAGGATCAGTTGGATATAAACTTTCACGTGAAAGATATTTTTTTCCATCAAAATAATACTGTAATAAGCCGAAAAACATTCCAATCGCTGCTAGGGAAAAACCTAAATGGAAATTAACATTTTGACCAAGATATCCAACTATGATTGGCGCAATAAATGCTCCCATATTAATCCCAAAAACAAAAATACTAAAACCAGCATCACGTCTTGGATCATTTTCTTGATATAATCCACCGACCATTTCAGAAATGTTTGGTTTCAATAAACCAGTTCCAATCACGATCAAAGCAATCGAAATAAATAAAGCAATTTTTCCAAATGGAGTAGCTAAAGCAATATGGCCAAACATGATTAAGATACCACCAATAAAAACCGTTTTGCGACTACCTAAAATTCGATCACTGACAAAACCACCCAAGACACTTGAAAGATACACCAATGAACCATAGATTGACATGATCGATGCTGCTAAAGATTTGTCTAGCCCAAGGCCACCCTTAGAAACCGCATAATACATGTAAAAAAGCAAAATTGCACGCATACCATAATAGCTAAAGCGCTCCCACATTTCAGTGAAAAAAAGTGTTGCTAAGCCACGAGGATGGCCTAAAAATTGCTGGTCATTTTTTTCTAAATTCATTTAAAAATTCCTCCAAAAAATACTTTTGAAACTTCTTAAAACAATAAATGTCACTCAATTTATAAGAATTAATCAATTTACTGCTTACTTAAATAAATTAATAATTTCTTGCAAATTTTAAAAGAACCAATCACCGTTTAACAAAGTTTTGATTTAATCTTACTGCTGATATTATTCATGAAAAAAATAATTAGTAATGTACATAATAACTAAATAAAAGTAAATCTATTCAGCAACCATAAACAACTCAGATTACTCTTATTTAAACTTCTTTAGTTCTTATTTGCAATAAAGAGCTCATTTTAAAACACAACCTATTAATTGTAACACAATAACTTTCTAATTAGCAAAACTTTAAGGGAACAATAATACTTACATTAAAAAACAAATTTTATATTTTATAATTGACAACCTTAATAATAATGATCAATTCAAACAGTAAATTTACAGTTTAATGATTAGTGTGGATTTATAAACGCTTCTTTTTGCAAACAAGTATAAGTTTGTCTACATAAAGAAAAATTTTTTATATAGACATCAACATTATTGATTACTTTAATAACAATTAAGTTGCAAGGTAAATATCTGCATAATAGTTAGAACTCTTGATAATAATCTCATAACGTGTTCTTCTTTCTGTTACTATCATGCGAGCTGGTTCACTAGTTTGACGTTTACCTTTAACTAGTAAAAGTGAAGATTTCCAAGCCTCAAAACGTTCTCGGTTATTAATGCAATCCGGTCGTTTTTCAATTGAGGTCTTAGCCAACAGCTTATTTTTTGTGAGTTTCTTACGATCGGGCTTTACATAACAGCACCGTTTAGAACAAATTGATGTTCTTCGTCTCTAAGTGGCCTTGATCAATATAACGATAACCAGTCGGAGTTGATGGATGAGGCTTATCTGGAGACTGATGCTTAAAAGCATGGACCAATGCTGTCAATCTGAGATCGACATTTAGGACCCGTTTTGAGCATTTTAAAAAGCAGTCAACAAGTTCTTTAACCATGAAAATGACATTTTTGCTGGTCTTGTTCATAATCTGACTTACATCCGTAAAATATTGTTTAAAGAAAAAATAGTCAGAATTACTTTCTAAAATAGTCCTACATCTGATTTTTCAAGAAATAGTACTGGCGGCTTCATCTAATTAAATGAGCAATATCCGCTTGAGATTTTTCCGATCTTCAAGTAAGCTTCAAATTTGTCTCTTTCTTCTAATAAGAGTTGCTGATAATGTTTGGCAGTTATTATCGGATTGGATCATCAAATTTTCTTTCTGTAAAGCCTTGACACTTTAAGGGTCGGTTTGTACATTTTTTGTTTGTTGCACTTAGACTGTAAATCATCGAACTAAAAAGCCCTATATTCAAAGGACTTTATCTTCCACCAATCCGATTGACAAAGACCCAGAAATTATTACTGAAAAGCGTAATGTCCACTATCCTAACAGGTATGTGATACTGACAGTTATTTTCACAGCGATACGTTTAGATGAGATCCAAGCTCTTGCTGGAAAAGACATCAATCCGACATGGAAAACTATCAGCGTCAATCAACAACTGATAGATTGGTTTTCAAAATTAAAAGTTAATCATTCTGAAATGGTATTTATGAGCTAGTTTGGCACAATTCCAGGAATCTTCATTTGCTTCGTCATTTGTACATTGCTTTCATGCTTTTTTAGGATGTTTCAATTTACGCAGTTATAAAAGATTGGGTCATTCAAATATTTCAACAACGATCAGTACTGCTTATTTGCTTAAAAGGTTGAACAAATTGCAACACTCAGAGCCCAAAATTGCGACATCATTGTAACAAAATTTTAAACTAGGCCCAATTAAAAAAAGCCTATATAAAGGCTTTTTTTATAAAAAGGCAAAGCTAAAATAAAGTATTTATGCCAGCTGCAGGATTCGAACCTGTGACCCTCGGTTTACGATACCGATGCTCTACCAACTGAGCTAAGCTGGCAATGACCCGTACGGGATTTGAACCCATGTTACCGCCGTGAAAGGGCGGTGTCTTAACCACTTGACCAACGGGTCAAATAGGCCTTTTTCAGGCCTACCACCAAAAAAGCCCGGAAAATAATCGACAATAATCAGTGAAATACTAGTTATCCTCATTTTCACGAGCTACATCAAGCACGGCAGCTTCCTACCCTCGCAGGGGGCGATCCCCCAACTACTCTTGGCGTTAAGAAGCTTAACTTCTGTGTTCGGCATGGGTACAGGTGTATCCTTCTTGCTATCGCCACCGCACTTCTCTTTGAGAAAAACTTGTTCCCTCAAAACCAGCTAATATCTCTTTTTCCCTTAAACACTTTGTCTTTTCTTTGGTTAAGTCTTCGACCGATTAGTACTGGTCCGCTCCATGCATCGCTGCACTTCCACTTCCAGCCTATCTACCTGATCTTCTCTCAGGGGCCTTATTTCCTACGGAATGGGAAATCTTATCTTGAGGTGAGTTTCGCACTTAGATGCTTTCAGCGTTTATCTCATCCACACTTAGCTACCCAGCTATGCTCTTGGCAAAACAACTGGTACACCAGCGGTGTGTCCATCCCGGTCCTCTCGTACTAAGGACAGATCCTCGCAAATTTCCTACGCCCGCGACGGATAGGGACCGAACTGTCTCACGACGTTCTGAACCCAGCTCGCGTACCGCTTTAATGGGCGAACAGCCCAACCCTTGGGACCGACTACAGCCCCAGGATGCGATGAGCCGACATCGAGGTGCCAAACCTCCCCGTCGATGTGGACTCTTGGGGGAGATAAGCCTGTTATCCCCAGGGTAGCTTTTATCCGTTGAGCGATGGCCCTTCCATACGGAACCACCGGATCACTAAGCCCGACTTTCGTCCCTGCTCGAATTGTAACTCTCGCAGTCAAGCTCCCTTCTGCCTTTACACTCTGTGAATGATTTCCAACCATTCTGAGGGAACCTTTGGGCGCCTCCGTTACCTTTTAGGAGGCGACCGCCCCAGTCAAACTGCCTACCTGACACTGTCTCTCGCCAAGTTGATTGGCGCAGGTTAGAGTGTTCATCCAACGAGGGTAGTATCCCACCAATGCCTCCGCCGAGACTAGCGTCCCGGCTTCTATGGCTCCTACCTATCCTGTACAAGTTAAACAAACACCCAATATCAAGCTACAGTAAAGCTCCATGGGGTCTTTCCGTCCTGTCGCGGGTAACCCGCATCTTCACGGGTATTATAATTTCACCGAGTCTCTCGTCGAGACAGTGCCCAGATCGTTACGCCTTTCGTGCGGGTCGGAACTTACCCGACAAGGAATTTCGCTACCTTAGGACCGTTATAGTTACGGCCGCCGTTTACTGGGGCTTCAATTCTGAGCTTCGCCGAAGCTAACCCATCCTCTTAACCTTCCAGCACCGGGCAGGCGTCAGCCCCTATACTTCATCTTACGATTTTGCAGAAACCTGTGTTTTTGATAAACAGTCGCCTGGGCCTTTTCACTGCGGCTGAGCTTTCGCTCAGCACCCCTTCTCCCGAAGTTACGGGGTCATTTTGCCGAGTTCCTTAACGAGAGTTCTCTCGCTCACCTGAGGATTCTCTCCTCGACTACCTGTGTCGGTTTGCGGTACGGGCAACTTTGATCTTACTAGAAGCTTTTCTCGGCAGTGTGACATCAGCACCTTCACTACTTAAATTTCGCTACTCATCACAGTTTGTCCTTAAATAAGCAAGCATTTGACTCGCTTAAAGACTTGCTGCTTGAACACACCTCCAACAGTGTGCGTGCTTAGCCTCCTGCGTCCCTCCATCGTTCAAACGATCATCGCTGGTACAGGAATCTCAACCTGTTATCCATCGCCTACGCCTTTCGGCCTCAGCTTAGGTCCCGACTAACCCTGGGTGGACGAGCCTTCCCCAGGAAACCTTAGTCATTCGGTGGACAGGATTCTCACCTGTCTTGCGCTACTCATACCGGCATTCTCACTTCTAAGCGCTCCACCAGTCCTTACGATCTGGCTTCACCGCCCTTAGAACGCTCTCCTACCACGCAGCCTAACGGCTGCATCCACAATTTCGGTAATATGTTTAGCCCCGGTACATTTTCGGCGCAGGGTCACTCGACTAGTGAGCTATTACGCACTCTTTAAATGGTGGCTGCTTCTGAGCCAACATCCTAGTTGTCTATGCAACTCCACATCCTTTTCCACTTAACATATATTTAGGGACCTTAATTGGTGGTCTGGGCTGTTTCCCTTTCGACTACGGATCTTATCACTCGCAGTCTGACTCCCGAAGATAAATCAATGGCATTCGGAGTTTATCTGAATTCAGTAACCCAGGATGGGCCCCTAGTTCAAACAGTGCTCTACCTCCATGATCCTAACTTCGAGGCTAGCCCTAAAGCTATTTCGGAGAGAACCAGCTATCTCCAAGTTCGTTTGGAATTTCTCCGCTACCCACATCTCATCTCAGCATTTTTCAACATACACGAGTTCGGTCCTCCAGTGCGTTTTACCACACCTTCAACCTGGACATGGGTAGGTCACCTGGTTTCGGGTCTACGTCTACTTACTTATTCGCCCTCTTCAGACTCGCTTTCGCTACGGCTCCGTTATTTCCAACTTAACCTTGCAAGCAAACGTAACTCGCCGGTTCATTCTACAAAAGGCACGCTATCACCCGTTAACGGGCTCTAACTACTTGTAGGCACATGGTTTCAGGAACTATTTCACTCCCCTTCCGGGGTGCTTTTCACCTTTCCCTCACGGTACTGGTTCACTATCGGTCACTAGGTAGTATTTAGCCTTGGGAGATGGTCCTCCCGGATTCCGACGGAATTTCACGTGTTCCGCCGTACTCAGGATCCTGAACTGAGAGAGTTTGATTTAGTCTACAGGGCTGTCACCAACTTTGGCTGACCTTCCCAGGTCATTCGACTATCAAACTCCTTGGTAACTCAAATGTTCAGTCCTACAACCCTAGGAAGCAAGCTTCCTAGTTTGGGCTTTTCCCTCTTCGCTCGCCGCTACTGGGGGAATCGAAATTTTTTTCTTTTCCTGCAGGTACTTAGATGTTTCAGTTCCCTGCGTTTACCTCCAACTAGTCTATGAATTCAACTAGCGGTAATAGCTTGTTACAGCTACTGGGTTGCCCCATTCGGAAATCTCCGGATCACAGCTTACTTACAGCT
>NZ_JAHAVQ010000019.1 GCF_029916425.1 Liquorilactobacillus sicerae | reverse complement strand
ATTAAGAGATTGTTTTAATTCTATTTCAACATTTCCTTTTAACACCTTGTTGCGGTATTTAGTTCCCCAAATTATATGGTAATTAAGATTATATACAGATGTTCTACCATACGTTAATCTATTAGTGCCTTTCATAACAGCAATTATAGCACAATTAAACCACACTATGTGTACCAAAATCAAAAATAATAGTCAATTCATCACGTCCTTAAAAGAACGTGTTTCCTTGACTTAACACAAAAAACAAATTCTTGGTATTAATGACATGATGTGTCCCATAATTATAATCTTTAACAACGAATTAAACTTTCAGGATCAAATATATTTTGAATACAAAAATAAAAACTTTTACAATCTAGTTACGCTCTGACTCACCCAGTAAACGCGAGCAATGTTTCAACTATAAAAGTTTAAAGTTTAGAATTAGTTCATCCCAATTATTTTTTCGAATTTATTTTTTTGTAGAAATTTAATATCCTTTTAAAGACTTGCAGCAATTGCTGTATTGACTTCATCTTGCTGTGACTCAATCAAAGTTACCCGACTGGCAATCGTCCGAATATCCATTTTGATTTCCCGCGTCAAACCAGGCGTTTGCAATTTAGGTTCAAAGAAATCCTTGAACTCTGCTAACCTTTGACGGGTTCGAAAGACGTTGGAAATTACCGTGATATAAGTTGCAAATTCCATATCGCCGCCAACTTTTTTTTCCAACCATCCCCACTGAGCCCGCAGCCAGTCCCAGGCTGCTTGTTCACCATGAGGATTAGCTAATACACCGTGGAACCATGACCGCAAATCTTGTGGCTTAATCGTATCGACATCTTGGAACTTGGCAATCAGTCTTTCTAACTGTTGTGGATCAGCTGCGGACGCTAAGGCAATACTTAAATCATCTTTAAAGCTGCCATCAGCTGTTTGTTGATATTCCGTCAATAAGGTTTCGGTCAATTCTAAACTGCCGTAATTTTCAACTTCATTCCGCAAAACTTGGAAACGAATATCAGCAGGTAAATGGATTAACTCACTGCGATTAGCTTGAAATAGTTGATGAGCTATGGCCATCATTTGCGGATCTTTAGCATATAAAGCTGAGCTTAAAACAATTGGGCGGCTCAATTGATCATCTAATGATTCATTTTTTTGCGCTTGCCAACCCAAACGTTGTGCCTGCTTTGAACTTAGTTTTTGATACAATTGGCGCAAAGCTTGTTCTTCACTGGAGTCTGGTTCGACAAACTTTTTCAATCTACCGGCAACACTGTACAAAGCAGAAATGACTAATGACGAATGACTGTCAGCGAAGTCAGCCAACAATGGGACAATTTTAGCGTATGAAATCATTTGGCCTTCAGCTAATAAACTCAAATCCTGCAACAATTGCATCTGTGAGATATTATCTAGCTGTGAAACCTGATTTAAAATATCTTGCAGCAGCTGATCATCATATTTAACAATAAAATGTGAATCATTACCAACATTCAAGCGAAACGGTTCTCCCGCTTGTTGCCGCAATTGAGCATAGTCACCTAAGTCCACTTGCTGGTCAGCTAAGATTTTGGGGACAGCGGAGTAGTTGCAATTCAATGGCAACTGCCATTTTCGGCCAACAGCTTGACCTTCGCCAATGAAAAACTGCTGCTGCTGTAATTTTAAATGACCATTCTTAACACTGGCAGAAACAACTGGATAACCAGGCTGTTCCAACCAAGAATTCATAATTTTACCGATGTTCATCCCACTTGCTTGACCAAGTGATTTCCACAAATCAGCTCCGGTAGCATTTTGATATTTATGTGCAGCAAAATAAGCTTTTAAACCAGACCGCAAGGCTGCATCGCCGATTAAGGAGCGAACCATGACCAGCATCCGTGAACCCTTAGCATAAACGATCGCACCATCAAAAATTGAATCGATCTCAGCTGGATTTTCAACTTGCACATGAACTGATTGAACTCCATCAGTTGCATCACGTTTTAAAGCAGCTGGAGCTTCAGAAACTTGGAATAATTCCCAGATGTTCCATTCTGGTTTAATTGCATCGACAGCTACATATTCCATCATATTGGCAAAACTTTCATTCAGCCACAGATCATCCCACCACTTCATCGTTACTAGATCACCAAACCACTGATGAGCCAGTTCATGAGTAATGACTGTTGCAACGACTTGTTTGGTCCGCAATGAAGTATTATCAGGATCAAGCAGCAAGTAAGCTTCCCGATAAGTTACCAAACCCCAATTTTCCATGGCACCTGCCGAAAAGTCCGGCAACGCCAATTGCCAAGAATGTGGCAAAGGATAGGGTGTTTGATAAAAGTTTTCATAAAACTCAATCGCTTTTTTAGCAATCTCCAAAGGAAATTCTAGTTCCTTAGCTTGATGTGCTTTAGTAGCAAAAACCCCGATCTCGACGCCACTCTTAGTTTTAGTCTTTTTAGCCTGCAGTTCACCAAAAGCAAACGCCACCAAATAAGTCGACATCCGTTTGGTCTCGGCAAAGTAATGAGTACCATCTTCAACTTTAATTTCTGGCATGTTGGCTAAAACTGTTTCGCCAGGATGTTCATCAAATTTCAACGCTAACGAGAAGGTTGCTTTGGCTTCCGGCTCATCAACACATGGAAAAGCTTGCCGAGCAGCCGTCGATTCAAACTGTGTCCCAATTAACTGTTTCTTTTGCCCTTCAACTTCATAATAAGATGGATAAATGCCCATCATTGTATCTGTTAAAGGTGCGCTATAAGTAATCGTTAATTTTGTTTCACCAATTTTTTTTAAGGTAATCCAGACTGCTTCAGATGTTTCATCAATCTCAAAAGGACAATTTTCCCCATCAGCTTTAACTGATTTGACTTTTAAATATTTTTGATTGATTGCAATCTTGGTTTGCCCTGCTTGACCAATAATCTCAGTTGTTCCGGTAATCGTTTTTGTTTGGCGATCAATCGCCAGGTAAACATCATAATGTTGCGGTTGGAATAAATCGTAAAAACGCGCCATTTTAATTATTACATCTCCTTAAATTATCGAATAAAATCATTATACAACTGTAAGTAATTAATTTGAAATTAATTATTTTTTTAATAGTTTTATTAAAATAATCAGCTAATTAAATTTTATTTTTTTTTAATTCTAGAAATAAAAAACTATTTTCAAAGTCTGTCTTATTCTTCAACCACTTTTTTCCAAATTCATCTAATAATCCATGAAGTTCTTGCGCATCTTGATAAGTAAAGCTTGCCGGCAAATTCAGCTGTTGTTTCAATTGCTGATAACTGTTTGCCTGATAACCCAGATAATTAAATAACTTGCGGGTATAATGGTCAGCGATAAATTCAACTTGATCAAAGACATAGACCAGCAAAACATCAGCCGTTTCTTGACCAATTCCCGGTAACTTTAGTAATTGCGAACGTAACCTTGAGCCAAATTGATTAACAATTGCTTGATAATCCCATTTATTTTCTGCCAACCAATTAATTGTTGCCACAATTGAGCGGCTTTTTTGGCGGTAAAAGCCACTGGAACGGATTAATGACTGCAGCTGTGGCAATGAAAGCTGCAATAAATTTTCTGGTAAAAAATTAGTTTCTTGCCTTAGCTTTGTCAGTGACTGGTCGACATTGCGCCAGTTGGTATTCTGGACTAAAATTGCCCCAAGCAAAATTTCAACTTTACTGTCAGCTGGCCACCAGCCTTGTGGACCCATCCTTTTATACAATATCTGGTAGATTTCTGTGATCAATGTTTTTTTTTCTTTCACCTGCTTTCACCTCAAATACTTTGCAAAATCTAATTACGAGTATACCAGTTTAGCCACTGCTGCTAAACTGTTTTTTATCTCCAACTTTTGTTAAACTGAATGAAAAAACAGCTTTTAACTTCGCAAGAGAGGAAAAGATTTTCATGACTAACAAACAACAGTTGCGGCAACAAATCCTAGCTCAATTGAAAAACCAGCCCGCAGCTAAAAAAAAGCAACAAGAAACTGTTCTATACCAAAAATTATTTGCCGATCCATTTTGGCAAATGGCTAAAGTCCTAGGGATTACCATGAGTATGCCCCATGAATTAGCTACACTGCCAATTATCGCGCAGGCTCTCAAACAGTCAAAAAAAGTTTTGGTACCGCGAGTCGCTCCTAAAAGGAAGCTACTTTGGTTTGAATATCAACCGCAAAATTTTAAAAAAAGTGCTTATGGGATTCTGGAGCCGTGTCAACCAGGCGAGCAAGCGATCAATCCAGCCAAAATTGATCTGCTGATAGTTCCCGGAGTCGGATTTCAGCTTGATGGAACTCGAATTGGCTATGGCGGTGGTTATTATGATCGGCTATTAACTGATTTTCCCGGCCAAACACTGGCGTTAGCTTTCCAAATACAATTGATCAGTGGTATAGTACCTGATCAATGGGACCAAAAAGTTAAAAGAATTATTTATTAAGCGGTATTTTCTCCAACGCTAGCTCTATTATTTCATTGTTCACAAATTAAGAGGCTGAAGGAATCTTCCTTCAGCCTCTTTTAGACAGTCATCTGTTAGTTATCTTGTTTATTATTAGTTTTTTCAGTTATTTGACTCCCCATAACCTTTTCATCGAGTACCTGTTGCAATCTACGCAGTTCCCCAACCTGAGCTTCAATCGATCCTAACATCTCGGTTTGGATCTTTTGGATCTGCAATAAATTTGGTGAATCTTGCTGAATCATATGATCAATCTTCGAATGCAAAACTCGAATCTCTTCTTCTGACTTAAGATTTACATGATAATCATTACGTGATTCCATCCGATCATATTCGGCAGCGCGATTCTGACTCATCATGATTAATGGTGCTTGAATTGCAGCTACCATACTTAAAAATAGATTTAGCAAAATAAAAGGATACGGATCAAACTTGAATCCAAACCAATGAAATGTATTGATTAAGATCCACAATATCATTACTGAAATAAATGAAATGATAAACGGCCAGCTACCCCCGAAGTGAGCAACAGCATCCGCAATTTTCTGACCAAATGTCAATGAGTTTTCCAATTGCTCCCGAACATCGACCATTTGATACGTGTCATTTTCCATTACCCGTGTCAATTTTCGGTTTAACTTTTTGTTTTGTCGATAATCTTTGGCAATCATCTGATCCATCTTTAACAAGCGATAATGAACCAGATGCTCACTACAAATAAAGTCATCATTTGTCGCTTTTGGAAAATCCTGGCGAATCAACGCCTTTAAAGGACCATCCAAGTCTCCTAGGAACACACCGTCAACAAGATCATATTTTTTATGATCTGCTAGACAGCTGACTGTACGATCAAAATTATTCTTCATTGAGATAAACACCTCAGTTGAATTTAATTATCTCGTGCAGCTTGAATAGGCGGGTTCTAGATACCCGTCGCTACTCTGACCACACGCGGGACCATCGTCGCTTGTTGAAGATATATGATGTTCAGGCATAAAACCCACCACCTTTCCTAAAAATTCTTGGAGTTACCCTCCGCCAAAGGTTTACTATATACCTCAGATCTTTTTATGTCAACTAGATAGCCTGCAAATTTGTAATACACTTGAATTCATAAAATAAATCACTATATTTTATAGCCTATAAGGCTTTATTTATACAAATTCTTTGTGGCTTTGTTAAAAATCTCCTGAAGCTTTTTTATTCATTTTGTAGGTTATATCAGCATAATTATACATAATACTAAGAAAATTGCGATTTTTTATTAAAAAACCATTGAAATTCTTTGCCTGATGTATTATATTTAATGACAATCACAATGAATTGTTATTCAAAAAAATGAATTTGAGGGATGGTCAAATGCGGATCGGAATTTTAGGGGCAACAGGTTATAGCGGAATTGTTTTATATTCTTTATTACGCCAGCACCCGCAAGTTACACAAATCAAATTATACGGACACCAAGAAAATAATGAATCAGCTTCATTATTCAATGAACGAGTTCCGGCTTTTAAAACCGAAAACTATCCGATCGAACCATTTTCAGCTGACCAAGTTATGCAGGAAACTGATTGTTTATTCTGTGCGACTCCAGCTGGAGTTACTAGTCAGTTAATTGAACCCTTCATTAAAAAGAATTTTCCAGTTATTGATTTATCAGGGGATTTTCGTTTAAAAGATCCAACTAGTTACGAAAAATGGTATCACCGACCAGCTGCGAATCAGGAACAGCTGGCTCATGCTGAATATGGACTCGCTGAGTTTCACCATTCAATTTCTGGACATTATATTGCTAATCCCGGTTGTTATGCTACTGCAACTTTGCTTGGCCTAGCACCATTAATGCTGGAACGCCTGATTGACTTGCAATCGATCATTGTTGATGCCAAATCTGGGGTTTCCGGTTCTGGAAAAAAGCTGCGTGTCAGCAGCCATTTCACTTTCATCAATGAAAATATCAGCGTGTATAAACTTAATGCTCACCAACATATCCCGGAAATCATGCAGCAATTGAAACTATGGGATCCAACGGTTAAACCAATTCAGTTTTCAACAACTTTAATTCCGGTAACCCGCGGGCTGATGGCGACAATTTATGTCAAACTTCGATCAGGGATAACCAGTCATCAAGTAGCTGCGGCTTATCAAAAGCGATATCAAGATTCGCCCTTTGTCCGTTGGCGCGATCAGCAGCTGCCTGATTTAAAAATGGTGGTTGGATCTAATTTTTGTGATATCGGCTATGGCTATAACCCTGACGCCAATGTCTTAACAGTTGTTTCAGTTATTGACAATCTGGTCAAAGGAGCAGCTGGTCAAGCCGTGCAGAATTTTAATTTAATGTGGGGTTTCCCTGAAGAAACTGGTTTGCCACAATTACCAATCTTTCCTTAAAAAGGAGTCTTAAAAAATGAAAGAAAAAATTCAAGAAGTACCCTTCAGTTGGCCCAACGGCTTTAAAGCTGACGGAATCCATATTGGTTTAAAACCCGATCCACAAAAACTTGATTTTGGTTGGTTTTACTCAACTAACCCTGCTCAAGCTGCTGGCATGTATACAACTAATCGTTTCTGTGCCGCTCCAACCGCTTTAACTAAACAATTAGTCAGTCACAATCATCAGCTTCAAGCAGTAGTGGTTAATAGTGCCATTGCTAACTCTTGCACCGGCAAAAACGGTGAAACCAATGTCTTGACCGAAAGAAAACTAATTGCTGAAAAATTAACAATCAAGCCGACTCTAGTTGGTGTTGCTTCAACGGGTCTGATTGGTGCTCAACTGCCAATGGAAAAAATTTCAGCTGGTATTAGTCAGTTGAAAACAACAACAAATATTAAAGTAACTGAAGCAATTCTGACTACTGATACTCATCCCAAACGTATCAGCTTGCAATTTAAAATTGGCGAGCAACTGTGCACACTTAGCGGTTTTGCGAAAGGTTCGGGAATGATTGCACCTAATATGGCAACCATGCTTGGCTTTGTTGTCACTGATACTGCTCTTGCTCCAAATTCACTGCAGCCGTTATTGCAAGAACTGACTGGCAAGACCTTCAATCAAATCACTGTTGATGGCGATACTTCTACAAACGATATGATTTTAGTTTTAGCTAACGGGCAAGCCCAAAATCCGCCTTTGACTGCTGGTGATCCTGCTTGGCAAATTTTTAAAGCCGCTTTGCATCAAGTCTTAGCTTATCTAGCACAACAGATTGCTGGAGATGGCGAAGGAGCAACGAAACTGCTGGAAGTCAATGTTAATTCGGCAGCAACTGCTAATGAAGCCCAAAAGGTTGCTAAAACCATCGTCGGTTCAAGCTTAGTCAAAGCAGCTTTTTTTGGAGCTGACCCAAATTGGGGCCGGATCATTAGTACCTTAGGAATGACTTCAGCTAAATTCGATCCAGAAAATATCGATTTAGCTTTCAACCAACTTTTGATTTTAAAACATAGTCACCCAGTCGCTTTTGATCCAAAAACTATTAGTCAAAGTTTACAGCAAGCCAAAATTGTGATCGACCTAAATCTGCATGCTGGTCCGGCCACTGGGCAAGCTTGGGGCTGTGACTTAACTTATGATTACGTCAAAATCAATGCTTCGTATAGCACCTAAGTTCAATTCTAAAGGAGAAAGTTATGAAAGATCTAATCGTAGTCAAAATTGGTGGCAGAGCCATTGATCAATTACAGTCTGACTTTTTTCAGCAATTAGCTGATTGGAAACAGGCTGGAAATAAAGTTTTGATCATTCACGGTGGCGGTCGTGAAATCACTGCTTTGAGTCAACAGTTGCACGTTCCAGCCAAAAAAGAAAATGGCATTCGCATAACTAATCTGACCACACTTGAATTATCGAAAATGGTCCTGCTTGGTGAGACCCAACCGCAATTATTGATACAATTATTTAAGCACCAATTACCGGCAATTGGTTTAAACGCCGCTGATCATCACTTGATAGCAGGTAAATTGCTTGATTTTGAAAAATATGGTTACGTCGGAGAAATTACTGCCGTTAATGAAAAATTTTTAACCTCACTCTTGGCAACACAAATTGGTGTGTTAGCTCCATTAGCTTTAACTGATCACGAATGGTTGAACGTCAATGCTGATAGTGCAGCCGCAGCAATTGCCAGTTTGTTGCAAGCCAAAGAACTCTACTTGCTGACAGATGTACCAGGAGTTTTAAAAGCCAACCAGGTCTTACCGACTTTGAATGTCACTCAAGCGCAAAGATTAAAAGCTGCTAAAATTATTACTACTGGTATGCAGCCTAAAATTTCAGCGGCCTTTCAAGCTGCCAGTGCTGGTGTCAAACATGTTCGGATCACTAATCAATTATCTGCAACTGGAACGTTGATCATTTAATCTAGAAAGGAGATTTTCAAAATGACTGCACTCTTCCCGAACTATCAAAGATTTAATTTTGAAATCGTCAGTGGTCAAGGAGTAACGCTGACTGACGAATTTGGTAAAAAATACTTAGATTTAACGAGTGGCATTGGCGTTTGTAATTTAGGTTATAACCATCCTTTAGTCAAACAGGCTGTTCAAAAGCAGCTCGATCTGATTTGGCATACTTCGAATCTTTATCAAAGCTCATTGCAAGAAAAAGTTGCCGCGGCCTTAATTCAAGGCAACGACAAAAAAGTATTTTTCTGCAATTCGGGAACTGAAGCCAACGAAGCTGCACTTAAATTAGCTCGGAAAGCGACCGGCAAAACTAAAATTCTGGCTTTTGATCATTCTTTCCATGGCCGGACTTACGGAGCACTTTCTGCAACTGACAATGCAGCTATTAAAGCAGGTTTTGGCCCATTTGTCCCAGATATCGAATTTGCCAAATATAATAATTTTGCTTCATTAGATGCTATTACGACCGATTTAGCAGCCGTCATTTTGGAAGTTATCCAAGGTGAAGGTGGTTTAGTAACCGCTGACGGAAAATGGCTCAAAGCTGTTGAAAAGAAATGCCATGAAAATGGTGTTTTACTGATTATCGATGAAGTTCAAACTGGAATGGGCCGGACTGGCAAATTGTTCTCTTACCAACTATTTAACCTCAATCCAGATATTGTGACTTTAGCCAAGGGGTTAGCTAATGGCATCCCAGTTGGGGCAATGATTGGCAAAGGAAAATTGGCAACTGCTTTTGGTCCTGGCAGCCATGGTTCAACCTTTGGCGGCAATCCCTTAGCCATGGCTTCTGCGGCTGAAGTTTTGCAGATCATGGATCAAAAGTTTTTGGACAACGTCACCCAAAAAGCTGATTTCTGTTGGTATTACCTGCAAAAAGAAATTGCCGTCTTACCAATGGTCGAAGCAATTACTGGGCATGGTCTAATGATTGGAATTCACCTTGATCCTAAAATTCCAGTTGGGCAAGTAATTGCTCAATTGCACCAGGCTGGTATCTTGACCCTCTCATCACGTGGAAATACGCTCCGGCTCTTACCACCATTAGTTATTACTGGTTCAGAAATCATGACTGGCATCAATCAATTAAAAAAAGTTCTTGAACAAATGACCGTTTTAAAATAGGAGGCAGCAAATGAATCATTTTTATGGCAAATCTTTTTTACAGGAAAGTAAATTTAGCGCAGCTGAATTGAATTATTTGATCGATTTTGCAATCCATTTAAAAGCACTCAAACAAAAAAATCTCCCACATCATTATCTCGAAGGCAAAAACATCGCCTTGCTCTTTGAAAAGTCTTCGACCCGGACCCGGTCAGCTTTCACCGTTGCTGCCGTTGATCTAGGTGCCCACCCTGAATTTCTCGGCAAGGATGATATTCAGCTAGGCAACAAAGAATCAGTCGCTGATACCGCGAAGATCCTTGGCAGCATGTTTGATGGTCTTGAATTTCGCGGCTTTAAGCAAGCAAATGTTGAAGCCTTAGCTAAATACAGTGGCGTCCCGGTTTGGAATGGCTTAACCGATAAGTGGCATCCAACACAAATGATTGCCGATTTCATGACACTAAAAGAACATTTTGGCAAATTAAAGGGCTTGACCTTGGCTTATGTTGGTGACGGCCGCAATAACGTTGCCAACAGCTTACTAGTTACTGGAGCAATCCTTGGCGTTAACGTTCAAATTGGTGCGCCAGCCGATTTGCAGCCAGCAGCAGATGTAATTGCACTCGCCCAGCAAGCTGCTCAACAAAGTGGTGCACAATTGCTGATTACAACTGATCCGCAAACGGCCGTTACTGGTGCGGATGCGATCTATACCGATGTTTGGGTTTCAATGGGCGAAAAAGTTGATTACCATCAGCGAATCGCGGCGCTTTTGCCTTACCAGATCAATCAGCAGCTACTAGCGACGACTGGTAAGAAAGGAACCGTCGTTTTACATTGTTTACCAGCGTTTCATGATCTGCAAACAAGTGTGGGCAAACAATTTATGGCAGATTATGAATTAAACGCATTGGAAATTACGGATGAAGTCTTTCAAAGCTCGCAATCCCTGGTCTTTCAGGAAGGAGCCAATCGAATGCCGGCGATCAAAGCAATTATGGCAGCAACTCTGGGAAATTTGTTTATCCCAGATGCTCTATTTAAATAACTAATAAAAAACCAACTCTGCGGATTCAGAGCTGGTTTTTTATTGAAACCTAATTTAATTTTGAGCTGATCGTTTCCAACGTTGAATCACTAGAACTGCGATTACATTAAAGCAACTCAAACCAACCAACACTAAGAAATCTCGCTGACTGCCAGATTTAGTAGCCAAGGCTAAACTGGGGGACTGCAATTCTTGATTAGCAATAATTGCTGCCAAGGCACCTGTTCCCATTGATCCTGCATATTGCTGAAGGGTATTGAATAATGAATTCAAATCCGGTTTTTGTTCTTTGCTGACTTGCTTACTAGCATCCGACATTAAATTACCAAAACCAAGATTAAAACCAACGCGCAAAAATACATAAATCAACGTAATTAGAACAACGGTTAAATCATCAGTTAAAATATAAAACAACAATGTTCCGAGTAGCAAGCTTAAATTAGACAACAAAACTGGTAAGAAAAAGCCTTTGGTATCATATAAGCGACCTGCCAAAGGAGCGACTAAAGCTCCCAATAATGAGCCTGGTAACAAGATTAAACCAGCCACCATTGAAGTAGTTTTCAAAGTATTTTGCGCCAAAACCGGAATTACAAAAGAAATCCCGATATTAGTAAATTGCAGAAAAAAATAAACTAACGCACTCAACCGAATAATTCGGTTTTTTAAAATGTTTAAATTCAAAAGTTTAAAATGCCCTCGCAAATTCAAGACTACTAAAATACTCAGTAAAACCAGTCCCACTAGCAATACACCGATAAATTGCCAACTAATAACCCCGTTTTGTCCAGCCTGATTAACTGAGAATGATAAGATCACCAAGCAAGCTGCCAGCAAACTAAAACCGTTGAAATCAAAGCGCGTTGCTTGCTGGTTAAATGGCAAACCAATTGTTCGATAACCACTATACATAATTATTACAATCAACGGCAGTGCGACCCAAAAAATACTATGCCAAGAATAAAAATTATTTAACATGCCGCCATAAGTTGGTCCTAAAGCTGGGGCAAAAGAAATAACCATGCTAGCAAAACCTGTATAAAACCCTAAATGCTGCGTTGGAACTAATGAAAAAATCAGATGAAATAGCAAAGGTGTCGAAATTCCTGTTGAAATTGCTTGTAACGCTCGACCAAACATTAACAGGCCAAAAGAACCTGCTAACCCACAAATAATCGTTCCTATTAAACAGCAACTGCTTGCAAATACAAATAATTTTTTTGCTGGAAAACGTTTCAATAAGTATGATGTAGTACTCATCGTGATCGTCACCAACAACAAATAGCCTGTTGTTACCCACTGAACAGTACTTAAAGAAACATCTAATTCTTTAATTAGCGTTGGGAAAGTGACATTCATCGATGTTTCAATTAAAATACCCATGAAGGATAATAAACTTGCTGAGAAAATAGCAATTTTATTCTGCAAAGATAAATTTGACGACATTTTTCAAGCTCCAATCTAGTTAGTTTCCATGGAAACTTTATAATCAGATTGTAACACGCTAATTATATTTAACAAAGGAGAATGATTTTGCAAACCAATCAATTGATCAACCAAATAATCGAAGCTTATAGTCTGTTATTGATGATGGATAATCAAGACGATTAAGAAAAAACCTGGCTTAACCAAAAAACTCGCTTTGCTGGTGGTTTATCAACTTTGCAATTTCAAGTGCTATCATTTTTAAACCAACAGCCAAATTCAAATGCCAAACAAATTGCCAAACAATTAGACATTTTACCAGGCACACTTTCTAAAAGTCTGCATACTCTTACTAAAAAAGAACTGGTACATTTTCAAATCGATCAAACCGATCAGCGAAAGAAATATTATCAACTGACAACTACTGGACTTGAAGTTGCCCAAGCCCACGATCAATTGACTATCATGAAAAGAAAACACTTAGAGAAGTATATTGATCATTTTAGTCAAACTGAATTGAAGATCATTATGCGATTTTTAAGAGAATTAATTGCAGCCGAAAAAACAACTAATTATCAAAATTAAATCGTTGAGCCCACACTTTAACTCGTTATTTGTATTTACTTGTTATAGAATTAATAGTTGGTAAATCCTTTGTTAAGATCAATTAGAATTTATGTTGATTAATTTAACATTAAAATCAAGTATCAGCTATAATTTGACTTTATTATTAGATCAGTTGGATAAGAGGGTAAAAATGACACAAGGAGAATTTTTTCAAAGCTACCTTAGTAAAATAGCAAATTCAACAGCCTTTCAGCAAGGTAATACAGCTGAGTTTAGTTTAGAAAGGGTTATTTATCAGCCTAATTCTAAGTTAAATGGTAAAAAAATTGGTTTTTTAGGCTCCTCGATAACCTATGGTGCTTTTTCGAAAGGTGTTTCTTTTGTTGATTATTTACAGGCAATAGATGGAATCTCAGCTGTTAAATCAGCAATCAGTGGAGCAACTTTAGCTGGCAAAAGTCAATCTGGTTATTTAACAAGACTTAAAACTGAACTAACACCACAGGGACCATATGACTTGCTAGTCTGTCAACTATCAACCAATGATTTGCGTCAAGGTAAACAATTTGGTCAGATCTCGACTTCTTTTCAACCATCAGATTATGATCTTGAAACAGTTATAGGATCTATTGAATATATCTGCCAATATACCAGGTCCAAATTGCATTGCCCGTTAGTGTTTTATACCTGTATTTTTGCTGGAGACGATTCTTATGATAAATTAGTCAAACAGTTATTTAAATTGCAGCAAAAATGGCATTTTCAAATTATTGACCTATATCACGACTCAGGAATTAATGCTAGCACTCGCATTCGGCGATATGCAATGTTTGATCGAATTCATCCGACACAAGCAGGATATTTGAAAATTTGGGTACCATTTTTTGAACAGAAATTAATTGAAATTTTCAAGAACAATTAAAAGTCCAAATCGAATAATTAGCTTTTCAAATTAAAACATGTTTTTTACAGAACACGTCACTTGTTAAAGTAAAAATACTGCAGCAATCAAAAATCGATCAAAATTTACATGTTTTTTTACTATTAATTTAACATTCCAAGAAAAATATAAGCTAGCATTTCAATCAAGGCCTTGATAAAAAATCTCTAGATACAAAGTTTGCCTCAACACTTAGCTATTTTCTTTAACTTTACGTAGAACACTTAGAACAAAAAATGACATCTGAAATTCATCTTCTTGTTTTTTAGCAAAAAGACTTTTTCAGATGTCATTATTTTTTAACGAATATCCAGAGATTTAAATCAATTAATTCTAATTCTGTAGTAACAATAAAATTTTACTTTGAAATAAAGATTGTCAATTAATTTAGTATTTGAAAATTCAAGTCCATTATTTTTAATTTTAATAAAAGCCACAAATTTTCATCCATAAGCTACCTAAGATTAACCAGCTAACGATATAAAAGACTCCTAAAATTCCATTCAAACGCCACCAGTCTAATTGAGAAACATATCCTGAAGAAAACAGGATTGGAGCTGGACCATCACTATAATTAGTCGTTGAAGCGAATAAATTACCAAAGAAGCCAAGCATTAAAGCTGCTAAAATTGGTGGAACTCCGGCGTCAATTGCCACACCTAATAAAGCAGTATACATTGCACTAACGTGTGCTGTTGCACTGGCAAACAAATAATGCGAATAAAAGTAAAATAAGATCAAAATAACTAATACAATTGGCCAGCTCAAACCATGTAAATCATCTGAAATAAAATTACTCAACCATGGAATGAACCCTAATTCATTTAATTCATTAGCCATCATTACTAAAATTGAAAACCAAGTTAAGGTATTCCAAGCACCTTTTTCCTGCAAAATATCATTCCAATTTAAAACTCCAGTCAATAGTAACAAAGCTAACGCAATAAAAGCTGTTAAAGTTGCATCAATTTGTAAAGTACTACCTAAGACCCATAAAATCAAAGCCAGTACAAAGATCACTGCCATCCATTTTTCGGCTGGTTTCATTACTCCCATCTTGCTAAGCCGCTCTTTTGACCAAGCTGCTGCATTGGGGGTCTCTTTGATTTCCGGCGGATACATTTTATAAATCAAAAAAGGAACAACGATTAAAGAGAAGATACCTGGAACTAAAGCTGCGATGAACCAATCCATCCACGTCAAGTTAACATGAACGCTTTTGGCTAGGGATTGGGCTAACGGATTAGCTGCCATGGCTGTCATAAACATCGCCGAAGTAATCGTGTTGCCATGAAATTCACCAAAAGTTAAAAATGAACCGATCTTTCTTTCTGTATGATCCTCAGGCTTAGATCCAAATGAGTGGGAAAGTGAATTAATAATTGGAAACATAATTCCACCAGCCCGAGCCGTGTTACTCGGGGTTGCTGGGGCCAAAATTAAATCAACACCAATCAAAGAGTACATCAATCCTAAAGTTTTTTTGCCAAAAATTTTAACAAACACTAAGGCGATTCTTTTTCCAAGACCAGTCTTAATAAAGCCACGAGAAATGAAAAATGCCATTACGATCAACCAGATACTGCTATTGCCAAAACCAGCAACTGCATCATCAATTTTAACCTCACCAGTCATTACAGTAATTGCAAAGCCTACGATCGCTACTGCACCAATTGGTAAGGGCTTAGTCACACACCCAATAATTGTTGCAACAAAAATAGCTAACATTCGCCAAGCAGCTAAATCAACACCCGCTGGCCGAATTGGAGCCAAAAACCATAAAATCACACCAACAACTAACGGAAAGATGAACTTTTTGTAATTAATTTTTTCTAACAAATGTTTCACTTCCCCTTAATATTCTGGCTGCCATTTGTTAGCTTCAATAGCTTGGGCAACAGCGGTTATTTTTTCGCGATTTAAATGCTGATCAACTGCACTCTGGGCAACAGCCTGAGCGACCGTAGTTGAGAACTGATCAAGTTTTGAAACTGGTGGTAAAACTGCCGCCCCTGGTTGAGTTGGATCCACGATGCCACCAAGTGAATGGGCCGCGGCAGAGATCATTTCGTCGTTCAAAACTTTGGCAGTTGAAGCAATTACTCCTAAGCCTAACCCTGGATAAACTAAAGCATTATTTGCCTGACCAATTTGATAAACAACCCCATTATATTCAACATCTGGTGCTGGGATTCCAGTAGCAACCAATGCTCGTCCATCTGTCCATTCAATTAAATCTTTAGCCTTGGCCTCAGCCAGTTTCGTAGGATTCGACAATGGGAAAATAATTGGTCGTTTTGTATGTGCCGCCATTTCTTTAATGACTTCTTTAGTAAATGCTCCTGGACGAGTTGAGGTTCCAACCATAATTGACGGATGGATCTCCTTAACAACTGCTGCCAGATTCGTCAATTCAGCTGGATTCGAGAATTCACTCCGCGACCGGGCAAATGGTTTTTGCTCAGGTGTCAAAGTTGGATCATCATCAAATAACAAGCCTTGCTTATCGACCATGTAAAAATGCTTCTTAGCTTCTTGCGGACTCAAACCTTGCTGCAAAAACTCATCATATATTCGCTTAGTGATCCCAGCACCTGCAGTTCCGGCACCAAAGCAGAGGTATCTTTGATCAATCATTTTTTGCTTAGAAATATTTAAAGCACCTAAAATTCCGGCTAAAACAATAATCCCAGTACCTTGAATATCATCATTGAAAGTTGTAATTTGATCCTTATACTTATTCAACAAGTTAGCTGCGTTATCACGGCCAAAATCTTCAAAATGTAAATAAAGATTGGGGAATAATCTTTCTGCTGCTTTTACAAATTGATCAACAAATTTGTAATAACGATCGCCTTTGATTCGTGAGTGACGATTGCCTAAATATAATTGATCATCCAACAAATGTTGATTATTAGTTCCAACATCCAATACAACTGGCAAAACTTGACTAGGATCAATTCCAGCAGCTGCCGTGTAAACCATTAATTTTCCAACTGCTATATCCACACCATTTGTGCCCCAGTCACCGATTCCTAGAATTCCTTCCGCATCAGTAACAACAATCAAACGAATTTGACGATCCCCAGCACCATTTTTCAAAGAACTTTCAATTGAAGCTAGATCATCAATTGATAAAAAAACTGCATTTTGCGGTTGAACGAAGAGTTCACTATAATTTTCAATCGTATCAGCAATTGTTGGGTCATAAACGATTGGCATAAACTCTACGATATGTTGACTGAATAATTTATAAAAAAGAACTCGATTTTCATTAAAAATCTGCATCAAAAACAAGCGTTTATCTAAAGCTGTTTTTTTAGTTTCAAATTGAGTGTACGTTTGCTTGACTTGTTCTTCAATTGATTGTATATAAGGTGGTAATAATCCTTCCAAACCAAGCTGCTTTCTTTCTTCAGCAGAAAAAGCAGTTCCCTTATTTTTAAAAGGATCATTAATAATTTCCAATCCATTCATAAAAAAAGCCTTCTTTACATTAAGATATTTTCATTCTAATGTAGAAAAAGTTTTATAGTCAAAGCTGTACAGACTAATAAGAACTATTTATAATTAAAATATAAACATTGATTTTTAGCCAAGGAGAACCTGCTATTATGAACACGCGTGATCTCGAGTATTTTATAAAATTAACAGAATTAAAAAATTTTTCCAAAGTTGCTCAAGAATTCAAAGTTAGCCAGCCAACAATTACTTTTGCCTTGCGAAGATTAGAAGAAGAATTAAATACCAAATTAATTATTCGCTTTCGAGCTCAAAAACAGTTGATTATTACTGATAGTGGACAACAATTAATTAAACATGCCAAAAATATTTTACAAAATTACAACTTATTAAAAAAGGAAATTATGCAAAATCATTTGCAAAAGCTTAATTTGGGCTTACCACCAATTATTGAAAATAGATATTTTCCTTTGATCGCCAAGAATTTAAAACAAGATCACTTATTAAATAAAATTGAGACTCGTGAATATGGATCCAAGACCACCCTTCAGGCTCTCCAAAACGGTTCAATTGATCTAGCATTGCTTGCTTCCATTGATCCGCTAAGTGACCAAAATATTCAGACGCAAGAATTCGACCGCCAATCATTTGCTATCTTTGTCTCGGCTGATCATCCTCTAGCCAAAAAAAAAAGGTCTATTTTAAAGACCTCAAAGATGAAGATTTTGTTTTATTCAAAGATGGCTTCATTCACAATCAAGCTTTCAGTTTGTTAGCAACCCGTAATCATTTCCGTCCAAAAGTTATTTTTCGTTCAAACGGAACTCATAGTTTAATGAATTTGATTGCTAAGAGCGTCGGTATCGGTTTTTTAACAGCAATTGTTGATCCACCTGAAAACATTGTTAGAGTAGATCTCTTAGATAAAGATATTCCACATTTTGTAACCAGCATTGCTTATCGAAGTTCGCATATTTTCAATCCCCTGCAAGAAAAGATCCTAAACAGTATTCGAACTTCACTTTTTAGCGAATCATCTCCAACCAAACTTTAAAGGCGCTATGGGCGGCTCTTTAAGCTGCCTTTTTTGTTTGTAAAAATGCCCCTAACCCGATACCTATTAGTGGCAAAAATAACAACCACAAACTAGTCTGAGCTAAAGCCTGACGATAAGTCAGACTATTTGCCAAGATTGTGATCAAACTGGAAGCTACCACCACACTGGCTGCCCCAATTACCTGACGCATAGTCGTGATCAAGGCTGTCCCATGACTAATCAGATTTTTGGGTAAAGCATTGTTAGCAGCGGTAATTGCCGGCATCATTACAAATGCATTGCCACTTTCCAAGAAAATCCCGCCAAATACACACAACAATAATGACTTAGCACCAAATGTCCCTAGAAGACCAAAACCGGCTGCCAAAAGTATCATTCCGATCCAAACTAAGCGTTTTAAACCTAGTTTGCCAAGTAGCTTGCCCGATACTGGATTTAACCGACTTAAGATAAAAGCCGCTGGGACCAAAAGCAAACCTGACCAAAATGGTGAGATTTTAAAAACATTCTGATAATATAAAGGCAAAATAACCGTTGCAATGATCAACCCACTATATGAAATTCCAGTTAGTAATAAAGCTGGGAGGTAACCGCCATAATGCAAAACGCTCAAGTTTAAAAAAGGTTTAGTCAAATGCTGTTGACGGAGTGCAAAGCTTATTAAGAGCAACAAACTGCCGAGCAGTAACGCCCACCACATTAATTTCAGTCCCAGGGACGGATATAAATTAATTGCATACAGCAAGCCACCAAAGCCTAACAGCAAGATTGCCGAGATCCAATCAAATTTATGTCGAACTAATGGATGGATCGGTTTAATTACTGGTTGAATACGAATAATCAAAAATATCAGTAAAACAACAAACAATGCAAACAATACTCTCCAAGAAACAAACTGTAGTACAATACCAGAAATAATTGGTCCAACAGCTAAAGCCGACCCCATTACCAAACCAACGACACCCATCGCTAATCCACGTTCATGATCAGAACTGCTTTCCATAATCAGTGTTTGAAAAATTGGGAATAACGCACCAACTGCCAAGCCCTCAATCAACCGCCCAAAAATGATCCAGCTAAACGCTGGGGCTAACATGGCAACCAAAGTCCCGATGATAAAAACACTAACGATTCCGTTTAATAATTTCTTTAAAGCAATATTATCCAATAACCAAGGGCTGAGCGGCATAATCAAAGTCATCGCCACCATAAATCCAGTTGTTAGCCACTGAACCGTACTGGTTTGAATTCCAAATTGTTTCATCAATATTGGATAAGTCGTTGTCATCGTTGACTGACTGATCGACATTAAAAATGAAATTGCCAATAAACGCCGAGCAAAGATTGATAGCTTCCAAAAATCCTTCACAAAAGATCCCCCATAGAATTTGCTAGCTTGCTAGTTAGTTTTCTTTAATTCTTAGTTTATAATTTTTATAAGCTAAAATCAATTTTAAGGGATAATGAAATTATTTTTATAGATTGGTTACAAGCTTGGTAAAACTAGCTTAAAAATTTTGTTAGTCTGATAACATCACTGCCAAACATCATATTTAGCAGTACTCTGACTCCAATGAATTACTTCTAAATATCTACGTAGCTCTGAACTTTTTCCTTGTTCCAATAATTGCTCTATCTTTTCATGTTGGTGATTGGTTTTTTTTAAAATCTCTTGAACATTGTCCTGCTTGAGCCGTAAGCAATTTTTTCCAATGAAGATTCGTTTAGCAGCTAATAATTCTTGGGTGAGAAATTTATTTGGACACTTACTGATATAAACATTATGAAACTGTTCTTGCAAGCTGTTGTATTTTGTATACAATTTATGCTCAATTGCCGAATACATACTATCAATTAGAAATTTCATTAATTGATAGTCATCCATACCTAGATAATCAACCGCCAATTCTGCCGTCTTTCCTTCAAGTGTGCCGATTACTACATAAAGTTGTTCAACATCTTTTTGCGAATATACTTTAATACGGTATCCCTTCCGTGGTTCTCGTTCTAAAATTGAATCCGCTGAAAGTAACAATAAAGCCTCCCTAATTGGCGTTCGGCTCAACCCAATTTTATCAGCTAAAAACTGTTCTGTTATACGATCCTTTGGATTAATATTGCCAAGTATTAACTGATCAGAAATAAATCTGTAAACTTGTTCTTTTGGTGTCATAAGATCCCTCCAACAAATATTATATTATTTACTGAATTTTTAGACAAAAGAATGTTGATAATTTCTATTGTATATTGTATACTGCAGCTAATAAACAAGGAGGTAATTTTATGTTATTTTTTAATAATGCTATTGTTAGAACACCAGCTAAATCAGTTGTCAACGGCATTGATGACTATGCAAATTCAGGTAAACCAGATTACACTAAAGCTGTTCAAGAGCATGAAAGTTACGTTAAGTTGCTAACTGAAATGGGTATCAAAGTAACAATATTAGACCCACTTGTTGATTATCCAGATTCTTGTTTTGTTGAAGACCCAGCTGTAGTTGCGGATAAATTTGCTGTTATTACAAATCCAACTAGAAGCAGTCGGACAAAAGAACGTGAAAAAATTAGACCTATCATTAATAAGTTTTATCAGAAAGACCAAATCTTTGAAATCCATAGACCAGGATATTTAGAGGGAGGAGATGTAATGCGTGTCGGAAATACTTTTTTCGTTGGTTTATCTGCCAGGACAAATCAAGTTGGAATTAATCAATTCACCAAAATTGCCGGCAAGTTTGATTATGAAGTTATTTCAGTCCCAGTTAACGAATTCTTACATTTAAAAACCGGTACTACTTACCTGGAAAATAATAAATTATTAGTAGCTGGAGAATACATTAACAATCCTTACTTTAAGAATTTTGAACAGTTGCAGGTACCAAGTGAAGAAAATTATGCTGTGAACTGTATTGATACTGGAAATGGAGTTATTATGCCAGCTGGTTTCCCAAAAGTTAAAACAATACTAATCCAACATGGATTTAGTCCTTATGAAATAAACATGTCGGAATTCAGCAAAATTGATGGCGGCTTAACTTGTTTATCTTTGAGATTCAATGCTTGATTTCTAAAATTTTGGTAATTATATTTCAATCAAGCAACGATTTAAACATAATCCAGCTGTTTTCTATTCAATAGCAGCCCATATGCTTTTAATTTATATAGTTCTTATGACTTAGTTAGTTGTTTTAAATATGATACCTAATTTATTAACACTTAAAAATGACAATAAACGATTTCTCTCTCGTCAATAAATTCGAAAGTTGTCAGCCTATTAATTTAAATATACTGCGAACAGTCGATAATTACTTGGCTAAAATAAAGTTCGTTAGAATCGTCTTTTGATGGTTCTTTTTTAACTTAATAAGGCAAGAACACCACCTGTCACAAATAATAAAATTTTTAAATTTCTAAACCAACTTAATCCTGCAAGCTCAAAAATATCCAATACCATTTGTTTGGGGGTGATCAATCCATATCAAGTTGATTATCTCCAATAAGGACTCAAAGCTGACTTTCCAACAAAAAAACGTTTGATTTCTTCAGCACACTGGCAAGCTGAAGCAGTTAAAATTTCTTGTGTTTCAGCGCCAATGTGCGGAGTTGCAAGAAAATTAGGCAATTTTTGAAAATCATTTAATGAATGCCGAGTTCCTGCCAAGAAAACGTCAACTGCTGCTCCAGCCAGCTGTCCTTGGCATAATGCATCATATAAATCATCAGTTTTAATTAAAAGCCCGCGCGCCGTATTGATTAAAATTGCATCTGAACGCATTTTCATTAACAACTTAGCTGAAAAGAATTGATTTGTTTGTGATGTTGCCGGAATATGCAGACTAACAATTTGGCTTTGTTTTAACAATTCGTCAATGGTTACCTGCCTACCAAATTTAATTTTTTTGGGCCGATGATTCCAGACTAATATTTCAACGTTAAATGGCTGCAACAGTTCTTCAACCTCTTGGGCGATTCTTCCATAACCAATTAATCCAATTGTTTTGCCGGTCAACAAACTGCCAACTTGACGCTGCTGAGTTGCAATGCTTAGAGGTAAACGATGTAAAAGCGACAAGATTAACGTTATGGTCAGTTCAGCTACCGATCGAGCATTAATGCCCGGTGTATAAGTAAGTTGAATTCTCCGATTTTTTAAATAATCTAACGGTAAATTATCCACGCCAACTCCATGCCGAGCAATAATTTTTAGCTCCGGAAACAGCTTTAAATCTGCAATCGTTAACTTTCCGGCTCGCGCTACAATTGCCTGAACTGCAACAAGCTGCGGATTCTTTTGCAATAACTCTGGCAAACTGACCCCAGCTGGTCGTTCGAAAACTTGAAAGCCAGCTTCTCTTAAAAGCTTGATTCCTGATACAGCAATTGGTTCGTTCAACAAAACTTCCGGCAAAGCTGCTCCTCCTTTATTGGCGTTATTTGCTTTGGCTTTGACTAAAAACCCGACCGCTTAAACGATAGTAAACCGGCAAAGCAACTAATCCACCAACCACACCTTGTAAAAAGTTAGTCGTAATACCAATTAAACCGGCCGTTAAAGTATACAAGAAAGTATCCGTCAGGAAATAACCGCCGACCATGATCAAAACACCGCAACTCATGGCTAAAATCAATGACTTCCGAGTATGTTTTTCATTTAACCAACCAACAATCAATCCTTCGAGGCCATGAACAATTAGAGAAAAGAACATATATTGGGTATATCCGGAAATCAAATCTAGCAAAAAGCCGCTCAAGCCGCCAACGACCATCCCTTCTCGCCGCCCAAGCAACAAAGCGGCAATAAAAATCCCAGCATCACATAAATTGATGTTGCCATGAGTCATCGGAACTGGAATAATAAAAAACCTAGAAATTACCACGTTAGCTGCAATTAATAAAGCAACTAACGTGATCCTTTTTAATGACGTAATTTCTTTCACTGTAAATTCCTCCTAATATTTGATAATCAAAATTCTTAAAATGAGATTTTTAATCCAACTTTAATTTAAAGCATATTCTAACACGAATTCAATCAATTATCAGCAGTTGGGTGCAAATTTGTAATCAATCTTGGCAGCAAATATCCTAAATCAATGCCAAAGCGACGTTGCTGAGGCAATTGATTGGCTTGCTGTTTTAAGGTTTCATACAACAAAGCTGCTGCCTGTTTAATTGCAGCTGACCATGAAAAATTTTTCCATAAAAAACCAGTTAACAATGTAGCAAACACATCCCCGCTACCATAAAAATGACCCGGTAAGCACGGATAAGTCACTAACTGTAGCTGATCTTGTTCCAGCCAGCAACAGCCAATTTGGTGATTCTTAACTACTCCAGTGATGACTGCTTTGCCATTTGGAGGTTGCAAAGAATTCAAATTTTTTAACAACTTAACTAAAACTGCTTCATCTGGACAAGCTAAATAACTTATTCCAGTCAATAAACCCGCTTCGGTCAGATTAGGCGTAATCACATCTGCCCGCAAACACAAGCGTTTTAAACTTTGCAAATGCTTAGCAGTAATTTCAGGATAGAACTTTCCTTCATCAGCCATAACTGGATCAACGACTCGCAATCGCAATGACGGTAAGCTTAGTTGTTGCCATAATTGTTGCGCAATCTCTTCTTGGTCAAAATAACCGATCAAAATTCCTCCCAATTTCAGACCAACTTGCTGCCAATGCTTTTGGGTTTGTTCGATCCAATCTTTCGTCTCCAAATGCTGGGGCAAACCAAACCCCTCAGTTTGCGTTGACAGTAAATTTGTCGGCCAACTAGCAGTAGGAATCGCCATGGCTGCCATGATTGGTAAAGCAGCTGTCATTGATAATTGACCAACTGCCGAAAAATCTTCAGCTATTAATAAATGACCTTCTTCAACCATTACCGTTCCCCCCTAAAAATAATTTAATTCTTGCACATTTTTAGTCTAAATGCTAACGTAAATTACAACTAATTTAAAATTGGAGCTGAAGAAAATTGTATTTACGCCAAATAAAAACGGCCGATGAACCGACCGTTAAAAAAATTATTCAGGCAACCTTAGCCGAGTTTAATGATGCCAAACCTAACACTGCCTATTACGATCCGCAATTAGCAAGTTTAGCAACTTACTACAACTCTCAACCAACTAAAGCCTTTTACTGGGTAGTTGAAGATCAGCAAAAAGTGATTGGCTGTGGTGGCTTTGGTCCCTTTGCCGATCCGCAAATTGCCGAATTACAAAAGCTTTACTTTCTGCCAGCTGCTCGCGGATTCGGCTTAGGGAAAAAAATCATTTTAGCATCCGAGCAAAAAGCTCGCCAGCTCGGCTATCAACAATTATATATTGAGACTTTCTCTAATCTTGAGCGAGCAATCGGACTTTATCGACATTTAGGCTTCCGGGCGTTACCACAGGCTTTAGCACAAACCAGCCACTCAGCTTGCGATGCTTGGTTCATTAAAGACTTGAATTAACGTGACTGTAAAACTAATCGTTGCAAGACTTGGGTGAAAGCTGGATCAGCATTCAAGGCTGGAACTAGGGCAAAATCTTCCCCGCCACTTGTCAAAAAGTACTCCCTGTTTTCAATTTCCAATTCATGCAAAGTTTCCAAACAATCTGCAACAAAACTTGGAGCCGCAACCAAAACACGCTTAACTCCTTGTGCTGGTAAAGTTTTTAAAGTCGCGTCAGTTGCTGGTGTCAACCATTCATCTGGACCAAAACGAGATTGATAAGTTTGTTTGACTGGCACCTTGGTCTTTAATTCGGCTAAAAGCAGCTTAGTCGTCAGTTCACATCGTTGCTGATAAGGATCACCCTTTGCAACATAGCTTTTGGGAATACCATGATAGGATAGCAACAGCAGATCTGGTTTAAATTCAGCTAGAGCTGCTGTTATTTTGGCCGCTAAAGCCTGAATATAAGGTTGGAAATCACAAAAATCAGTAATCAAATGCAAATTAGGAATAATTGACCGCCGATAAAAAAAACGATTGATATCATCCGCAACTGAGCCAACCGTTGTCGTTGAATATTGGGGGTAGAGGGGAATGATCGTTAAATCGTCAACTTTAGCCATCTCAAATTCGGTCAAAGTATCCTTAATCAATGGATCACTATAGCTCATTGCAAATTTGACCACATAATTCGGCAAAAGTTTCTGCAGCTGCATTGTTTGCTGTTGCGTGTAATACAAAAGCGGTGAACCATGCTCCTTTGACCAGATCTGCTGGTAAAGTTTAGCTGACTTAGCTGGACGTTTGGGCAAAATCATCGAATTCAAAATTGGTTTCCATTTCCAGGCCGGTACATCAATCACTCGTGGATCACTCAAGAAGCGGCGCAAATATTCGCGGACATCTTCAGTGGTTGGTGTTTTGGGAGTACCTAGATTAATTAATAAAACTCCTTTTTTCATTCAAATCTCTCCTAAAACTCTCTAATTTAATTGATTTTGTTTCTCTAAGCGTCAAAGCTAAACCTCCCACAGTTATAATTCCCAAAGTACTTAAAATTTCCCCGTAAGAATATCTTGGAGCGGTTGAAAGATCTTTTTTGCTTGATTGTTCAACTAGACTTGTTTGCTCACTTACTTTAAGACCGGTTGCTATCTCATGAGCTATAAAACCAAAAGCCAAAAATGATGTTACTACTAAAACTCCTAGCACAAAACGCTTTTTCATGGATCATCCCTCCGCTAAATCAGTTAATTGAGAATCAGTTTCAATTAACTTTATTCTAGCAACAGAAATGAATTTAATCAATTGAAAAGTTAAAAAAATTATGCAATTTATAATTTTTCTTATTTTAGGATTATTCTATTTAATTTTTTCATTCAGTGAACGGCCGTACTCGGTTTCATCACTTGCATATGCATCATGAACTCCTAACAAATAACATCCTAAGCTGCCAACCATCACCATTCCAAAATCAGTCGGATATGGCAGCCAGTCATTGCCACCAAATTGATGACTGCCAATCAATGACATGATTGTCAACCAAAGCAGTTCAAGGACCAGCCAGCGAGCCCCTTTGAAACTTTGAAAGACCTTTTGTTTACCGGAAGGCTGACGAAATTCATAGTAGATATAAAAAATCAAGCCAAGTGCAATTACGCCAAAAACTTCAATTGTTGTCGGCCATTTAGCCCAATAAATTGCCAAGCTGGCTAACAAATAAGCTAATGGTGCTAAGAAATGCGCACCCTGTAATTTAAACGGTCGTTTCCAATCTGGAGCCATCCGTCGAAAGCTGATCAAGGTTACTGGACCAGTTAAATAGGCAATCAAGGTCGATGTTGAAATCACGTTGGACAAAGCCCCCCAATTTCTAAAGGCGATGACCATTACCAAGCCTAAGAAAAGATTCACGACCATTGAACGGCGCGGAGTTCGGTATTTTTGACTTAATTTTCCTAAAAACGTTGGTAAATGTCTTGTAGTTGTCATCGCCGCTAATGCCCGCGAGGTTGTTGCTACAAAAGAAACGCCCGTTCCAAACGGTGAAACAAAGGCATCTAAGTATAGAATATCGGCCCACCAATTCAAATTCAGCAAAATCGCAATATCAGCAAATGGGGATTGAAAGTTGATGCCCTTCCAGCCGCCAATCGTCAATTGCTGACTGGGAACTGCTCCAATAAAAGCAACTTGCAATAAAGTATAGATCACCATACTGATTCCAAAAGATATCACAATACCACGAAAAATATTCTTTTCGGGATGCTCAATCTCGTCACCCATATTGATAGTTGTCTGAAAAGCATTATAGGAAAAAATAATTCCCGCTGAGGTCGTCGCAGTAAAAATTGCAGCACTTCCGGCAGGCATAAAGCCAGCTGTTTGAGCAAAATTGCCTGAGTGAAAGCCAGTAAAAAATAAAATTAGGATCGTTAACAGCGGAATTGCCATTTTGAATACAGCAATCAAACTAGTAAAACTGGTCAACAACTTGAGTGACCAAAAATTTAGCAACGTAAATGCCAGCATAAAAAGAAAAACAATCACTAAGCCCTGATTCGTGACATTACCATGAGCTACAAATCCTTTCGTCCAATTAGCCCACGTCCAAGGCCAAGAGCTCATGTACTGAACAGCTGCAACTGCCTCGATTGGAATAATCGTTAACAAAGAGATCCAATTAGCCCAACCGGCAACAAAGCCGAGCAAGGTGCCATGAGAAAAAGCCGCGTACTGACTCATTCCACCACTAGCTGGAAACATTGTTCCTAACTCAATATAATTCAATGCAATTACTCCAATGATTATACCGCCTAAAATCCAAGAGATAATTGCTGCTGGACCAGCAATTTGAGCCGCCATCCCCGAACCAAACAACCAACCGGATCCAATAATTGAACTTAAAGTTAACATTACAATTGAAAAAAGACTGATCTTTTTCGGCATGTTTTTCATGTGCCTCCTCAAAAGTACTATTTTTCAATTATAGCACAGTGAATTAAATTAAAATAAGCTAAGAAAAAGTTAGGCCCTAAATCCTACTTAAAGATCATAATTAGTCATTTAAGTGGTCATTTGTTACTGTTACTAATTGAAGATTCATTTTGCCAAGCTAAAAAAATTCTGGCATCATTTAAAAAAGCAATGCCAGAATTTTATTCTAATTATTTAATTATTCGTCTAAATATCAAGTTCAAATTTCTTAGCTAAGTTTTCTTTTAGCTGATCCGCAATTTTATTCAACTCAGCCACATGGCTCGTAAATTCTTCCATCGTAGCTAAAACTTCTTCTGAGTTTGCTGAAACTTCCTCAGTTCCTGCTGAGTTCTCTTCAGTTGAAGCAGAAATATTTTCTAGATTTTCGAGAACCTTATTTTTAACTTTAACGATTTTTTGACTAGATTTCGCAAGTTCTTCAATTTCTTTAATCATCAGTTCACTTCTTCGAGAAACCTCTTGTGATGACTCAATCGATTTAACAATCAAATCTGTTTGTTTCTCGCCACCAGCTAATGACATCTTAGTCTGTTTAACCATTTCAGAAGATTGGTTGCGAATTTTTTCAATGATTTCACCAATTTCTTTGCTTGAAGAATTACTACGTTCAGAAAGCTTTCTAATTTCCGAAGCAACAACTGCAAAGCCCTTGCCAGCCTCACCAGCACTGGCCGCCTCAATTGAAGCATTCAAAGCTAAAAGATTAGTTTGATCTGCAATTTCACTAATAACGATTATGATTTTGCTAATACTTTGAATACTGTTATTTGAATCTTCCATTTTATTCATTAAAACTTTCATATTGTTGAGTTCTTCATTCCAGTTGTTTTTAACCTGATTTGCTACAACAATATTATTCTGATTAATTTTAGAAGATTCCTGAGACTTATTATTAATATTCAGCACATTATTACTCATGGTTTCAATTGTTTTAGACAACTGCTGCAACTGCTCAACACTCTTTTGCGTATCATTAGCTTGATTGCTAGTAACATCTGCAATCCCAGTAATCGTTTTAGCAACTTCTTCAGTCGCCTTGCTCGTCTGTTTTGAAAGACCTAATAATGAATTAGACATTTTTGAAACTTTGCCACCTTCATTCTTGATCCCATTTATTAAGCTGCCAATCGACTTGATCATTTTATTATAGTAAGCCGTCAATTGTTGGTATTCATTTCCGTTTTCATCAGATTTAACCATACTTTTGACTATATTGCTGCCCAAACCAGCAATCTTGATTTTTTTGTTAGAAATTGTGTGTAATTTTCCTTGACCGGCATCTTCAAATGATTCAACAAAAATATTGATCAGTCGTTTTATGAGATCTGTAATTACCTTAGCAAGAATAATATTCACAATTATCATAATGACTGCTACAATTGCTGAATTTCGAATAATGGCTGACAACTCTGGTGTAATTTCGTTACGTTTTGTCTTAGCAACTGAAATATATTCACCATTACCATTTCTCCGATAAAAAACCCGCTGAACTTTTGAGTCGCCTTTGAGCAAAACATAGCCTGAACTCTTCTTACTAGTAGCCTGCTTTAAACTCTTAAATAGTTGAGTATTCTTGATCTTATTACCGACTAATTTTTTATTTTTGGAAGCAACAACTACTCCACTTGAAGAAACTAAGAAAGCATTGCCTGTTCTACCAACCTCCAACTTACTCAAATCTTGTTGAATTGAATCATAAGAGATATTAAAAGAAAGTACTCCTTCTTCACCTTGACTATTTTTAATAACTTTAGAAACACTCGTTATATATTTACCAGTATTAGCATCGATATATGGTGCTGACCAAAAGATTTTGCCTTGTTGTTTCATTGCGCCTTTATACCAAGGACGCACAAGCGGATTAAACCCAGTAGGCAAACTTGTACTATTAGCAGCAAATTTCCCCGTTGAAGTTGAAAAGATAGCATTCTCGACGGTCCCATTTTCCGTTTCGCCCGCCGAAATGACATTTTTGATTTTCTTCAAATCAAATTTTTGTTTAAATGCCGGTTGTGATGCCATTCCTTCTAAAGCTTTTTTAGCCGATTTTTTTAGTGAATTACGGCTGTGCGCAACGCTAGCAACAGCTGTTTGCTTATCACTATCAGTCCTTTCAATCAAAAGATCCCTCGTACTTATGTAAGAACTCAAAACAGTAATTAAGATAGGAATGATGGCGATTAGTACCAAGATTGTGCTTACCATTTTGCCAATGCTTTTTTTCTTCATTTTGCCTCTCTCCCTTACAGTAAAAATACTGACCCAAGTTATATATCGGTTAAAATTAAACTTAATTTAGACAAACTCAACTAGGTTGCAACAATTTGTAAAATCTTTTCACAAAAAAACTACCCAAGTTTTAATTTAACTTTGAGTAGCCCTTTATTTAACGTAAACATCAGCAAAAAAATATTTTTATTTTACAAAACAGATTGTAGAGCCCCAGCTAATAAGCCACCAGCTAACGGGCCAAGCATTGGAACCCAAGCGTAACTCCAATTAGCTGAAGAACGATTGGGAACCGGTAAGATTGTATACGCTAAGCGCGGCCCCCAATCACGAGCTGGATTTAAAGCAAATCCAGTCGTTCCCCCTAATGCTTGACCAACAACTGTGATCAGTAAGCCAACAATCAACGGTTTTAAACCTTGCGTAAAATCACCCAAATTTAGCAACGTGAATATGAAAACAAAAGTTGCAATTACTTCACTTAAAAAGTTAAATAACGAATTTTGAATTGCCGGAGCTGTTGAAAAAATTCCAACTTGGTTGCCTTGTGCCGGAGTTTTAGAAATTTTGAATTGTGGATAATATTGAATAATAACAATCGTCGCACCAACAAAAGCACCCAGAAATTGCCCAAATAAATACGGTAAAACTTCATGCCAAGGGAAAAAGCCAAATGCTGCAAAGCCAATCGTTACAGCTGGATTTAAATGTCCTTGAGAACCTAATTGTCCAGCGACATAGACTCCAAAAGTTACCGCTAAACCCCAAGCGAATGAAATAAACATCCAATTTTGTCCATGTGCATAATTGCTTTTCAAATTAACTCCAGCTCCACAGCCAACTCCTAAAATAATCAAAATAGCTGTTCCAAAAAACTCGCCCCAAAAACCACTCATTTCAAATTCCTCCTCAATCTAAATTATTATTTGTGAAAAAATATTCACAAGTGTTCCACTATTGAACACGCTTACATTATACTGTACAAACTCACATTTTCCTATTAAAAAACCCTTTTTAGCTTAAATCATTGTGAAGTTAAAAAGGCCTTTTGAGAAATTGTGAAATTTTTGTTTTTAATTTATCTTAGTTTAAAGGGATATACAACCGTTTTGTTAGCTTTTTGTTTACTAAATATTTTGTGAAAACTTGTTTGGTTTATAGCCAATATGCAACGCACCTGCTCCAAAAGTAAAATAATGATACTCAACTTTTTGTAAGCCAGCTAGACGAAATTTTTCAGCCAGTTCTGGAGCTGCAGGAAACTTATAAGCCGTCTTCTTTAGATATGAATAGTCCTGCAAACTACTGCCAAAGATTTGAGCCAGCCATGGAACTATGGAAAAATAAGCTTGCCAGCCCAAACGCAGCGGCCCAACAGGCGGCTTTGATGTCTCCAAACAAGCCACTTGACCACCTGGACGGACAACTCGAACCATTTCTTTGAGTACTTGGTGAAAATCGCTGACATTCCTTAAACCAAAACCAATCGTTACTAAATCAAATGAATTTTCAGCAAATGGCAGCTGCATGACATCCCCCCGCAACAAGTTAATTTTGCCAGTTAATGCTTGTCGTTGAATTTTCTGATAAGCGACCGCTAACATTTGAGAACTGAAATCAACACCAATTATCTGGCTTTGCTGACTAGCTTTATGAGCCAAATCAAGCGTCCAATGACCCGTTCCGCAACAAAGATCAAGAATCTTAGCTTGGGTGGGGAAATTAAGATACTGTAAAGTCTTTTTGCGCCACGACTGCTGAATACCAAGGGTTATCACATTATTCATCCGATCGTATTCAGGTGCCAATCGATCAAACAACGCTTGAACTTTAATTGGCGATGTCGAATTAGTTAATTTCATCAAAGCCACCTCATTTTTATTGTCAACGCCAATTTTAATCCTAATTAATCAGCATCGCCAATCAAATGCAATTTGCGGACTGGTTAAATCATGGCCGTTTATACCAAAAAAACGGTTCTATAATATTCGGTACTGATAGAAATTTTTCTATCCTAAGTACCGATTTTTATTTTATGCCTTGAATTTACACTTTAAGTGCAACGCTAAAACAAAATAAAGGACTCACAAAGGAAATCCAAATATAATAAGTTTGTC
>NZ_JAHAVQ010000199.1 GCF_029916425.1 Liquorilactobacillus sicerae | reverse complement strand
GACGGCTTATATTTAGCTCCGGCCTTAACCAGTGCTGTTTCAATGACTTCAACTGGATTGGCCAAAAGCCTAAATGGCCATTTGGTAACGGTATCCGAGATCGATACTACCAAACGGGCATCGACCGGTGTTAGCTACCAGTATGCCAGGATTACAGATAACAATAAAAGCTACTGGGTTGATGCTAGAGCTTTGAATGATTCTGCTCAGATCACTTCTACACAAACAGTCAACTTCCAAGCCTATATCAATGGCGATACCAGAAACGACGGTTTGTATAGTGCCCCAGCTTTAACAACGTCCAGTTCTTTAACGCCACTTGCTTATAGCAAGTCTTTAAATAAGAAGCTGGTCACAGTATCGGAGATTGATACGACTAAAAGGGCTTCAACTGGTCTTAGCTATCAGTACGCTAAGATCACTTACAACGGCAAGACCTATTGGGTCGATACTCGAGCCGTCTTTGATT
>NZ_JAHAVQ010000198.1 GCF_029916425.1 Liquorilactobacillus sicerae | reverse complement strand
CTAAAGAACGTAATCGAACCAAAAAAGAAACCAAGAATAACAACTAAAATCAAGAGTGTTTGGGAAGCATTACGTTCTTTTGGTTTATTAAAATTAGGTACAGAATTAGATATTGCTTCAACACCGGTTAAAGATGAAGAACCTGACGAGAAAGCTTTCATAAATAATAGAAAGCCAACAGTCATCGTTGGCGAGATTTTTTCAGCCATCGTTGGTGCGTGATAAACAATTTGCCCTAAGCCCAGACGAACAAAACCTACAAGCAACATGACAAGCATTGCTGCGACGAAAAAATAAACGGGAACCATCAAAAAGTTGGCGGATTCGCGCAAACCACGAAGATTCATCAACATTAGCAAAATGACAATTACAACCGAAATGAGCAAAGAAAAACTGTGAATTTCGGGAATCGCCGAACTAATCGCATCAGTAGCCGAAGCCGCCGAAACGGCAACGGTCAACATATAAT
>NZ_JAHAVQ010000197.1 GCF_029916425.1 Liquorilactobacillus sicerae | reverse complement strand
AGGTGGGGCTATGCTCTTAGTTACAATTATTGCCTATCCACTAGCAAATTACCTCAACGTCGATGAAAGCGCAATTACGGGAATCGGAAATGGTTTTTGTTTATTATTGTTAGCTTTGGTTGGCCTGTATCTGGCATTACAAAAAAATAACTAATTTATAAAAAATCACCCCAATTTAATTGAGAGTGATTTTTACTAGTTGATTTTGCGAACATACGTTCTTATAATTATTTTGATGATTACTAATGAAAAACTAGTTGCCTCCAAAATGAGGGACCTTGTCAACACAACTCGCGATATAAACCGAAACAGCTACTATCGAATTAGCTACGACGATTTGCTTAAATTTTGTGGTTTGGATGAAAAAGAACTCCTTCGCGTATTAAACAAATTCACTGAGAGTGGAAAACTGAATTTTCATGGTTATATCGATGAACACGGCAGGTCAATTCATGATCGATATATTAAAA
>NZ_JAHAVQ010000196.1 GCF_029916425.1 Liquorilactobacillus sicerae | reverse complement strand
GTCTATAGCTGCTTTATTAATACATAATAGAAGCCATTTCGAACAACAGTTTTGTAATTACGACATCAAAACTTTTTAGTTTAGAAAATCAATCACTAAAACCGTGACCAAATTATATATTTCATATATGTATTAAACTTCAAAAAACAAACCATTTAAGCAAAAGTAATTTAATTATTCAGAGCATCTTTAACAAAATACCAGCGCTCCATAAAGACTGGCTTTGCCTGTGTGGCTCGATTAGCAGGAGAAGTCGAAGGCAAATAGACTGACTTTCGACCTATTTTAGGTGCTGCTAATTTGTTAAACAGCTCTGTAGCTTTTTTCCCTTCCGTAAAAATTGTCCCAATTTGAGAATTCTTTAAAATATCGGAAAAATCATTTGGAACAGGATTTTTGATTGTCGAATCCTGTGCCCCGATAATATCAGCTTCCTTTAAAGTTATCCATATAGCGACACGATGTTTCAA
>NZ_JAHAVQ010000195.1 GCF_029916425.1 Liquorilactobacillus sicerae | reverse complement strand
GCTTGATACTTTTTATTCAACGATAATTATTTGAGATTGAAATTGTTTCATCTTTTTAATTTTTATTGTTTTTTTAAATCTGTGTTAGTTTTGATAAGTATCTGAAATTTCGCAGATCTATTAACTTTCAAACATAGAATATAGCAAACGTTTATCAATATTAATTTTGAATTTATTAGAATAAATTATTTCTCCAGTGACTAAACGAGCTATAAAAACAAAGTTTGTTTTTGAATAGTCTAAACTAGAAAACTTTGTTGAAATAGATTTCCTAACCGTTGAAAAGCCGATATCCACAAAAAAGCTATCCAAACCATCTAATGAAAACGGAAAATAAACTATTTTATTACCAGTCTTGTTGAAACGTTCGCCTTCAATAAGAAGTGTCCTGATATTTAAAGCTATTTTATTTTTTGGAATTATTTTTTTGCTTTCCAATCTTGGATCGACAATTAAATAGAGTCTATCAA
>NZ_JAHAVQ010000194.1 GCF_029916425.1 Liquorilactobacillus sicerae | reverse complement strand
CTTCATGAAGTTGAGTTGATTCATAATGATAAGAGTTTTTGTTAATAAGAACAATCTTGGCATTAGCTTTATGATCAGTGAGTTCTTTAACAACTCGCAATCCAGCATAACCAGCACCTAAAACAACAATTGTTTTCATAAGAATCTCCTTAATAAAAAATTTGCATACGTTTTTAATTAATATTCAAACAGAAAGCCAGCTTAATTATTGCTATCAAATGAACAATAATTTGTAAGACAATCTTTTCTTCTTGCATGAATACCAACTAGTAAAAATAATCTCGGCACCTTCTTAACCCATACATAATTAGAGGATTTAGAACCGGATTTTTACAGGTCTGGTTCTAAGACAATTGTAAGGCCAATCACAGATATTCTAAATTTGATAATAAAGTCCAAGCAAAACGTCAGTAACCCTTTAAAAGTCAATGAACAAAAGAAACGAACGAACGCCAAAACGAAGTAAAGACA
>NZ_JAHAVQ010000193.1 GCF_029916425.1 Liquorilactobacillus sicerae | reverse complement strand
GGTTTATACAGTTAGCCAAGGAATTTCGAATGCTGTTTTGGTTATTCTTGGGATTTCAATTCTTTTGAATACGGCTGGCAATTTACTCCACTGGGTACCATTGCAAATGGTCGGAATTCTTGGACAACATTTGTTAGCTCCGGCGAGTGGGGCCGGGATAGCAATTCAATTACGTTCAACCACTTTGACAACTTTTTCAGCAATGATCGCTGCAACTGTCGGTGCTAATTCAATTTATTTCACTGAAGCGACAATAAAAGCAACAAAAACAGCTACCGGCTGGGTTGCGCCACAGTTAACCGGAGCAACAATTGTAACTGTTGGTCAACCGGTCTCAGCAGTAATCGCTGGATTGGCAGCTGCTTTGATTGGCATGTGGATGACCGGAAAAACACCTTTGGATATGTTCATTGTTCCCTTTTGTGCAACGTTGGTCGGTTCATTGATCGGTCTGGCAGCAGCATCAGTAAC
>NZ_JAHAVQ010000192.1 GCF_029916425.1 Liquorilactobacillus sicerae | reverse complement strand
ATATAGCATTGGTTTGTCGGTTAAAAAGAAAAGATTATGAACAATCTTTTTTTCTTCTTCATCAAACTGCAAACTTCTAACCGGCTTTCCAGCTTCCAAAACAGGCTTTATTTTTTTCAAAACATTGTATTCGACAATTGCGCTCTTATCTTTAGAATTGACAGCGGCCTTTTCGATTTTTGCATAACGCTTATCAATCTGTTCCATATGAGCAATGATTAATTCTGTATTGATCGTCTCAATATCAGCAATTGGATCAACTTTTCCAGTAACATGAGTAATTTCCGAATCTTCAAAAGCTCGAACAACCTCAATAATTGCATCGGTTTGACGAATGTTTTCCAGAAACTTATTCCCTAAACCTTCGCCTTTGGAAGCACCTTTAACAATCCCGGCAATATCCGTAAACTCAAAAGTAGTCGGACCAACTTTATCGGCCGGTTCTATTTCCTGAATTCTTGCAAGTCTGGA
>NZ_JAHAVQ010000191.1 GCF_029916425.1 Liquorilactobacillus sicerae | reverse complement strand
ATCATATGCTTAACTGCTTGAGCAAAGAAGCCACTCAAGTGCGTATTTTTTCCGATATGAGCAACTGCATATTTCGAACCAATTGATACGACGAAACCAGAATATTTACCTTCAAATTCAGCCGTTGTTTTTTGTCCGGCAATTGCAAGAGAGATATTTTTTGCGGCGACTTTAGCTCCAGCTTCGGCTCCTTGAACCGTTTGTGGCTGGCCTTTTCACGAACCGTCTTGATCGGTTAGCGAAACATCACCAAGAACGTAAATTTTTGAATCATCCAGTGATTGACCCTGCTTGTTAACTAGAATTCTTCCACCGCGGCCTTGCTGCAATCCGAATTCACTTACTTTAGTTGGAGCTTTAACTCCGGCCGTCCAAATTAGAGTCGAGGTAGAGAATTTATTTCCGCCTTTAATATCGATCAATCCGTCACCAACACTTACGACATCGGTATTTTTGAGGACTTCAACACCG
>NZ_JAHAVQ010000190.1 GCF_029916425.1 Liquorilactobacillus sicerae | reverse complement strand
AACAATACCTGGGACATTTCATCGCTTTTCATTTACTTGCAGATTTGCGAAGTAAATTATATGATCATTTGCTATCGTTGGCACCGGCTAAATTAGACGACAAAGAATCCGGCAAAATATTAAAATTATTGGTCAAAGATATTGAGCAGATTGAAGTTTTATAAGCGCATACTGATGCACCGGTTGTGATTGCCGTATTCATTTCAATTTTGCAAGTGTTTGCTATTTTTTTAATTTCACCGTTAATGGCCGGCCTGGCTTTATTAGCATATTTTTGGATTGGTTTTGTACTACCTTTTTTTAGAAAGAAAAAGATTCAGAGCACGAGCTCATCTTTATCGGCGTATGAAACTGAAAATGATCAATTGCTTAGTGAGACCGTTAATGGAAAAAGTGTTTTGCAGCAATTCCAAAAAGTTGATCAACGAATTTCTTTTTTAGATAGGCATCGTGATTCGATAGGCAATATCAT
>NZ_JAHAVQ010000018.1 GCF_029916425.1 Liquorilactobacillus sicerae | reverse complement strand
TACAATAATCCATGAATTAAACATTCTTTCTATACTCGTTGAAAAGCGAGTTTATTTTGAAGATGAAGTTGCCGCTTCATCTTTTTTTTAGTTATAGACAAACTTATTATATTTGGATTTCCTTTGTAAGTCCTTTATTTTGTTTTAGCGTTGCACTTAAAGTGTAAATTCAAGACATAAAATAAAAATCGGTACTTAGGATAGAAAAATTTCTATCAGTACCGAATATTATAGAACCCTAGGTTCTTATGCATAAGACCGTCTGTTTTTATTATGAATTATCTTGGCTGATAATAATTTAAGAATTTAAATGAGTGAAATATTCCGGAAATGTTTGCAACAAAGTTTTTCTTTCATCAAGCATTAAATGTAAATGGTTAGCAATTAAAAGTTCAGCTTCATTTGGTTGATGATTTTCAACTGCCTGTAAGATGTTCTCATGTTGTTGAATTAAGTTTTTCCAAGACAATTTTTTTACTTTTAAGCTGAGCATTCTATAGCGATTAAGTTGCATATTGATGGTTTGCAACCAGTCCCAAACTTGCTTGTGATTAGTTATTTCATAGAATTCTTTATGAAATTTCTCGTCTTCTTCAAAAAACTTTTCAACGTTTTTTTGAATAGAAAATAATTTCTGATTATTAATAATTGTATGAAGCTTTATAAATATTTGATCTTTGTTTAAGGCAGATGCCTCTTTAATGATTTTAACTTCTATACTTTCTCGAATAAATCGTGCACTGATGGCTGATTGTAAATCAATTTTTGTTATATAAGTTCCTGATTGAGGGACAGCATATATTAGCCCTTCCTGTCTTAATTGAAGTAAAGCTTCTCTTACTGGAGTTCTACCTATATTCAATTGTTCACTGAGTTTTTTTTCTGAAATTCTTTGACCAGGCTTATATTCAGCAGTTATAATTTTTTTTAAAATTTCTGAATAAGCCTTTAGTTTAAGATTAACTACCGAATTTAACAAGTAATCACTTTTTCCTTTCTTAGCAAGTTATTATGTATTTCAAAAAAATTATTAGTACTTTCCAAAGTATAATACAAATTCCATTTAAAAGTTAAACAAAAAGCAAATATTTTAATGACGAATGGTCCCTAATTGTTAACTCAAGTGTAACAATCATGGAATTAACTTGCTAATGTAGTTTCAATCATTTCTATCGTATTAGCGTAACCAAGTATCTGGTGAGAGTTGCTGATAATGTTTGGCAATGCTATTCTTGAATTGGGTCATGAAGATTTCCTTTCTTTAGAGATTTAACACATTAAGTTTAGGTCTCCATGGCTTATCTGCATATTCTTTTATTTGTTGCACTTAGATGTAAATCAGGGTAAGGAACAACTTGAAAAGAGTTTAATAAAAATTCTATAATGACTAAGATCAATAATTTTCATAATAGGAGGCGTTTTCATTGGCAACGATCAAGGATGTTGCCCGTTTAGCGGGGGTATCACCATCAACAGCTTCAAGAGTTATTCATGATAGTCCATTGATTAGTGAACCAACTAAAATTCGAGTTCGAGCAGCGATGGATAAATTGGATTATTCTCCCAATTTTACTGCTCAAAATTTAGCAAATAAAAAAACTAATATGGTTGGGATCGTTTTGCCATTGACTTCGCAACATGTGGTGGATGATCCATTCTTTTTAAAAATTATTCAGGGAATCACCCAAGTCTGTAATCAACATGACTACTTAGTTTTACTAGCAGCCGGCAAAACCAATCAAGAATTGCTGCAAAATGTTCAATCAATGATCAAACGCGGAAATATTAAAAACTTTATTTTCACTTATTCCAGTCAGCAAGATCCAGTGTTGAGTTATGTGAGTGATCAAACAGGAATTAATTGCGTATTGATCGGCAAACCAAGTGATAAGCGCAAAAGGAACCTTAAATTTGTTGATAATGATAATCTTCAAGCTGGTTCAGATGCAGCTTGGTTTTTATTGAATCACCATTTTAATAAATTAGCATACGTTTACACTGATTTAAGACAAGTCGTTCAAAATGATCGCTATCTAGGTGTCAAGCAAGCGGTTGAACGACGTACATCGCAGCAATTAACATGCTTAAAGCTGAAATTAGATGATTATCCTTATAATCGACGAGCTTTCCAGCAACTCTTAAAAAATGATCCACAAACTAATGGTTTTGTTGCTTGTGATGATACGGTAGGCATTCGTTTGCAGCAATTGTTGAAGATTTCGCAAACAGCTAGCCAAAAAAACTATGGAATCATTTGTTTTAATAATTCAATTTTTTCCCGCATCTCGCATCCATCCTTGACATCTGTTGAAGTATTTCCATTACAGTTGGGAGAGCGGGCAGCACTATTAGCTCTCGGATTAGCAGCTCAGGATTCAACTTTTTCTTCAATTGTTGATCATCAGATTATTGAGAGAAATTCGACGCGTAATTAAAAAATTCAGCGACGGAACTCTAGTTTAATAAATTTAACTTGGAACCTTCCAAATGAGGGGAACAGACGCGAAATCCAATGCTTAGAATTTCGCAAATAGTTGGCAGAGCGCTAAAGTTATTTATAATTCTTAGCTTATCTTGTTTAGGCGTTTCTTATTATATAAGTTGCTTCCCGATTTTTCAAGTTAATAAATCTTGAAAAATAAGCAAAATTCAATAATTACTCTTGAATATGCAAACGATTGCAATTATAATAAAGTTGGAATATGAAAACGCTTGAGGAGGATTGAACTCAAATGCAAAGAATCTTTGAAATTGATCCATGGAAAGTTATTACCCATAATTTTGATTCCAAAAACAAACGGTTGCAAGAAAGTATGACCAGTATTGGCAATGAATATATGGGAATGCGAGGAATGTTTGAGGAACAATATTCTGGTGATACGCATAAAGGTATTTATCTAGGAGGAGTCTGGTTTCCAGACAAGACACGTGTTGGTTGGTGGAAAAACGGCTATCCTGAATATTTTGGCAAGGTGATCAATGCGGTTGATTTTGTCAGTCTTGATATCAAACTGAACGGGCAATCAATCGATTTAGCTAAGGACAAATTTAGTGATTTTGAACTTTGTCTAGATATGAAAACGGGCATTCTTTCCAGAAGGTTCGTTATTCAGCGAGCAGATTGCCAAGTAGCAGTTGTAGCTCAACGTTTTGTTAGCATTGCTCAAAAGCAGCTTTATGCCAATCAATTGAAGTTTAAAAACCTGGGTGATCAGCCAGTTTTACTTGAAGTTGATTCAAAAATTGATGCTGATGTTTTTAATGAGGATGCCAACTATGATGAACAGTTCTGGTTAGTTCAAGCTAAACGCAATGATCAGACCAGCGGAGTGTTAGTAGCTAAAACCAAACCAAACAATTTTGGCACACCAGAGTTTACAACTGAAATGCAGATGTCGCATCAGACCAGCTTAGAGGCTGCTCCAGCAGTTGAAAGTGATAAATCAGTTGTCAACCGTTTTACCGGCAAGTTAATGCCCCAAACACAAACAGCGACAGTTTTTGAAAAACGCGTAATCGTTGCAACTTCGCGTGATTATACGACGGTTATGGCAATGGATCAAGCCACTCAGCAGTTGACTGATCAAATTTCACAAAAAAGTTTTAGTGAATTAAAAGCTGCCCAAGAAACAGCCTGGGCTAAGCGCTGGGAAATGTCAGATGTTGCAATACAAGGTGATGCTGCTGCCCAACAAGGAATCAGGTTTAATTTGTTCCAGCTGTTTTCAACTTATTATGGTGAAGATGCTCGTTTGAATATTGGGCCAAAAGGTTTTACCGGCGAGAAATATGGTGGTGCAACTTATTGGGATACGGAAGCTTTTGCTGTTCCGTTATATTTAGCGCTAGCAGATCCGCAAGTTACTCATAACTTGTTGGAATACCGCTATAAACAATTGCCTGGTGCATATCATAATGCTCAACAGCAAGGACTCAAGGGAGCACTTTTCCCAATGGTGACATTCAATGGAATCGAGTGTCATAATGAATGGGAAATTACCTTTGAAGAGATCCATCGGAATGGAACAATTGCTTATGCGATTTTTAATTACACGCGTTATACTGGCGATCATGAATATGAAACGCATGAAGGTTTTAATGTTTTGACTGGCATCGCCCGCTTTTGGGCTGATCGGGTTCATTACTCAAAGCATAAACAGTGTTATATGATCCATGGAGTCACTGGACCGAATGAATATGAAAACAATGTCAATAACAACTGGTACACTAATTTATTGGCTAAATGGGTCCTTAATTATACTAATCAAGTAGCCAAGCGAGTTGATCCAACTAAAGTCAAAGAATTGAACTTGACCGATCAAGAACGGCAAAAATGGCACGAGATTGCTGATAATATGTATTTACCGACTAATAAAGAATTAGGGATCTTTGTCCAAAATGATGATTATCTAGATAAAGATTTAACCCTGGTTAAAGATTTGCCGCAGGATCAATTGCCGCTCAATCAACACTGGTCCTGGGATCGAATCTTACGTTCACCATACATCAAACAAGCAGATGTTTTACAAGGGATCTATTACTTCATTGATGATTTTACCCAAGAGCAAAAGGAACGCAACTTTGATTTTTATGAGCCGCTGACAGTTCATGAGTCAAGCCTATCGCCATCGATCCATGCGATCTTAGCTGCTGATTTGCACAAGGAAGAAAAGGCAGTTGAAATGTATCAGCGAACAGCACGCTTAGACTTAGACAATTATAATAATGATACCAAAGACGGTCTGCATATTACCTCAATGACCGGTAGCTGGTTGGCAATTGTTCAAGGTTTTGCAGGAATGCGTGTTCGCCAGGGTCAGTTGCATTTTGCTCCATTTGTTCCTAAAAATTGGGACGGCTATCGTTTTCATGTTAATTTTCATGGCCGGCTATTAAAAGTCACGGTTAACAAACAAGCAACCAAGATTGATTTATTAAAGGGAGAACCAATTACGATTGAGCTTCATGATCGACAAGTAGAATTAGCACCAAAGGAGGTCAAATAATTATGAAAGGATGTGTCTTTGATCTTGATGGTGTAATTACTGATACAGCAAAGTACCATTTTGCTGCTTGGAAAAAATTGGCAGCTGATCAACTGGCTTTGCAGCTGCCAGCCGAGTTTGAAACTGAACTAAAAGGCATTAGCCGAATCGATTCTTTAATTCGGATCTTAAATTGGGGCAAAATTCGTGAACGATACAATGAGCAACAAATTGCTGATTTGGCAGTCCAAAAAAATGATTATTATTTAAGTGAGATTGCTAATCTGACAGCCGGTGATATTTTGCCAGGCATCACCACGTTGATTAATCAACTGCAAGAGCATGATATTCAGCTTTCTTTAGCTTCGGCCAGCAAAAATGCACCTTTCATCTTAAAGAAATTAGGTTTGGAGAAACGGTTCGATGCAATTGTCGATCCAGCGAAAGTTGCTCATGGTAAACCAGCACCAGACATCTTTTTAGAAGGCGCCGCTGAAATCAATTTGAGGCCAGCTGAATGTGTTGGGATCGAGGATGCTGTTGCGGGGGTCCAAGCAATTAAAGCAGCTGGAATGACAGCAATTGGGGTCGGAAATCCACAAGAATTGCAGCAAGCTGATGAGGTTGTCGCAAGTACGGCAGAGCTTTCTTTTGTCTTGTTAGAATCAGTTTGGCGGCGGTTCAACAACTGAAGGTCCGCTCAAGAGCAGCTGATTAATTTTGTTAATCAGCATGATCCATTTAACAAATTATTTGCAAAGAAAAAAGATTGACTGAAATTTCAGCCAATCTTTTTTTGCGGTGTGCCCGGCATGAATGAATATCAGGCAGTGAAAGTCCGCTGTGGACCGTAGTAGTCGGAATCACAAGCCAAAGATAAGGATGGTTCTTTGGCTACTCGATCGGACTAATGAACTAATGAGAAGTAGCCGATCACAATGATTCCTAAAATGATTCGGTACCAGCCAAAAACTTTGAAGTCGTTTTTCTTAATATAGTTCAGTAAGAATCTGATTGATATGTAAGCAACGACAAATGAAACGACGACACCAACCAGCAAAACGATTCCCGGCAAACCGGCTAAGCTACCGCCATGAACGAAATACTTGAACAATTTCAGTAATGAAGCTCCAAACATAGTTGGAATCGCCAAGAAAAATGAAAATTCAGTTGCGACGTAACGCGAAGTTCCAATCGTGATCGCACCAAGGATGGTGGAACCTGAACGCGAGGTTCCAGGTACTAGTGACAATACTTGACATAAACCAATTGCCAACGCAATCGAGTATGGCAAGTTATTTAAATCAGCAAATCGTGGTCGACTGTTACGGTTATGGTTTTCGATGATGATAAACAAAATACCATAGATGATCAGTGCACCGGAAACGACTTGCCAATTCATTAGGTGGGCATCCATCCAATCATTTAAAGGCAAACCAACGACCACTGATGGAATAACAGCTAAGATGACCTTTTTCCATAAAGTCCAAGTTTGTTTTTTCTCTAAGCTGTTTTTTTGCGGTGACCAAGGATTCAACTTGTGGAAGTAAATGACGACGACAGCCATGATCGCTCCTAATTGAATCACGACATTGAACATATCAATAAACTGCTTTGACTGTTGTAATTGGATAAATTCGTCAACTAACACCAAATGACCAGTCGAACTGATTGGCAAGAACTCAGTGACTCCTTCTACAATCCCCAAAATAACAGCCTTAATAACATCAAACATAAAAATATTCCCCTTAATTAAAAATCAATTCTACCGCTTAATGATACAGCAATTAAACAGATTAAACAATTTTGACCTGGTGATTTAAGGTTAATTTAAGGTCAAACAATTTGATATAAAAAACTGGCCACAGTCAATCCTTTTATCAAGCTAATGATTGCCTGATAAATTTTTTGCTGCCAACCAGTTGTAATAATAGTTGAATCGTCAGTGATCGTTAAGTAAAATTATTCAGTTACATCAAAATCAACCTTGCCTAAGCCATGATCAAAACGCGCTGACCACTTGCCGACACTTAATTTTGGCGGTAAAACAAATGTACCAGATGAAACCATCTGACCAGCTTTGAAACTTTTGCCTTGTTCTTCAAGTTTTGCTACCAACCAATGAAGTGATTTCAAAGGATTGCCTAGAACTTCAGATGAGACGCCTTCTCTGACCTTTTCATCATTGTGATATAGTTCGCATTTGACAGTGGCAACGTCAGTGACAGCTTTGAAGACGTCAGTTGTTTCGAACTCTTTGCCATAAAGGACTAGGCCGCCAACAGCTGCATCGGACATGACCATATATTTTGACAGTTTCGGGAACCAGTCGCTAAAACGAGAATCTGGGACTTCCATACCGGCCGCAACTTGAGTTTTACGCATCAAGTCTTCCAGTGAGTCACTTGCCTGGAGATCTTCTTTAGCCCGAAATTCCAATTCAACTTCAACAAGGGGTTCCATTAAAGTTTTCAGACTGCGTTTAACGGGTGAAGCTAAGAAATGACTTTTAACTTGTGCACCATAAAGCGGAGTCGTCGAAGCAAACATCTTTTGTGTTTCTGCACTCGTCAAAGATACTTTATAACCGCCGACCGCTTCTTGTTTTAGTTCAGTTAGTCGTGCTTGGACTTTGTAAGCGGCCTGATCGTCAGTTACAGCATCTTTCCAAGTTGCTTCTTGCAAAGGCTTTTGTGAAGTATAAGCTTGATAAAGGGTCTGTGCAAATTTTTCCTCGTTAGCTGTCAATGTTGTTGCATTTTTAGTTTGTGTATCTGTCATAATTAATTACCTCCGTTTTTTATGAACAGTCTCCCTAAAAATTAGCTGCCCACACTCTGGGAGATCTGCGAATTTTAAGAACCAATCGTTGTACTGAATGAATCAATTTAATCTGAATCTGACCATCATCGGAAATCTGAATCTCACTGGAATCTTTCACGATCCCCCACCTCTTTGCAAACGGAATTTTAGTTTTCGATAAAAAAAGTCCTTTTGAAACAGTTTTCTGTTTCAAAAGGACGTCAATAACGCGGTACCACCTTAATTGCAATTATTAAAATTGCCACTTGCACTGACCAATCTAACGATCAGCAACCCCGATAATGGAGGGAACCAGTTGAGTCTACTTATTAAGTTCGACTGACGGCTCGAAGGTGATGTTCATTAAGATCTAAACCACTGTTTTGCACCAGCCAACAGCTCTCTTTCTGGTTAAATCATAATTACTGTCCTTGTCATTGCTTTTAACCGAAATCTAATCATTTGTTGACTGTATCTTAACCCGACTATCATTGAATGTCAAGAGGAGTTTGGGAATTTTTTGAATAAAACGTTATATTGTTTGTTTTCTCAGTGACCCTTAGGTAATCTGAAAGAAAGGGATGAATTTAATTTAAGGGAAGGAATTAAATTGAAAAAACAATTATTGCTCGTCGTGGCATTACTGATATTAAGTGGTTGTGGGGGAAAGTCAAAGCAAACAGTATCTTCAACTTCGCAAGCTAACAGTTCACAAGTTTTACCAACAAAAAAATCTTCAGTAGCTAAAAACAATAAAGAATTTTCTACAACAACGACCTCGTCAGTTACCACTAGTCAAAGTCAAACTTATCCGCGGATCATTTTAATGAATCAGCAGCTAATTAAAGCTCTTGGTCAAGTTGTTTTGCCCCAAGCTGATGGACTTGATACTGGCAGTCAGCGACTGAACGTTCGTTATCAAGGCGATGCCGCCAATTTTACGATTGATTATAGCGTTGGATCGACAGCCAAACCCTTTAATGATCCTTCCTTAAATCAAGAAAATCCGTATGCGGTCTATAGCAAACAAATTTTCAGTAATTCAACACAAGCTACTCAACAGATCAATTATCGTTCAGCTGATGAATTTTCTGGTTTGCCACAAACCAAGCTGAGCTACGGGATTACTGGAGCAACGGATGCCGGTGCTGGTCAACGGTACTTAAGTTGGTATGAAGGCAATTGGTATTTGACGGTCCATGCAACAGCTGTTAAGCAAGAAGATCCGACGCCGTTAGCTAAACAGACGGTTGCATTTTTGGAATCAAATACTTTACCAACTCCGCAAAATTATGGCCGGATCAGTTTTCAAACGACAATTGCAAATCGGCAGCGTGATCAAGAAATTATTTGGCAAAAAAATAATGTGGTTTACCGATTGCAGACTCATACACCGCAAACAACTTTAAAAATGGCGGTCAGCATTAAATAATTTTTTCAAGACTATTTACATTGTGCACAACCAATTCTATAATAGGCAATGGAATTAGAAAAATTCTAAATAATTTTCAAGGGAAGGATGCTTTTATGAACTTTATCAATCAAAAATTGACGGATTTTAAAGTCAATGCTTACCAAAAAGGCGAGACACATCAAGTATCGTTGCAAGATGTTTTAGGTAAATGGTCGGTCTTCTTCTTTTATCCAGCTGACTTTTCATTTGTTTGCCCAACTGAATTAGGAGATCTGCAAGATCATTACGAAGAATTCAAGCAGGCAAACGCAGAAGTTTATTCGGTTTCAGAAGATACTGAGTTTGTTCATAAGGCTTGGGCTGAAGCAACTGAGACGATTGGCAAAGTGCAATATCCAATGTTGGCGGATCCTGCCGGCCAATTGGCACGTTTTTTTGGCGTTTTAGATGAAGGATCAGGTCAAGCTTATCGTGGTGTCTTTATTGTGAATCCAGAGGGTAAGATCAAATCATATACGATCAACGATATGAGTATCGGCCGGGATGCTGGTGAAATCTTGCGGACTTTGCAAGCAGCTCAGTTTGTTGAAAAACATGGCGATAAAGTTTGTCCAGCTCATTGGCATCCAGGTGATGACACCATCACTCCGAGTCTTGATTTAGTCGGCAAAATTTAAAGAAGGTCGTGTCCAATGACAGAAAAAAGAATTTTTGACACGATTATTATTGGTGCTGGCCCTGCTGGATTAACGGCAGCAATTTATGCTGGCCGGGCGACTTTGGATACTTTAGTGATCGAAGCGGATCAGATTGGCGGTCAAGTCACAACGACCTCTGTAGTTTGGAACTATCCAGGGGTTGAAAAAGTCGATGGAACAGTTTTAATGAATAAGATGCAGCAACAGGCAACGCATTTTGGAGTTCGGCTTGCTAAGGATCTCATCACTGATTATGAGTTAAAAGATGATTTGAAGGTTCTACATGGCTCCAAACAAAGTTATTATGCTCGCAGCGTCATTCTGGCGGGTGGTGCTAAGCCGCGGGAGCTGGATTTTCCGGGTGAAAAGCAATTTCGCGGTCATGGGATTGCTTTTTGTTCAACGTGTGATGGTGAATTATTTAGTGGTTTAGAAGTTTTTGTCATTGGTGGCGGTTACGCAGCAGCTGAAGAAGCTGATTATTTAACGCGTTATGCGAAACATGTCACGGTAATTGCCCGCGAGGATCACTTTACTTGTGCACCGCTAACGGCGGCGCGTGCGTTAAGCAATCCCAAAGTGACAGTTAAATTCAATACGGAAATTGTCCGGGTCACGGGCCAGGATTATTTGCAAACGGCAGTCTTTAAGAATAACCAGACTGGTGAAGAGTTTACCTACCAAGCTGATCAACAAGCGCAAACATTTGGCATTTTTATTTATATCGGTACGCAACCAGCTTCGATTGGATTAACGAGAATCCTGGAGCATGATCAGCAGGGCTATCTCAAAGTTGATCAGCAGCTGCAGACTAATTTGCCTGGAGTATTTGCCGCCGGTGATATTGTTGCTAAACCATTGCGTCAGATCGTCACAGCTGCTGGGGATGGCGCTTTAGCTGCTACGAGCGCGGAACATTATGTCACTGCCTTAAAAAAGCGGCTGCATCTACCGATTAAACGGCAGGAAAAACAACCAACAAAAACGGTCGGGCAAGCCAGTCAATTAGCTGATGATTCAGCGACAGTGGTTCATCAAGGTGCTTGGTTCCCAGTTAAAATGAAAGAACAGCTGCAGCAGATTTTAGACCGGCTGCATAAAGGAGTCATTTTACAGGTTTGGGATGATGGCAGTCAAAAAAGTCAGGAATTACAAAGTTTTGCCGCCGAGTTTTGTCAGTTAGACCAGCATCTACAATTTCAGGTTGCCCCAGCACCAAGTCGGGAGACTTATTTACCAGTTTTGCGGTTGCTGGATAATCAACAAAAAGACACCGGGATTTGCTTCGGTGGCATTCCAACTGGCCATGAGCTTAACTCGTTAGTTTTGGCGATCTATAATCTAGCTGGACCTGGGCAGGAACTCAGCCCTCAGTTGATTGCGCGGATCAAAGCACTGCCGCCGACGAAGATCAAAATTGGAGTAGCATTGACTTGCCACTTCTGCCCGGATGTTGTTGCGGCTTGTCAGCATATGGCCGCGCTCAATCCAAACGTTTCAGCGGAAATGCTTGATTTGCAGCTATTTCCTGAGTTAAGGAAACAAAAGCATATCATGAGTGTGCCGGCGACGATGATTAATGATGGTGAAGTTATTTTTGGTAGTCAAACGCCTGAGCAGCTGGTAGCAGCTTGTGAAGAGCAGCAATAATTAAGTTTTGAACAGCAAGTTTTAAATAGCGACCTAGTGGCCAGATTCGCTGCTACAAACCCTCTAAGGCAGAAATTACAACTTTTGTCCTAGGGGGTTTGTAGTTGAAACAATCAGGAATGAAGCAGCTATCGAACCAACGTAAAAGAATTAAAGACAGCTTGGAGGATCAGTTGTGGCAACACAACTAGTAGTCTCGAATCAAACTTTGAGTTGCTTGACCTCAAAGATTTGACCATCACTGATTTGGTATAAATGATCGGCAAATTGTTGCAGTCGCAAATCATGAGTCACGATGACCACAGCTTTTTGGCGCTGCTTGGCTAATTGACGGAACAAGTGGCCAACTTGTTTGACGCGCTGACTGTCTAATGCGGCTGTTGGTTCATCGGCTAAAATTAGTGGTGGGTCAGGATAAAGTGCGCGGGCAATCGCAACTCGTTGCTGCTGACCGCCAGATAACTCAGCTGGATATTTGTCTTTTAAAGCGGCAATCCCCAATTCATTCAATAAGAATGCTAAGTTGGCGGGGCTAAGGTTAGCGGTCTTTTTGAATTTTCTGACTAAAGCAAACTGCTCACTGACTGTCAAATAAGGCAGCAGATTATATGATTGCAAAACAAAACCAATTTGCGTTAAGCGTAAGGAGTCACGCTGTTTGGCACTCATTTGTGCTAAGTTTTGTCCGGCAACTTTGACTAAGCCGTGCGTGGCTGATTGCAAGCCGCCAGCAATTGTCAAAAAGGTGCTTTTACCAGAACCAGAAGGACCGATGATCAAACTTAATTGTCCCTTAGCAGCAGCAAAGTTTATTTGATGCAAGACTTCGAGCTGGCTTTCCTGCTGACCAAAGACTTTGCTGACTTTTTCTAAGATTAAAATTGCTGATGAATTCATAAATTATCCTCCAATTACACTGATCGGGTCGATTTTAATAATTGTCCAAATTGGAATTAAAGCACCTAACATGGCCGTGACAATTAAACCAGCCGCCAGACTAATCAAAACTGCTGGCTGGAAACTCATTGGCACACTGGCTGGAATCAGCCACGCAGTTAAACCAGTTAAAACTCCAGCAAGACAGATCCCAACGATGACTAACAAACCGGCTTGGGCTAAGGTTGCTTTGACTAAAAAGGCTGCTGGAACACCTTGGGCTCGTAAGACCGCGTAATTACGGGTTTTTTGGATTGTCAGAATATATAAGAAAACAGCGATCACGATCAAGGCGATAACCATTAAAAAACCGATCATCAAACTGAAAGTCGCATTTTGTGCGGCATAGCCAGGCAATTCGCTAATAAATTTGCTGATAGAATAAGACTTTAATTCTTTAGTCGTTGCCTGATAGGAAGCTTTTTTTGAAACGATCGCACTGGCTTGAAAGTTACCAGTTAAGTTTTTCAATTTTTTCCAAGTCTTGAGTTGACCATAAATCACTGGAGCAATACTCAGCTTAGCATTTTTGACAAAACCGACGATCTTAAAAGAAGTTGTTTGCGAGTTTAACTGCAAGTGATCATTTAAATGGTAGCCTTGATCCTTAAAAGATTGATCGACTACAATCTGCTGCGGGGTTTGCGGCAACTTGCCTTGAGTTAAGTCAAGTTTTTTGGCAATGAACTGCTGATTCTTGATCCCGATAAACTGGGCTGAGATTTTGGCATGATCAGCTTTTTTAGCGACCACAGCTGCTTGACCGAGGTAAGCTTCTTGGCGCGTGATCTTTTGTTGCTGGCTGGCCTTTTTAGTGATCAGTGACTGACTAAGATTGATATTCGCATCTTGATTTAAAATAATCCGCTGCCCATCCCAAGATTTAATGGCAGCGGTATTTTCTTCGGCAAGTCCTTGGGCCAAACTGGTCAAAATAAAAACTAAGTAAGCAATCAAAACGATCATGCTGATAATTAGACCATAGCGCAATTTTTCGTGACGGATTTCTTTAAAGGCTAAAAACATTTTCTCTCCTTTACTGCTTGAGCAGTGCGGTTTGTAAGCGGGCCAAATATCTTTCTCGCTTGGTCGGCTCCAACAAAATATCTTGAATCGTAGCATGCACCAGGACCATTGCCTGCCAATGTTGTGAATCTAAAAGTAGTGAAGAACTTATTGGCGTTTTTAAAAATGGTTCGTTATAGATTAAATGGAGCTTGATGAAATCATAGTAACGACTGTTTTGAAGCTGCCGGGTAAAGTCAGCGGCAACTTTAAAATAAAGCTGGGGATCGTAATTGACTAACAGCGAATTTTCAAAAGTTAACGGCTGATGAAGCTCAGCTAGGACTTGCTGATAAAGGTAGCGATAAGCAGCTGGCAGATCAGCAAAATATGTGTAAAAAGCTCCGCGTGAAATTTGGGCTGACTTGACGATTCGGGTGACTTGGGCCTGGCTTAAAGGATAAGTTGAGAATTCTTGCAGCAAGGCTGTTTGGATGTGGCTTAATTTAGTCGGGGAAATATTAGTTAGATTTGTCAAGTTTATGCTTTCCTCCTTTTAATTGACACGGTGTCAAAATGATTGCTTCTAAAATAGCATTTAATTGACACCGTGTCAATTAAATGGAAAAAGCAGTCAGTTAAGACTGCTTAACTGACTGCTGGTATGCAAACTAATCATAGTAAAAAATGGTTTTTAGTTTAATATGAGCAGAAACAATGACAAGGTTACAAATGATAAAACTGTACTCCAGAATTGGATCGAAGCTAATTCAGATTCCGCTACATTATATTGAATACCCAAAGTAGTCGGCATTGTAGCAGTTGGGATGGCGAGGGTCAAAACAACGATTTTTTGCAATTCGGTTGGCAGCTTTAGAGCCAGCATGATCAGCCAGATAACTAAAGGGAACAGTAGGTTTTTTTCCAGCACTGTCAAAACAACGAGCCGTTTTATTAAAATTTTTCTGGTGTATAAAACGATCCCAATCGCAAAAATGGCTAAACCGCCAGCCCCCTTGCCTAATAACTCAAACGAATTTACTAATTCAGTCGGCATTTTCCAGCCAAGCAAAGCTAGAATAAAACCGAGCAACGCACTGATTACTAAAGGCTTTTTAAAAGTATCGAGAATCCTTTTTTTAAAAGAGTGTTCAAGGTTCAGTGAACTAAAAACAATTGGCAACAATAAAATATTAATGATCAAAGTGCAGATCCCAATCGTGATGGCACTTGTTGAGCTGCCGAACAGCAAAGGCAAAATAGCTGAACCAACAAACGGGACTGAAGGGTCGGCAACTGACATAGCCAATAAAGCAGCGGACTGGAGTGAATGATGGCGAAGATTAATTGAGACCATGAGGCAATAACAGCCGAGTATGCTGATTAGCAGCCACCCAGCCAGAGGCAGGTCGCTGATGATAATTTTGCGAGGTGTCTGCCAAATCCCAGCAAAAACACTTAATGGGAGCATGAAGTTCATGACCAAGCGCACAAACTTTTGGCTGTCATGATCATCAAAATATTCTTTGCTGGCGGCAAAATAGCCCAGTAGCAGCGTTACAATTATTGGTAATAGTGCAAAAATTAAAGTTTTAAGCATCAAATAAAGGCCTCACATTTTTAATAGCTAGATATGGCCAAAGTATACAGGCTTTAATTTTGATTACAAGCAAATGATAAAAACACTTATTTTATAATGTTTTTATAGGAAATTTATAATTATAATTAAGTTTTAATCGTAATTAGCTCAGAAAACAAAGCTGGCATGGCTAAACCCATCAAAAAAGCGTAAATCCCAAAAGCAAGGATTTACGCTGAAAAATTCAAATTTTACTCAACTGTTAACCTAAAATGGTTTTAATATTAGCGAATTCTCGGATTCCTAGATCACTTAACTCACGGCCATAACCAGATTTTTTAATTCCACCAAAAGGCAATTCTGGTAAAGAGGACAGCGGTTGATTAACTGCAATTTGTCCGGTCTCAATTTTTGAGGCTAACCGACGAGCCTTATCTAAATCCTCAGAGTAAATTGCGCCACCCAAGCCATAATTAGAATGATTTGCTAACTCGACGATCTGTTCTTCATCTTCAACTTTATAAAGTTGCGCAACTGGTCCAAATAATTCATGATCGTACATTGGATTATCATAGTTCATGCCTGTAATGATCAAAGGCATGAAAAATGCTCCTGGACCGGCAACTGGAGTCGGATCACCCCATAAAACTTTAGCACCACCGGCTAACACAGCTTTGATTTGTGCTTGCAAATTTTGTTGGGCACTCTTAGAAGATAACGGAGCGAGTGTCGTTTTTTCATCCAAAGGGTCTCCTGGTTGATATTTAGCGAATTCTTTCTTGATGGCAGTTAAAAATGCATCATAAATGCCACTTTGAACTAAATAACGTTTAGCTGAAGTACAAGCTTGACCGGAGTTGCGCAATCGACCATTAACCGCCCCAACAACAGCTTTTTTAAGGTCCGCATCATTCAAAACAATACAAACATCAGTGCCACCCAATTCCATCGTTGACTTTTTCAGATTTTTCCCGGCTTCAGCAGCGATCCGCTCACCAGCCTTTTCGGAACCAGTCAAAGCAACACCTTGAACTCGTGGATCACTGATCATGTGATTGACCTGATCGTAAGTAGCAAATAAATTTTTAAATGCCCCAGTTGGCAAACCTGCAGCTTGGCAGGCATCTTCAAAAGCTTGGGCGCATTCTGGCACAATACTGGCATGTTTGAGGATCACCGGATTGCCAAGAATGAAGTTTGGTGCAAAGACCCGCATAACTTGAGTATACGGGAAATTCCAAGGTTCGACAGCAACAATAGCGCCAATTGAGCTAAATTCAAGATGGGCTTTGCGGCCAGCCATGGCAGTGTAATCTTGATCAGCTAAAGCGGCTGCTCCATGTTCCACATAAAAACGGGCAAAATTAACCGTCTTTTTGACTTCTCCGCGAGCATCATTGAGCAGTTTTCCCATATTAGTTACCAAAAATTTAGCGTAGTAATCGATATTTTTAGTAAATTCATCCGTCAAAGCAGCGAGTTGCTCAGCTCGTTGTTCAAAGGACTGCTGTTTAGCTTGGTGGTAAAAGTCACTTGCAGCTGTTAAAGCTTGTTCAACTTCTGCATCAGTTGCTGCTGAAAATTCTTTGATTAGTTCCCCATTGTATGGGTTAATTGCACGATAAGCCATTAAAAATCTTCCCCTTTCTGCTTGAGCGACAATACATTCCCATTATAATGAAAGATCGGTAATAAAAAAAGCCAAAAGATTAGAAAATTTTAAAATTTAAGTACTAAAGCTTCATAAGACTGTAATTTTAATCTGGCGGAGGTCTGGCTTATCTGCCGTCGGTAATTAGTCAATAAAACTTGGCAAGCCTGTTGCTGTAATTGCTGTGGCAGGGTAACTTGCGTCAGTTGGCCGTAGAAATTGGTAATCACTAATAATTGCTGCTGGTTTAAATAACGCATATAACCCATAACTTGCGGATGGTCTGCCCATAATGGCTGAATATGTCCTTGATAAATCAACGGTTCAGTTTTTCTTAGCTGAAAGAGCTGTTGATAATAATTGAAAATTTGTCCAGTAGCCAATTCAGCTGTCACATTGATCTGCTTTTGATTAGTCGGCTTTAACCAAGGCGAGACTTTTGAAAAACCAGCATATTGATCAGCATTCCATTGCATTGGTGTTCGACTGTTGTCCCGTGACTTTTTTTTGATAGCGGCCAGGGCTTCGGCTGGTGTTTTTCCAGCTGCTAAGAGTTCCTGATAAGCATTCAAAGATTCAACATCTTCGTAATCGCTGATTTTTTGATAGTCTGGATCAGTCATCCCGATTTCCTCACCCTGATAAATGAACGGGGTCCCACGCATCAGTTGCATAGCCGTGGCCAAAACTTGAGCTGACTTGATTCGATAGTTTTGTGGATCGCCAAAGCGGCTTAAAGCCCGTGGCTGATCATGATTGTTCCAAAAAAGTGCATTCCAACCATGATGTTGATCAAGTGCTACTTGCCAGTCAAACAGCAGCTGTTTGAGCTTTAAAAAGTTGAATGGCATGCTGTCCCATTTGTTGCCATTACGATAATCGACTTTTAAGTGATGGAAAGTAAAAATCATTGACAATTCATGATTTTTTGGCTGCGTATATTTGATCGAGTTTTTAATCGTGGTTGATGACATTTCGCCCACGGTAATGATTTGGGAATCTTGGCCAAAACTAGCTTGATTGAGTTCTTTTAGATATTGATGAACAACTGGTGTATCAGTATAGAGTTTCTTTTCCTGCAACGGATCAGTTGAATTAACTAACTGCTGGTCTTTGCCAGTGACATTGAAGACATCGAAGCGAAAACCTTTAACCCCTTTTTGGCGCCAAAAATTAACAATTTTAGCGGCAGCTTGACGAACAGCTGGGTTATGCCAGTCGAGGTCGGCTTGTGTCGGATCATAGAGATGCAAATAATACCAGTCGGAATCGCCAAATTTAGCCCAAGCTGGACCGCCAAATTTTGATTGCCAGTTGGTCGGCAAACTGCCGTCTTTTTTTGATGGCCGCAGATAGAAGAACTTTTGGTAGTATCGATCGCCAGCTAATGCTTTTTGAAACCAGGGATGACTGGTTGAACAATGATTGAAAACCATATCAAGCATGACATCGATTTGATTTTCATGTAACTTGGCGATCAGTTCCTCAAAATCGTCCATGGTGCCAAATTGCGGATCAATTTGATAATAATCGGCAATATCATAGCCGTTGTCATTTTGCGGTGAAACAAAAAAAGGATTAAACCAGATCATATCAATCTTCAGCTGTTTAAGATAAGAAATTTTTTGGATGATCCCGCGCAAGTCGCCAACTCCATCTTGATTACTGTCATAAAATGAACGCGGATAAATTTGGTAAATTATTTTTTGACCCAAGTTTAACTGGTTAGCCGAATTTTCCATGATTTAAATCTCCTTTTTCACGGTTGTTGGATGTAATAAGATCTTTTTGCGACGAGCAAAGTCTATGAATTTGAATTTATCTGGCCGGTGAAATGACGCTGTGATCTGAAATAAAGTCGTATCTTCTAAATAACTGTGGCTGCGAACAACGACGACGAGACCATCAGCCGGCAAGGCTAGTTTTTTAGCAACGATCGAGTCAGCTTTTTCGACGGTAATCTCTTTGGTGGCATAGGAAATCTGCAAGCCTAATTTTCCTTCTAAATAAGCATAGATTGAATCAGCTGCAGCAGATTTAGGCAACTCGCTGATTGGCGGTGACAATAAATAATCACGATCTAAAACAGCCGGTTGCTGGTCAATCAGCCGTAAGCGTTCGACGAAAAAGGCCGCCTGCTTTTTGCCAGTTTCTTCAGTGATCAGTTGAGGAGGTAAGATTGTTTTCTTTAAATGTAAAACCTTAGTGCAAGCATGCATTCCCAAAGCGGCGTTTAGTTCTTTGAAGCTGGTGATCCCGGAAATTGGGAAGGTGTAACGTTGAATGTCTAAGACTAAAGAACCACGGCCCTTGATTTTTTGAATTAGTCCTAATTCTGTTAGCTGATCTAAGGCTTTGCGAATCGTTTCACGCGAAGTTCCATATAATTCACAAAGCTGGTGTTCGCTCGGTAAAAAAGTTTTCGGTGCATAGATCTCATGATGGATTTTTGAAGCAATATCTTGAGCAATCATATTTTGTTTATTGGCTGGTTGCATATAGCTCACTTCCTTGGAAATCGTTTTCTAAAAACTATTATAGCATTATTGTATAGACAAACAAGTGCATGGAGCAACATTGTATTTTAAAAGTATTTTTCAAATAGTTTGACAGATGTATAGACAAGTTGTAAGATAATAGCGAAATTTGAAAACGCTTAAAAGGAGTGATTAGTTTGTTTGGCTTCAAGAAAAAAAGTGTTCCAACAACAGAATTAATGTCTCCAGTCAATGGGGAGTTGATTTCACTGAGCAAGGTCCAAGATGCGGTTTTTTCCGGAGGAGCAATGGGGAAAGGTTTGGGAATTGAACCAGCCACCGGGGAAATTAGTGCTCCGGTAGCTGGTGAGATTTCTATGGTTGCTGAGACCAAACATGCATTGGGAATCAAAACGACTGATGGTTTGGATGTTTTGCTGCACTTGGGGATCGATACAGTTGGTTTGAATGGTAAACCGTTTGAAATTTATGTTAAAAAAGGTCAAAAAATCAAACTTGGTCAGCAGTTAATGGCAATGGATCTAGAGGCAATTAAGGCAGCTGGTCTGCAAACGACAGTGATTTTAGTAATTACCAATTCAGCTGATCAAGCGATCGAACTGCAACCAATTGCTGAGCAGCAGGTCAGCGTTGGCCAGTCAGTAGCAGCTCTCATTCATGAAAAGGAGTGATCAAACATGGCAAAAAAGGATTATTCAGAATTAGCCAAAACAATTATTCAAGATGTTGGAGGTGAAAAAAACGTCAACAACTTGATCCACTGCATTACCCGATTGCGTTTTTATTTGAAAGATGAAGGACAGGCCAATGATGAAGCTTTGAAAAACACGAAAGGCGTGATCGATGTTATCAAAGCTTCCGGTCAATATCAAGTTGTTATCGGCAATGAAGTAACCAATGTTTATGATGCCGTTGTTGCTGAATTAGGACCTGAATTTGCAGCCAAGTTAAGTGATGGTGTCGCTAATGAAACAGCTGCTAGCACTGAAACACAAGCTGGTAATGGATTTGTTCGTGCCGTCAATCAATTGATTGGCTTGATCACTGGGTCAATGACACCTGTAATTGGCGTAATTGCGGCTTCTGGGATTATTAAAGGTATTTTGGCATTATTAACGCTTCCCCAGCTTGGTGCAATTTTAAACGCTAAGAGTACTGTTTATCTTACTGTTAGTGCTATGGCGGACTCAGCCTTTTATTTCTTGCCGATCATGGTGGGCTTTGCAGCTGCTCGTTATTTAGGCGGGGATCCAATCGTTGCAGCTGTTATCGGAGGTGTTTTAACTTATCCGCAGATTGTTACTTGGGGCACAGCCTTTAAAACGATGTTCTCAATTGGTGGTTTTGACTTCCAGTTCTTGAAATATACCTATTCAATTTTTCCAATGATCTTGGCAGCTTGGCTAGCTAAAAAAATTGGTGATTGGTTTAAAAAGATTTTACCAAGTTATCTACAGATGATTTTTAATCCATTATTGACAATCTTGATTGTCAGTGCAATTACTTTAGTGATTACCGGTCCAGTTATTCAAGGAGCTGCGAACGGAATTGCCGATTTTATTAATTGGTTGGTTAGCGTTTCTGGTTGACTTGGTGGTTTAGTAATTGGTGGTTTCTATCAGGTCTTAGTAATTTTTGGTTTGCACTGGGGTGTTGTTCCGTTGGTTGCTCAACAAATTTCCGGTAGTGGTGAAAGTGCGTTGAATGCGATCATTTCCGGTACTATGGTTTCACAAGGAGCTGCAGTTCTAGCGGTTGCAATCAAGTCACATAAAAGCGAATTGAAAGAACTTGGTTTTGCGGCAGCAATTTCAGCTTTTTGTGGGGTAACAGAACCCGCGATTTACGGTGTAAACTTGCGTTATCGACGTGTCTTTGTTTCTGGTTTGATTGGTTCAGCCGCCAGTGGTTTCATTACGGGTTTAATGCATGGCAATATGTTTGGTTTTACTGGATCGTTGATTGGCTTTTCATCTTTCTTTGATCCGAAGAATCCAACTAATTTGACCAGCTTCTATGCTTTCTTATTATCAAGTTTGGCAGCAATCGTAGTCAGTTTCTTGGTAACTTGGTTCTGGGGTTATAATGACAAGATGGCTATGGGCCAAAAAGTTGAAAAGAAAAAGAATCCAGCGAAAGCTTAGTTGAAAAAATTATTAAAATTGTACTGTTTCACAAAGAAGGAACAAAGACGTTCTCAAGTGAAACGGTATTTTTTTATTTTTAGGATTTAAAAATTTTTACGACCAAGCATCTGCTGATGACTAGCGTCTTTAACGGAACTTTAAATTTTTAAGTAAACCTTTAGTAACCTTAATGATTTTTTAAACCTTCAGCGATTGATTCTTATAGAAATTATGGTATTCTAGGCGAAAATAAGCTCAAGGGAGTGGGCTGGATGAAAAAATATTACGGTTTATGGGTTGTTTTGGTTATTTTAGGTGTGACCATGGTGGGATGGACAAAGGGGAGCCAAAGCAACAATCGAACACAAACCCCAACATTTTTCTTGCATGGTTATGGCAGCAGCTATCGAGCGGAACTTTTTTTTGTTCGAAAAGCGAAACAAGCTGGGGTCACTGATTCAGTAGTTCGAGCTAATGTTTTGCCAACAGGAAAGGTATTGTTGCAACATTCGGCTACCTGGCGAAGAAATAGTCGTAATCCAATTGTTGAAGTTGATTTTGTTGATAATCGAGATCGAAATTATCATCAAGATGCAGATTGGTTAGCGGATGCTTTACATCGTTTGCAACGAAAATATCATTTTCATAAATATAACGTTGTAGCTCACTCGATGGGAAACTTAGATCTGATGTATTATTTACTGGGAGACAAACGTTTGTCAGGACTTAAACTTAAGCATCAGGTTGATATCGCAGGTCCATTTGATGGATCTAATATTGATGGGTATAGTTTTTTAAATAATCGTTTACAAAAAAATGGTTTACCGACGAGACTTAGCTTTTTTTATCATTACTTTTTAACTCATCGCGATCGTTATTCATTTGACCAGACGAGAGTGATGAATATCTATGGGAATTTGAATAATGGAAGTAACTCTGATGGACGTGTTAGCACAGTTTCAGCTCGTTCTCTAAAATATTTATTGCAACATCGTGCTAAAAGCTATCAGCAAATTAAAATTTCTGGAGCATCAGCCCAACACAGTCGCTTACACCATAATCTTAAAGTCAGTCGTTTGATTAACCAGTTTTTATGGAAAGCTTCTTAGAATTTAAAATAAAACATAAGTGTACTTTGTTTGAATTGTGTTTGCAGACAAGGTACACTTTTTTATGGATTTGAACTTACCTAATTGGAGGAACGTTTATGTTTTGGTTATGGCTTCATTTGTTAGCAGCGGTGGTCTTGCTGGTCGTAATTTTGCTCACAGTTGTTAAAAACAAAGCGATAAAAGCCGTTGTAATGACAGCTCGAGTTGATTATTTAATCGCCATTATTAGTGGAATGATGTTGTTTAGCTATGCTTGGTCAAAATCGCCGGTGTTGGCTGTTTTGAAGGTGTTAGTGGCGTTAGCAGTGATCGGTATTTGTGAAATTCTTTTTAAACGTGTTAAACAGCTTTCGCTTCTTAGTCGAGGATTGATTTTAGTGGTAGTGATTGCGTTGGGCGCTTTTGGTTTAATGTTATCAGAAGGTTATCCCTTAATAAGTCTAGTTTAGAAAAATTATTTTTTAATAGCTTGTGAATCCTTATGCATTAAAAGTAAGTAAATAATTGAGTCTTCTTGGTTTTTGTAATTAATAAATAAACATGAAAAAGTACTGAAAGCGGATAACTATAATGGTTCACGCCAAAAGGATCGAGTAATCAGCTATTTAATTAGTGCAATAAAAATTATGTTTTTCACAATCTTTATTTATTAAGCTTATTGGATTTTTCACTAAGGTGGAGTATATTAAGGATGGTAAATTCAATTATTTATTTATTTGTTGTTGAAGAAAACAATGGCTGTTTTCAAGAGACAAAAAGCAATTATAAAGGAGGAGATCTGCATGAGTATCGTTTCATTGGCACGCTTTCAGTTTGCAATGACCACGGTCTTCCATTTTTTCTTTGTACCATTTTCAATTGGAACCGCGCTTGCTGTTGCCATTATGGAAACGACCTATGTTGTAACTAAAAAGAAAGAGTATCTCCGAATGGCAAAGTTTTGGGGGAATATTTTTTTATTGACCTTTGCCGTTGGGGTTGTTACTGGGATCATCCAAGAGTTTCAATTTGGGATGAACTGGTCTGATTATTCAAGATTTATGGGGGATATTTTTGGGGCACCGTTGGCGATTGAAGCATTGCTGGCTTTCTTTATGGAATCAACTTTCTTGGGTTTATGGATGTTTACTTGGGAAAAGGTTGGGCCAAAATTGCACGTGACCTTTATTTGGTTGGTAACTTTTGCTTCAGTGATCTCGGCTTTGTGGATCTTGACAGCTAACAGTTTCATGCAGCATCCGACAGGTTATACAATCAAAAACGGTCATGCTGTTATGACGAGTTTTAGTGCTTTATTAAAAAATCCACAACTCTGGTATGAATTTGGCCATGTTATTTCCGGCACAATCGTTACTGGAGGAATCATTATTGCTGGGTTGGCGGCTTTTCAGTTATTAAGCAAAACAGCTAAGGAGACCCATTTTTACCGAAAGTCATTGCGCTTAGGCTTGTTGTTAGCTTTGATTGGTTCAGTATTGGTAATTTTTGCTGGTGATCAGCAGATGAAATATCTGATCAATGAACAGCCAATGAAATTCGCTGCAACTGAGGGACTTTACAATACGAGTGGCAAGCATGCTTCCTGGGCAGTAATCGATTGGTCAAATGAAAAAGAGCATAAAAATGACTTCAGTTTGGATATTCCGGATATGTTAAGTATTTTAGCTTATGGTCGCACTTCCGGAGCAGTCAAAGGGATGAATGAAATTAACGCTCAGCTAGAAAAGAAATATGGCAAGCAGAATAATTATTATCCACCAGTTAATACATTGTTTTGGAGTTTTAGAATCATGGCAGGCTTTGGGGTTTTAATGTTGCTGGTTTCCGCATTAGGCTTGTTTTTGACGCGCAAAAAGAAACCAATTTTATATGAACACCGTTGGATGTTATGGATCGTTGGTTTATGTACCTTTGCACCATTTTTGGCAAATACGGCTGGTTGGTTAGTAACTGAGCTAGGTCGTTATCCATGGACGGTTTACGGCTTATTCACTATCCCAGAAAGTGTTTCGCCAAATGTTTCCGTTGGCTCGTTGCTAACTTCAAATATTGTTTACTTTTTGCTATTTACATTCTTGGCAGCAACGATGATTTCTTTAGTTCGGGTAGTTTTGAAAAAAGGACCAGGCTATGATGAACAACAAGCTGAAAAAGATCGCCGGGCAGACAAGGTTGATCCATTTGACAAGGAGGCGTTCGAATAATGAGCCCTTTACAATTTATTTGGTTTTTACTGATCGGAGTCTTATTTGCAGGTTTCTTCTTTCTTGAAGGATTTGATTTTGGAGTTGGGATGGCAACGAAAGGCTTGGCTGTTAATGAGCAGGAAAAAGATCAGCTGATTGCCACAATTGGTCCAATTTGGGATGGCAATGAAGTTTGGTTGATCACGGCTGGCGGGGCGATGTTTGCCTCATTCCCATTTTGGTACTCAGCTCTATTTAGTGGCTATTATCTGCTGTTCTTTATCATTTTAGTTGGTTTGATTATCCGTGGGGTTTCATTTGAGTTTAAGGCTCAATCATTAGATCATAAAAAAGGCTTCTGGGGTGCAACTTTGGCCTTAGGCAGTTTGATCGTGCCGTTTTTCTTCGGAGTGGTTTTTATCAGTATGATTCAAGGAATGCCAATTGATGCTAAAGGCAATATGACCGCTTCATTTACTGATTACATTAATTGGTTCTCCGTCGTTGGCGGCGTTGCAGTTACTTTAATGAGCTACTTGCACGGTTTAAACTACATTGCTTTGAAGACAACTGGTCCGATTCGGCAACGGGCAAAAAATCAAGCCAGTATGTTTTATTGGATCCTGTATGCTGGTCTAGTTGTCTTTGCCATTTTATTATATTTCAAGACGGATTTCTTCACAGTCCATTTTGTCGCGACTTTGGGGCTGTTGGTTTTGATCGTTTTATTGACGGTTGGAGCTCATTTAAGTGTAATTAAATCAAAGGAAATGGCGGCTTTCTTAGCTAGTGGTTTGACTTTTGTCGCTTTAGTGGCACTTTTATTTACGGGGTTATTCCCACGGGTCATGATCAGTTCGATCAGTCCAAAATATGACCTGTTGATTTCGACAGCATCTTCTAGTCCGTATACGTTGAAAGTTATGACAATCGTAGTTTGCGTTTTCTTGCCGTTTGTCTTGGCTTACATTGGCTGGACTTACTATATTTTCCATGAACGGATCAGTCACCGTCCGGAAACGGGCTCTGGGTATTAATTATGATTGATAAAAAATTACTGAATTTTCCGCGAATTCGGCCGGTGTTAGTGTTGCTTTTGGGTTTAGCCTGTTTGCAAGCCGCTTCAATTTTGGGGCAGGCTTGTTTTTTAGCTAAAGCAATTACTGATTTATGGGCTGGTCAAACGCTAAGCAAACAGTGGCAGTGGATCGGCCTGTTTGTGATGTGCTATTTGTTGCGGCATTTGATTTTATGGATCAAAGAGGATTTGCTGGACAGTTATTCGCGTCAGCAAGCACAACGTTTGCGGCAGGAATTACTGAGCAAAACCTTTGAACAAGGACCGCAGTTGATTCAAAGCCAAGGGACCGGTAATATGACGACGATGGCTCTAGAAGGCGTCGATCAAGTAGAAAAATATCTGCGGCTGATCCTATCTAAAGCAACAACCATGATGATCGTTCCCTGGTTGATTTTGGCAGTTATTTGGTACTTGGACTGGCGTTCAGGTGTTTTTTTGCTGATTATTTATCCATTGATCGTAATTTTTATGATCGTCTTGGGTTATGCCGCTCAAGCCAAAGCTGATCGTCAGTATCATACCTATCAGCTATTGTCGAATCACTTTGTCGATTCATTGCGCGGGATTGATACTTTAAAATATTTGGGATTAAGCAAGCGTTATGCTCGCAGTATTTTTAAAACTAGCGAGCGGTTTCGCCGAGCGACAATGAGCACGTTGAAAGTTGCGATCTTATCAACTTTTGCATTAGATTTCTTTACAACCCTATCGATTGCGGTGGTTGCTGTTTTGTTAGGAATTCGCTTAGTTGCTGGGACGATCCTTTTGTTTCCAGCATTGACGATTTTAACTTTGAGTCCCGAATATTTTTTGCCGATTCGGGATTTCTCAAATGATTATCATGCGACCTTGGATGGCAAGAATGCTTTAACAGCAATCAGTCAGATTTTAGCCATCAAACCAGCTGCGACAACGAAAACTTCATTGCCGGCTTGGAATGATCAAAGCCATTTGATGGTCACTAAGCTGGATTTTGCTTATCCGCAGCAGTCAAGATCTGTCCAGCAGTTGAGTTTTCAAGCAACTGGCTTTCAAAAAATCGGGATCATTGGTTTAAGCGGTTCTGGTAAATCGACTTTGATCAATCTTTTGGGTGGCTTTTTAAAACCGCAGACAGCTCAAATTAAAATTGCTGGCCAGTTGCTAACATCTTTTGCTCAACCTGATTGGCAGCGACAGTTGATTTATATTCCACAAAATCCATATATTTTTCGGTCCTCGTTACGCGACAATATTGCTTTTTATCAACCACAGGCAACCGCAGCTCAAGTTGAGCAAGCGGTCAAAGTTGTCGGTTTAGAAAAACTAGTGGCTCAGTTGCCAGCAGGTTTGGATACGCAAATTGGCGAAGGCGCCCGCGCACTAAGTGGTGGTCAAGCGCAACGGATTGCTTTAGCCCGAGCTTTTCTTGATCAAAGTCGGAAAGTGCTTTTGTTTGATGAACCAACTGCTCATTTGGATATTGAAACCGAAGTTGAATTGAAAGAGCGGATGTTGCCGTTGATGGCGAATCATTTAGTGTTTTTTGCAACTCATCGCTTACATTGGATGCAGGAAATGGATTGGATCTTGGTTATTGACCAAGGAAGGATTGTCGAGCAAGGGACGCTGGCTCAGCTGCAACAGCAAAACGGTGCATTTGTTCAGTTAAGTCGTTCATTAAGGAGTGTCTGATCATGCGTATTTTTAAACTTTTTAAACGTGACAGCTGGGTACGGCCATTTTTGAAAAAGTATCGCCGTTCATTGATTCTAGCACTGTTTTTGGGCTTTATGACTTACTTCTGTGCGGCCGCCTTGATGTTTAATTCCGGTTATTTGATCAGTCGGGCAGCTGCTTTACCGGAAAACATCCTGATTATTTATGTTCCGATCGTCTTGACGCGGGCTTTTGGAATTGGTCGGCCAGTCTTTCGTTACGCTGAACGGCTGACCAGTCATAACTGGGTCTTACGCCTGACATCGCGTTTGCGCTTGAAACTGTACCAAACATTAGAAAAAGATGCGGTCTTTTTTAAGAGTCATCATCAAACGGGAGATATTTTAGGGCTATTATCCAATGATATCGATCATTTAGAAAACCTATATTTGCGGACGGTTTTTCCCACGATCACTGCCTGGAGTTTATATGCTTTTATCATTATCGGCTTAGGCTGGTTTTCTTGGTGGTTTGGACTGGTCATGTTATTATTATTTGCAATTATCATTTTTGTTTTCCCACTTTGGTCGCTGCTGGCAAATGCAGCCCGCCAAGAACAGCAGAAGGTTTTAAGAAATCAGCTGTATACTGAGCTAACAGATAATGTTCTCGGAGTTTCTGATTGGATCTTCAGTCAGCGGACGAAAGAATATTTAACGGCACATTTGGCAAATGAACGGCATTTAGCCTATGTCCGTCGAGCAATTCAAAAATTTGACCATCGACGCGATTTTTTGGTTCAAGTGGTCTTCGGTTTGCTGACAGTCGTTTTGTTAGTCTGGACCAGTTTTCGCTTTCCCGGCAGTCATGGGGGAGCTGCTAATTGGATCGCAGCTTTCGTCTTAGCAATTTTTCCATTAGCTGATGCCTTTGCTCCTTTAAGTCAGGCGGCCGAGGAGACGAATATTTATCAAGATTCACTCCAACGGTTAAATCAGCTAACTTTAACAGAAAGCAACCAGCTTTCAATGCATCATCAGACTTTGCCAACGCTCAAGGGGCCATTGACACTTGAAGTTCAGCAGTTGGACTATCAATACCCAGCAACTGCACAAAAAGCACTGGCGGGCTTGAATTTAACGATCAAACCTGGTGAACGGCTGGCGATTCTCGGCCGGAGCGGTTCTGGAAAAACAACTTTAGCTCATTTATTGCGCGGCGACCTTAAACCAACAGCTGGTCAAGTAACTTTAAATGGTCTAGCAACTTGGCAGTTGAACCCAGAAATCAACCGGTATATTGGTGTGCTGCATCAGTCACCGTATTTATTTCATACGACTTTAAGCAATAATTTGCGTTTAGCGAATGAACAGGCGACTGATCGGCAGCTGTGGGATGCTTTGGAGCGAGTAGGTCTTAAACAGTTGGTTGCTAAGCTGCCGGCTGGGCTGGAGACAGAAGTTGACGAAGCCGGCCTGCGTTTTTCCGGCGGTGAGCGGCATCGATTGGCTTTAGCCCGGATTCTGCTGCAAAATGTCCCGATTGTCATTTTAGATGAACCGACAGTTAGTTTGGACCCAATTACCGAGCAAGAACTGATCGAAACGATCAATCAGCAGCTGGGTGAGCAAACCTTGATTTGGATTACCCACCATTTGCAAGGCTTATCCTTAATGGATCAGGTAGTCTTTATTGAAGATGGCCACCTGCAGATGAGCGGTTCGCCACAAGAATTGGCAGCTCATAATCAGCATTATCAAAAATTGCTGGCCATCGATCACGGGGCTTGAAAAACAGTGGAACAAGCGTAAAAAAGCACTGAAAAAGCTAGCTGCTTTTCCAGTGCTTGAAGATAATCTTAAAAAGTTCGTTTTAATAATTTTTCAGCTAATTGTTGGAGTTCTTCGGCCGCTTTTCCATCTGGCAGCTGTTTGATCTGTTGAATGGCTTGTTGAGTGTAGTTCCAAGCCAATTCCTTAGCTTGTTTAACTCCGTGATATTTTTTGACTAGCTGGCTGATTTGTTTGATCTCTGATTTTGAAATCTGTCGTTTCTTAGCTAACAGCTGATCAAATTCAGCAGGTTTTTGTTGATAGGCTAGCAACAGCGGTAAAGTATAGACACCCTGAGCGACATCTTCCAAGATAGGCTTTTTTAAAGTTGCTGTTGAACTTGAATAATCAAGGATATCGTCGTAAATTTGAAAAGCAATTCCAATATTTTCTCCAATTTGAGCTGCAAGAGCTACCATTTTTGGCTGGTTCAAACCGCCAAAATAAGCTCCTTCCATACAGGCTAAGCGGAATAAGGCAGCAGTCTTGCCTTTGATATTGGCTAGGTAGTTGCTGATCGGCTGCTGTTGCTGAAAACGAGCAGCCATCTGGTTCAATTCACCATGTAGCAAGTGTCGCATCGTATCGGAATTGATCTTCAGATAAGGGGTACCGTTCATGGTTTCAATCAAAAGTTCAAAGAAGATAGTGAACAATAGATCACCAGCATAAACAGCAGTATCTTTGCCATATTTGGCTTGGATCGTGATCGTTCCATGCCGCAGTGGTGAATCATCGATAATATCGTCATGAATTAACGTCGCTTGATGCAAGATTTCAAGTGAAGCGGCTACTTTGGTCAGTTTTTTCGAACGCCGGATATCTGGCTGGCCTAATTGCGCAAATACTAGAAATAATCCAGGACGCAACATTTTTCCTTGTTGTTGGGCACAGTCGTTAAGCAGTGCTTGGATCGCTGGGTTGCCTGAAGATAATAATTGATGCATCAGCGAACGAACATCATTCAGCTGCTTAGCAATTTTAGGGTAATGTTTCCATAAATCTAACATGATTTAAATCCTTTCCTGTGCCAACAATTAGTTGCTGGGTAATCTCTAAATATTATTAAACCACATTTTTTAAAATAGCGGAAAGAATAAAGTTGGAGGTAGATAAGATGTCAAATAAAATGACGCTCCCGATATTTATGGAGCTCGTCGAAATCAAGGCGAAAACAGCTAGCGTTTTACCATTTATTTTAGGAGCATGTTTTAGCTGGTTCAATTATCGATCCGTTCATCCAGGGTTATTGACGGCCTTTTTTGTCGCCATGTTTGTTTTTAATATGTCCGTTGATATCATGGACAATTATAACGATTATCATCATGCGGTTGATACGAATAATTATCGGCAAAAAACCAATATTATCGGCCGTGAGAATTTATCATTGCGTCAGGTCTTTTGGATGATGGTCGGCATGATTGTGATCTCAGCTGGCCTTGGTTTATGGATCGTCACCATCGTGGGTTGGCCGTTACTGATCATGGGAGTTTTTTGTTATTTGGTCGGAATCTTTTATTCATCTGGTCCGCGGCCGTTATCAAGCCTGCCATTAGGTGAATTATTTTCCGGACCAACGATGGGGTTGATGATCACTTTGATCTGTGTTTATATCAATACCTATCAAATGTTCAGTTGGGATTGGGCAAATTTAGGCCGGATCTTATTAATTTCACTGCCCAATACGTTGTGGATCTCAAACTTGATGCTAGCTAATAATATCTGTGATCTGGATGAAGATGAAAGCAATCAACGATATACTTTAGTTCACTATCTTGGAAAGAGACGTGCACTACATTTATTTGTTATAATGAATATAATGGCGGTGATTAGCCTGGTTGCAGCGGTGGCAATCAAAATTGCACCATGGACAGTCCTTTTGGCCTTGCTGGTTTTGCCGTTTATTATTAGTCAGGTTCGGCTTTTTCTAAAAAAACAGGTCAAAAAGGAAACGTTCATTTGTGCCGTTAAGATCTTAGCTATCGGTGCCGCCAGTCAAGCACTATTTTATCTAGTATTTATGCCGTTTGTTTAAATATTGTAAGGAGATGGAAAAGTTGAAGGAAGTAGTTATTTTAGGTGCTGGATATGCTGGCTTGCGGGCATTGCATCGCCTGCAAGTCCAAAGCAACAGCGGTTTTCATATTACATTAGTTGATCGCAACGATTATCATTACGAATCAACTGATTTGCACGAGGTGGCTGCTGGAACCCAAACCAGAGAAAAGATCACTTATGCGATCAAAGATGTGATTAATCCATCAGTCACGACTTTTGTCCAGGCAACTGTTGAAAAAATTGATCGTGATCGCCAGGAAGTTGTTCTAAAAAATAGTCAAAAATTGCATTATGATTATCTGATCATTTCTTTGGGTTTTCGCTCAGAGTCATTTGGCATCCCAGGGGTGGAAGAACATGCTTTACAAATGGTTGATGTTGAAACAGCTGAACAGGTCTATCAGCATTTAGTCAGCCAAATGAAGGATTACACGCACACCCATAATCCAGCTAGTTTGCGGGTGGTAGTTTGTGGTGCCGGTTTTACAGGTATCGAATTATTAGGTGCTTTATGCGATGCTCGTCGTCATTTAGCTTCAATTGCCGGGGTTGAGCCACAAGAATTGGAATTTTATTGTGTGGAAGCTGTTACTCGTTTACTGCCAATGTTTGCTGAAGAGCTGGCTGATTATGGGATTTCGCATTTGAAAAATTGGGGCGTGAAGTTTTTAACTGGTAAACCGATCAAAGCCATTAAGCCAGATACGGTCGTTTACCAAGAGGACAAAGAAACCGGTGCTACCAAGGACTTAACTGCCAAGACGATCATTTGGACAACAGGTGTCAGTGGCAGCCAGGTAATGGAAGCATCCGGTTTCAAGCAGCGCCGGGGTCGGGTCATGGTTACTGATGATCTGACTGATCCAGACTACAGCAATGTCTATATTATCGGGGATGTTTCAGCAGTAATGAATGCCCAAAACAATCGGCCGTATCCGACAACGGCACAAATTGCTTTAAAAATGGGTGATCAAGCCGCTAAAAACTTGTCAGCTCAGCTTAAAGGAGAAAAAGGCGGCAAATTTACGTTTGAATCAGCTGGCTCAGTTGCATCGATCGGTAATACTCATGCGTTTGGATTAGTCGGCAAAACGGCAATCAAGGGTTATCCGGCTTCATTTGTGAAAAAAGCGATCATGGATAAATCATTGCTGGCAACTGGCGGTTTGAAAGAAATGCTTGCCAAGGGTCGCTTTGACTTATACCATTAGGCTTAATTATTAAAAGCTTTGACTATTCAAGCAGTCAAGGCTTTTTAATAACTATATTTTGCTCATTACTTTGCAAAATGTCAATCTAATCTTTAGCTATTAAGCATTTTTATTGTTAACATTAGTTTGCTGGAGCTGCCAAATTGTGAAAAAGTTGTTAATAAAAAGCAGCGCCAAGTTTTTAAACTTGAGTAGCTGCTTTAGCAAATTTATAGTGATCAATAAATGTTGATTAAACCTTGAGTGCCCTGATTGCCGAGTCCTTTGACGTCGACCATGATTTCGTATAGACGCTTAGCATTTTCGGTTGCTCGCAGATCCAAGCCCATTTTATCAGCTTCTTCTAAAGCGATCCGCAGATCCTTTAAGAAATGGCGGGCAAAAAATCCGGGAGTGTAATCATTTTTTAAAATCCGTGGGACATAATTTTCCATGCTCCAATTGTCAGCACCGCCATTTGACAAAGCCGTCAACACCTTTTGTTCATCTAGGCCGGCTTTACGGGTATAGAGCAGCATTTCTGTCAAACCAGTCATCGTTCCGGCAATCATGATTTGATTTGCCATCTTAGCGTGTTGTCCAGCACCAGCCGGGCCAAAATAAGTCGTAGTTTGACCAATAATCTTAAAAAGCGGCAGTAAGCGTTCGTAAGCGGCTTTTGAGCCACCAACCATAATTGTTAGCGTTGCTTGCTTGGCTCCAATATCACCACCAGAAACTGGGGCATCCAAAGCAGCAAAATCATGCTCAGCAGCATATTGACCAATTTTAGCTGCTAGCGAAGGTTTGCTGGTCGTCATATCAACAACTGCTGATCCGGGAGTTAAAGTTTTGAAGATCCCTTGTTCGCCAAAATAAACTTCTTCGACATCTTGTGGAAAACCGACCATTGTAAAGACAACATTGCTAGTTTTAGCAACTTGTGCCGGGCTATCACACCAAACTGCCCCATCAGCGACTAACTGATCAGTCTTGCTTTTAGTCCGGTTGTAGACGGCTAGTTGCTGTCCGTCTTTCAACAAATTTTCAGCGATTGCTGCCCCCATAACGCCGGTTCCAATAAAACCAATTTTCAAGTAGATCCTTCCTTTCTGAAAACGAAATCTAAAAATAAAAGGGTATCCTCGTTTTCATAATACTGGCTGACGTGATTGGTGTAAACTCAAGCGGCTTGCTAAACTGGAATTTAATTATTTTTCAGTGGAAGTTATCAGCTGAGGAAAGCGAAAAACTAGCTGAACAGTATCTTAGTCAGTATTTTACTTTTATTAATCCAACCAAAATTGTTAAGATCCTTGAAAGCTACTGTGATTTCATTGATCATCGTCAGCAGCTGGAGATGGATAATTCATTTCGAATCAGTTTAATTATGCACTTAGCAGGAGCAATTGAACGTTGCCTAACTAATTCACAGATGAAGGTCGATCCTCAACAATTGGCAGAAGTGATAAAGAGGCCCTCCTTTAAAATTATTGAGCAGGCCAATGATATTTTGCAAGAAACTTTGAATTTGAAATTAGAAACTGCGGAAACATATTATATTTATGAACTTTTTGACACAGAAATGCAAAAACACTGACACAGAAAAACGACACACTATTTAAAAATAGTGTGTCGTTTTTTAAATTTTATTTAAAGTACGGCAATAAAGGCTTTGTAAGCGATACACAAAAGTTGGCATGAAGTTTGCTTATAAAAAGGGTGAAGTGCTTTTTAATTGAGTGTTATGTTAGAAGGCTGTTGTTCAATTATTTCTTTTTCATTTTTGATACTAGGGTTTAGGTGATGAAAATGCCAATGGATATCCGCTTATTTAGAATTGATAGCCGTTTGTTGCATGGCCAGGTCACAACTAATTGGGCGAAGGTAACTAAAGTCAATCGAATCTTAGTTGTTTCTGATAGCGCTGCCCATGATCGTATCAGGCGAACACTGTTATTTCAAGCGGCTCCGCCAGGCATCAAGGTCAACGTTATCCCGGTTTTTAAGATGATCAGCATTTATCGAGATCCACGGTTCGATTTTTTGCAAGTCTTGATTCTAGTCGAAAACCCAGTTGATGCGATGCGTTTGATTTCAGGTGGTATCAAAGTCAAAAAAGTCAACATTGGGGCTTTAAGCTTTGACAATGATCGGATGATGGTAACAGATACGATTGCCGTCAGCAAAAAAGATGTGATGGCTTTTATTTGGATGCATCGACTAGGAATCGAGCTGGATGTTCGCAAAGTTTCTGGTGATAACTCCAAAGATCTCTGGAAAGCTTTGCAAGATAAAAAGCTGGTTTAATTAATTGAAAGGTGGTGAACAGCAGCTGTTTTTGAACAAAGTAAAGCAGCACTTTACAACCCTTAGAGCTTGATAGATTCAAGGGAATAAATTTTTAGGAGGTATTAGAGATGGTAGGAATTATCCTAGCAAGTCACGGCGGCTTTGCAGATGGCATCTATCAATCCGGCTCAATGATTTTTGGCGAACAAAAAGATGTTGCAGCCGTAACCTTGATGCCAAATGAGGGCCCAAATGATGTTAGAGCCAAAATGGAAAAGGCGATTGCATCATTTGAAGATCAAGATCAAGTGTTATTCTTAATCGACTTATGGGGCGGGACACCATTTAATCAGGCAAACAATTTATTAGAAGCTCATAAAGACAAATGGGCTCTTGTTGCCGGCATGAATCTGCCAATGGTGATCGAAGCATATGCATCTCGGATGTCGATGAACTCAGCTCATGAAATTGCGGCTCATATTATTGAAACTGCTAAAGATGGAGTGAAAGTTAAACCAGAGTCACTGCAGCCAAAACCTAAAGCGGCAGTTAAAGGAAACGGCGGCAGAAAAGGGAATGGTCGTTTAGCTCCAGGAACGGTTGTTGGCGATGGCAAGATCAAATATGTTTTAGCTCGAATCGATTCACGTCTGTTGCACGGGCAAGTTGCAACTGCCTGGTCGAAGACGGTTCAACCAACTCGAATTATTGTTGTTTCTGATAACGTTGCACATGATGATTTGCGCAAGAAGCTGATTGTTCAAGCTGCTCCGCCTTCTATCAAAGCAAATGTTATTCCAATTAAGAAACTAATTGAAATTGCCAAGGATCCACGTTTTGGTAATACTAAAGCGTTACTGTTATTTGAAAACCCTGAGGATGCTTTACGGGCCATCAAAGGTGGCGTTGATATTAAGGAATTGAATATCGGCTCAATGGCGCATTCAGTTGGCAAAGTGGTTGTCAACAAAGTTCTTTCAATGGATCAGACCGATGTTGATACTTTTGAAGAATTAAAAGCCAAGGGAATCAAGTTTGATGTTCGTAAGGTTCCAAATGATTCAGGCGAGAATATGGATGAATTGCTTAATAAAGCTAAGTCAGAAATAGCTAAAAATAGCTAATTGTTGACCGAGCTAAAAAAAGGAGGATTAACATGTCTGCAATATCGATTATTCTAGTTGTCATCGTCGCATTCTTTGCGGGGATGGAAGGTATTTTGGATGAATTTCAATTTCATCAACCATTAGTTGCATGTACATTGATCGGGCTAGTTACTGGCCAGTTGATACCATGTGTTATCCTAGGTGGTCAATTACAAATGATTGCTTTAGGTTGGGCTAACATTGGTGCCGCAGTTGCTCCTGATGCTGCATTGGCCGCAGTTGCTTCAGCTATTATTTTAGTTTTAGGTGGTCAAGGCTCTAAAGGTGTTGGCACAGCCGTTGCGGTGGCTGTCCCATTGGCTGTAGCTGGTTTATTCTTAACCATGATTGCACGTACTTTAGCTGTTCCGATTATTCACTTTATGGATGCAGCAGCTGAAAAAGGAGATTATCGTAAGATTGATTTTTGGCAAGTTATTGCGATCGGTATGCAAGGATTAAGAATTGCACTTCCAGCAGCTGCTATGATGTTCATTCCAACTGCAAGTGTTAGAGCTGCTTTAAATGCAATGCCTGATTGGTTAAATGATGGTATGAAAATTGGTGGCGGCATGGTTGTTGCCGTTGGGTATGCAATGGTTATCAACATGATGGCTAGCCGCGAAGTATGGCCATTCTTTGCAATTGGCTTCGTAGTTGCCACAATTACCGATTTAACTTTGATTGCAATTGGTGCTTTGGGATTAGCGCTTTCTTTGATGTACCTGACTTTAACAAAGAAAGCTGAAAATAATAATGGCGGCAACGGCGGAAATGGCGGCAACGGCGGCGATTCGCTAGATGACATTCTAAACGACTATTAAGAGAGGGAGGAATAGAAAATGGCAGAAAACAAGATTCAATTGACCAAAAAGGATCGGTTAGCCGTTGCTTGGCGTTCAACTTTCATTCAAGGCTCATGGAACTACGAACGTATGCAAAATGGTGGCTGGTGCTATGCTTTGATCCCAGCAATTAAAAAACTTTATCCTAAAAAAGAAGATCGTGCAGCAGCTTTAAAACGCCATCTTGAATTCTTTAATACTCATCCATACTTAGCTTCACCAGTTATCGGTGTTACGCTAGCATTGGAAGAGGAACGGGCAAATGGTGCTGAAGTTGATGATGTTGCGATTCAAGGTGTGAAAGTTGGTATGATGGGCCCGCTGGCTGGTGTTGGTGATCCAGTCTTCTGGTATACTGTTCGGCCAATTTTAGGTGCTTTAGGTGCTTCCTTAGCAATCAGCGGCAATATTTTAGGACCAATTTTATTCTTCGTGCTTTGGAATGCGATTCGGTGGGCATTTATGTGGTATACTCAGGAATTTGGTTATCGTACGGGTTCAAAAATCACCGATGACCTTTCCGGTGGTTTGCTGCATGATGTAACAAGTGTTGCTTCAATGATGGGTATGTTTGTTTTGGCAGCTTTGGTTGAACGGTGGGTAAGTATTAGCTTTGTACCTGTTGTTTCAAAGGTTAAGTTAAGTTCTGGTGCTTATATTGATTGGGATAAGATTCCATTGACTCATTCAGGGTTGGCTAAAGCATTTACTGAATATCAAAATGGTTTATCTCTGACCAGCTATCAAACTAAGACTTTACAGGATAACTTGGATTCTTTGATTCCAGGCTTAGCAGGTTTGCTGTTGACCTTCCTGTGCATGTGGTTACTAAAGAAGAAAGTTTCACCGATCGTAATTATTTTAAGTCTCTTTGTTGTAGGTGTTGTGGGACACGTTATCGGTTTGCTTTAATATTTGGTCAAGTTTGCGGGCAGCCTTATTTATCTTGGATAAGGCTGTTCTTTTGTTTTATAATTAAACTAAAGATTCTGGTGAGGAGGGAAGAAAATGGTACAGTCGCTCAATACGAAAGTCGATTTGGTTGCTGATGCGACATCTTTTATGGGATTAAGCGAGTATGGTCAAGTAATGGTTGGCAACAATGCTTTTGAATTTTATAATTCGCGTGACAAAAATAAATATATTCAAATTCCCTGGACAGAGATTGATTACGTTGAAGCGTCGGTTTTACTCAAAGGCAAGTGGATTCCTCGTTATGCAATCAATACTAAAAGAAATGGTCAATTTATGTTTGCATCCAAACAGCCAAAAAAAGTTTTACGAGCTATGCGGGATCATCTTGGACCAAATAAGATGTTCCGCGCGCTGACCTCCAAGCAGATTATCGGCCGCGGTTTGGGAAATATGAAAATAGAATTTGAACAAAGGAAGAAAAATAACAGGAAAAAATAAGTAACAGTGCACTGATCATTTTGGCTTTTGCCACGATGATCATTTTTTTATATTGTTTTTTAAAATTAATTGTTTTTACTGGTGACTGAAAAACCTGTCATATACATATAGGAAGGCGGATGATTAATGGCGGAGTGATTGTTGGACAGAAGGGTTTTGCACAATTGCAGGAAAGATTTTAGCAAAAGTAAGGTGAATGATTTATTTCTATATATAGAAGAAGTTTTTCTATAGGAGAATTGCGTAAATATTCAATGAAGCAGATTGACTTAAAAAGTCATGGCTTCTTTTCCATATTTTACAATTGTCAGTCAATAAATTTTTTTGAAAAAAGCATTTTTTATAATTCGTCTTTTATTCACAGTTTTGAATTGATCAATTTGTTTTAAAAAAATAGTTCTACATTTTATTTACGATTAGCTTATTAATGCTCATAATATTCGCAAATTAATAAATCAAAGAAGCTTTGAATAGTGATTTTTTGGAATTTATACTTGACGTTATAACTGTTTCACGGTATTATATAAAACGTTGCTGTTACAGTAAAGCATTTCTTCTTTGAATGAAGGACTGTGGACAGTAAGCCAGTAGACCTTTGAAAACTGAACAAAGTTTCGATAAACAAATGTGCAGGGCCTTGAAAAAGGACAACATTTGCGAAGTCAATTCGCTAGTAATAATTTGAGTCACAAACTTTAAAATGAGAGTTTGATCCTGGCTCAGGACGAACGCTGGCGGCGTGCCTAATACATGCAAGTCGAACGAGACTTTTTGATTGATGCTTGCATCTTTTAAAAAGTTGAGT
>NZ_JAHAVQ010000189.1 GCF_029916425.1 Liquorilactobacillus sicerae | reverse complement strand
GTAATAATATTGTCTTTAATTGCAAAAGGAATACCGGACAGAATATTATTAGCATCGATTCCGGCTGCATCGACTTCAGCAGCTCGTTTTAGAGCACCCTGATCATCAATCGTGATAAAAGCATTAATTTCACTTTGAGAGCTTTTCGACTTATTAAGGGCTTCTTTTGTTAGTTCGGTTGAAGAAATTTCTTTATCGACTAATTTTTTGTGCAAACTTGTTAAATTTTCCTTAAAAAAATCAGTCATTTTAGCTTTCCTCGTCAATAATTGCTGGAACTTTAATCTGGCCATCCTGGGTTTCAGGCGCATTAGCCAATAATTCATTCTTTTGATTAGATTTAACGGCAACATCTTCTCTTAGAACGTTGATATTATCAGAAACAGTATAGGTTGGTTTAACGCCGTCGGTATCAACTTCGTTTAATGTTTCTATTAAATCCAAAATATTAGCTAACTGGCCAGTCAAAAGA
>NZ_JAHAVQ010000188.1 GCF_029916425.1 Liquorilactobacillus sicerae | reverse complement strand
GTTTATTTCTCGGATCATTGATGCAGCGGGCTCCTTTGTTCAGCCCCTTTTGACTTTGATTTTGACTGAAAAAATAGGTCTCAGTGCTGCTGAATCGGGGTTATATATTACAATTCTAGGATCTTTATCGGCTCCGGGAATGATTATTGGCGGAAAATTCACTGACTTGATCGGTCGTAAAAAAATTATTCTCCTATCACAAATACCCGGGGCATTGGTTTTGATGTTTTGTGCTTCAATTAAAAGCTCGTCGATGCTATTGGTCTATTTATTGATTCTCTCTTCAATTCTCTATTCAATTTCCTCACCAGCCTATGATGCTCTTTTAGCTGACATAACGGTTCCAAAAAATCGTCAAGCCTCTTATTCGCTTTCCTATATGGGCTGGAATTTAGGTTATGCAATCGGTCCGATACTTGGCGGATTGCTGTTTAAAAATGCTTTGCCTTTCCTATTTTTGGGTGACGGAGTA
>NZ_JAHAVQ010000187.1 GCF_029916425.1 Liquorilactobacillus sicerae | reverse complement strand
GAAGGTCGGAGGCTCGTCGAGCTGATCGGGGTCGCCCACCGTGATCGGAAAGCTGATGAGCGCGGTGTGGCCGTTCGGGTCGTCGGCCGAGGTGCCGTCGGTCACCCGGAAGGTGATGGTCGTCTGCCCGCGGAAGCCCGCCCGTGGGGTGAACCGGATCGCGTCGTCGCCGACCGCGATCGGCGAGCCGTCGGAGTTGGGCGCCTGGATGTCGGCGGTGTCGATCAGCTTCGGCGGCGTCTTGGCGGGCACGATCAGGATGTCGGCCAGCTTCCACGTCTTGGTCTGGTTCATGTCGACGTACTGCGGCAGCACCTTCTGGTTCAGGTACGGCGGCGGCACCGTCCGGCCGGTCTGCCGGGGCGGCACGATGATGAACGCGGATGCCGTGAGCCCGTCGGCGGGATTGGTCACCGTGTACGCGATCGCCGACCGCTTGTCGCCGGGCTGCACGGTCACCGTCTGCGTGGCC
>NZ_JAHAVQ010000186.1 GCF_029916425.1 Liquorilactobacillus sicerae | reverse complement strand
AAAAATTGAGCCTCATCAATTAAAACAGCAGCAAGTTTCCCATCAACTTTTGAAACTTCTTCAAATAAATTGTCCACTTTATGAATAGCAATCGCTTCTCTTTTCAAACCGATTCGGCTGGCAATAATTCCAACGCCAGCCCGATCATCGACTGAAGGCGTCATTAATAAAACTTTTTTGCCTTGTGACTCATAGTTATGAGCAACTTTTAAAATTTCGATAGTCTTTCCGGAGCCCATCGCTCCATACTCAAAAAATAGCTGTGTCATGTCCCTAATTATATCAATCTTGATTGACGGCTAGTCTATAATTTGTTTATGACTATTAGAAGCAAATTTGCCTTGTTTGCCGGCTCAAGCAGCTACACACTTTTACATAAAGTTCTTCATCGCGGTGGGACCTCGCTTCCAGGCAAGATCGCCTATAAGATTGATCCGGGATTCCTCGAAGAATTTCGCAATCAAGTTGAAAC